>DIXO01000006.1 GCA_002428735.1 Syntrophaceae bacterium UBA6078 | reverse complement strand
TCAGTTTTTCAACGGCCTGCTAAAGTCGTCAGCTGTCTTCCCGCTAAGGACATCTAAATAGAGTTCTTTTCCATCTAAACTGCCATTAAGAGCAATTGATAATGATTGCAGTCTTTGTTGGCCGTCTAGTACCAATTTTATCCTTTTATTAGTGGAGTTATCTTTAAAAATATATTTTGATTCAGGCTGGTAATCCTTTTCAAATTCTCGATATTTAATATCAAGATATGTTTCCCACAACAACACAATACCAAGTGGATAACCTCGCATAATAGAGTCAAACAAGGTAGTTATCCGTTCTTCCTTCCAAACAAAGTCACGCTGTATGGCTGGTAACACGATGTCTTGATTGTCTATCTGTGTAATTAGGTTGCTTATCATTCTATTTGTTACCTCCTGTGCAAGTAATTCTCAATACTCGCACTCTTCTATGTATGGGGAAATCTGGGGAAATATAGGAACACTCCCCCACATCTCTACACACACAAAAGCCCCATCTCTCTTGTTGAGAAACAGGGCTTTGTTGATCGGACCATAGTCCCCCCTCTGGGTACAGCCGTTCGCAGGCACAAAAAACGTCAAGATCGAAACCGTTATCTAGCTAACTCCATGATGATGTATTGTCAAGAGATTTTACCGTGAGAGCGTCATCCTGAAACCCGGGGATGCTTTCCATAGTACCGATAGGGGGAATCTCCCCCTGCGGCCTGTACGCCTTGCCCGTTCCCCTCTTTCTTCCCTCACCCGAAACAGCCGGCGGCAAGGGCAATAAGGAGTTGACCGCCGTAATAGAACGCCAGACTGATGCGATTGTATCTCCATGGTTTCCAGAAGCGGTTCGCGGCCAGCATGATATCCGAGATGAAGAACAGGAGCGCTCCCGTCAGAATCATCACAGCCTGGGTTGCCCCAAACGCGGGGCTTGCCACCGTCGCCCCGGCCCGGTTGACCATCACCGAAATCACCACAATGTATACGATAACCGGCCCCTGCAGCGCTCCCAGGTTGGGGCGAACCAGACGGTAGAAACCCACGCCAAGGACCAGCAGTATGACTGCGGAAAGAAGGTCCCAGGCCGAAAATCCCCCCAGCAGCGTGAAGACGACCGCATAGGCAATGTGGGCCAGCAGGAACAATCCCAGGCCGATTCCGAAGGCCCTTCGGTTTTCCGGAAACATGAGCGCGATATCCCCGCCCAGGGACAAGAGCAGACCGACAGTCACGCCCACCGTGTACGTGGGGTTCCAGCCGGGCTCCAGAAACGACAACAGCGCGACACCGATCACCAGTATAGTGGAAATGGGCTTGAAGATGTAAATCTGCCCCTGCTTTCCAAGGATCTCAGCCCGGATTAACAGGGCAACGGTGACGACCAGCACGGAAATCAGAAAAATGGATGGACTCATTGATTCTCTCGCTTACAAAAAACAACCTGCCGCCTGTATCGCATTGCCCCCGGTACCACAAGGGGATAACGTACCCTTCTCAGCGGGAGCAGAGGTCGAACGCTGGGCATAAGGCGCGGCGGTTTTTCCACATCGCCTTAATGCTGATATCAGGCGAATAAAAGTTATCAGTAATTCAGGAATAATATATCCTCAAGAAATCGTCTCGTGCTATTTGGGACTGAGTGAGTATCGTTCGTAACGTTGCTTTTTTCAGGACAGGATGATTCGGAATTGTCAGTGGAGTGCGCGTGCCGTCAGCATTCTCCCTTAACATTGCGATGTGATTCCCCTCACGAATCAACCGAAAGCCCAGTTGTTCCAAAGTGTCTACGACTTTTTTAACAGGGGCGTCTGCTGGAAATTTCGCCATTACACTGCCACCCCGGCCTCTGCTATGAATGCCTCGATAACAGGCGGATCGGAATCAATCTCAGTAAAGCCGAAGGTTTCGATATGGAATTTAATGGCTGATTTTACATCCTCCAGGGCAGATTCATAGGAATCGCCTTGCCCGATAACCACCCCTTTCAATCCCAGGGGGTAAGCAATATATGTATCGGGATGTTTCTCTACAACAATTTTAAATTGTCTCATGTCCTACGCTCCAATTTTCAATTATTTGAAACGAAGCTATTATATCAGTAAATCAGTTTTTAGAACAATTGAGATGCTGGGCCCCGCCGATGACGAAGTGAGCCGGAAGGAGCGCCAGGGGGCTGCTCCCGGCTCTGCCGATTTGTTCGCTTCAGAGGTAAAAAGCTTTGCGATGCCCAACTTTTACCACCCACACGGTAAGCTCTTGATCCTGGATGGAGTATATAATGCGGTATGGACCCTGACGTATACGATATTTCTCCCGGCTGGAAAGTTTCTCACAGCCTTGTGGTCTTGGTTCTTTCGCAAGCGCTTCTATGCGCGCGAGGATTTTCTTTACATCGTTTTTGGGGATTGAGCGAAGGTCCCTATCAATGGATTCTTTAAAGAAAATTTTATATTCGCCCATCTTTTCTAAGCCTCTTGACCATGGCTTCATAGCTGATCAGTGGTTCTTTGGCTCTTTCCTCAAATGCCGCGATGTCTTCCGCATCTTCCGCGAGAGATTCCTTAATGGCATCATTGACCAACTTTGATAAAGACTGGGATGTCTCAACGGCCTTTAGTCTGAGTGCTTTGTGTAATTCCGGGTCTAGATATACGGTTGCTCTCATTGCTGCGTTTTTCATAGGATTACCCCCTTAACGTTCTGTAACTATAGCACCATAACGTCTCAGTGGCAATTTTTTATACCTCCTGTCCCTTCTCCTTCGGTAACATTGTATTATGGGTCAATTGGTTTAACGGGGATACAACAGAGTAAAAACGCCTGCATGGGGGATGGAATTCATCTTCGATGGCGGCAGCGTGAGTTTCCGGAAATCGGCAATCAGGAGCGCAGGATATGTTTCAGCGCCTCCCGCACCGTTGTTTCAGGCTGCCGACACACCCTGTCCCGGCAGACAGAGATCGCGGTGCGCCCCTCTGCCGGTTTCTGTTCGAGGAGAGGCAGCGTTCCCCCGCCCGTTCCGCCCGAGATAAGCACCTGGGGAAGATAGTGCGCGTCAAGCTCCCTGCGCCGGGTCTCGGCTTCTTCCCCACGGATGGCGACCTCGCAGAGTCCTCCGGCAATCCAAGCCATCAGAATATCCCAGTTCGCGTAATAGGCGCCGCCGGTGAAAGGATTTTTTCCCACAGCGCCCAGCATCTGTTCCGCTCTCCGGATATACCCGCCGTCGGAAAAATAGTGGCCCAGCAGATACAGATTCTTTGCCATCTCGGAATTGGAAGCGGGAATGACATTGTCGGCGAGTTCCAACGTGCGAGCGATCAGGGTCGGGTCGATGTCGGAGGTGTAGAAGAACATCCCGCTCGTTTCATCATGAAAATGGGCAAGCACATAGGCCATCAGTTGCCGCGCATCGTGGAGCCACTTCTCATCAAAGGTGGCCTGGTACACGGCAATGAAGGCGGAGATGACAAAGGCGTAATCATCGAGGAAGGCGTTGATCGAGGCCGTGCCGTTTTTATAGCTTCTGTTCAGTCTGCCGTCGGAGGATTTCATTTCCCTGCTGATGAATGCGGCATTCTTCAACATCATATCCCGGCAGGATGCAGCATCGAACACCCGGCAGGCGTCGGCACAGGCCTTGAGCATGAGGGCGTTCCACGCGGTGAGGATCTTGTCATCGAGCCCCGGTCGAATCCGTTCCCCCCGTTTGCGCAGCAGCAGTTCCCTTGCCCCCTGAACGCGCCGCGCCAGTTCGTCCTCCGTGAGCGCGTATCTGTCTGCTATCTCTTTGTCCGATGCGAATCTGAACAAAATATTCCTTCCCTTCTCCCAGTTCCCCTGTTCCGTCACGCTGTAGTAGTCGCAGATCAGATCGGCATCTTCGCCCAGCGCCCGCCGCAGTTCGGCCCGGGTCCACACATAAAACTTTCCTTCCTCACCTTCGCTGTCGGCGTCAAAGGAAGAATAGAATCCCCCTTCCGGGGATGTGAACTCCCGCTGGATGAAATCCATCGTTTCCATGACGATGCGCCTGTAGCGGGGACCTTTGGTCTGTTGATACGCGGCGGTATACAGGCTGATGAGCTGCGCGTTGTCATAGAGCATTTTTTCAAAATGGGGGACCTTCCAGTAGGGATCGGTGGAGTATCGCGCGAACCCTCCCCCGATCTGGTCGTAGATTCCGCCGTCCGCCATCCGGTCCAGGGTTGTCGTAACGGCCTTCAGGGCATCGGCGTCCCCCGTCAGGTGATGGTAGTGGAGCAGGAACTGCCAGCCCGCGGGAAGCGGGAATTTGGGCGCACGTTTGTGACCGCCGTAGGTGTAATCGATATCTTTTTTCCAGGCCGCGACAATACGGCGCAGGTCATCTATGGTGTATGTCGCCTCTTCAGCGGCCACGCACATCAGTTCTCCTGACCGCACCCCCTGGGTGAGCGCATGTGCCTGCTTCTCCGCCTTGTCAGGATTCTCTCTGACGAACCGCACTACCCGGGAGAGCATATCGAGCCACTGCGCCCGGGGGAAATAGGTCCCGCCATAAAGGGGACGCCCATCGGGGAGGGCGATACAGTTGAGAGGCCAGCCCCCCGTGCCCGCAACCAACTGGACGGCATGCATGTAGATCCGGTCGATGTCGGGCCGCTCCTCCCGGTCAATCTTGATGGCCACGAAATGATCGTTCATGAATTGCGCCACCTGTTCGTCGGCAAAACTTTCGTGCTCCATGACGTGACACCAGTGACATGCCGCGTATCCGATGCTCACAATGATGAGTTTATCTTCTTGCTGGGCCTTATCCAGCGCTTCCCGGCCCCAGGGATACCAGTTGACGGGATTGTGGGCATGCTGCAGCAGATAGGGACTGCGTTCATGGATGAGATGATTGGTATATGTATGGTCGGGAGATTTCATGTCAGTGTTCACCATTTTCTTTATGTTTTACATTAACAGAAGTATTCATCTATTTGAGAATACGCATCCTTTATTTTTTCCGTGTTCCTTCCCCGGCAGCGCTCGCCGCGGTGCCGTCATCACCGCCCCGATCACAGGCGCGAAGATGTTCAAGTATCTCCATCTGCTCCGAGAGCGGCGGGACGGAGCCGGGTGTGACACGAACGGGAAGCCGATCCCCCATCATCTCGGCGAGCGTTTCCAGGGCCGTGAACATATGAACGGGAGGGAGAGTGGTATGTGCCAGGTGGCGGATCAGCTTGAAGGTCTTGAATCCGTCGAACCAGCGGGAAAAATGATCGCGAAGGTGCGGCGCATCTCCGCTGTTCCGAATGAGGCGGGGCCATATCTCGTTGAAGCGATATCCCCGAAGAAATCCTTCGAGCGAAGGATCGATCATGCCGGTACGCGCCAGTATCCTTTCCGGATCCGTATCCCCGCAGGATGCCATGCTGCCGAGCCACTCTTTGAGAACGAAAAACGCTCGGGGGTTGTACAGGGTGTATTCGTTCTCCATCCCCTCGGTAAAGCGGGCAACGCGCTTTCCCGTGCCGAATGGGACGCGCCGTGACACCCGCGACGAGGGGCGGACGGTGGTAGCGGAGATCCTTCCCATGGCGCCGGTCTTGGCGAGCTTGTCGAGGAAATAGAAGTCTTCCCCCGCCTTCCGCCTGTTCATTCCCCTTACCTGCGCGTAGGCGCCGGCGGTGCAGGCCATGGTGGAACCGATGGAATGAAACGCGTAGGGCGATCCGGCGTACCGGAGACCGAGGGCATAATAGCGGAGGAACAGCTCATAGCAGCATATGGCGGCCTGTTCATCGGGACTGCCCGCCGTCTGGTGCGCGTAGGCGATGACCGCCGCTGCATGCTTCTTTCGCTCAAATGACTCCCGGACGGCGGAAAGATAATTCTCCTCCACCAGGGTATCGGCATCCAGGGACAAGATAAGCCGCGGGCCGCGCCGCTCGTAGTCGAACACGCCCAGGGCGAGATCCATCCCGATCTTCCGCGCGAACCCCACACCGGCATCTGTATCCGGCATTTCGCGCCCCGGAGATGACGCATCCACATACGCGACCCGCAGGCCGTTCACATCAGAAACAACCTGTTTTTTCAGCCTCTTTAATGTTTTTTGATTATCGGCCCGATCGTCCGCCGAGACCGTAGCCGCTCCCCCGTTGTTGACAACGCAGATAACAAGGGTGCGCGCGAGCTCGCTCCGGGGATTCCCGGCAAGACTGGCAAGGGTTGTAAAGAGATGGCCCGATTCAGCGAGGGCGGGGATCACCACGGCATTCTCGATTCCCTCAAGCGGGCCGGATATGATCCGCCATCCGGCGCCCACGGAGTAGCGGTTCAGATATGTCCGGATATTTTCGGGAATCATCCCACCTGCTCCTCGACCAGTGCTTTGAGGGCGTCGTAATCGGCGCCGTCAATCCAGTTGATGCGCACGCCCCGCCGTTCCATGCGTCTGAACCACGTCATCTGGCGCTTGGCAAACTGGTGTATCCGGGTGTTCAACTGCTCGAACATCTCCCGTCGATCCATGAGCCCCTGAAGATGCCGGCTCGCATAGCGGTACTCCAGGCCGAACGAGTCCAGCCGCTCCCAGCTCACCCCCCGGTCATGGAGCGCCCTGACCTCTTCGATCATCCCCGCGTCGACGCGTTCCCGCAGACGCCTCGTGATCCTCTCGCGCAGAAGGGATCGATCCCAGCGGATACCGACCACAAAGGGGCACAGGGCCGGATGATCAGAGATGCCGCCTGTTTCGAGCGCCTTCGTGTACTCCGCGATCTCGATGGCGCGAACAAGCCGCTCCCGATCCTCCGTGTCCGTCGTATTGTGCAGGGCCGGATTGCATTTCTGGAGACGCACCCGCAAGGCATCCAGGTCCATCGTGCGCAGTTCTTCGCGCAGCGATTGGTCTTCCGGCACCGCAACCATCGCGTACTCTCTCACCACCGCTTCGATATAGAGCCCCGTACCCCCTGCCATGACGGGTATGATTCCCCGCGCCGAAAGGTCGGAGAAACAGCGGTAGAAACGCTGCTGATATTCGAAGAGGCTGAATTCATAGCCGGGATCGACGATATCGATCAGATGGCAGGGCACGGAGACGCCGTCCACCAGAAATTCAGAACGATCCTTCCCCGTTCCCAGATCCATGCCCCGGTATACCTGGCGCGAATCGGCCGAAATTACCTCGGAACCGCGCTCCTTCGCGAGCCGGGCGGCCAGTCTCGTTTTGCCGGTGGCGGTCGGCCCCAGTATGACGATCAGATTGTACCCGCCATTTTTCATCTGTTTACCAACCCCTTTTTTTGGTGTATGAGGGTTCGGCACGTTTCAAGTCACCATACGCCGCCCGTGCGACGGCGTGAGATCGCTACCACATACCATATGAAGACCGATAAAGAAAAAAGAATGCTCGATCTGGGGAAGGACTCCGTCGGGCAACTCCTGATCAAGATGAGCCTCCCCTCCATGGCGGCAATGCTTATCATGTCGCTCTATAGCGTGGTGGACGCCTTCTGGATCGGCAAGATCAGCCCGGAGGCGATCGCGGCCCTTACCATCTGTTTTCCCATCGAGATTCTCTTCGGGGCCATCGGCGTCGGAACAGGCGTGGGGGCGGGATCATTCGCCGCCCGCATGTTCGGAGCGGGGAATGCACTGAAAGCCAACAGAACGGCGGGTCAGGTCATCTTCCTTTCCGTGTTCTTCGGGATAATGGTCATTATAGCCGGGACACTTTGTTCCACGCCCATTCTCCGGTTCTTCGGCGCCACGGAGCATATTCTCCCCCTTTCGGAGCAGTACCTGAAAATCATCGTCTTCGGAACCCCCTTTCTCTTTTTCATGATGATGTCGGACTACCTCTTCCGGGCCGAGGGGAACCCGAACGTTCCCATGTTCGTCATAATAACATCCGCGCTGGTCAACGCGGTCCTCGATCCCTTTCTCATATTCGGATGGGGGCCTTTTCCTGAAATGGGGGTCAGAGGGGCGGGGCTCGCCACGGCCGTCTCGCAATGTTCCACATCTTTCCTCTCCCTGTACTTCCTCTTCTCGCGCCGCTCCGGCTACCGGGTGAGGCTGAGGCACATGCTCCCGGCATCGTCGATCATCGCCCCGATCTATCAGGTCGGATTCCCCTCCTTTGTCACCAACATCGCCTTCAGCGCCGTGCTGATCTTCTACAATATTACGCTCGCGGGTTTCGGTCACATCGCCGTCGCCGCGCTGGGACTGGCATTCAGGATAAACGGGGTGCTGATGATGATTCTCTTCGGAATCGGCCACGGGGTCATGCCCATGATCGGGTTCAACTACGGGGCGAGCAATTACGACCGGATCAGAGAAATTACACGGGTTGCCGCGAAGATATCCGTCTTCATCGCGGGAGTGAGCTTCCTGGGCATCGAGTTCTTCGCCCATCCGATTCTGAGCCTCTTTACCGGCGACCCCGAGCTTCTCGCCGTCGCCGTCCCCGCCTTGAGAATCCACATTTGCACACAGATCCTCGTGGGGCCGATTATCGTGTGGATCAATCTCTTCATGGGGCTGGGGAAAGGTCTCACGGGAATGGCGCTGCTGGTGGGGCGCCAGGTGTTGCTTGTCGTGCCGCTGATCCATCTCCTTCCCCTGTGGTTCGGCCTGATCGGCGTGTGGATGGCGCAGCCCATCGCCAACGTTATCTCCTTCGCCATCATCTGGTACTGGACAGCGCGGGAGCTTCGAGTGCTGAAAGGCGAATCAGAACGACAGCCTGCTCTTCCGTGATACGGGAAGTAATTGCCAGCGGGACCCCATTTTCATGAATGAAGCGAAATGGGATGGGGGAATCGGTAGGCTCCTCAACAGGGCAATACGCTCAAGCGGATACTGTTTCCTTATCCTTTTCAGCCCCGCGACTGTCAGGGGGAAGGAAGAATCGGCGGGTGACGGCTTTTCCCGCCTCGATCAGCAGAAACGCGCCCGCTGAGATGCCCAGCGGAATCAGCCAATGGCGCAGTTCGGACGATGCCGAACCAAACCACCGCTGCATGAATGGGGCGTAGACAAACGTCAGTTGCAGAACGGCCAGCACGCCGACCGCTAGCCATGCCATGGGATTGGCAAACAACCGCTCCACGCGCAGGCTCGATTCGTGGAGGTATCGGCTGTTGAAGAGGTAGACGGCCTGTCCGCACACCAGCGTATTCACCGCCAGCGTGCGCGCGAGTTCCAGCGGCATGCCGATATGTTTCTCGATCAGGAACACGGCAATGGTTGCGCCGCCGATCAGCAGGGAAACAAATCCGATGCGCCACAGAAACGCCGCGCCAAGGATCGGCCCGCCCGGTATGCGGGGCGGTCGACGCATCACGCCGGGTTCGGCCGGCTCGAATGCCAGCGCCAGTGCCAGCGTAACGGCAGTGACCATGTTCACCCAGAGAATCTGTACCGGGGTGATGGGAAGCGTAAAGCCGAAGACAACAGCGGCGAGAATGACCAACCCCTCCGCGCCGTTCGTGGGCAGAATGAACAGAATGGCTTTGCGAAGGTTGTCGTAAATGGTGCGACCTTCCGCCACAGCGCGTTCGATGGAAGTGAAGTTGTCGTCCGCCAGCACAATATCAGCGGCCTCCTTTGTCGCTTCGGTGCCTTTAATACCCATCGCAATGCCGACATCGGCGCGCTTGAGCGCGGCCGCATCGTTGACGCCATCCCCGGTCATTGCGACCACATCGTTGTTGGCCTGCAACGCCTTCACCAAACGCAATTTGTGCTCGGGACTCGTGCGGGCGAAAATGTCATTGTCGCGAACCATGCGCCGGAGGTCTTCATCCGAAGCCTCCTCCAGTTCCGCGCCGGTAACGGCGTGCTCGCCGTCGCCGATGCCCATTTCTTTGCCAATCGCTTTTGCCGTGCCCGCGTGGTCGCCGGTGATCATCTTCACACGGATTCCGGCCTGGTGGCAGACTTTGATGGCTTCAATGGCTTCGGGACGGGGTGGGTCAATAATCCCCACAATGCCGATGAACACCATATCCTGCTCGAGATCTTCAATCGCGAGCCCGCTCTTGCTTCCGTCCACTTCGCGGGCGGCGGCAGCAAGGACGCGTAGCCCCTGCCTGCCGAGTTCCTCGATCTGTCTTTCCCAGAACGCACGATCAAGCGCTCCGGTGCCGTGATCCGCTGTCCGCTCGTTTGTGCAGCGATCGAGAAGGCGATCCGGCGCGCCTTTGCAGAAGATGCGCATGCCGCCATCAGGGATACGATTGAGGGTGGCCATGAACTTGTTTTCGGACTCGAACGGAATTGCAGCAATACGTTCGTAACCCTTTCCGTCAAATCGAGCCTTGCGGGCGAGGGTGTGCAGGGCGCCTTCCGTTGGTTCGCCGGTGACTTTCCACCTTCCGTCCTCTTCCGATATTTCCGAGTCGTTACAGACGGCCATAACCTCAATCAAATCATGCAAACCTGCATGCTCTTCGAGCGAAGCCTCTTTTTCGTCATGGGTGATCTTTCCTTCGGGCGCATAGCCGGTGCCTTCCACATCGTATTGTCCGGCCCGCGAGATGACGTGACGCACGGTCATTTCATTGCGTGTAAGTGTTCCTGTTTTATCGGAACAGATGACGGTGACTGAGCCGAGCGTTTCGACCGCATTCAGCTTGCGCGTGATGGCATTTCGATTGGCCATGCGCTGTACGCCGAGAGCGAGCGTGATGGTGAGAATGGCAGGCAGCCCCTCGGGTATGGCGGCTACGGCGAACCCGATGGCGGCAAAGAACAGATCGGCGACGCTGAAGTCGTGCAGAATCCATCCGACGAGCCACATCAACACGGCCATACCGACAATTGCGACGGAGAGGATTTTGCTGAACCGGTTCATCTGCCGCGTGAGCGGTGTCGCCAGTTTTTCAACGTCGGCGATCATCTTGTTGATGCGGCCCAGTTCCGTTGCGGCGCCTGTGGCGGTCAGAACCCCCACGCCGCGACCGGCGGCGACAATCGTGCCGGAGAACGCCATGCTGTTCCGGTCTCCGATACCGGCCTCAGCGGGGTTGGGGTCGGTCCTTTTTTCGGTGGGAACCGATTCGCCGGTCAGGGCTGATTCATCAATGCGAAGGCTGGTAACCTCCATGAGCCACATATCAGCGGGCACGCGGTCGCCAGAGCGCAGCCGCACGATATCGCCGGGAACCAGTTCGTCGGCTTCAATCTCGATCCATTCACCATCCCGGCGGACATGGGCATGCAGCGAGAGCATCTTGCGGATGCCTTCCAGCGCCTGCTCCGCCTTACCCTCTTGAATGAATCCGATAATGGCGTTGATGACGACCACCGCGAGGATCACACCGGTATCGATCCAGTGCCGGAGCGCCGCCGTGATGGCAGCTGCGGCGATGAGAACATAGATGAGCAGATCGTTGAAGTGTTTGAAAAAGCGTTTGAGGAAACCTTCCTTCTCCGCCGCCGGCAACCGGTTCGGCCCGTGCGCATCCAGACGCTTGCCGGCTTCATCCGATGAAAGTCCTTCCGGCGTTGACTTCAACTCTGTGAGGCTCTCGTCAACGGCTAGCGCATGGGGGTTCTCCAAATGCAAAAAAGAGTCTTTGTTCGTCATGTTTCCTTCATCCTGTTCTGTTTGCCCCACATGATCTCCTGGCTTATGAAGCATGTGCTGGTCTATCATGGGATTGCATCTGCTCACAAGCACATAAAAAGGAGGCAAGATCAAAAACCTGTTGTTCTCCTTACTCGGGGATTGCAGCTTGTCAAAGATTTTAGGAGGGAAAAACTCCTTTCGAAATTCCGAGAGAAAGGCTATAATGCCGCCCAATCTGTCAGTTGTAGTCGAATCATCACAGACCTGCAAAGTGACTGCCCTCTGCAACGGAAAGACTGACTCTTCATGCGGCCCGTATCATGGGATAAGAACGATACTCGTACATCCCACCGCCAACAAGATGATGCATGATCCCGCCGTCGGACTGAAGAACGACAGCCGTGACGGTGAAGCCGGTCTTTTGTGCGGCGGTCATAAAAAATGTTCGAACCACACTAAAACAGGCAAGGAAAGCAGAATCTCTCGGCATGGACACCTTTAACGCCATCAAAACCAGATTTCTTCAGATAACTGATGAATTCTCGTCTCTTCTGAGTACGGCACGGGCAATCCAGGGGATATCGCCGCCCCCTCTCGATCAATGGGAAAGGATAGGCCGTTTTATACAAGACCAGATGAATGAAGACACCCTGAAGATCGCCGTCGTGGGAGCCATAAAATCAGGGAAGAGCACCTTTGTAAATGCTTTCTTGGGGGGGGATTATCTGAAGCGAGGCGCCGGTGTTGTCACCTCGATCGTCACAAAGATACGGAAGGGCCCGACCCTGCGAGCATCTCTCTTTTTCAAGACATGGGAAGAAGTAAATGCCGAGATGAAAGAGGCGATGATTCTTTTCCCGTCTCTTCAACAGCATTCCGATGACCATCAATTCGACATAAGGCGGGAGGAAGACAGGGCTGAACTGGACAAGGCGCTGAATTCCCTGACCGCTGAAAAACGTATCCTGCAGGGGGCCTTTGATGCCAACGGCGTTTTGCTCACTTCTTACCTGAAGGGATATGAACGGATAAGAAAAATCCTTTCGCAGGGAGGGGAGGTTCGAAGATTTGAAGGAAGCGATTTCGACGAGCACAAAAACTTTGTGGGTGATGATTCTCTCGCGGTATATCTGAAAGATCTTGAGATACAGATTCCCGGAATCAAAAACCTCGACGACAACATCGAAATCGCGGACTGTCAGGGAAGCGATTCGCCAAACCCGCTTCACCTTTCCATGATTCAGGACTACCTCATGGGAACCCATTTGATACTATACGTTTTAAGCAGCAGGACCGGCGTACGGGAGGCAGACGTCAAATTTCTCTCGACAATCAAAAAAATGGGTCTCATGGAGAATATCTACTTTATCGTCAATGCCGATCTCAGCGAACATGACACGCTCGGTGATCTCAAAGCCCTCGTGGGCAGAGTTGGCGAAGAAATATCGCTCATCAAACCCGGTCCGCGGATATTCACCTTCTCCGCCCTCTTTAATCTCATAAAACAAATACGTGAAAACGCTTCCAGCAAAGACACGCTCCGGGCGGAACAATGGAAAGGCGAAGAGGAACTGAGCAGGTTTTCAGACCAGGAAACGGCGCGATTCCTCACCTTCTTCGGCGAAAAACTTACCCGGGACCGGTTCAACCTCCTGTTGAAAAACCACTTTGAACGATTCGCGCTTATGGAAGCCGGACTTCACGACTGGGTCAAAATCAATCACGCTATTCTCACCAAAGACACCGAAGGCGCCTTGAAAGCCATCCAGGAAATAAAAGATGTTCAGGCGCACTTATACCAGTTGGTAGTGCACATAGGAAAAACAATCGACGCGGCATCGCGGAAAACAAAACTCGATGTGTGGAAAACCGCGGACAATTTCTTTGACGGCCGCAACGGAAACCTTGTCAAGGAGATCCAGGGACACATAAAAAACTACACTGTTGACTATCGGGCGCGTGAGAACGATATTGATGAAATCGGCTTCTCAGCGACGTTATACATGGTATTCAAGGACTTCAAGCACACTCTCGATTTTTTCATGGCCGAAGTTATCAACCCCCAACTGGTTCAATTCACCCGTTACGAAGAAGTGAAAATTGAGACCTTGCTTGCTGATGCTGCCCACACTTACGATTCTCTCATGAAAAATGCGCTTCACGATTACGAAGAGGCTCTTGAGCATATGGGCATATCGTCGAAAAAATCACCATTTGATGAAATGTATTCCATAGACCTGGAAATTCTGAAAAAAAGAGTCAGATGCAATGTTCCGAAACTTGTTTCATCACTCCAGTATACCGCGAAAGTCCGTACTGAGGCTATCATGCGACTCACGTACTACAATCTGGTGAAACTGATAAAGAAGGTATTGAAAAAGGACATTCAAAACGAAAGAGGAGGAGAGATACTCGCGCTCGAGGATGGTGTCCGGAGAATCAAGAAAGAAATGGCACAGTCTATACTATCCAGTTTGAACAACTATAAAGAAAATCTCAAGATGTCTTACCTGTTCAGACTTATTGATGAAGCCCCTAAAATCCTCAATGAAATGCTTCTCGACCGCTTTCACGTCTTCACCGTTGATATATCGACCATGGCCGATTCACTCGACAGCAGCCACACGATCAAGGAGAAAGCAATCGAGGAACTGACACTCATCGACAATGCACTGCAAACGATCTCTTCCGGCATGCTTGAATTGAAGAAAGACATCGGCTGATGGAAAAGCCGCCAGGCGCAGGTTCTGCCCGTGGCGCCCCCCTCCCCCCTCCCCTGTCGTTCGGGCTGACCGGCCTGTGGATAGCCCAACCGGGCGCCAACGTCTGATTCTGGACGGCGGGGGGACTCCGATAGCTGGGAGGAAAATGATCGGGAAGGTCATTAAAAAATCCATTGACAGAGCAGGCGGAGCCGATTATACGACAAAGGTACAAACCAGCGACTTGAAGAGGAATCTTCCCGTGGCACGGCAAACGATCTCCCTTGGAACTCCGCAACAGATCCGATGGCTCAATGGGATCATTTTAGCCATCGTCGTCATGAATCTGCTGGATCTGCTTTTCACCCTGGCCTGGGCGCGGCTGGGGCTGATGCGGGAAATCAACATCCTCATGGAACAGCTGCTGCACGATAGCCCCATTCTTTTTGCCCTCGTCAAGATTGCCCTGGTCTCCCTCGGTCTCACCCTCATCTGGCGCTACCGGCGACATCCCGTTTCGGTGGTGGGACTTTTCTCCGTATTCACCGTCTACTATTCCGTTCTTCTCCACCACATCCGGTTCGCCAGCCTCTTTGCCGTCACATAGGACAATGTGTTTTGTTTTCCGGTACGACAGGCGCAACGATGATAGCGTATGGCCCGTCTAACCTGATTCATAAGTCGTAACTGATTGTCCGGACTGAATTTTTCTTGTTTTCCATGATAACGTGGCCTATGGTAGCGAAATGGAAAAAACAAGAGGTTATTTTCCGCTTATAGCAAGATAATCAAAACCAATCGAGCCGACCCCCTTCGGACTTCGCCTCACTCGATTTTTCGCACGGCACAGTGCATACATGCAATTCCGCTCCCAAAAACGGCGGCTCATCCGGCGGCTCTTAGATTTCGAAAATTTGCTTGACGAAACAGGCATGCCTGCATATATTGTAATACAAAAATGACAGGAGATTCATTATGAATACAGCAATATCAGTACGGCTCCCCAAGAATCTTGCCAGCCAACTCGATAGCATAGCCAAAGAGACCGAAAGGCCCCGCTCTTTCATCATTCAGAAAGCCCTGGAGTCCTATATCGAGGATTACGCGGATCTCCAGATAGCCCTCGATCGACTCCACGATAAGGGTGATGAGATTGTTTCATCCGAAGTGATGAGGGAGTCCCTTGGCCTATAATATCGTCTATAAGAAGTCGGTCCACCGCGACCTCAAAAAGCTATCGAAGCCCGAGGCGAAACGCATCCTTGATCTCATTGAGAATGAACTGATTAAGCAGCCTGAATCCAATCCTGTGCTCAAGGGCCAGTTTGCCGGTATTCGCAAATACCGCGTCGGTGACTACAGGGTGATTTATGCCCTGCTGGGTCTTGATATCCTTATCCTTAGGATCGACAATCGTAAGGATGTTTACAAAAGCGAAATCTAACCTGCCGCTTGAGTTGAGCGGTAGAAGATCGCGGCTAAAACATCTATCTGCCGCCGCCCACTCAGCTTAAAGATAGGACCTCGAAGGATTGAGAATCATGGACACATTGAAGTTCTACGACATTACTCACCGTGAACATGTGGTATGCAATCCCACGAGCGAGGAAAAACTGGCGCGTCTCGTGGAACTTCTGCGCCTCCCGAATAACGCGCAGGTGGTTGACATCGCCTGTGGAAAGGGTGAGTTCCTGATTCGCTTGGCGGAAGCCTTTGGCGTTCGTGGCATGGGCATCGACATTTCTCCTTTTTACATCGCCGATGCCAGGAGAAGGCTCAAGACGCGGACATCGAGTGCCGGCATCACTTTCACTCAGATGAATGGTGCGGATTTCAAGCCGGACGAGCCGCACAGCTTGGATCTGGCGTCATGTATCGGTGCCAGTTGGATCTTCGGGGGGCATGCCAATACGCTCGAAGCGCTGATCGGCATGGTGAAGCCCGGCGGCTGGGTGATCGTGGGAGAGCCATACTGGCGGCAGGAGCCGTCCGACGGCTACCTGGAGACATCCGGGATCACGAGAGAGGACTTCGGGAGCCACTCCTCGAATGCAGAAGCCGGAGAGGGGCGAGGAATGGAGCTCGTTCACACCATCGTGAGCAGCACGGACGACTGGGACAGGTATGAGGGCCTCCAATGGTTGGCGACAGCGGAGTACGCTCGCACCCATCCAGATGATCCGGATTTGGCGGAGGTAAATGAGCGCGTGAGCAAGGCGAAGGCGGCATACCTGCGCTGGGGCCGCGACACGCTTGGTTGGGCGATCTACGTGTTCAGATCGCGCTCTTGGACCTGACAAACGGATGAACGCGAGCCGGAACAGGCCGGCCGGCCCGCTTCGCTCGGCCACGTTTACTTCCGGCCACGTTATCCGAGACGTACGATGACAAATAATTATTGACATACATACGGCATTGCCGTACAATAGCTCATATGATATTCATTGAAACGACTCTATTTACAAAATTGTTACCCAGATATCTATCGGATGATGAATATGGGCTATTTCAATGGTATCTACTTCTTAATCCTGAGACCGGGGACCTCGTTCGTGGAAGTGGCGGAGTCAGAAAGGTTAGGTGGGCTCCGGGCAGAAGAGGGAAAAGAGGTGGGATAAGGATTATGTATTTTTGGAAAAAATCTGAAAATGAAATATGGTTACTTACTTTATATTCGAAGAGTGAAAAAGCAACGATTCCAAGCTATATTTTAAAAAAGATTGCGGAGGAAATTGAAAATGAGTGATCGTAATATTGGTCAAGAAATATTAGAGGGAATTAAAGAAATAAAACGCTTTAAAAAAGGCGAAATAAAATTAAAAGCGCATGTTTTGAATGAACCAGCTCCTACAAAAACCATTAGAAGAAGGTTAAAGTTGTCACAATCTGCTTTTGCCGGCTTAATGGGTGTTAGCCCGCGCACTATACAAGATTGGGAACAAGGGAGAAGAAATCCTCAAGGCCCAGCAAAATCTCTTTTACGCATTGCTGATCAGCATCCTGAAATATTTACTGAGATAAGGTAAATCACATCGAACATCTGTGTCCAGCGGAGCAAAAACCGTCCACTGACACAGGGGTTCGACCAAAAAGATGAAGATCAAAATTACATTCTCGCGGAATGACGTAAAGCGCGTCAGGGATGTCGTAACCATGATGGCCGGTCACACTATAGTCGTAGAACGTCGTGATCGGAACGTTTGCCGAAGAGGCATTGACCTTTCCCATAAGATTATCTGGAAAAGACAGATCGGGTGTCTCCTTACGACGCAACAGAAGTCCAGCGCAGATTCTGCCGTTCAACGTTTCATTCGATCCAATTCTCCGTTGCTGTTGCTTGATCAGTGCAAGGAGGCTAAAGACATTGTACGGCTGGCCGAGTCCGAGTTTGACGCATTTGGCGGAATCAGACGCACGACAGTCATTTCCAAACAGATTGCACACAATTTCCGCTGGCTCAACGGGGGCGGATGGGACGAACTCGATACTGTGTTGATTCCGCTGAGGAAGGCACCTCTATCTAAAGAGAAGGAGCGGGCTTGTGCGACCCAGATTGACAAACTCCTGAAAGGCTTCGGCCCAAAACAATCCAGGAACCTTCTTCAATGGTTGGGTCTGACGCAATACGAAATCCCAATAGACAGCCGCATTCTCAAGTGGTTGAGGGAACTTGGGAACGGAGGCTCACTCGATCTTCTATCGTCCTCCGCCCTTGGCGAGACCGACTATTACTGTTGCATCATGGATACGATCCAAGAACTCTGCACACAGGCGGAAGTGCTTCCCTGCATATTCGATGCATCTGTCTTCGCGAGTTTCGAGAAATCATAGAAGGGTCGAACCATGCCCTGCTGTGTACGTCGCTAAGGCGCCGTCGCAGAGGGCTGACGTACGCTTCAATTCAGAATATGGATATCAAGGTTAAGCGGGTATACGATCAGGCTGATTCTGAAGATGGGATCAGAATCCTGGTTGATCGACTATGGCCAAGAGGCCTTTCGAAAACGGATGCGAAGATAGATTTGTGGTTGAAATCGGTGGCGCCTTCGAATGATCTTCGCAGATGGTATAATCACGATCGTGATAAATGGCCTGAATTTAAAAAGCGATATTTTTCAGAGTTGGCTTCAAATGAGGAGAGCGTCAAAGAGCTTCTGGCGCATCTGAAGGGCGGCAGAGTTAGTTTTTTGTACTCATCAAAAGAGCCCGATTACAACAATGCGGTCGCGCTCAGGGATTATATAAACAGCGTTTCAGAATAGTTTCATTGCCGGGGCAGCTCCGGGTAATTGGTCGACATCGTAGTAATTTATCAAGAGCAAGGCCGATCAACAGATATACTGTCCCTGTGTTGCCCCGTATTGCCTAAAACAGAAAGGAGTCAGAGATGAAAAAACGAACAATAACAAAGGGGGTTTCCTGGCTGGGCGCAGTGGATTGGGATCGCCGCCTTTTCGACTCTCTCATTCCACTTCCCGACGGGACAACGTATAACGCTTACCTGATCGAAGGAAGCGAAAAAACAGCTTTGCTGGATACGGTTGATCCGCCCATGGTCGATACACTGATGGCGCAACTGGACGCAGTGACCACGCTGGATTTTATCGTTTCCCACCATTCCGAACAGGACCATTCCGGGACCATCCCGCTGGTGCTTGAGCGTTTCCCGGAGGCCAAAGTGGTTGTAACGCCGAAGGCCAAAGGTTTGCTCATGGAGGCGCTGAAAGTATCGGAAAAAAGCTTCATGATTGTGGAAGACGGAGAGACCTTGTCTCTGGGAGATAAGACCCTGAAGTTCATTTATACCCCCTGGGTCCACTGGCCTGAAACCATGGTAAGCTATCTCGAAGAGGACAAAATCCTGTTCAGTTGCGATTTCTTCGGTTCCCACATCGCCACATCTGATTTGTATGTAACAGATCAGGGACGTGTCTATGAAGCCGCCAAACGGTACTTCGCTGAAATCATGATGCCGTTTCGCAGCATTATCCAAAAGAATATCGAGAAGCTTCAAGGGTATGACATTCAAATGATCGCCCCGAGTCACGGACAGATTTATGACCGGCCGGCGTGGATCATGGACGCCTACAGGGACTGGATATCGAGCGATCCCCACAACGTGGCGGTCATTCCTTTCGTGTCCATGCACGGCAGCACCCAGAAGATGGTGGACTATCTGACGTCCGCTCTTGCGGAACGCGGCGTCCGCGTTGAACTTTTTAACCTGGCGGTTGCCGATATCGGGAAATTAGCCATGGCGCTGGTTGACGCGGCAACGATCGTTGTGGGTGTTCCCACCGTTTTGGCCAATCCTCACCCTCTGGCGGCTTACGCGACATTTCTGGCAAATGCCTTGCGGCCTAAGGCAAAATTTCTCTCTATTATCGGTTCCTATGGGTGGGGAGGGAAAACCGTGGAAACACTCGCGGGGATGATTCCAAACCTTAAGGTTGAGGTGTTGGATCCTGTGCTCTGCAAGGGGTTGCCGTCGGACAGTGATTTTGCGGCCCTGGATAAGCTGGCCGCTGCCATTGCAAGCAGGCACGCGGACCTTGGTTTAAGGGGTGGTGCCTAGCTTATCCCTACCCGCCCTGGAATACGCGGTAGCACTCAATAACCTTGCGCACGTAGTCCTGCGTCTCGGGTATGGGCGGGACGGTTTGAGCGCGGGGGCGATGCCTGGCGCAGTACGCGGCCTCCTTCTTCGAGGAGTTTCAATCCACGCCCCCGCGCGGGGGGCGACCTCGCTGATCAAGGAGGTGTTCGTCCGGCCCGACGTTTCAATCCACGCCCCCGCGCGGGGGGCGACGGGGCCTATATCGAGGGGCAGATCCTGATCAACGTGTTTCAATCCACGCCCCCGCGCGGGGGGCGACAGGCACTCGCAAGCGGGATGGCTCAGGCGGTGGGTTTCAATCCACGCCCCCGCGCGGGGGGCGACCTTTTGAGCGGGTCGGCTTCTTCCTCTGCTGTCAAGTTTCAATCCACGCCCCCGCGCGGGGGGCGACGGAAACACGGCCCCGGCATCCGGATGGATCAAAGTTTCAATCCACGCCCCCGCGCGGGGGGCGACCCCCATGCTCGGCAACTGCAACGATCCCCTGCAGTTTCAATCCACGCCCCCGCGCGGGGGGCGACTTAGGCGGAGGACTGGGAACCGGGCGAGCCGGGAAGGTTTCAATCCACGCCCCCGCGCGGGGGGCGACTAAAAAATCAAAGGGTAATGTAACGTTAGCAAGTGTTTCAATCCACGCCCCCGCGCGGGGGGCGACTAACTTCCAGAGCAACTTTTTTTTCTGACTAGGGTTTCAATCCACGCCCCCGCGCGGGGGGCGACAATCTTGTTGCAATAGATTATAGGCACTTAAAAGTTTCAATCCACGCCCCCGCGCGGGGGGCGACTAGTCTAGTGGCCATAGATTATCGGCCAGTTAAAAGTTTCAATCCACGCCCCCGCGCGGGGGGCGACATACAAACTAGGTGACCACATCAGTACCTTCATGTTTCAATCCACGCCCCCGCGCGGGGGGCGACACATGCTTGTACAGATGTCCCCTTATTATATAGGAGTTTCAATCCACGCCCCCGCGCGGGGGGCGACGATACCATACTCATGTGCCTTGACATCCTTGATAGTTTCAATCCACGCCCCCGCGCGGGGGGCGACTATGCCACCATATAATCACATGTACCACCATCACGTTTCAATCCACGCCCCCGCGCGGGGGGCGACATATCCTTGACCAGTCTGATGATGATATGATGATGTTTCAATCCACGCCCCCGCGCGGGGGGCGACCTATGGTAGCATCATGACCAGTGTCTATTGATTGTTTCAATCCACGCCCCCGCGCGGGGGGCGACGGAAAAAAAAGATGAAAAAAAGACTTGATAATGGGTTTCAATCCACGCCCCCGCGCGGGGGGCGACACATAACCTTTGACTCAAAAATCTTGACGGATGTTTCAATCCACGCCCCCGCGCGGGGGGCGACTTTTCGTGGCCAGCATTCTTTTTGAGCGCGATATGTTTCAATCCACGCCCCCGCGCGGGGGGCGACTGATGTAGTTTTGCACGCTGATGGTTATAGTCTATGTTTCAATCCACGCCCCCGCGCGGGGGGCGACGGAATACGCCCGCCGTGACGCCGATCTGGAGAAGTTTCAATCCACGCCCCCGCGCGGGGGGCGACAACTACTCTACAACTAATCAATTCTAAAACGGAAAATCACCATTTCCTGCGAACCGCCTTCTTTCAACACATACTATATTCAATTGTCAAAGAACTATTTGTTAAATACCCTTATTTCCAATAGGTTGAGCTCAGTGCGAATCCCCTGGGAAATTTATGAGAGCTCCCGGTTCGCGGATGCCCCATCAGGCTATCAGCGGCCCTTCCTGATCAATACCCTCCTTGGCACCTACATGTTCAACGCGACGCTTCCAGTTGGATCCCAGATAATAGAATCTCAGGCTATCTGATTCGGGATCTATTTCACTGATCAGTCGCTGGCGAAGGGCCGTCCACTGTGCCGGATCGATAATACACTCAAAAACGGAATATTGAACACGCTGTCCGTAGTCGAGACATGCCTTCGCCACCCGACGCAAGCGACGCGCCCCACCAGCCTCGGTGGTAGCAACATCATAACTGACAAGAACAAACATGTTCGTTCCCCCTACTTCCAGATAAATGGCGGATATCCATCCAAGTCGCCCCTCAGATACCGGGCGAGCAGCAAGGCCTGCGTGTGGAACAGCAGACCGATAGTCACCTTTTCATTGAGAAAGGGGTGTACAATCTCGTCCTGCTTCCGATTCTGATAAGCAATCAGAAGAGTTTTTCGCGTCTCATTGTCCATCAGGATCGCCCCTGATTCGGTTTCATCGAATCCCTTCTTCTGCACCTGTGAGAGGTTGATCAGAGAAAGGGCCATCCTGTCGGCCATGAAGGGTCTGAATTCCTCCATCAGGTCAAGGGCAAGGCCGGGTCTCCCGGGGCGGTCCCGGTGCAGGAATCCGACCGCCGGGTCCAGCCCCACCGATTCCAAGGCGGAGCGGACATCATGCATGACAAGGGTATACAAAAAAGACAAGAGGCAGTTCACCTTGTCCAGGGGAGGTCGTCGGCTCCGCTCATGAAAGGAAAAATCTTTTTTCTGAGAGGTAATGAGATGATCGAATACACTGAAATACATGTTCGCCGCATCCCCTTCGATGCCGCGCACGGCATCCAGAGATTTTTCCAGGGCCAGCGATTTCAGAGACGCGGAGAGCCGCTTCGACGCGCGCTCAATCTCATCCGCCCCGCCCTTATCGCCGTGATCTCTCAATGCACGCTGCAAGACCGTCCGGGAGTTGGCAATCTTGCCGGTGATCACGGCCTTCGCCATTTCAACGGATGTGTCCGGATCATCTGCTTTTCTGTACTGCTCCCTGCGGAGAAGAACATTTCCGGATACCGGTCCCTGCACCCGCGCCAGGAACCTGCCATGCTCGGACAAGAAGCTGATTGCCACGTCCCGTTCGGCGCAAAAGCCCATCAGGAAAGGGCTGACGGATATCTGCCCGAAGCAGACAATCCCGCCGATGGTGTGAATCGGGACACGCAGCCGTACCTCCTGATCAACTTTCACCACAGCCGTTTCCCCCTCTTTGGCGAGATAGGCGCCCTGCGTCGTGACAAAAAGCGTATTGAGATGTCGTTTCATGGCTCTCTCATTGCTCCCAATAAATAACGCTGTACCGATCCCCTCTTTCCGATCGTTTTCGGCAGACACACACCAACCAAAGAACAACTGTCACACTTCTTTGCGTAGACCGGCTTCGGCGTTCGTCCGGAGTCAATCAGTTCATGCAAACGCATTGCAGTCTCTTCGGTCAATTTCCTCAATGTGCCATCAAGTGCAAAATCAAGCCTGCGTCTTGTCTTACCATAAAAAAGCGCGCCATCAGGAACAAACACTTTCAGCATCTCCTCCAGGCACAGCGCCTGGGCACAAAGCTGGACCCGGTCACTGTCATCCTTCTTCGGCTTCCCCCTTTTGTATTCAACAGGAAACGGCTGCCAGGAGCCATCCGCCTGGCGATGAAATTCAATAACATCCGCCTTTCCGATCAGCCCCAGCCGCAAGGATCGAAGGGGCGCCCCGCGTTTAATCCGGATATCACCCCTTGATTCGCTCCCTTCTTCATGTACACGCTCATGCATGATCCTTCCCTCGGCGGTGAAAAGGTTCTCAGCCCACGCCTGCTCGATATGGATCAGGGCGCACTGCCGTTCGCAGAAGATAAGATGCTGCAGGGCGGATAAGGGAAGGAGGTCGTCTTCGGTGTACATATTACCTCTTGTTACCTAATTTATTACCCATATTAATTGGTATTACCTAATTCCCGGTTTTATTCCATTTTGCATTTCTACCCCGGCCAAGACACTCAACAACCCCTTGCGACTGAAGATCTTTGAGCACCCTGCGTATCATATCAATACCGACACCGGGGCATTTCCGCAGTATATCGGCAACACTGAAATCTCCGGAAAAAATCTTGACCGCGTCATAAATCATTGCTGTCTTCTCACCCCGTGGTTGAGGCGCTCTGCTCAGCCTTTCTTCAAATTCCTTATAAGCGCTCTTGAGTATGAACCCGACAAAGTTGATATAATGCCACGGATCGTGTCCGCCTTCGTGCCAGCCTTCCGAGCTCAGCCTTAATGTTTCGTAATATCTTTCCTTGTTCTGTTCGATAAGGCGTTCGAGGCTTATATATCTGCCGACATCGATTCCGAGATGATAGGACTGAAGAAGCATCAGCAGCCGGGACACCCTGCCGTTTCCGTCGCGGAACGGGTGTATGCACAAAAAATCCAGATTGAATGCCGCCAACGCTATCAGTGGAGGAATCTTCGCTCTACTGATGCATTCCCGCCATAGATCAACCAGTTCTTTCATGAAGAGAGGAATTTTACCCGCCGGAACGGTGCGAAACCTTATTACGGATGTGCCATCCTGACGTTTTTCGATTATGTCGCTATCTTTTTCTCTGTATCTGCCGGCGTCCCATATCTCGCCGCGCGTTAGAGCATGCAACTTTTTGCAGGTGTTTTCCGCAATGGACAACTTCGCCCCCGTATCATGTATGAGATTGAGCGCCTCCCGATAGCCCCGAATCTCTTCCTCCGACCGGTCGTGAAGAAGCGATTTGCCGAAGATAATGGTGCCGATGCGTTTTTTATCGACCTCAACACCTTCAATGCGGTTCGATGACACCGCACTCTCAATAAGGGCATGTTCTTTCAGCGACTTTAATCTCTGCGGCGACTGACGTTTGTAAAGCTCCTGCCTGCCTTTCGCTTCACCGATGTCCGACAGATACCACGATGTCGTCACAGGAATCGTATCGAGACCCGCCATGAATCGCTTTAAAGTTGTCATCCCAACAATACTCCTTTAATGGTCATCCGGGAATTCAGGACAATTGATCCGTAAGCAATCCCGTCCTTTGCGATCGAAGGTGTGCCTCTCTCTACTTTCAGCGGTTCCTTTACGACAAAGAAGGGAACCGGGAAAAATGGCTGCTTTGCAACCGCGCAGTTCTCTCGATCACCTCGCAAGAGATCTTCTCCATCGGCGCGTATTCCGATTGAGGTCTACATACGGACCAGCCGTCCGTTCCCAAGAGATTTTCTCCTAAACCTTCTCTTCGATAGTTACACCTTGCGGTACATTGTTCTTCTCAATCTCAATAGCGTAGTCGGAAAATGCACGTGCTGGAATTCCTCTATCCGTTGAACGCCGAATCGACACAAGATCAAACAATGTGTGGGCCGGAGCATTTCCGAGCATCGAACCATGTTTAAAGACAAACAGTTTGCGTGCACTCATCTTGCCTCGGGCCGCGGAGTGATCATGCTCAAACGCGTTAACAAGGGCATCCCACAGCAAATTAAGATCATCCTCGGAGAAACCAGTCTGAGCAGCTAAGTGGGCCGAGATATAGCCTTCCGCTCGATACAGAGCATAGGGAACGATATGCTTCCGTCCCATTGTTCGATTATCACCGCTTTGCTGTTCGGCTTCTTTTTCTGTAGTTACCGCCATACGTGTAATGCTAACCTCCATCGGTACTATCGGCTCGATACTGCGGGCAAAATTTAACTGGACTGGGCCGCGCACCTGACCGCAATTCACCTCCGTCATCATAACTGCCCCAAAAGTCCGAACATCAAAAAAGTTATCGCACATCCACTTCGTTATTTTCTTAGCCTCTTCTTGTTTCTTGGGTAATTTCTTTGATGCTGGTCGTTCTATATCCGGATTGTTTATGTATGCTTTGTCGTGTTGTCTGTTAAGAATGGCTTTTTCTTTGACATATATTTCATAAGGTGGTTTATTTCCCTTGACAATATCAACGTAGTTTCGAATTTTCCGCTTCAGGCATACATCCGTCACAAGCCCATAACTTGTTTCCGGGTCAATCCGGGGCATATTGCCTGCATCGGGATCACCATTGGGGTTGCCGTTTTCCACATCAAAGAGATACACAAACTCGTAGCGGTTTTGTATGGGATTACTCATTGTTATCCTCCTTTTTATCTGCTTTAGTGTAAAAATCCTTTCGCTGGTGGTAATACCCGATCGCAAACAGGCCCTGATCGTCTAAACTCAAATGAGCGGGGAATACCCGAATATCCTGCATGATCTCCTCAATCATCTTGTCCGTGCTCCGGCCATATTCCGCCTTCTGTATATGGTGCTGCGCGAGTCTGAGCAATCGGGGGAAAACCGTACGGGGAGTTGCAGATGCCGAGCCGTAGAAGCTATCCTTGATAGTTGTGTTGGCTCCCGGAATGGCGTCCCGCTGGGCCTTTTCAAGGACGGCGAAAAGCCGTCCCAGCCTGTAGGCGATGTTAGAGTTGTTTTTATCCAATACCATGGTGACCTCCTTTTCAATCTGTTGAATGCGGTATTTTCTGACAAGGCATGCCTTGATCATCGCGACACGCAGATAGTTTACCTCCTGATCCGCCCGTATCCGAACTATTATTGAGGTCATCAGACTCTGGGGATAGGACGCACCCGTCAGAATAGATCGCATAACCGACCCGGAAAGAACCGGAGAGATGTTCTCGAATTTTCTCAGCACCGCCGTTTCCCGTAAAAGCTGCCACAGGGCGGGGAATTCCGGATCGCTTTCATAGTTCCTGATAATAGAAAGATCTCTGAAGTGCTGACCGATTTTGGCACTGATATCTCCTACCGTGCTGACATGCCAGAAGCGAACGGAAAGTCGAGACGCATTAGGCGAAAGACCGAGAATATAGAATTTCATACCGGTATCGCCGAGTTCTTCCGGTAGCTTCTTTCCGTCGCGAACGGCCTCCAGAAAATCACGAACATCCTTCAAATCACCGGTGTCATCCTGAGGATTCAGGATCAGACCCATAAAACCCTCGACCGGCGATTCACGCTCCGTCCAGAAAACAGTCGCTGCGTCCGCTATCTGAATCTTCTGACGGCTGTCAAAGAGAAGGAGATGATTCAGTGCCGTCGTATAGTTGAAAGCAATCTCTTCGCTGACCGGCGCATTGAAACTTTGTTCTTTGCCATAAGATTCGGAGGCATCAAGATTGAAGGAGATGATGGAAGCACCCATTGATTGGGCACCTTTCACCCCCTTGATTTTGGGGTGCAGGCGGGCAACAGGCTTTTCCTCTCCGCAGACAAGACATGTGGCAATCACGCCTGAGCCGTTCTCGGTATAGTGCTTCAACCAGGCCGTCTTTACCTTCGGACGATCATGGATGTACCCGAATTCACCGTCCAAACGAAAGGTCAGGTTCGCCCCTTTTACCATGTCGTCCCAATAATCCAGATTTGACGCATTTAAAGGATCCCACGAATCGAGAAATCTAAGGACAGCAGCAATCCCCTCATCATCGATCCTATCACCGATATGATGATGCAGTCTTTTGAATGCTTCGAACGTCTCTCTGGTTCGTTCCCGCTTTCCCTTGTTGTCTGCTCCGAGCACATATCCCGTATTATCCCAGAGAAAGTTGGCACTAATTTTACTGCTGGTCCTAATTACGGGTTCGGGAACAATCATCTGTTTTGGCAGCAACTTATTTCCCTGCGGCTCTCTCAGGTCAAGAACTTGCAGTAATTTTCCGTTACGGTTCAGGAGTAGCGCAAAGTGAATTTTTTGAGAACTGAACCCCAAGAGAGGAATGTCCACATCGGCATTGTCTCGCAGCCTTTCATAATAACCGTTTAACGCTTGGAGAATCATGATATCACCGCCTTCCCATTGAACGGGGGGATATCGATAATCCCGTTGCGCATCTGTGCCCTGAAAAACTTCGCTTCCATATCATTTTCAAAATCCATGTCGTGCAGCATCCAGCCCAGATCTTGATGCCCGTCAAGCTCTGATCGAGGGATATCCTCGCTTACCGGTTCAAACTGAGCGGGGAATTCACGACAACCAAGATAGGGATGGTGGAAGCACTGCCCCTTTCCAGCCCGGCGCTCAAAGATTTCTTTATGTTTGGCCTCGTTGTTGTCTTCGTGACCGGTGAATTCAAAATGCGCCTCAATTACGTAGGACACATCTCGAAGCACCATTGCCGTGCGTTGCTGCCGATCCTCTTCAATAAAGGTTTCGACAGGGCTGATGCCATCATTCATTGCCTTCCTGATCGTGCCGGGCGGAAGTTTGCCCGCAAGTTCGTTCCGCCGTATGTTGTCAAACCGGATCGGTTTGAGAACGTGAATGCGATCCACTTTCCAAGCAATCGACGGCTTCCAGTAAATCGCCTCAAGGATTCCACGAGCGGCCGACGGCGTCATTACATCATAGCTGACCCGTTCCACCTTCATCTCCGGTCGTGTAAAACAGGCGTACGGCCCCCACACTTTTAACTTCACTCCGTACGACATTCAATCACCTCCTTTCCTGTTACTTTTGTGTAAACCGACAATAATCAAGATATCAAATTTTCAACTTCGTGAAAGGTCGGGTCCTCGGGACAAAGTCCCAGGTCGTCCCGATAAATATCCATATTGGTTAACACGCAATACTGATCATGCAGGCGCTCGACACTGCCGACAGACTCCAGACTGCTCAATATCTGTGGGTACACCTGCACGGTGAACCGCTGGGCCTGTCTGGCAAACGACGCGGGGAACTCAGAATAGCGCAAACCGCGAATGACTGCCTCTGCATCCTTATTCCAGGGAATAATAATAGATTCAGTTTCCTCCCTTATAAGTTTGAACTTTTCATCAACAACCCTAAAGGGAAAATCCCCATCTTTGGCACCCTCTTCCAGATCCTTCAGTATCCCATATTCATCCAATCTTTCCCCTTTCATCCAGTACAGTGTTCGAAAATATTCGTTTACCGCGCCCAGTGACAGAATATCATCGTGGTGCCGTATTACCATTTCGGCATTCTGGGCCGTCTGCCTAAAGTATCCTGGAGGCAGCTCATGTTCAGGTGAAAAGACAAAAACCTGTCCACCCTCAGGGAGCTTCCCCTCCCTGTTACAACGGCCCGCCGCCTGAGCTATGGAATCAATACCCGCAGCCGAACGAAATACAACGGGAAAGTCAATGTCGACTCCCGCTTCTATTAACTGAGTACTGACAACCCGGCATGGATCACCCTTGCGGAGCGCCGATCTTATCTTGTCGAGGGTTTTCGTCCTGTGCTCAGGACACATCAACGCGCTCAGGTGATAGCATCCTTCTACCCGGTCGCAGATGCGCTCGAAGATACCCCTTGCATGCCTTCTCGTATTAACAACACACAGGACTTGCTCATGTTTGCTTAGCCTGTCTACCAATTCATCGTCGGATATCGCTGGTAGTTTTTCTATTCGAACCCGTTTAAATTCACTGTAGAGCTTATCTGGGTCGGGAATAATCTCACACACTCCTTCCAAACCGTCTTTGAAGGCTTCCGTTGTGGACAAAGCGGGTTGAGTTGCCGTGCATAACACTATTGATGTCCGGTAGGAAGATGCAAGCTCCCTGAGTACCTCAATGCATGGCCTAAGCAAAGGCACCGGTAACATTTGTGCTTCATCAAGAATAACAACAGCATTTGCTATGTTGTGAATCTTTCTGCACCTTGATGACCGGACGCGGTACAACGACTCGAAGAATTGGACATTGGTAGTAACGATAAGCGGCGCGTCCCAGTTCTCCGATGCCAGCCTTGATCGATGATCTTCTTCCTTTGGTTCAAAATTGCTGTGATGCTCTAGCAGGTTGTTGAAAAACTTTTCCGATAACGTGTCGTAAATTTCTCCGTTTTGTGATAGAGTGCAGCGCATAATATCTTGGAATAACAGGAGATAATCATGCGCGGTTATGAGAACAGAAGTGATACTCTT
>DIXO01000021.1 GCA_002428735.1 Syntrophaceae bacterium UBA6078 | reverse complement strand
TTGAACGTGTACTGGGCCGGACAGAGGGTTGAACCGGGAACCGCGCATTTGTCGATGCCGCCGTCGTATGTTCCCGTCTCGCACACCGGGGGCATTTGGCACGTTCCGGTACCGGAATTGTAAGCGTAGCCGCTCGCGCAGCCGTCGGCCGGAGGTGCAACGCATTTCCGGGTCGTTGGATCGAGAACGCCGGCCGGGCAGGAAGGGTCGCGCAGGCAGGAATCCGTCGACGGGTTGTAGACGAACCCCGCGGGGCATATTCCCGAATACATCTGGACCACGCAAAGATCGGCTTCGCCGCTGAGATATCCGCCGCCCGGGCAGACGACCTCTTTCGAGCAGAGATCGATCGCCGGGTTGTAGGAAAAACCGTCCAGGGGGCAGTCGTGCGTGGGATTGGATTCGCACAGGCCCCTGCCGCCGTTCCAGGTATAATCGGCAGCGCAGCCGGCCGTGGGCGCCTGCTCGCACCGGTCACGGCTGGCACTATAGGCCCCTGCCGCACATTGTGGAAGAGCAGTGCAAAGGCTCCTTCCCGAATCCAGTGTATAACCGGTTTGGCAGGAATTGGAGGGAACGAGCTGGCACTTATCGACCGAACCGTTCAGGCTGGCGCCGTTGGGACAGGTTGCGGCTTGGTAGCAGACCCCATTAGCAGGATCGTACGTGCCGCTTGAACAAGTCGGCGTCCCGGCCGCCTCGCACTTCTCGGAGATACCGTTCAGGCTCCCGTCCGCCGGGCAACCTGCGGCCTGGTAGCAGGTGGAGCCGGAAAGGGTCCAGCCGACCGGGCAGGAATAGGTGGGGCCGGAACAGGCCCCCGGTGCTGAGCAGTATCCCCCGCTGCAGGCATAATTACCCAGAGGGCAGACCTGGTAAGGGATGCCGTTGAAGTAAAGGGGGTACCAGGGTGTCCAGATCGTTGAATCATGCCCCCAAAGTGCGTTCGGGTAGCCGGGAAAGGTGTTTACGCCCAGGGCGTCCAGGGCGTTCCAGTAACCCGGGGTGCCGGGATAAGTCGAACCCGTGACGTTGACGCCCTGCGTGCGTACGTAACCGGTGAAGTCGCAAATCCCGTTGGGGTAGTATCCGAATTCCGGATCGTACACGTTTTGACATCCGTAAATGGTAAATCCCTGTCCCGATCCCACGAGGTAGGAAATATAGTAACCGCCGGGAAGGGATACGTCCGATGAACAGTTCATGCCCGTCACGTTGTAAGACAGGGAACCGCCCTGGCTGCAATAGAAGGTAAGAGTGCCGCCGGAACAGACGATGCGGCTGGGCTGACACCAGGCCTGCGGTCCCGACAGTGTCACGTTCGGGGTAACGGTGCTGCAGGCGGCCGATTGCGTGCACGAGGAAGAACATGCGGCAAGGCTCGGATAACTCCCTCCGAGTGAACAGGCGTAGCTGGCCGTCGCGGACTGTTCGCACCGATCGGTGACGGGATTATAGGCGCCGGCGGAACAGGATGGCGACGCCTGGCATTTACCGGCCGAACCGTTCCAGGCGTAAGACGCCGGGCAGGACGTCCCGGACGGGGCAGATTCGCACCGGTCCCTCGTGGGATTGTACGTCCCCGGGAAACAGGAAGGATCCATCTCGCATAGCAACCTTGCCGGATTCCATGAATATCCTCCCGCGCACGCGGGAGTGAAAGCCGCCTCGCACAGGTCCGTCGCGCCGTCCAGGGTCGCTCCGGCGCCGGGACAGGCGGCGGTGGCATAACAGGCCCCGGCCGCGTCGTCGTAGGTCATGCCCGTGGCCGGGCATACCGGTACGCCCGCGGCCTCGCATTTTCCCGATGAGGCGTTGTAAACGCCGGGGGAAGGACACGCGTGACCGGCGGGAGCCGTGCAGAGATCCGCCGCATCCGAGTACGAGCTCCCGTCGGGGCAGGACGGCGGCCGTTCGAACCGGTCAAGGCCGGGATTGAAGATGTATCCCGCCTGGGCGAGGGACGCCGCCGAAAGGACGCATTTGCCGAGGTCCGCGTCGAAATTTCCGACCTGGCAGGAAGGGTCCGCGAGGCAGTTGCCCGATCCCGGGTCCATGGCCGTCCCTTCCGGGCAGGACGGGACGTTTGCCGTCTCGCAGGCATCCCGCAACCGGTTGAGGATTCCGCCGCTCGGGCAGGCCGAGTCCCTGGCACAGGCTGAGAATGCCGCGTTATATTCGAAGCCGGCCGGACACCGGTCGCTCTCGATATTGAATATGCAGAGGTCGAGACCGCCTTCCAGCCAGCCTTCGCCGCAATCCGGATTCTTGACGCAGGAGTCGCCGGTTGGATCGAAGGAAAAGCCATCTCCCGTGCAGCTGTTCGTCACGGGGGCTTCACACAGATGAGTTGAGCTGTCGACTGTCACGGCCACGCCCCCTTGGGGCTGGGCGATGCAGATACCGCTTACAAGCTGGTAGCCGGACGGGCAGCCGTTAACGGCGGTGCACGCGGATCCGGTCAAACAGGCACCGCCGCTGCAGGGATAATTTCCGAGGGGACAGTTCTGATAGGAGGCGCCCGATATCCCGATGCCCGTCCACGTCGCCCAGTCGCACCGGTCATGGAAAGAGAGATACGAGGCGTCGTCGAGTATGCAGGACATGCCCCTCGTGGATCCGCTGACTACGGCGTGATCGAACGTGAGAACGCCGAAAAGCCGGCCGCAATTGACCGGCATCCAGGAGCCGTATTCCGGGTCCTGCATCCCGTCGCAACCGTAAACGTAAAGCTGGTTGCCGCTTCCCTGGAGGTAAGTGATGAAAGCGTTTTCTCCGCCGTTCGCGTCCCCGGAGCAGGAGGCGCCCGAAAGAGTCCAACTCCGGTTGCTTCCTCCCGGGTTTGCCGACAGGTAGAGACCGTTCCCGCTGCAGAAAATCCGGTAAGCACCGTTGTAAAACCAGTACGAGCTCGACTGGTCCGGGGATACGGAGACGGAATACGCCCCGGTCTGGCAGGAAGCAGTCTGCATGCAGGCGTTTTGGCATGAGGTCTGGTCCCCGTAAGTCGTTCCTGTCGTCGGGCACTTGTAACCGGTCACAACCTGCGGTCTCGCGCACCTGTTCAGCGTGGGATTGTATGTCCCCCCGGGGCAGTTCGTCCCGTTGGTGGGACACAGGGGATCCATCACGCCCGACCCGCAATTGACCGCTCCCAGGGGACAAAAATCGCTGCCTTGGACGGTCACGCAGTTGGCAACCTCGCTCGTGAAATCGATGTTGCCGTCCCCGTTCAGGTCCTTCGCGCAGATCTTCTGCGACCCGTCCGCGTGGACCGTTTCCAGGCCAGGGGAGAACACCGCGAGGAGGAGGACAAGGAAAATGATTGCGAAGGGCCTCTTCATCAGTACCTGGCCCCCGTCGTGCAGATCAGGTCCTTGCCCGCGGCGTCGAGGACCGAAAGCACCGACGCCGCCTCGGAAAAGTCGTTGAGGCAGCCGCAGGCGTTGACGACCTCTTCGCCGTCGCCCGTCGGGCAGACCCCATTTCGGCAGAGCCGGTAAAAGAAGTCGTAGGCCGCCGCGCTCTTCTGGTACTGCGTCTTGTTTCCCGTTTTTCCGGCCTGGGTGTCGGACTTGAGTTTTTTGGTCTTGCAGGCCTGGTCGCAGGAATTGGAAGAAGATCCTTGCGCAACCACCCCCAGTGACGAGGTGACGCTCTCCGTTTTCCACGATCCGTCCGCGTCCTTCCTGAGGTCGGTATAGACAAGGGAGCCGGAATTTGCCGAACTCGAAGAGTAGACGGCGTCAACTCTTCTTTTGGTGTCCGTGAAACCGTACCGGCCCGGGGTCTCGCAGATGTAGGTCCTGTCCTTGCGCCACCAGTCGCGGCATACGTCGTGGGGAAGGTATCCCGTAAAGGTCCGGCAGGACGAGAGGGGCGACAGGGAAGTGGGATTGAAGTTATTAAAGGTGTAGACCCCGTCCGTTTGCTCGTCCCTGAGACGGCATTGAGTATCAGACTCATAGGCAAGGCAGCGGTTGTCCACGGTGTCATCGATGACGTCCGTCCTGTCGGCCGGTTTCAAGCAGCACAGGCCATTGCAGAGCCCGTCCGAATAACCAAAAGGACAGTCGACATGGTACGCGTTAGACGTGTAGTACCAGCCCTCGATCCATTCGAGGTCGCTGGAGGGGCAGGCGATCGTCGCCGTCTCGTACTCGCAGGAATAGACGATGACCTGCGCTCCGCCGCACAGGAACCGGATGCGTGCGTTCTTCACCACGCCGCCGTGCGGGTCTCCACAGAGGTAATTCCCGATGTAGAGGCTCCCGCCGGAAGAGGTGATACTTCCGGGCTGGGGGAAATAGCAGCTTCCGCCGCTCCCCCCGTCGTGGGTCTTGATGGTCCGCGGGTAAGGGCTCAGGTCGTTGATGGTGCAACCGTTCGACGACGGGTCCAGGGAATCTCCTGGGGATGAGCACCCTGTCATCGTGGTCACAGTGATGTTCCGGATGATGGAACACTGCCGGTAATCGCCCTGGCTCTCCTGGGCGGCCTGGGAGTTGGCGATCAGGCTGTAGTAGCTGGCCGGGGCTCCCGCTTGGGAAATCTGTTCCGCGTCCTTGGCGTTCGCGAGGCCGGCGTCGCTTCCCGTGCTGTAGTATTGCTCCGGCGAGCTCGATCCGTACGGGCCGGGAGAACCGGAGCACTGCCCCGCGTCCTGGCCGTAATAAGTGATCGTAGATCCTTCCTCTTTTACGTCGGTGACGGCGTATTTCCGGTTCACGGCCTGAATGGCGCCGGAGACGCCTCCGCCCAGGTCACGGAGAACGGTCGACATGTTTCCCTGGACGAGGTTGCTTCCGCAGCTCGTGTTGACGCAGTAGCAGCCACCGAGGTCCGAGACGGCCGCTCCCGAAAGCCCCACCCGAGCGGATGAATCCGCGCTCCAGCGATAATAGCGACAGTTCCCCCAGGTGCCGGCGTCGCATGCGATGACTCCGTTTGCGCAGACCCCGGACACGGGGAAGGGAACGGAGAAGACGAAATCCGTGTTCCCGTCCATGTCGAGATCTTGGCTCACCGCGACCTGCGAAAGATCGCCGGAACCCCCGACCTGGATGGATACCTCGATGAACTTTCGTGAGGACGGACATAGAAGCTGGGCGGTAAAGGATTTGTTCCCGTCCAAAGTCCGCATGGGCGTGTCGCGGGAGGTCATGGGGACGGAGATCTCTCTGTTGATGCAGTCAGGCGATCCGAACCTCTGGACGGCGGCATTCCCGAGATCGTCTCCCGCCTGACCGGGATCGCCGGAACCCGCGGCATGGACTATCCCCGGGGCGAAGCACAGGAGAAGAAGAATCAGGACCCTAACCGGCCGTCCTGTATCTCTTGACCATTTCGTTGATCGCTTCGCCATAACTCATTCCTTGATCCACGAGGGATTCGATCTCGGCGATTTCCGCCGCGTCGGAGGTGTAGAGATAATAGGAAAAAGGATCCACGGCGAGCCTGGCCACGCCCTGGCCGAACGGAGTATCCATGAAGATCTCCGAGTACTTGGGCTTGTTGCTCCGGACCGACTTCAGGATCTTGAGGGCAAACCCCTCGTGCTCGATCAGGCCCTCCAGCTTCGCCCGGTCGAAGTCGCTCGATTCCAGGTAGAATTTGAAGGCGCTGTTCGAGCGGATCACGTCCCCGATGCTCCCGAACTGCTTCAGATCGAGGATGGACTGGGTGATGACTGTGAAGCTTCCGCCGTACTTTCTTGCCCGGCGATATCCTTCCTCGATCACCCCTTTAAGCGAGCTTCCCTCCTGCATGAACTGCCACGCCTCGTCGAAAATGATGAACCTGGGTCTCGACCGGTCGGAAATGTAGAGGTCCTGGGTGACCGCGTTGATCACCTGAAGGGTGATGACCTTGAAGAGCTCCTTCTGGGGCTTGAGATGTTCCAGTTCGAGGACGACGAACTCGTCTCCCGCGATGTTGAAATCGGAAGTCCCGTTGAACCATTTCCCGTAGAGGTGCCCGCTCGTGAACTCCGTCAGGTTGAACGAGAGGTTGCGGGCAAGGGACCGGAATGCTGCGATATCATTCTCGTGGCAGGAATCGAACTCTTCCGCGTGCTCGGGGAAGGTGGACAGGTACTCATAGACGGTGTCGATCGAGGCATCCGATCCCTCCGTCCGCCAGGCCCACTTGACCGCCGACTTGATGAGCGACATGGCCGTCTCAGCCGTGTCTTCCGGGACGATGTCCGTGGACGAGTAGACCATCTGCAGGACGATGGAGGCGATAACGGGGAGATCCCCCGCGGGATCCATGACGTTCGTAAACGGGTTCATGCAAATCCTCGATTGCTCGGAGAAATCGAGGAAACGGGCGCTGAAGAGCCTCGTCATCTTCTTGTAGGAGCCGCCGATGTCCACGATGCGGATGAGGGAGTTCGAGGCAAAGTAGTTGTACACGAGATAGTTGACCAAAAAAGATTTCCCGCTTCCCGATGATGCGGCTATGAAGATGTTGTGATTGTTTGCGTGCCGGTCGAAAACGTCCATGGAACAGGGTTGCCCCTTTCTCCCGATGAAGATGAGACTCGGCCTTCCTCCGCCGGAGAAGTCCGCCTGGACGGGGAGGGTCACCGCTACGCTGTCACAGGGCGCGATAAAGTCCCGATCGAGGTTGTCGACGTTGTCGTCCCGGTCATAGAGGCCGAAGGGAAGGGACGAGAGAAAGAGGACGGGCAGAATCCCCCTGTCCTCCTGCATGACGTAGCCCTGAGCTTCCCACATCCGTTTGGCCCTCACGATCGATTCACTCACGGTCTTTTCGTTGTCTCCCCAGACCCAGAGGATCGGAATCACCCTCACGAAAGGGGTCCCCTTCTCCACCTCGTCAACCGCGGTCATGTACTCATCCTTCTTACGCATGAGGGACGGTGCGAAGCTTCCCACCCCTTGCTGCTGCAAAACGAGATTGCACTTCGTGTGGAGCTTCGACTTGAGATTGTGAAACACGACGTTCAGCGCGAAGAAAAACGGCGTCGTGATCTGGTTGGCGTCGGAGACCACTCCCCACACGCCCCCGAAGAGCTCGTTCGTCTGGAGCGGGTCCACTTCCTTGGGATAGTGTTTTACCGTGGTGCAGCGGAAATACCGGTTCCCTACCTTCACTCGGTCCATGGATTTTTCGATGACCGTATCGGAGAAGATCACCTGTTTCCGGATCGGAATTGAATCATCGTAGGCGTCGTTATTCGGGGAAGGAACGTCGTTCAGGTATCTGCGCATCCAGTCGACGAGCACATGGGGGGGCACGGGCCTGGGATAGAGGTCCGCCCCCCTCAGGATCTCCAGGATAGAGTTGGAAAGATCCTTCGCGTGGAGCTTCATCTCCCGCTCTTCCGGGAACTTCACCGCCACGAAGAGACGGAAATTTCTCAGAGGGGTTTTGAGGAAGATATCCATGCCCTCCACGCCCTTCTCAAGGAAGGCGGCAAACTTCTCGGAGGCCTCGTGAACGATCGCGAGATCGCGCGTTTTCCCCGACCGGTACGCCGCGATGTAGGGATCGATGTGGCTGTCCGCGTGAAGGATGAACTGCATGACGGACCCGTGCGGAAGCCCCAGCCGGAAGAGTCCCTCCAGGGTGAAGAGGGTCTTTTCCCCTGCGAAGCAGAGCGGACTGCATTCCCAGAGAAAGCCCCTGGTGCCGTCCGCGTTGTGGTATGCTTCCGTTTCCCCGTCGTAAGCGATCCAGGGGAGATAATCGGAAAACCGGTCCCTGCGGGTCAGGTTTCGGAGATCCTTGCGGGTCATTCCCCCGCGGGCGCCGAAGATCACGTCAAAGAGCTTCCCCATCAGTCGGCCGCTCCTTCCTTCAGGTAGCCGCCCATGATCCACCGGGGATCGTCAGCCATGAAGTAGACGTATCTCGGCATGAAGAGTTCCCCTCCGTCGCCCTTGTAAGGGAGGAGAAGCACCCTCATGATTCGGGGAGGCGCGACGAGCGGCGTGACCGGAACCCTCAAGAGCCCGACGAGTTTCCGGTAGACTTCCTCCTGGTAGAGAAGATTGACCTTTTGTGCCGGCCCGGTCACCGCTTTGCCCGTTGAGTTTTTGGTTGCAGGCTCAAGGCTTCCGTCTTTATTTTTTTTCTGCAGGGACTCGTCGTAGGCCGTCTCCACGCCCACGCACTTGCCGTTTACCTTTTGCGGGCAGGTGAACTCGCTCTTGTATGGATTCAGGACCGAGCAGCCGCCGAGCAGGGCGGTTAACGTTAATAGACACAGGACCCGTTTCATTTCTGCCTCTTCCCTCCTGATTTTTCCTTGATCTCCAAATCGACCCCCTCGCTCACTACAAGGGTGATGTTCCGCGTGGCCCCAACCTCAATCACAGGCATGCTCTGTTTGGCGAGTTCCAGATAGAACTTCTGGAGCTCGTGCGCCCCTTGGGCGAGGCCGCTTCCCAGCCCCGCTTGGGCGATCTGCCCGGGATCCACGGTCTGGGTCGTGCCGAGCGCGCTTATGCTGGAGGTCACGGTGGCGGACCGTAGGGCGTCTCCGACTCCGCCGAAGAACCCGGCAAGGACGGATCGCGCGATGGCGGATCCCATCTTGGAGACCACCGTTCCCCTGAGGCCGATCTTCCCGTCTGAATCGACGACGAAGCCCTTGATCTTCTGGTCGATGACGGCCTGGCCCTTCCTTGACAAGCAGGAGAGGTTCACCAGCCTCAGGTGCGCCCGCTCGTCGGCAAGATTCCCCTGTCCCTCGGCGATGACAAAGCATCCTTTAAGGTCCGCTTTGACCTTGTTGGGGAGGATGGCCAGGTCCTTGATCCTCAGGAGAACCGGGACGGGATTCCCCTTCGCTGACTCCACCGTCGGGGCGTCCAGGCCGGAAAGAAGGGTCGCCTCCATGAAAGAAGGGGGCAGATAGACCGAGTCGCCCTTCTCGTTTTTTTTTACCTCGGCGGCCTTCTGATCCTGTTTCTGCGCCTGCGGATTCGAGACGAGTTCGATGTCACCCGTCGTCTCCGCGGCGGGCTTGGACGCCTGCCCACCCTTGGATGGATCGGCCGAGGAAATGGGTGGAGGCGGCAAAGGCGGAACGGGGTAAGAGATCACTTTTGATGGATCGGCCGGCTTCGGAACCGCCGGAAGGGGTTCCTTCGATCCCGCGTGGACGGCCTTCGCCTTCTCTTCCTTGATTTCGTCCAGTTCTTTCTGGAGAAGCGAGAGCTTCTCCTCGGTCCTGGCGATCTCTTTTCGCCCTTCGAGGTAGGCGGATTTTTCCAGGAGCCCGGCGTCCAGGGTGATCTCCTTCTTTTTCTGAGCGGCTTTTTCCGAAACCGTCCCGCCGTCTCTCGTCTTGAAAAGGTACCCCGCGAGGCTGAACGCCAGTACCACCGTCGCCATGGCGAGGAGTACAAGGTTCCGCTTTTGCCGCGGCGTGACGTTCGCCCAGATGGTCTTCAACTTATCTTTCATCGCCCGGTTCCTCCCGGTGAGGTTCGACCACGAAGGCTCTCAGGATCTCCCCCTTTTTCAGGACGAGCCTGTCCAGGGAGACAGCGATGGGGTCGGTGGAGATTTCGTTTCGGAGAAAATCCTTTTCGCCGAGCTCGATCCTGTCCTTGTCCCCATCGGCGAGCGTGCCGCGGTACTCCTTAACCTGGATACCCTCGCCTTCGACCACCGCTATCCTGGCAAGGACGAGATCCAGCTCACGAAAGAGATCGATTCTCTTGTTGGGGGTGGATACGGTGAAGCTCTCGGGAATCTCTTCCGTGTAGAGGCTTCGGATCGCGGAGAGGACCTTCTTCTCGAAAGGGAGGGCGCCGAAAAGCGACCTGTTCTTCCTGATGTTCTCCGTATTTCCCGGGGAGAGCCTGATGGACCGGGCGGGGATTCTCTTGGGAAGAGCGATCAGGCTGTAAACGTTATCGCCGCAGACGATGAAGATCTCCGACGGCGTCGTGCTGTACATGGTCTTGCCGTCCTTCAAGCCCGTACGGAACTTGACGAAAGCATCCCTGCCGCTGAACTTGACCGTGATCCCCTTCTCCCTGGAGTAGACGACGTCCTTGATTTCGCCCTGGCAGGTGATCCGGTTCACGTCCGAGCTGCTCAGCTCGACGGGCTGGGCGACCTCGGGCATGACGGTCACGGCGCCCTCCGCCGGTAGTTTCGTGATCTGTACGTCGGCCGTTTCCCGGTTTTCGGGGACATTTTCTTCCTGGCTGGATGCGATGCCCGCGCTCCCGAGGATGGAAACGGCCAGCGTGAGAAGGAGAAGCATCCCCGCCTTTTTTTCAAGTATGTTCTTTTTCATGGCAACCTCGCCGCCTGGCTGTTCGCATCTTCCTTCTCCGATATCCTGACGACCTGGAACCTGCCGTCCGAGATCCTGTAATCGATGAGGTACGTCTTCGTGACGTCCTCCACCTTGCGGTCGTCGACGTACTGCCTTCTTTGCCCCGATATCTCGATCTGGTTCTTCTCGCCGTCCACGTATAGCTTTCCCATAAAGAAGACGCTCGTGACCCGGGTGGTGATCACCCTGTCCGCAAGTTCGTACAGGACCCGCTTCCCCTCCGGAAACGCTTCCGGCGCGTAAAGAGCGAGGAGTTCGTCGAATTGCGGTTTCACGCTGCCCGGAGAATAACTGAAGGACAGGGCCGCAATATACCGGCTGAAGGCCTTCACGTATTCCTCCGAGGCCCTGTCACCCGTTATCTCGATCCGGCTTTTCAGGACCGGGGGGACGATGATAGTCCGCTGGTAATTCANNACCACGAACTTGAGAAGCCTGTTCTCCGCGACGATGTTGGAAGTCTTCTGCAGGAAGAGATCGAGCTTCATTCGAAAAACCTCTCTTCGAAAAAGGACGGGTATCCCTTCATCCTGGTGATCCCGGCAAAGTAGAGAAAATGCCGGAAGAAACCCTTGGGGTACCTCTTTTTCGCCCGGCTGTATTGCCAGGGCGCGATGAAGAGGAGCGCCCAGGAGAAAGAACCGTAGATCAGGGCGAAAAGAAAGCAGGTGAAGACGACCCCCAGTTCGTCCGGCTCGAACCAGAGCACCTGCAGGGGGGCCGAGAGATACTGAGGAAAGCGCTTCGTCATCGCTTCAGCCGGCTAGATGATACAACCCAGGGTCTGTACGATGGAATCCGCCTTCAGGAGCGCGGCCCCACCCAGGATGGCGGGGACTGCTTCCAGTATCCGTCCCCGTATGGCCTCGATCGCTCCGAAGACGATAGCGCCGACCCCGCCGATGAAGCCGATGGGACCCTTGAGGATGGAGTTGACTCCGATGTCGTAGATGTCGTAGGCGAAGGACCCCGTGGAAGGCGCCGTCATGGCGAGCGCCTCCCCGTAATGGAAAAGGATAAGAAGACCCTGCGCGGCGACGACTGCCAACAGCATTTCCTTGGAACCCGGATGTTTCTTCATGTCATTTTTCTCCTTTCAGGTATTTTTCAATAAGCGGTATGTCTGCCCCGGGTACGTGTTTCCCGTTGACCCACAGGATCGGGGTGGCGAAGACGCCCGCTTTCACGGCAATTTGCTTTTGCTCTTCAAGGAGGGCGCCGGCCTTCTCGGTGAGCTTGAGCTTGCTCGCGTCGGCATTGTCCAGCGCGCCGCTCATGACTTCATGGTAGGCCTTCTCCCGGTCCTTGGCCCCAAGAATGTACTTCGCTTTGGCGTCCGCGCCGGGATGGAGACGCGTGATGGGATACAGGAATACATATCGCGTCACCCCTTCCCGGTTCTTTTCGAGCCACTCGGCCGCTTTCCGGCAGAAGGGACAGTCCGGATCCGTGAACTCGATCACGACGTTCTTGCCTTTGCCGATCTTGATCCCCTTTTCCAACGGGATCTCTTTCACTCTCCGGGCAAGCAGTTCCTGCCTTTTCTCCGCGGAGAGATTTTTCCCTTCCTTTGTTATGATGTCCCCGAAAATGAGGTAGCCGTTCCGGGGCTCGAAGTAGAAGACGTTGTTCCCGGCTTCCACTTCGTAAAGACCGGGGATGACCGATTTTCCGGCCTTCTCCGCCTTCACGTTCGGGAAACTATCATGTAAAATCTGGATCGTGATGCTTTCCTCCGCGTGACTAACCGCGGCGCACAGGAACATGGCCATGACGGCCGGCATGATCTTCTTCAGCATGAGACCTCCTTAATGAATGATTTCGATTTCCACCCGCCTGTTCAGTTTTCCGACCTTCGATACGGGGCTGCGCTTGCCTTCACCCTTCGCCCCGGAAACCCTGAAGCCGTTTCTTCCCAGGTAAACCGCGACTGACTCCGCCCTCATCAGGGACAGGCGGTCATTGTAAGGATCGCTTCCCAGGTCGCAGGTGTGGCCGACGACCCGGATCTCCCGGGGCCGATCGGGTCGTTCTTTCAGGCGGGAGACAAGTTGATCGAGTTGATCTTTTTCGTAGTTGGAAACGTCGAACCGGTTGAACCGGAAATAAATCGTTGGCGTGCATACGCGGTCTGGGCGGTTCGGTCCGGTAATGTCGGCCGCCGATGAATTATTCGCTGCTTTCGCACTGACAGTCTGTTTTCCGGTGGGTGGACCGTCCGCGGTGATCGACGCCGCTGCTTCCGGTACACGGACGGCAAGGGCTGTCATCTTGGGTTTCAGGGCAAGGAGCTGGCGCGGAGGACAAAGCTCGCAAATGACGAAGGTGTCGTGGTCAGTGGAATTGGCTGCTGCTTTCCCATAAACGTAATTATAAGTGCTCGTCCGGATTTCGGCCGCCATGGCAGCCGAAATGCAAGGCATGATCACGAAGAAAAAGAAGAATCCAAGTTGACGCAGGTATCCCATTGAGGTTTCTCCAGTACCCAAAGCTCAGATTGTTTTTGAGATCGCGGGAAGATTTAAGAGGTCAGGACAGGATGTGATCCCCCGCATCTGATATATAATGTTTTCGATGCAGGGATTTTGTGGTCAAAAATTGAAAATTTATTTTGTGGCCTCGGGGAGGCTTCAGGATAGGATGACCTTACATGTTCACAACTGATCGTTTTGTTCTCAGGCAAAAAACGCCTTGTCGTAAACACGCGATCAAGAAACAACTTCGTAGACGTTCCGATTGATCTTTACAGACATACCCTTGTTGATATCTGCCGGTCGCACCCAAATCTTCTTTTTTTCTTTGAAATAGTCGGACTGGAGCCTTCTCCAGTGTCCTCTTCTCTGGTGCGGCAATGGCGAGGAGTGAGTACCTCCTTGCCTTGAGGCCGCAATGATCTCCCGGACCTGAGAGTGATCCAGAACAATGTGCGCCGGCTTTTTGCTGAATGAGAACTTTTTGCCTTTGGCTGCAAGTCGCTTTTCACGGTCTGTCATTTCAGGCGTGATCTTTACGATGAAACGATCTTGCCTATTGATGTATTCAATCACCATCATGATGAAGACTATCGTAAAGTTTGTTGAAGAATCGAGCATTTTACAGAGCGGAGTCTTTGTCATGCAATTGCCGGACGGCGGTTGACAGCGGCTGAACGTTGCATAGGAAGTGATCCCGGGGAGCGGTGCCACGGGTACCTGGCAATCATAAATGAACTCGCAGCTGTAATTTGCGACGAAGCCATTTGTTTCCGGAATCATTTGGACCACGAAGGAAAAGGGCTCTCCGATCTCTCCTGCTTCTAAAGAACAACCGGCTGAAGTGATTATGTCCTTTTCACGAACTGGCGCCGTATCGAGTGCATTTTGGAAAGCTTCTGCCGTCTGGAGTCCCTCAAACAAATAAGTATTTTCACCGACAGTATCAACGTAGATGATAACGGAGTTGCTCATTCTCGGGTTTGCGCTTTTCTGCAAAAGTCCGCTCGGAAAATCCAGAACCATTGTTGGAAATGGAAGACGAAACTCTTTAACCGCATCCGGATTGGGATTCCGAAGCCATTCGTCATACACGGATTCATCGATGCCAACTATGAACAAAGGGGCTTTTTCATACCTTTTTAAAAAAACTCCAAGTTTTTCCTGAAGCGATTCATCACCTGGCTGTAAAGATTTCATGTACTGGGCAATGCGATTGCCCACCTTTTCATACTGGGATGCCATGCTTGCTGTCATCGTGCTCTCTCCTAATCGGATTCGTGGGATTCATGACGCATTCGCCTGCTTTCATGACCCCACTTGTTCCTGCCTCTGCACCCACTTTATCATGTCGGCCAGAAATGCGTCCCGGAATTCCGCCGGCTCCAGGATGGTTATGTGCGGCAGCCAGGACTTGAGTATATCCTGGATGGCTTCGTACCTGCCCACCCGGAAAGAAACGATGAGGGTACCGTCTTCCCGTTCTTCCGTAATTTCCTGGGTGGGGAAGACCTTCCGACGCTTGAAATAGCCCGAGCTGGAAGCATCAACGGAGATCTTCACGACAAGGTTTTGATCCGTGGAAAACCAGATGTTGGCACTGCCCTGGATCGCGGAGTCAAGGTTTTCGGGAATCTTTCTGAAAGAAGTCCGCGCCATCTTGAAGTCGCTGATCCTGTCGAGGGCGTAGCGCTTGATGACGGAATCGCCCGTATCTTTTCCGACCAGGTACCAGAACCCCCCGAAATGGACGACCCTGTATGGTTCCATGTTCACCTGGTGAGGTTTACCGGACTTGTAATAGAAGCCGGCGATCTTTTTCAGACGGATCGACTTCACGATCCGGTTGAGGAGACTGCTGTCGAGCGGGATCGACTCGTCCATCCTCACGTAGACCGGCATGGACGAGGCCGCGTCGTAAAGGCTGTTGAAGAGACCGTCCGCCGCTTTCTGGAAAGGCCGCCCCAACTGGCCGACTACGTTCCGGAGGGTGATGACCAGGGCAAGTTCGGTTTCATCGAAAACCTCCAGGTTTTTGATGAGATCCTTGCCCAGCCGGTAAATGCCCTTCTGAATTTCATGGATGGGGAATCCGGATTCTTTCAACGCGGCAAGGTCCCGTTGGATCGTCCTGGGTGTAATCTGGAAATTCCGGCTCAGCCAGATGCTGGAGACCCGGTCTTTGTCCAGGAAAACCCGGAGGATCTGCCCGAGGCGGATCAGCCTTTTTTGCACGTTCTTTTCGCCCATTAACAGACTCTTCCCGTTCACAAGCTTTTTCAGGTCCGTGAAATGCTCCTGCAAGTTTGACGACAGACGTCTGTCGCCGTGGCATTGAAATATCAGCAACTTGTCTTTAAGGTCAACATGAAAGATTCGGTTTTTTTGTAAGACAAAGGATTTTTTTAGGGAAAGGACTCGCGTCATGAGAATTTTGGAATTGAGCCGTTACAACATCCCGGAGAAGATCGTGGAAGCCTGGATTACCGAGATGGGGGAAGAGCTTCTGCCGGTGCAGGAGAGAGCCATCAAGCGCCACCAGGTCCTCGACGGGAAAAGCCTGATCATCTCCAGCCCGACAACGTCCGGGAAGACCTTCATCGGGGAGATCGCCGCCGTGAAGGGCGTCATGGAGAAAAAGAAAGTCATCTACCTCGTCCCCCTGAAATCCCTCGCGGAGGAGAAGTATCTCGATTTTCGGAAAAAGTATGAGTCTTTCGGGATCAGGACCGTGGTCTCATCCAGGGATCACCGGGAACATGACCGGGCGATCGAGGCGGGCGAGTTCGGAATAGCGGTCATCGTTTACGAGAAGATGGCGCAGCTCATGGTCAAGAACCCCTTCCTCTTGAAAAACATCGCCCTGGTGGTCGTCGATGAACTCCAGGAAATCGGCGACCCGGACCGGGGACCGGGGCTGGAGATCACCCTGACCAAGATCGTCTCCTCACCGCATCGCCCGCAGGTCATCGGGCTCTCGGCCGTCCTGGGGAACACCGATGCCCTCGCCCGGTGGCTGGGCGCCGACCTCCTTTCCTTTGACAAGAGGCCGGTCGAGCTGCACGAGGGCGTGCTCTACAAGGGGGTTTTCCATTACAGGACCCACAATACCCTCGAAAAGAATTTCGAGCCTCTCGCCGAAATTGATTTCGAGGATCCGACGGAGGTTCTTCTTGCCAACGTAGCCCACCTGGCGGGGAAGGGCGACCAAGTTCTGGTATTCCTCCCGAGCAAGCTGGATACCATGCTTTTCGCCGGGCTTCTCACAGAAAGGGTCGACCTCGCCTGTGCCGCGGGCGCCCTTGACGAGCTCGCTCTCCTGGAGGAAACGTCCCTAAAGGAAAAACTCGCATCCTGCCTGGGGAAAGCGGTCGCCTTCCATCATGCAGACCTGTCGAGGGACGAACGCAGCGTCGTCGAGAAATACGCCCGGAAAGGGGAAATCAAGGTCATCTTCTGCACGACGACCCTGGCCATGGGCGTCAACCTTCCCGCTACGACGGTCTTCCTGCACACGCAGAAATGGGAGACCGACGGCCGCGACCACATGATCCTCACTCCGATCGGGTGGGCGGAATACGAAAACATCAGCGGCCGCGCCGGAAGGCTGGGGTTCGGCCGGGACTTCGGGAGGTCGATCACCATCGCCGGAAACGACTACGAGTACGAGATGCTCTGGGAGAATTACATCGACGGGCAGGTGGGAATGCTCACCTCGCGGCTCGACGGCAAAGGCATGGAAAACCACCTCGTGAACATCGTCGCCTCCGGCGTCGCGAGGAACAGGGAAGAGATCGAATCATTTCTTTCCCGTACGTTCCAGGGGCTGTTCGAGAGCAGGGAGAATACCAGGAAAAGCATGGAAAAGGCTCTCCGGTTCGCCACTGACAGGAGGTTCATCGAGGAGGACGGCCGGGGGGAGATGGCCGTCTCCTCGCTGGGCGTCGTCGTCGCATCGAAAGGCATAACCTGCCTCACGGCGCTGGACCTGTCGTCATTCCTGAAGGAGGTCGGGGACAGGGAGCTCACTGACCTGGAAATTCTTCATGCCGCCGCTTCGAGCGATGACGGGAAGAAAATTTACATGCAGATCGCCGGGCATGAGCACAGGAGCAGGAAGTACGAGCAACTGGTCAGGGAAAAGATCTCGGGTCGGCAGGAGTACCTCGGTACCTTGCTGTCCCAGGTCGTCAAGAGCTCTCTTCTCGTCACGAAGAACAAGGCCAGGACTCTCAAGCTCACCCTTCTTCTCGAAAGGTGGATCCAGGGGAAGGAAACCCCCAGTCTGGAGAGGGATTTCGAATCCTATTACGGCACAATCGCCGCCGCGGCGGAGGGGTTGAGCTGGATCGTCGATGCCGCCTCGCTCGTTGCCCAGAGCATAGGGTCACCCAAGGCCCTGCAGGACAGGTTGTCCATCCTTTCCGAGAGGCTTCTCTACGGAGTGGAAGAGAAGGGGCTTGAACTGGCAAGGCTGAGGGTCCGGGGCCTGGGCCGGGCGGGAATCTACAGTCTCGTCAGGGAGGGTTTCGACAGCAGGAAAGCCGTCCGGGAGGCACCTGTGACGGTGCTCGCAGCGATGATCCCGGAGAGGATCGCGATCAGCCTCAAGGAGGCAGTGGAATCGGGACACAAGAGTCCATCGCAAGAAGAAACGAACACCGAGACGTCTGGGCCTGACGACACGTTCATTTGCCGCGACCGGATCGAGATCACGGGAAAGCCGATCGAGAAACGCAATCTGGTGATGATCAACGGCTCGCCGATGGGGATTACCAATCGATCCCTGGAATTGCTCCTGCGTTTTGCCGTTGCGGTGAGAAAGGACGGGCAGGGATGGGTTCACAGGGAGGACCTGACTCCCGGAATGGGGGCGACACAGCTCGTCTCGCGGCTGAGGAATGAGCTCCGAAGCCTCACCCTGAAGAAAGATGGGAAAATCATCGAGAACGACGGATCAGGGTGCTACCGCCTTTCAATACCGCCGCAGAATATATCGTTCGACAGAGAAAGCCTTCTTCAGCACTGGAATGCCGTGATAAAGGATACGGCGGCTTCCATTTCAGAATAGCTCTGTAGGACGCCAAAATTACTTGACAATAACTGTCATTAACTATACACAAGGAGATCATTATGGCTCGTATGAGATAAATTTTTGAGAGGTTACCCGATGGCTAAAAAGCCGGGCGATGTGTTGACCATTGAAGAATTGGCCGCTTACCTGAAGATTCCAAAATCCACGCTTTACAAACTCGTACGGGAAGGAAAAATTCCCTCTCAAAAGGTGGGGCGTCATTGGCGTTTCCTTAAAGGTGCCATTGATGAATGGCTAACAAGGCAGGAATAATAATGAATTATAGACCGACTTAGTAGGTGAGGAATGAGCGATAATCGCCTGGTATCTCAGATTGGGCAGCGCGTAATGCTTCCGGGACATTTTGATGTTCCTGTTGCTTTGGAAGATGCGCGGCCGCTTGGGTCAGGCGATTCGGCGGGTTACGAGTGTCGTGTCCGGCTTCCCGACGGCTCATTGGAAGAAGCAATAATTTCAGCTGAAGAGATTGCGTCAATTCTGGGGAGAGAAACAGTTAAAACTGAATCAATGACTCCGGTCGACGCCGAAAAACTTCGCCTCCTTATAGAATCGACCCGGATCCGCCTCGCCTATGCTCACGATCAGCAATTTGCTGTGAGCCTGTCGGGCATCCGCACCCTTCCACACCAGATCGAAGCGGTATACCAGGCGATGCTTCCACAGCCCAGATTGCGGTTTCTTCTGGCGGATGACCCAGGCGCCGGAAAGACAATCATGGCCGGTCTCCTGGTGAAGGAACTGAAGCTTCGCGAAGCGATTGAACGCATTCTCATTTTATGTCCCGCTCCGCTCATGATTCAATGGCAGGATGAGATGCTCCGATGGTTTGGGGAGCCGTTCGACATAATCTTTTCTGCAGTTGACCAGCAGCAATTGACCAATCCATGGCAGCGGTCTTCGCAGATCATCGCTTCCATCGATTACGCCAAACAAGAAGATGTGCGCGAGCGTGTCTGGCAACAGCGATGGGATCTCGTTATCATCGACGAAGCCCATAAGTGCTCGGCCCGCACCGCCTCGGGTGGTCAAAATCGTGAATCCAAGGTTACGACAACGAAAAGGTATGATCTGGCTTTACATCTTACTTACCAAGCGGATCATGTCCTTCTCCTTACCGCCACGCCCCACCATGGGGATGAAGACAAGTTTGCCCACTTTCTGAGGCTGATCGATCCCGATCTTTTTCCCGAACCGCACCGCCTAGGTAAGCAGGCCTCGGCCATTCGTAAGGATGTCTTTCGCCTCGGAAAGGACTCGCCCTGGTGTCTGCGCCGTCTGAAGGAGGACCTACGGGATGCGAACGGAAAGCGGCTCTTTCCGGACCGGCACACGAAGACAGTAACTTTCCGCCTGAATGGTGACGAGTACACACTTTACAAGAGCGTCACCGCTTACATCAACGAATTCATTCCCCAGCAGACGGGGCAAAGACGTTCATCGGCGGCCCTGACGCGAACCGTTCTGCAACGCCGATTGGTGAGTTCCACTTGCGCCATCCATGAATCGCTGAAGCGTCGATTGAAAAAACAAGAGGATCTCTTGGAAGAGCTTGAGGGGCTCACTCCCTCACAGCGTGCGAAGCGATTGGCCGCCTTGCAGGGACGGCTTCCTGATGCCGAGCAGGACGAAGATGATCTTGACGACGCAGTCCGCGATCAATTGGCTGATGAATACACGGCCGCACTGGAACTTGAGCAACTACGCGCCGAAATCTCCGCCCTCCAGGAATTGGTTGAGCAAGCCCGACGTGTTCGAGAAGACGCAAATGATTCAAAACTGGCTGCATTGAAAAAGTGCCTTGGCGAGGCGCAGTTCCTTGAGCTGAAGGATGGACGGGGGAAGCTCCTGATTTTCACGGAGCACCGCGACACCCTGGGCTACGTGCGAGATCACCTTGAACGGTGGGGTTTCAGCACCTGTGAAATCCACGGCGGCATGAATCCCCATGAGCGCAAACGGGCACAAGAGGTCTTCCGAACCGGAGCTCAGGTATGCATTGCAACGGAAGCCGCAGGTGAAGGCATCAATCTCCAGTTCTGTCATCTGATGATCAATTACGACATGCCCTGGAACCCGACGAGGCTGGAGCAGCGATTGGGCCGCATCCACCGCATCGGCCAGGATCGGGACGTGTACGCTTTCAACTTTGTCGCCACGGATTCTGAAGACGGCCAGCCCATTGTCGAGGGTCGGATTCTCCACCGCCTTCTGGAAAAGCTGGACCAGATGAACGAGGCCCTTGAAGGTCGCGTATTCGACGTGATCGGTGAGGTGCTGTCACTGAATGACGTTAATCTCCCCGACATGCTTCGCGATGCGGCTTATGACCCGAGGCGGCTTGATGAGTACCTCGATCAGATCGATCGCATCAATCCGGCCAAGCTCAAAGAATACGAAGAAGCCACGGGCATTGCACTTGCGCGCAGCCATGTGGATTTTTCAGCGTTCCAGCGCCGTAACCTTGAGGTTGAGGAGCGCCGGCTCATGCCTCGCTACGTCGAAGCCCAGTTCGTCTCTGCCGCCAGGGAAGTGGGCTTGCGGGTCGAGCCGAGAGCCGATGGCTTATGGCGTATCGAGCATATCCTGGCGGATTTGCGCTCTGAACGACTCCGCTCCGTTCAGAAGGTCGGAAAAGCGGAATCGTCCTATCGAAAGATTACCTTCCATAAGCACCACCTTGAAAAGGACGCTCACGTTGATGCGATATTGATGGGGCCGGGACATCCCCTCTATGCGGCAGTAGACGAAAAACTCAACGAGCGTCTGGCGGAGTTGGTCGGCGGCATTGGCTTTTTTGTCGATCCCTTATGTAAAGAACCTTACCGCATTCACCTTTTCGAGATATCAATACGCGGCAAGGACTCGAAGGGAAACGACGTTCCGCTCTACGGCGAGCTTGTAGCCGTTCGGGAGGAAAGGGGAAATTACGAAGGAATCCCAAGCGACATACTTCTTAATCTGGCGGCGCATCCGCATCCGCCGCAGGAGATCGAAGCAACTTCCATACAAGGTGCCACTGATTTCCTAAAACGCACCTATCAACTCGAATGCCGCGCCCGTTGTCAGGCAGAGCGGCAGCATTTTGCCCAAGTCTGCCGGGAATACCTGGAAAAGTCGTTTAAGGCCCGGATCGACCGGGCTCAGGAACGGGCCATGCTGCTTGCAGCGGAGGTCTTCTCAAAGCCGGAATATAAACTGCCTGCAGATGAGGCCAGGAAATATGTGGATGAGCTTCAGCGTGCCCGTCAGGAGCGCCTCGATGGCCTGAAGCGGCTTGAGATTGCCAGGACGGGTCCGGTCAAGCATGTTGGGACGGCATTTATCCTCGCCCCTGACGCCGACACGCAGGCCCAACTCACCGATCTGACCGACGAACTCGATCCGAATATCCGTCGGCAAAGCGAGATCGCTGCAGAAGACAAGGTGATTGAAGCGCTGGTTGCGGAGGGCTTCCCCCAGGATCGCATCGAGCGGGTAGGCCATCTGAAGCTGGGTTTCGACATCCGCGCCCATAGAATTGCTGATCAAGCCACCGGCGAAGTATCTGTCAAAAGGGTCGAGGTCAAGGGACGCCTGCCGGGGCAACCGGTGAGGCTGACCACGAATGAATGGTACAAGGCCCAGCAATTGGCCGAGACCTATTGGCTCTACGTGGTCTGGGGACCCTTGAGCGATTCGCCCGAGCTGGTACGCATACACAATCCCGCGGCCAAGCTCGATCATGCCAAACGGGAGATCGTGGCGGCGAGGTTCTACGAGATACCGGCAGAGGCAATATCGCAAGCCACTGAATAGAGGGAGAGGCAAAAATGGCGGTTATCCTTTCAGACGAAGAGATCACACACTTATTGGCGGAAGCGAAACCGCTGCCCGACAACTTTCGCGTCAAGATTCAGGTTCGGCCGAAAAGAGGGCATCGGGAATCCGAACTCGACATCAAAGGGGACAATGGCAGTGATTTTCGCCTGATTGTGCGTCAAAGTCTTATCAATGCACTTGATTTCTCTATCATCCTAACCTATATGCCCCCGAAGTCCAATCAGCTTTTCCGCCTCCGCCGATATAATGGCAAGAGTCATGAGCACACCAATTCCATAGAGGATAGAACCTTTTACGATTATCACATCCATTATGCAACAGCACGATATCAAGAGATAGGCGCGAGGGAGGATTCGTATGCCGAGGCGACGGACAGGTACGCGGACCTCCAGCAAGCGGTAACATGTATGATCCAGGATTGCAGTTTTCAATTGCCTCCGAACCCACAGGGTCAATTGTTTGAGGATGCGTGAAATGGAACTTGAAAATATTGAGCGTGATTTCCGGGAAAAGGTCAGCGCAAAGCTGCAAATTTATCCCGAAGGGATAGATCGCTACCGGATCTTCACTCCCTTTCTATTCGAAGATGGGGACCATCTTGCCATTGTTATGAAAAGAGAAGACGGGCGATGGGTACTCTCCGACGAAGGCCATACCTACATGCACCTTACCTACGATATTGACGAGAAAGACCTGCAGAAGGGGACCCGACAGAAGATCGTAACCAATGCCTTGTCTGTCTTCCACGTCGAGGATCGGGAAGGGGAGATGGTCATTGCCGTCAAGGACGATGGTTACGGTGATGCGTTGTACAGCTTCGTGCAGGCACTCCTCAAAATTTCCGACGTGACATACCTGACCCGCGAGCGAGTGCGGTCCACCTTCATGGAGGATTTTCGGGCCTTTATGGAGCAGACCGTCCCTGCAAATCGTCGGGAATTCGATTGGTCTGACAGACAACATGATCCAGAAGGGAAGTACGCGATTGACTGCCGAGTAAATGGGATGCCACGGCCGTTATTCATTCAGGCTCTCCCAAGCGATGACAGGACAAGAGACGCAACGATTACCTTGCTTCAATTTGAAAAGTGGGGATCACCTTTCCGGTCACTCGCGATTTTCGAGAATCAGGAAGAGATAAGCCGGAAGGTGCTGGCCCGCTACAGCGATGTGTGCGAGAAGCAGTTTTCAAGCCTCGCTGCCAATCGTGATCGGATAAAACACTTCATAGAGGATGCGATGGCGTGACGGGTCATTGTTTTATTGGCGGGATTGAAATGCGCAGATATTAGGAGATTCAAAAGACAGCCAAAGTCATTACAACGAAGCAGAGACTACCCAGGGTACGAATATGCCGATTACCGCTGCACAAAAAGCACAAGCTGAACAGCGCCAGTGGACCGCAGCAAGAGAAAGTGCACCACAAGTACGACTCGTGGCCGGTCCGGGAACGGGCAAATCTCATACAATTGTGAGGCGGGTAGCTGATCTTCTGATCAATGGAGCGACTCCCGGCAATGTCTATGTCATCTCATTCACACGTGCTACATGCGCCGAACTAACCGAACGTATCCGGGCGTTTTGTAGCACTCTCCCCTGCGCAACTGCCGCGACGCAGGTGCGTGTATCAACAATGCATTCTCTTGCGCTTCGAATCCTGCGACGAGCCAATCTGCTCACCTCGTATCCCAGCACGCCAATCATGTTGGACGATTGGGAACAGACCAATGTCTATGACAGAGAATTCGCCGGCACCCTGAGATGCACCCCGTCACGAGCCGCCGAGATCAGACTTGCTCACGACGCACGATGGCAAACCCTGAATCCGCAATACGTAAACCAGGCGCTGATAACTCCTGCTGAGGTCCAGGGCTTTAACGCATTTCATTCTGCTCGAACAAACCTATATTGTTGCGTACTTCCGGGAGAGGTGATTTTCAAGTGTGTCGATGCACTCCAGCAGGGAGCATTGCAGGCAAACCAACTGCCACAAATCGACCATTTGATCGTTGACGAATTCCAGGACTTGAATGCGTGCGACCAGGAATTCGTGCGTCTGCTATCTGCAAACAATGCAGTCTTATTCGTGGCAGGGGACGACGACCAGAGCATCTATTCTTTCCGTCATGCAAATCCAGATGGTATCGTTCAGTTTCAGACGGCCTATCCTGCATCGGCCACACATGTGTTACCGGACTGTTTCCGGTGCACTCCCGCAGTTCTTACACCTGCCAGCCGATTGATCGCCTATAATTTGAATCGAGTTACCAAGAATCTTACATCGCTTTATGGAACTGCCACGCCTCCGATTCAGGGCCGGATGATGGCTTGGTCCTTTCAGACTGCTCAGGAAGAGGCTCGCGTTATTGCCCAATCATGTCAGGCACTGATCAATGGTGGTATGGCAGGACGTGAGGATGAAATTCTCATTTTGATCTCCAATCGTCGAGTCCAACTCAACATATTGGCACAGGAACTTGGAAATCTTGGCCTTCCCTATGATCCCCCACGTGGCGCTGCGCTCACAAATGAGTATGAGGCCATCAGGGCAGTCTATTCGTTGCTCCGGATCGCAAGGGATAACGCGTCAGGAGAGGAAGACTATCCGGCACACCGAGATTTGCTGGAGGTTCTCTCCGGTGTCGGGAGCGTCACCGCGAAGGGCATCGCGGATGCCTGCATTACCAACAACCAGAATTTTCGCCAGCTATTTTATCTACCAACATGTCCGATGTGGTTTTCCGGACGGTGCCCTTCAGCGGTACAGCGCATCATGGCTATTATCCAACAGGTCAGAACTTGGAGCATGAGCGATACCTTGGCGACCCGGAATGTTGACATCGCAACCCTCCTGTCATCGCAAGTATTCATATCAGGACTCAATGCTACAAACCAAGTTTCGATATGGAATACCTTGGTTGGCTATCTTCCGGCCCAGATGAATCTTGAAGAACTGCTTCAATTTCTTGCGGCAGACAGCGACTCGGATCAGCAGGCCATCCTCGATCTTGTCAACCAGCGAATTGGTGTGCCGCCGCAACGCCAGACACTCGTGCAGAAACGCATTAGGATTTTGACCATGCATGGGGCCAAGGGACTCAGCGGGAAGATCGTGTTCATCCCAGGGGTGGAGCAGGGCCTCATGCCAAGCTTCAGAGCTTTACAGGCCACCGGGCTCCTCATAGAACAGAGACGTCTTTTTTACGTGTCCGTCACCCGAGCCATGGCCTGCTGCATCGTATCTCACTCCGCCCAACATTCGGGTGCTCAAGCAATGGCTTTGACTCAGAGCGCTGTCGCGCGTCTGACCCGCTCTCAATTTCTGAATGAGATGAGTGTTCCAAGCGTGACCCGCACCTCCGGGTTGAGCCCGGCGGAGGTGGCTGCAATAGTAGCAGACGTGAACAGTTTATGAGTAGCCAACAAGGGCCGCTCTATACAAGGTCGGATAAGGAGGAGTTGTTTGAAATTCGTCTCTCCCGATTCTATTAATGCCAGTCGTGTTTACTTCACCGAATTCGACCGGGTCACCTATTCACAAGTGGCCTGGACTGCGGCAGATGTGGAAGCCATTCGTCGTAACATGGAGCGCAAACTGAAACTTGTTGCTCTTATAAAAGGACATGTTGTCATAGCAGCGTCACATTTACTCGAATCTGAACTAGCGCGTGAAGTGCTCTTTCCCAATCCCAGGCTTTTTTCAGAGGGTGTGATAGTTCCTGCGCTCCGTGTGGAGTTTGCAGGATTTGAAGCTTTTCTTGACCAGAAGTTGAGTGAAGGAAAGGAATCTGCCCAATACGAGGGCAGCATGCGCCGCGAGATGGCCCAGATGCTTGATTCGCAGGTCGCTTTGACCGTTAAGTGGGAAGTTGGCCAGACATCAGAATGGTTTAAAGAGCGACTCCTATCTGACATAACAGACGAGCAGAGCTTGCTTCGTTCCTGCTTACGTGAGAGCGGAGCCATCATCCCTTCCGGTCTCGTTTCGCGGATAAGAGCAATTCCAAGGCTGAGTCGTGGCGATGTTTATACCTCTGCAAAGGAGACTGGGGACAAGAACCTGTGGAACATCGTATGTGAGTATGCTGACTTTGTGTATTACCTCTCGGGAGCCAGAGCTGTTTGTTCAGAGGGGGTCCTACCGCAAGAGAATCTCATGGATTTTAGTCTATCCGACATGGTAGGCGGCCAGACTAATCTTTCCGATATGGAAGTGTTCTTCAAAATTTTCGTGGATCTAGTCAAGGCCGTGACATGTACTCATTTCCCTGTGGATGTTTTGGACACACTGACGATAGACGATATTTTGGATCTTCACTCTGTGGCCGTAGAAGACAGATTCGTGGAAAAGTATAACACGATACAAGAAAGGACGAAGGAGGGGCTCGCAATTCGTGACCCGGAACGCCTCGTCCTATTGATGGAGGAATTGGAGCAATTCGAACAGCAGCTACACGAAGAGTATCGTAGAGCGATAGAGAAGGAATTGCCGCGATACCGTAGAGACATGAAGAGTCTGGAGGCTGCGAAATTCCTAAACGCCACGGCCAGCCTGGTAATACCGGCGTGGCACTTTGCCAATTGCTCGAAGGAAATGGTGGTATCGGGGCTGGAGTTTGCAGGCTTGGATCGGATTGTCAACCTTGGGAAACGCCGTATCGAAAGCTGGGTAGGTGCCTGTGAGCATTTGCTGGACAGGTCTAGCATTGATAACAGACCTACCCTTTTGGCATTTGTGAAACGAATTCAGGAACGATATGCGAAGAAGATGCTTTCAACGTGATAGGCAGGGAACAGTAACGAGCAAACTATTATGCGGGATGAAGTATGATGGATGACCGTAGGTTGATTGAAGACTTCTTGCCCGTAAACTCACTCGGGGAAGCGGCGGCAAGCGAACCCCGCACAAAAGGGCACATCTCAACCATGCACGTGTGGCGGGCGAGGCGACCCCTGGTGGCCTGCCGCGCCGCGGTGTACAGCGCCCTTGTCCCTGCCTCGCTGTTCATCCCGGAGAACGGGCCGGACAATAAGAAGCAGAGCCTGGGCAGGGCCAATGCGGCCAAATTCATCGAGCGGCTCTGTAGGTACCCGGGCAGCCCGGCCGTCATCAAGGAGGCGCAGCAGCATATCCTCGAAGCCCATGCCGCTTGGTTGACCAAGGAGACGGACAAGGTTGCGACCGTTCATGATATCGAGGAAGGGCATGCGTCTCGCCCGAAGGTGCTCGACATGTTCGCCGGAGGCGGGGCCATCCCGCTTGAAGCGGCCCGGCTGGGCTGCGAATCCCACGCCCTTGACTTGAACCCGGTCGCCTATCTCATTGAACTCTGCACCGTCACGTTCCCACAACAATTCGGAGCGGGATTGGCCGATGATATCGAGATATGGGGGAAAGGCATTCTGAAGCGCACGCAGGAGGCCGTGTCTGATGTCCTGGCACGGATACCCGTTGTGCGCAATCAGCCGCAGACGCCGCAAGGCATACTGGGGGGCGGGAACGAACTGCTTTCCGAAGAATACTCGGTGGTCGCCTATTACTGGACTCGGACCATCCCCTGTCCGAATCCCCAGTGTAAAGGCACTGTGCCGCTCTACCGGCAGACCTGGCTCAGAAAGAAACCTTCCGGGTACGTGGCCCTGAAGCCGGTTCCGGATATGGCCAAGCGGGTCATGCGGTTTCAGGTCGTCGAAGCAACCACGGAAATCACGCTGGGATTCGATCCGACGATCGGCAGTGCAGGCTCCTCCACGGTGTGCTCCTTCTGCCAGACGGCCCTCGATGGCCCGTACGTCCGTCACTATGGCGATGAGAAAGGTTTCGGCCAGCAACTCATGTGCGTGATTGCGCTCAATCCGGACGGAACAGGCAAACGCTATCTCGTGGACGAGACCCTTGCCGATGTCGAGGAAGAACATCAGGCAGAATCGGAGCGTCGCGCAGCAAAGATCGAACAGGAGCTTGGCGCGAGCAGCCTCGACGAGGCGATACCGCCGACCGGCAATGCCGGACTTGCCACCGGCACCAGCTATCTTTACGGCATCCAGATGTTCCGCCAAGCATTCACCCCTCGGCAGCGGTATATCCTCCTGACCATGGCGCGCGAGGTGCGCCGCGCCCACCGGGAAATGGTCGAGCAAGGCATGGATCAGGAACGGGCCAAGGCCGTTACGACGTATCTCGGTCTGTGGGTAAGCCGCCTGACCGACCGATGCAATTCACTTTGTCGTTGGAATAATGCGAGAGAGGTCATTCAAGGGCTTACCGACATGAAACGGTTCGCCATGATGTGGGACTTTCCCGAGGTGAACCTTTTTGGTGGTGCATCAGGAGATTCATGGGGAAGTTTATTGTACATTACCGCCGCCGTCCGTAGGGAGGGACAATACCGCAACCCGGTCCACGTCGTGCGGGGCTCTGCCGCGGAGCTGCCGTACGGACCCGGGACTTTCGACGCGGTGATCACCGATCCTCCCTACTATGACAACGAAAGCTATTCGGAGCTTTCCGATGTCTGCTATGTCTGGCTGCGGCCGACCATCGGCTTTCTCTATCCCGAACATTTCGCGAGCCAACTGACGCCGAAGAAGAAGGAGTGCGTTGCCGCCGCCTATCGCCAGGGCGGAAAGCAGAAAGCGAAAATCTACTACGAAAACTGCCTGTACGAATCCCTGAGGGAAGCCCATCGCGTCACGAAACCGGGAGGAATCCTGATCGTCGTCTACGCCCATAAGACCACCCTCGGCTGGGCGACCCTGGTCGATGCACTGCGGCGCGCCGGATATGAGGTGGCCGAGGCTTGGCCGATTACTACCGAAACAAAGGCCCGGGTGGCCCATCAAGACGACGCGGCCCTTGCCTCCAGCATTTTTCTGGTCGCCCGGAGGCGGGAAGCGACTGAAACCGGTCTGTACGAAGAACAGGTCCGTCAGGATCTCGAAAGGATCGTCCGCGAGCGGGTCGATTCGCTCTGGAAGATGGGCATCAGCGGCGCGGATCTGGTCATTGCCGCCGTAGGGGCGGGACTACGCGCCTTTACCCGTTTCGCACGCGTGGAATATGCCAACGGCGAGGACGTTCCGGCTGAGAAGTTCCTGGCTGAAGTCGAAGGGGTCGTGCTGGAAACGCTCTTGGAGAAAATATTTGGGGTGACCGGAAGCGGCGTTGCCGCGGTGGATGGCCCGACGCGGTTCTACGTCCTCTGGCGGTATGCCTACAAAGCCGCGGAGATGGACGCAGGTGAAGCCATCGTCTTCACCTACGGCCAGAACGTGGAGCTCGACGGGCAAAACGGGCTCGCGTCCGGAAATCGCGCCCTTGTCGAAAAGAAGAAGGGCATGTACCGTCTGCGCGATTTTTGCGAACGGGGCGCAGACGAAAGACTGGGTACGCCCAAGCCGACCCATGCGGACGGGTCGCAGAAGGCCGACGGATCCCTACGGGCGGATGGAACGGGTACGCCCGCCCCATTGATCGACATCCTGCACCGCATCCTCTGGCTCCTGGAAAACGAACCCCGTAATCTGAACGGCTTTCTCGACGAGGCGCGGCCGGACCGGGAACGCCTGCGGCTGGTCGCCCAAGCCCTGGCGGGGACGGCGCTGGCTGGCCGTAAAGACGACGGACCGGAGCACGCCGTGACGACAACAGCTTCAGAAGCCGCCGCGCTCAGAAAGCTCGTTGCCAATTGGCGAAGCTTAATTGACCAAAACCTTGATGCTAGAGGACCCCTATTTGATGATCCGAGGAGGTAACCGATGAAGCTAAAGGCGTTTCGTGTATCGATGTACCGCTGTATCCTCGATTCAGGCTGGATAGAAGTTAGTCCGCTCACTGTAATTGTGGGCAAAAATGAGGCCGGAAAGACAACACTCTTGCGAGCACTACATAAATTCAACCCATTCAAGCCTGAGCCATACTTAATGGACAGCGAATGGCCAAGGGGCCACCGCAGGGAACGCAACGACACTGTGGCTGTTTGTACTACTAGATTCGAACTATCTGCCGAAGAAAAAGCGGAACTCGGAAAAATCACTGACCAATCTATCGCAGAATTATCAGAACTTGAAATCACGAAGGATTATGCCGGGCGATTCGAAATTCGGTTCCCATCCGAACTGTTTCCTGACAAACTTCATCCAAATGACATAGACCAGATTTGTTCCACTTTGCCGAGTGTAACGGAGCCTGTATCTGATACCTTCAGACAAAAAGCCACTGAGCTGGCACAAGAAGCTCGAAGACTTGCGCATGAGGGCCGTTTCTCCGAGTTTCAGCGTCTCGGTTCAGAGCAACTGCCTTCGTTACAGCAGGTAATGAGTCCTGAAGGACAAAACCCGCACCGCGGGCATGAGCAAGAGTATATAAACCAATATCAAGCAAAGCTCCAACAGATCGCCAAGACTCTATCGACAACACCTTCAATCCAGAAAAGGGCCCATGAATATGTGGTCAAAGCTTTACCTACATTTGTCTATATGTCTGATTATCAGGCCTTCCAGGGGAGCGCCCACTTGGACCAGGTGAAGCAACGCAAGGATCGGAATCAGTTGACAGGAGAAGACAAGACTCTGCTCACAATAATGGAGCTTTCCGGATTAGACCTCGAATCCGAAGTATCAAAAGGCCAGCAACCGGAGAGAGAGCAACGGCAGTATGACCTTGATGATGCATCCGCAACGCTGACAAGAGAGATCTCGGATCGCTGGAAGCAACGCCGATATGAAGTTCAGTTCAGAGCTGATGGTCAACTCTTCTTTACGTTTGTAAAAGATGAACATGATCCATCGCTGATCCGGCTGGAGGAAAGATCTAAAGGCTTTCAGTGGTTCTTCTCTTTCGACCTCATGCTCATGCATGAAAGCAAAGGAACTTTCAAGGGCTGTGTAATACTGCTCGATGAACCTGGGCTACATCTGCATCCTGATGCGCAACGGGACCTTCTGATACGGTTAGAAGAGTATGCGAAGGAGAATGCCCTAATCTACACAACCCATCTTCCATTCATGATCGACTTGCGTAAGCCCGAACGTATACGAGTACTCAACGAAGTGCCCGGCGATGGCGTTGTGGTGAGCGACGACTTGACACAAAGCCAGCCCGAAGGCAAGTTTGTGCTACAGGCAGCGCTTGGAATGTCTGGTAGTACAAGTTATCTCGTAGCCGAAAGGAACCTCATCGTTGAAGGTGTGGACGATTTTTGGATTCTGACCGAACTTTCTCGCCTTCTAAAACATTCTGGAGCTCCATCACTCCCTGATGATCTTTTCATAACCCCTGCCGGAGGAGCATCAGAAGCAGCGTATGTTGCCACGTTCATGATAGGTCAGAAGCTGAAGGTGGTGGTACTCTTGGATTCTGATAGAGCCGGAGAGGATGCAAAGGATAAATTAGTTAAGAAATGGCTGACTAAATATCAGTCAAATCAGGCATATGTTTTGAGCCTTGGAGAATGTGTTGGTATTGGTGACAAGGAGTTTTCAGTGGAAGACTTGTTCCCCGATGACTATTACCTTGAGAGAGTGCGCCGCGTATATAAGAAACAGCTTTCTGCCTCAGGCGATCCGACAATCGAGATAAAAGGAGACGGCCAACTTTGTAAACGGATTGAGCGAGCGATGGAGAAGCTAAGCATCAAGTTCAATAAAGGTTCCGTTGCAAAAGCGATCCGGGCTGAGCTTGCAGGGATGAATGACGCAAGCGGTTTGCCCGGGCCGACAAAAACGCTGGCAATCAAGCTCTTCGAGAGGATACAGCAGATATTGCCTGCGGAGGAGATGCCATGAACACACATACGCTTCGCCCATGGACTGACCTGGTGAAGCTCCACCCCGATGTGGAAGCGGGGGCGTTGACGGAAGCGGTGTTTGCCATCGATCTTGGCGCCATCGCGGCCAACGATCCCAATGTGCCTGTCGTCAACCGGGATCCGGAGGCTTTCTTCCGAGCGACCTACCTGACGACCGATCTCCGGAAACTTCTCGATGAGGTCCTGGCCTGTTTGATGGGAAAGTCGGGTTATAACCGGGTGCTCAAACTCAGGACGCCCTTCGGAGGCGGGAAATCGCATACCCTGGCATCGCTCTTTCATGCGGCACGCAATAGGACCGCCTTGGAGAACATTCCGGAAGCGAAGAGTTTCTCCCGCCCCGGTGACGTGGCTGTGGCCGTATTCGACGGTGAGAAGTTCGATGCGCGTAACGGCAAAACGCTGGAGGACGGCCGGATAATCCAGACCATGTGGGGTTGGATCGCCTGGCAGATCGATCCCGTAAATGCATTTCCTTTGGTGGCCAACCATGACAAGGACCGCGTTGCCCCAGGCGGGGATGTGGTTCGGGACCTGCTCACCAGGGGTGCCGGTGGCAGGCCGGTCCTCATCCTCCTGGATGAAGTGCTCAAGTACATGGAAAGGGCCGCCGCGGTCAGCGTCCTCGATTCCACACTGCAGCGCCAGGCCAAGGACTTTTTCCAAAACTTGACCGTCGAGGTGGCAGGAAGCGAAAAGGCGGCACTCGTCTACTCACTCACCTGGAGCGCCAGGGAGGCGCTGGGCAATGTGGGACTGCTCGCCGAGATCGACAAGCTCGCTTCCCGGGTCGACCAGTTGCGGGAACCGGTTTCAGGGGATGAGGTCCTGCCCATTTTGCAGCGACGCCTCCTGGGGAGCGATCCGGACATCGCCTCAGCCTCTGAAGTGGCCGCGGCATATCAGGATGTCGTGACCGGCATGCAGCGGGCTCATGCGGAGACGCCATCCGAGCGCCGGCAGGCCGAGGAGGAAGGCAGCCTACTGCGCGACCGGTTGCGATCAGCCTATCCGTTCCACCCCGCACTGATCGACATCATGCGGGAACGCTGGACTGCGGTCGATGCTTTCCAACGGACCCGCGGCGCATTGCGGTTTCTCGCCTCATGCATGCACTCTCTCAAGAAGAACGGCGGGGCTGGGGCGATCCTCGGACCAGGAGACGTCCCGGTAAAGGATGTTGATGTCCGGGTGAAGATGCTAAAGGAACTGGGTGTCCAGAACGATTATGACCCCGTCATCACGGCGGACATCGATGGCCCAAACGCCCGTGCAAAGCGCATTGACGAGAGACTTGCCCGTGAAACGCCGACCCTGGCCAGCGTAAAGCCGGCCACGCACATTGCCACTACCATTCTCATGTATTCATTCGGCGGGTTGAGACGCGAAGGATCCGGGAATGAAGAGACGATCCCTCCCGGCGTCACCGAAAACGAACTGCTTGCCGCCTGCGTCGGGCCTGACCTAGACAATATCACCGCTACGGCCGTTTTGTCCGAACTCCGCAACATGTGTCTGTACCTGCATTACGACGGCGTCCGGTACTGCTTCAAGAAAGACCCGAATGTCACGAAACTGATCGAGGATGCGGAGCAGACCGTTGCCCGCGAGGACTCTCAAGCACGGGGTCATGGTCCGGTCAGAAGCGAAATCAAGGAAATGCTGGACTCCCGTCTGGCTGGGCACCACACGGCCATTGTGTGGCCGGCAAAAAGTCAGGACATTTCTGATGAGGACCCCCGTTTCCTCATCGCTTACTTGCCGCTTGAGTTCGCTGCCGAGAGCAAGTTGGAACAAGAGAGCCAGGCCAAGGAGTATCTTGCCAAATATGGAGATCGCCCACGACGCTACCGCAACGGCCTTGGACTTGCGGTACCTGAGAAAAGGCAGATCGAGGCGCTGCGGCGCGCCATACGGTACCTTTTGGCCATTGATCGCGTGGAGGCGAAGAAACAGCAGCTCCGGCTTACCAAGGATCAGCTTGATCAGCTCCGGGAGAGGAAGCGCACCGAGCAGGCCGCCGCCGAGGCATGCTTTCGGGAACTTTACACGGCCGTATGGTTGCCTCGGGTACAGGACGGCGGGTTGGAAATCGAGAAGGTCGAAAGAGGCGGACGCCCGCTCCAGGCGACAGGCGTCAACGAGCGGATAATGGAACTTCTCACCAGCGTGGGAACGCCACGGATTCACGGATCGGTTACACCTCGGAAAATAACAGAGCGCGTGAGACTCGGCGAGTCGCCGGCAGGGGGTGAGCAGCCGCTCATGGGTATTAAGACATCAGACGTGCTCGAATCCTTCTACCGGGATATCGCTCCGCCCCGATTGGAATCTGCATCGATTCTGCGTAAGGGAATCGCCCGCGGTGTATCCGATGGTATCTTCGCTTATACGAGCGGTGTAGTCCCCGCATTCGGATCAGATGGAAAATACCAGGTAAATCGAAATAAGGTACTGATTGGTAGCGACCATCCCTTTTCGGATGATGAGATCGATTTCGAATCCGGCTTCCTTATGATGCCGCAAGCTGTTCCGGATGCAGCAACTGCGCGGCCCGCCGGAACGTTTTCAATTGATACAGATACCGCTCCTATTCCTAGTGTCCACGAAACCCCTACGGTGATGGACGAGGGAACAGGCGCTGGTCCAGCAGCGGCGGGATCTGGGGTCTCGGGACGAAGAAAACGGATTGTCATGACCTTCGAGGCCAGTAGAGAACAGGTCTTCAAGGCGTTCCCGGCCATCGCGAACCTAGCGGACAAGTCCGATGGAGCCAAGGTGCGAATCCGAGTTGAAGGATCTTCGAACGCCGGGTTCGATCCATCGTGGTTCCGAAATGCCGTGGACGAGCCGCTTGATGAGGCAGACATCGATCGGACCACTGAGGAATGAAGCGAAGGGACTATTAAGTTGCCACTCATGAAGGTACCATCGGCAGAGCTCTTAAGGTCGGCCATTATCCGATCTCTGCGTAAGCAGGGTTATAGGGTACATGATGGAATTATCCATTTGCCCAAGGACCCCACGAAAGATGATTTCCGCGCGCTGAACGAACTTGCCCTGCATAAAAAACTTGAAGTATCCGGTCCGGGTGTTCGATCTCATGAAGATCAGCTTATTCAATATATTGCTGACGGACATGAGGTGGTAGCCAATGAAATACGACCCAAGCTTGTAGTCGTAAGACCTGGATCCGAAAACGAACTACTTTTTCGTTATGCTTGTCTTCACTGGAGTATTCCGGTCTCGGCAGGATACGGGAGGAGGCTTCGCTTCCTTGTGTTCGATGAAAGCAATGGAAAGCTGATGGGTTTGTTCGGTTTGGGAGACCCGGTCTACTCTATGCGAGCACGCGATAATTGGATTGGATGGGACAAGGAAAACAAAGCACAACACCTGTATCACATAATGGATGCTTATGTGTTAGGTGCTGTGCCGCCATATTCATTCTTGCTGGGCGGAAAACTTATAGCACTGCTCGTTTGCAGCAACGAGGTGCGAGACGCATTTCGTGAAAAATACAACGGCAAGAAATCTTTAATCAGACGGGAAACTCGGCCGCCTTACCTTGCACTGGTTACAACCACTTCGGCTCTTGGACGGTCTTCCATATACAATCGAATCCGCATCAATGGTCAACAATATTGGACCAGCCTGGGATTCACACAAGGGTCAGGAGAATTCCACTTTTCCAACGGTGTCTATGGCGACATCAGGGCATATGTTGAGAAGTATTGCGAGCCTACCGCAAAGCACATAGCTTGGGGGACCGGTTTTCGAAACAAGCGTGAGGTAATTCGCAAGTGTCTCTCTCAGATCGGTCTTTCAGCGGATCTTATTTACCACGGTATCCGCCGAGAGATATTTGCTGCCCCTTTGGGGCGTGATGCAATCCGGTTCTTGAAGGGAGAAGTTAAACGGCCATGTTTCTATAATTGGACAGCTTCAGAATTATCGGAGGCTTTCAAGAATAGATGGCTCATTGGTCGAGCAGAACGGAAGCCAGATTACCGCGAATACACGCGGGAACAGTATCGACTTTGGCCTTCAAAGACAAAGATCAATAAGGGAGGAAACTGAGTGTATGGAGGCATTCGCGGATCTTCCTGATGCACTGGTTCGAGATCTCCTTGCCAAGGCCGCACCTGTTGCAGAAGGGGTGTCACAGAATCTGCAAGCACTCCGTGATGCTCGCGCCGGCCTCTATACAGACGCGAGAAATCATCGCCTGATCTGCCGAAGAGCTGACCTCGATGTGCCCAGGGAACCATCAGTCGTCGGAGTTGATGGATCATATCAGGTGCATCGTTTGACAGCATTGGACTTATGCGCAGCCGCAGCTGTTGCGGTAGAGGGTACATCCAAAGAGGCTGTCAGATATTGGCCGGAGCCCTATCATGATATGTGGGTCGATGGGTTACCACATTGCATTGATTCAGTCGGAGTCTTGCGCGGCACAATGGTCTCAATGGAGATGGCGCTTGCGGCCAAAGCTCCCCATGATCTCGTCCTTCTTGACGGATCATTTTCATCCCTGGTCATCTATTTAAATCAAGCGCTTACGAAGATTGCTGATTCCTCAAAGACCTTATCCGAATTTTTTATGGACCGCTGGAAAGGCGGCGTGCTGGATCAGCTGAAGGGTTTATTAACGAGCGAAAGAACAGTTGCCATGCCTAAGTTTACATCTCGCAACGAATTTCTTCGTGAAAATATGCTTAATCCTCCCGTGATGGTCGACGGTAAAACGCTGGCCACGATGATTTTGGATCCGGGTGAATATACTCGGCCATTACCCCTGCATGATGCGACCGATCCCGCGAGCCAGCAGGTTGACCACCTGCCAGAGAAATACTGTCCCCCAAAAGATATGGATGAAATTAGGGGGGCAATGAATCGGTTATCGGTCATCTATTTTCGCCCTTACGGTTGGCTTCCCGCACTGAGAATGGAACTGCCATCTACAATAACGTCGAGTAACACACGGCTATCAATTGTTTTGGAAGGTATAAGTCGTCAGTTTTTCAGCCCGGCTGTAATTGAGCCATACCCTTTGTTTCTGGCCGATCGAATGGTCAAGAGTCTCGGGTCCGGTGTGGCGGTAATCGAACAGGCGGTTGCACAGCACGTAGCGGGATCGTCCCCTGACATTGAAAATACGCTTCTATTCTTACAGAATTATAGAACGGAAGGTGGCCGAGGAGGTGTTTGATGACAAATAATCGAAGTCAGGATGTCGCAGTAGTAGGAAGCCCATCAACCAATACGGAATTAACATTAGATCTTCTTCAGGAGGCCACTGAAGAGCGTTTAGTTGGAGCGCTATCTGCTTTTCAAGCAACACAGAATGGTCAGGCAATCGTGTCTGTGGGGCAGATAGTAGGCATTGAGTTGAAAAACCGATGGCATGAAGATTCCGTTTTCAGGAATCTCGTAAAACGGACGGGCGAAATTCCGCCTATAACAAACCGACAGGACACGCGAACAGCGGACCTTGTTGTAGGTGCCACGTTCAAGAGAACAGGGAACGGGTTTCAGCCAGAAGTATTGGGAATGGTCCCAGCAACAGGGACCAGAGTCTCAAGAATCGATCAAGGATTACTCGATCAGCTATTACAAGCATATAGTTCCGAGATATTTTACCTTGGCCAAGCCTATGCCAACGAGATCCTTTATCCCATGTGGTTCAAGCACTTCGGAAGCAATGATCAAGGTCCAGGTGGTGCTGGCGAGGCTTATCATATCGGAGTCTTCGGTAAGACAGGGTCTGGCAAATCGGGTTTAGCAAAGATGATGCTCTGTGCTTACTCCCGACACATTAATCTTGGTATCCTTGTCATTGATCCTCAAGGTGAATTTACGCTGGAACTTTCCGGCACGCGTGTTGGCAATCAAGGATTGGCTCTGGACCAGGTTGTGCGGCAGCAAGGACGATCAATTAACATTTACAGAATCGCTGATATTCAATTAGATGAATGGAACACCTTTGAAGAAATGCTGGTGTCTCTCGGTTTCTGTGAAGAGCTGACCATTACGCACAACAACAATGCGGTGCGTGCAGCGGAAGTGGTTCGAAATGCCCTGGAACGTGCTACGCAGGGAGGGAGACAACAATTTCAACTTGCCAACCTCGGGACTCGCGATGCGCTTTCCATAGCACTGAATGCCGTTTTAGACCAACAAAGCCTGCCATACATTTTCCCAAGCAAAGACCCGCGTGTGCGCCTGCAAAACCGAGTGCAGGATATTATTTCAAATCGATTTGATGATGTTCTAAATAGCAAGTGGATTCCGCTCTGTAGTCTTTTTGCTGCAGGACCAGGAAGGCGGAGGTTGTATGGAATCGTATCCGACTTAATGGGAACCGCAAATGAAACGGGGCCACGTCCGATTGTCGTTATTGACCTGTCCGCGCGAGGCAATCAAAATCGTTTCTGGACGGAAGAACTGGAGCGTCGTCTATTAAGTAAGTTGCTGAATGTTATGATCGCTCAATCGACATCCAGCTTATCGACGAGGCAAAGTGCAAATGTTCTGGTTTTTCTCGATGAGGCGCACAGGCATGCCCCCAGCGGTCGATTAGAACAGGACACAGAGGCCGAGCGGCTCCGTGTGTTACTGCGTCGTGCAGTAAGGGAGACTCGGAAATACGGTTTAGGATGGTTCTTCATCAGTCAAACGCTCGGAGGTCTTGACCCAGAGATTTTGCAACAACTGCGAATACTGGCTTTCGGGTTTGGGCTTGCTATGGGTACAGAGTTTGACCGCCTAAGGGATTTCGTGGGGGGAGACAAGCGTTCGTTAGAGTTATACCAATCATTCCGTGATCCACAAAGTTTCCCAGCCCGAAACCTTCAGGAGTTTCCATTTATGGCAGTGGGGCCAATATCGCCGCTGGCCTTTTCAGGAAAGCCTGTTTTCTTCAGCATGTTCACCGATATGAATCGGTTCCTGCAAGGAAACAACATTATTCAAAGCTCCGAATAATAGCTCTTTAGTTCTTCATCAACTCATGCGCCCCGCTATCCCCCAGCTATGCATTCCAAAATAGCGCAACCTGCCCGCATCTGCTTCGATGCACGGCTGGTAGTCAATTAAAGCAATAAGATACGACGAACCGTCGCAAATTCCAATCCTCCTGGTGATCGAAACAGGCTTTGTCAGAATAGTCCCAAGAAACATCCGTGGAGCGGGGACCCCCGCTTCATAATCCCTTCAAAAGACGTTTTTCCAGGTCTCCTTTCCCCCTCATTTCCAGAAAACCTCAATAATCATCCATAGCTGATCATTATCCCTCTCCCCCGTTGCCCCCCCGTTGTTTTCACGCGCGCTTTCCTCGGTTAGAAATTTTCCCATGCGCCGGATCACCATCGATCCGTGATCCGCTTGCACTGCCGGGATCTCGAAGCATCTCCGGGGAAAGGAGCCGACGTGAGGGCACGGAACATCAAGCCTGGTTTTTTCAAGAACGAGGAACTCGCGGCCAAAGATCCGCTGGCGCGGATCCTCTTCCAGGGGCTCTGGTGCATGGCGGACCGGGAGGGGCGACTCGAAGACAGGCCCGCGAGGATCAAGGCAGAGATCCTTCCCTACGATGCCTGCGACGCGGAATCCCTTCTTGCATCGCTGGCGTCGGGAGAGGACCCGTTCATCCTCCGATACGAATCGGAAGGACGCCGCTTCATCCAGATCGTCCACTTCGGCAGGCATCAGAATCCCCACCTGAAAGAACCCAAGAGCACCATACCGGCACCGGGCAGGCACGATGCCGACACTATGCCGGAACCGGAAAAGCACCAGACAAGCACGGTGCAAGCACCGGAAGAGAACCATGCCGGCACAGTGCAAGCACCATGCGGGCACGGTGCAAGCCCTGCTGATATCCTGATTCCTGATTCTCTGATTCCGGATTCCTTAAACAGCTTATCTGAAGATAAGCAGCCTCCGGCTCCCCCTTCATGCAGTCCGCCGGAGACGGACCCGCCTAAAAAAAGCCCTTCGCCAATGGGAAACCACTTTCTGGCCAACATCGCGGACGAAAAACTCAGGAACGAGATCAGCGAGTTCGGGGGCGCGATCAATCCCGGGAAGTTCAACGCCTACCGGTGGTGCCAGACCAAATTCAGCGAGAAGAAGTTCAACCCCGCTGCCATCCTCCACACCCTCCAGAGGATCGCGAAGGAGCAGGACACCAAGAAGGATCTCTGGCCGTACGCAAACAAGATCTACGAGGTGGAGTACGGCAAATTCAACGAACGCGACCATATCGAAAGAAACCGGGAATACAAAAGGGATTTGTCGCAGGGGGAACTCGTCAGGATCGGCGCCGTTTTCAGCCGGCTTGCGAAGCCGCCCTGACCATACTGGTGCGTGAGTCAGGGGACCTGAGAGAAGACACTTTGAACGGGAGGAGACAATGGCATTGGCTGCGGCAACCGCATCCCGGGAAGGGAATTACGAGACACATCGAAACGAGGCCGTCCGGTGGGTCGAGCGGAACATGAGAAAGATAAGGGGGAGAGCGGCAAAATTTCAGCGCTACTCGCCCTACGACCTGGAAGATTTCACCCAGCAGGCCTACGCGGCGGCGCTCGCAGCCGTGGACGTCTCCATGAACCAGGGCATTCCTTTCGAGGCCTGCTTCTGGGTCCTCTTCACGGCCGACAGCAGGACGATGGCTTCCAATCCCGTCACCCGGAACCGCTACGAGGAATTCAGGGAAAACTACACGGAGCGGGGATACGCGCCCACCCCCACGCAGGATCTCTTCCAGGACTTCGCGGAGGAACCCGACATGAGGAAGGGGGATCTGGAGATGGTCGAAGCCCTCATCGACATGGCCCTCCAGGTAATGACCACGAAGCAGAGGAAGGTCTGGCGCTATCTCCTGAGCGATACGCACTACACGACGACGGACATCGCCGAGATCCTCTCGGTGAAACGGCAGGTGGTTGAGGAAATCCGGGATACCGGCCTGAAACGGGTCAGGAAATATTTCGAGGCTGGCGCATGACCTTCAAAGAGGCCTCCAGGAAATACGAGCTTCCACTCAAGGTGTTTCACCGCCTCCGGGAACTGGGCCTGGTCAAGGGCGATCCCCTGGCGGGCGGGGATATCCAAGCCGTCGAGATCGTGCGCGCGGTCTACGGCGACCGGGTCCTCTTGAGGGCGCAACTCGCGAAATTCGACCGGGCCACGAGGGAGGACCTCATCCGCACGGCTGAACTGGCCAAGTGGGAACGGTACGTCGTCAACCGTTACAGGAACCACGTCACCCGGGATTCCGGGAAGCTTTACGTGAAGCAGGTCGCCGACGAGATCAAGCGATACTACGGGGTCGAGAAGACCTCCGAGGTGAATGCGAGAATCTACCACCTGAGGAAAAGAGCATACAACGAACTGCGAAGGAGGACCAAATGATCAAAGAACTGCGTCGATACAAGAGAGGCACGACCATCGTCCTTGGGCTCGCCGGGATCGGCATCATGACAGCCTATAGCCTCTGCTCGGAATCCTGCACTTACCTGCGGGGATCCATGCTCGGTCTGGATCTCAAGTACCTGGGCATGTTTTACATGGGGTCGGTCCTGGCCGCCGGCGGTCTCGGGAAAAACGCCGCATGCGCGATCCTGCTGTCCCTGGGCTTGGGCGGGGAAGTCTTTTTACTCGGCTTCCAGGTCATGAACGGCGTTTACTGTCCCTATTGCCTCGCCTTCGCCGCCGTGGTCATCGTTCTCTTCGCAATGCATCTTGAGAGGATCAGGCCGTCGACGGCGATTCTCTTCGCCATAATCGGGTTATCCGTGTTCCTCTGCCTCTTTTCCGGTTCGGCGACGCCGGCCTACGCCGAAGAGACCCGGATACCCTCCTTCGGGAATGGCCCCGTCAGGGTGAGAATCTACACCGATTATTTCTGTCCTCCCTGCCGCTCGATGGAGCAGGAACTGAAGCCGATCGTCATCGACCTGGTCAGGCGGCGGCTCGCCGCAATCACCTTCGTAGATACGCCCATCCACAGGGAAACGATCCTCTACGCGAAATGTTTCCTGGGAATGGTGACTGGGAGAAGAGATATCTCCCAGATCCTCTGGGCGAGAGCCGCCCTCTTCAAGGCGGCGGAGAAAAATATCCGGATACTGCCGGACCTGGAAGCATTCCTGGGCGAAAGGGGCCTGAAGTGCCGGTCCGTCGATTCCTCCCAAGCCTTTGAAACCTTCCGCAAACATCTCAGGCATGACCGGATTGATTCCACACCATCCTGCGTCATCGAGGGGCCGGGCGGAAGGAAGAAATTCACCGGCGCACGGGAGATCCTGGGGGCGCTGACCCGTCTGGGGGAAGGCGCATGAAAATAAACAACGTGCCCATAGTCTGGAGCGCGCTCGGGAAGCTCTCCGGGTGGTCGAGTATTTGCCATTCGATGGCACACCGGGTTCGCCCCGGCAAGTGTCTCAATCGCACGAACATAATAAACATTATTATGCTGACTCAGGCGAAGGCCCGCACCGGATCATTTTCGGGGTTTTCCGGCGTGGAGAATATTCGACCGAAAAACCCCGTCGGAAGGGGAAAATGGTCGAATACTCGACCATGCACGTCAGCCTTTAATTAAGGAAGGAGGTCCATTCATGAGCCAAACACCGATGATGCCCCGTTCACATCTTCAATCGTTCGTTTCACCCGGCAGGCGCGCGAACCGGATTCTCAGGGAAGGTCTGGAGGTCACGATCGGTCACCATGCCGAGGCCGTGATCCTGCGGAAGTTCATCCACTGGACCGGCCGCCTCTGGGACTTCGACCAGTTCATGCACGAGGAAAGTGCGCGCGGGGAACAGGAGTTCCAGGACGATCCGCCCGAAAGCGGCTGGGTGGAAAAAACGGCGGACGATATCCTCAGCGAGTCGATTCCGTCCTTGAGCAGGCATGCAATCAGGAAAAATCTCAAGTCGCTTGTCCGAAAGGAATTTCTCTACGAGCGGGAAGACCCGGTGCATCCATGGGAACACGTGCTCCAATACCGGGTGAATCTCGTCAAGCTCCGAAAGGCCCTGGCCAGGCGGGGATATTACCTGGATGAACGCGACTTCGGTTGAGTGATGAAACGACGGAACTGTCGGCAAAAACTTAAGAAGAACATCAAGGAGGTGTGCAAATGAATCTGGGACTGGATGTCGGGTACGGGGACGTGAAGGCCGTTTACCAGCGCGAGGGAATTCTGGAGATGCTCAAGTTCCCGACGGCGATCGCTTACGCGGAGCGGGAAGTCGGAGATCTGTCGGCCTTTGCAGGGGGCGAAGAATACGAATACCAAGGCAGGAAATACCTCGTCGGCAGGGAGGCCCTGTTCGGCGCCTTTTCGACGCGGAGCTTCGAGTTCATGAAGAGGTACTCGCCCCTTTTCGTCTTCAAGGCGGTGAAGAAAATCCACCGGAAGACCGGTGAACTCGTCACGGACGTCGCCATGGGACTCCCCCTTTCCCATTACACGGACGCGAACCTGAAGGAACTCGTTCCCCTCCTGCAGCGGATCGAGGTGGGCCGCGAGGTACTGGAATTGAACGCGCGGTTCTATCCCCAGGGTCTCGGGGTTCTCGCGGACTACCGGCTGTCCCAGGCGGGAGACATCAACGCGCGGACGGACCATGACATGATCATTCTCGACATCGGGTTCAACACCGTGGACATTATCGTGGTCGAGCGGGGACGGATCGTCAAGGGCGAATCCGACACCCTGGAGAGGCACGGGGTGTCGAAGATTTCCCTGGACCTCGCCAGGGAAATCAAGGCCCGGATGCAGCTTGATCTTTCCGAGCAGGAATCGAAGGACGTGCTTCGCCAAGGCAGGATCCGGGTGTACGGCGCAGAACGGGATCTCTCCGAACTGGTCAGGGAGTCGGCGGAGAAATATATGGACTGGCTGATCCAAGAGGTGCGCTCGAAGTGGACGGCGAGGATACAGCGCGCGGAGAAGGTCATCATCGCCGGCGGAGGCGCCTATTATCTCCAGGAGCACATCCCGGAGGAATACCGGCCGCTCGTTCACGTACCCGATCGCCCCGAGTATGCCAACGCGAGGGGTTTTCTGAAGGCGCTGGAAGTGGAATCAGGGAGATGACCGCGAAGCATGAAATCACCCTGAGGATCACCCTGACTGACGAGGAATTGATCCGTAAGATCCGCTCGATTTTCCAGCCGGACCGCGGGCGGGTCATACAGAGAGCCCTCAAGGTTTATTTCGACACGGTCGGCGGCAGGGAAGTTTATGAGATGCTCTCGAAGGAAGCGCCGGGCGCGGTGCCGGGAAAAAGAGATGATGCGCCGCTCCGTCGAGGCGTCCCGGACAAGCTGAAAGATGTTTTGGGCGATTTCTGAAGGTTCCACATCCAGTTATCAGAATCCGCCATTCAAAAACGATTCGTGTAAAGAGGTTATCATGAAGAAAGAGATCATGGTGAAAAGGGAGATCAAGCCGAGAATGTTGTCTGTAGACGAGGCGGCTCTGTATCTCGGGCTTGCATCCAAGACCATTCGCAACAGGATAGGACCAAGGGCGGCCGATCCTTTTCCGATAAAGCCGAAGCGCATCGGCGGAAGGGTCCTTTTCGACGTGAAGGATCTGGATGCATACCTGGACTCGTTGCCGGCTGCGTAGCCGGGGAACCTGGAATCGACTTCTGGTCCCTTGATGAAATTGCTTGCGAAATATAGACGAAACGTCTATACAGCATGCATGGAATCCCACGAACTGAAACAATGGCGGGAGAAGAACGGCTATTCCCAGGGACGGCTGGCCCGGATTCTGGAGGTCGACGTGATGACGGTGTCCCGCTGGGAGCGTGGGATCATGAGGATACCCTCTTTTTTGAAATTGGCTTTAGCCTATATCGAATTGAGAGGGGATGAGTTGAAACGGGCACCTAAACGAACGGGAACAGCAAAGAAAGGAGGAAAAGAACATGGCGGTACTGGCAGAGTGTCCAGTTTGCCACAAGAAGCAAAGCATAAGAACTAAGCTTTGTCATTGTGGCGAAGACCTGGACAAAGCAAAGCGATCCCAGAGAGTCCGCTTCTGGATCAGCTATTATCTTCCCGGAAAAAAACAGAAACGGGAGTGCATAGGCTTTTCCATTCAGGAGGCAAGGGATGCTGAAGGAAAGAGGCGCAGTCAGAAGCGGGAGAACCGAATCTTTGATATCAAGCCCGATGACAAGATGAGTTTCAGTGAACTGGCGAAGTGGTATCTCAAACTGGAGAAAGTAAAATCAAAGGCCTATTACCCTACCCTGGTCATTAATCTCGACAGCTTCAACAGCGAGTTCGGCGATATGATCGCAAACCAATTGAAGCCGGCGGACTTGGAAAATTACCAGGCAAAAAGGAAGGCGAAGGGTTACTCGGATTCTTACGTGGACCAGGAGATAGGGGCCGCGAGAACGGTGATCAACAAGGCGTTTGATAACGACCTGATCAGCGGTGACGTCGTGAAGGTTTTCAAACGGGTAAAGAAACTGCTCAAGGATAATGCCAATGCGAGGGACCGGGTTCTAACCAGGGAGGAATTCGATCGGCTAATGAAGGCCCTCCCTTCTCATACGAGGGGTATAGTCGCCACCGGTTTTTATGCGGGGATGCGGCGGGGCGAGGTTTTGAATCTGACATGGGACAAGGTGGATCTGAAAAACCTGGTAATCAGACTGTCCGCCTCGGACACAAAGGATAGGGAAGCGCGGACAATTCCGATTTGTCGCGCCCTCCACGATGTGCTCAAGGACATCCCCGTGGCCATCCACGACAACCATGTGTTCCTTTACAAGGGGAAGCCTGTCAAAGACATCCGAACGGCTTTGAAAAGGGCTTGCCTCGATGCCGGTATTCCCTATGGACGGAGCGTAAAGGATGGGTTTGTCTTCCATGATACCCGTCACTGTTTCAATACCAACATGCGGAAATCGGGTGTTCCGGAATCGGTTATCATGAAGATCACCGGACATTCAACAAGGGAGATGTTCCTCAGATACGATACGGTTGATGACGCGGATACAAGGAAGGCTGTCGAGCAACTTGAAGGCTTCCTGAAAAGTAGTGACCAAAGTAATGACCAAGCCCCTGAAAAGGAAAAGGGGGCTAACCCAACTTCCGAGCTAACCCCCCGTTTTTCTTATGGTGCCGAAGCCGGGATTTGAACCCGGACAGGCATACGCCCACTAGACCCTGAACCTAGCGCGTCTACCAATTCCGCCACTTCGGCACAAAAACTAATGAAGGCTTATACTGATGAGCCCTTTCGTTGTCAAGAGAAATTACCCTTGAAAATAACGCGATACGTGCTATGGTGCTTCTCTAGAACGGTGCGACTACGCTCACACAATCCAATCGGATGCGTCATGAAAATCATACGAGATGATGACCATATCCCCGAAGATCTGACAGGAGCCATTGTTACCATAGGCAATTTTGACGGGGTACATCTGGGGCACCAGGAAATATTCAGAAAAATCGTGCGCCAGGCTGAAGAGACACATAAAAAATCTGTCGTTATTACCTTTGATCCCCACCCCCAGAAGGTTATGCACCCGGAGAAGAGACCATTCTTTCTGCTTACCCCCCTGCAGGAAAAACTGAATCTTATCGAATCCTGCGGTGTTGACGCGGTCATTCTGATTCACTTTTCCAACGAGTTTGCCGATGTGCCCGCCGGTGATTTTGTGGAGAATATCCTGTGGAAGAAACTGCGCCTCAGCAAACTGTTCGTCGGCTATGATTACGCATTCGGCAAAGGGAAGGCGGGGAACGCGGATTTTCTCAAGGCATCAGGCAGAAGACTCGGCTTCCAGGTGGAAGAGATCGGCGTCGTGGAGACAGGCGGCATGATCGCCAGCAGCACCAATATACGTCTTTCAATACTTGCGGGAAACGTCGGCCTGGCGACGGAGATGCTGGGAAGACCCTACGGCGTGAGTGGCACTGTCGTTAAAGGGTATAGGCGTGGCACCGGCATGGGCTACCCCACAGCCAACATACGGTCGGAAAAAGTTATTCCCGCGACCGGCGTCTATGCCGTTGTCGCTGAAATTGAGGGGACGAGACACAACGGAGTTATCAACATCGGGAATAATCCCACGTTCGGGAATGAAGAGACATCGGCCGAGGTCCATCTTCTTGATTTTGAAGGGGACATATATGAAAAAAACATCACCGTATTCTTCATAGACCGTCTGAGGGATGAGAGAAGATTCAGAAGCCCTGAAGATCTGGTCCGCCAGATAAAAAAGGATATCGAAAAGGCCAGAAAAATACTGGCATCCCATACAGCGGACCTGATCCCGGAGATCCGCGTGATCAAGAGATGAATATAGGAAACCTGCACGAATGGAACATAAGCTATGACAGAGCCAGAGAGCTGCAGACGGATCTCAGGAAACGGCTCATTCTCCATGACACCAACATTCCCGACGACATACGCACAATAGCCGGCGCCGACATTTCATATTCAAAGGAGAGCAACACGTTCTTCGCGGCCGTTGTGGTTCTCGATTTTCCAGCTATGGAAATCGTCGAACAATCGTCATCCTGCGGGACAGCCTGTTTCCCCTACATTCCGGGGCTCCTTACCTTCAGGGAGGGTCCCGTCCTCCTGCAGGCATTCCAAAAATTGAGCTTCTCTCCCGATGTCATCATCTTTGACGGTCAAGGAATCGCCCATCCGCGGGGAATCGGACTGGCCTCCCATATGGGACTCTTTCTCGAAATACCATCCATAGGGTGTGGAAAGACGCGGCTGGTGGGATCATACGAGGAACCGGGGAATGAGCCGGGGGATTATGCACCTCTTACCTATGAGGGCTCGATTGCCGGCGGTGCCCTGAGAACAAAGAGAAACGTGAAACCGATTTTCGTGTCCCAGGGACACAGGATCGGGTTGGATAGAGCCATTGATATAATCCTCTCAAGCTGCAGGGGGTACCGGTTGCCCGAACCGACCCGGAGGGCTCATCTGGCCGCAGGATCACTCAGACTGACCGCAGAAGCATGACAACGGGTGTGCTCCGGTTTCTCCCTGATTGCGACAGCCGGTCCCTGCCATCAGCAAGGGATTTCACATAATACGCATTATCAGATACTGTTTTCGTCGAAGGCGGGATGGGGGCTGGCAGGGGGGACGATCTTCCCGTTCAGGATACCCCCCTCTTCCACAACCAGATTGCCGCATTGGATAGAGGCCCGGACATGAGCGGTGCCGAGGAGGGTCAATACCCCCGTAACGGCAAGATTCCCTTCAAAGAATCCGGCTATGGTGAGATGTTTCGCGGTAATGTCTGCCTTCACAGTACTTCCCTCTTCCGTGATAACAGACTCGGCATGAAGGATACCCTCCACCGTCCCCGCAACAATAAGATATCCCTTAAAGTCAAAAGTCCCGCTGAGGGTGCATCCCTTATTGATAATGGAGACGTCTTTTTCCTTCACCGTTGTTCTCCTTGGTCCCCTTTTTTGTGTCCCGCTCCGGCCGGCTTCGGTCTGTAATCTACAACGCTCACCGGAAGCAAGGCAAGGAAGATTTTATCGCGGACGATCTGAATACCACATCCGCCGGACTGTTCTTCAAGAAGGGGTGCAATCTCGGCGCCAGTTATCGATTGTCCCACACGTATCGGGACGGAACCATTCCTGCCCGTAATACGCATATCGAGTTCGCCGGCCGCCACGTTGCTCTTGATATCCACGATCTGTATCGAATCGCTCAGCTTCAACCGTATCGATTCGTTGCCGGAAACCCACCGCTTATCGGTCCCGTTGAGATACAACACCATATACTCAAAGAGGGGGGGGTGTATGTCGAAGAAGAGGTGTCCAATGACATTGTTGCTCTGCTCAGAGACGACCACCTGATATACCCGGCCTTTCCTGTACAGGGAATACCGTTCCCAGAGATCCGTCGCCGTGTTTATGACGTACCCCCTGTCTTCTCCGGTATTGTCATGCTTGTTCCCCACAAATCCCTTGAAATTACAGATAACGCCGGCAAGGGACGAGGGATTGGTAACGGCATCCACCAGTTCAATGTGATCCCCCCTGACGATATCCACGTGGGTTCCATTGGGATAGTACCGCTCTTTCCCGTTGATCTTGACCGTAAAAAAAACAACGGTGGGGCTGACGTCAACGGAATATCCGGACGGGGTTCTTGTGGAGAAAGCGATGTTGAATGTCCCGCAAAGGAAGTGATCCTTCTTGATTGAGACACGGGCGGGAGTCTTCATGGAAAAGGGTTTGTTCGCGTCGTTCACCGACCCATAGCCCTCTATGTCGGCACTGAGTCCGCGGGTGTAATTCCCTTCTATATGAATGATTTTGATCGTATCATTGGGACGGATATAGAGTGTCTCTCCGTTGGCCACCACGACGGAGTGGCCTTCATTGATCTTCACCACGGCATACTTGATCTGCGGCGGGTTCAGGCTGATCCCGGGGATCTCCGGCGTTATGCCGAGCATTTCCATGAAGGAGTTGACGGCGAGTTTGTGGTGGTATATCCGCGTCTCCAGGGGGAGGGATTTGCTCGTTTCGATCCCGAATGCCGGGATGCCGCACTCATACAGGGCGAAGTAGGTGGCCGACTTTCTCTGTTCCGGGTGCGAAGAATCGGGAGACTGGGTCCGGTGATTATTGAAGTGGAACAGGTGATCAGGATTGGCGATCTCTTCGTTGATCTTTGAGATGGCGCTCCTCGCCATCTTGCCGAGGGCGATTATATTACCCGTATTCGGATCTCTGTGCTCTTCGCAGTCAACAATGATCGACTGGCCGTATCTGGAGGGATTTCTCATCTCGCTCTCCCAGGTGTCCCGGTAAAACCCCGATCCGTCATGAAGATTCAAGAGGCAACTGCTTTCAGCAATCAAACGCTTCAGGATGGAAACCACCTGTGCCTCATAGTTTTCCGGGGAAGAACCGGAAAACTTTCGGTTCATATCTTCGTTGACCTGGCGTGTGTTGAGAATAATGGAATAGAAGTTTGCCCGCGGAACAACGATGAGATTTCCCCGGATGAGTTCCATGTCCGCATAGAGATCGGCCGAGAGAAATCCCCCGGGCTCATCCCCCTGAATACCTCCTATGATCAGCAGTGTTTTTCCGGGGAGTTTGCCGTTGATCCGGTACACATTCAATTCGTAGTCAGTATTCCGGAAAAATGTTTCCATGGCATTCCCTCCGTGGCAAACCGCCGGAATACCAGCTGTTGCCAGGAGAGAGACAACACAGAAAAGAATGGCCCGTGCTTTATGTCTGAAGAGAAAACAGGCGGTCGTCATGGCGACACATCCCAATGCTTTTGTCGGGTTATGGGTAGATTATAGTGGCACTTCTTGTTTCAGTCTGAGGGTTCCGTCATCCCCATAGCCTAAAATCGTGACTGATGCGTAGATATTCCTGTCGGATATGGAAGAGAAGACACCTTCTATATATTTAAAGCGGGCGATTGAGAAATTTTCTCCCCTTTTGTACGATCGTGGGAGGCCGTTGATAAGTTCCACCCATGGATAAGCCCTGCGGGGTGCGGAAGAATCGGGAGCCGGATTGAGAACAATAAAGATATATCCCGACGTGTAGTCTTCGCCGGCGCTCTGATTTCTTATGATAAACCTGATCTTGAACGTTTTGTGGTCGGCATTATAGGCTATCTGTATCTCCTCAACGGACACAAAGGGTTTGGCCTCCACTACCGCCTGAGCCTTCTTCGCTTCGGCGACTGCGGAAGCCTCCTTCTGTTTCACGACTGCCGCAAGAGAAGCCCCTTTTGCCCGAAGGGTCTGTATCTCTTCCTTTAATTTCTCAATCTCTTCTAAAAGACTCTCTTTTTCCTGACTGATCTGTTCGATGGACTGTCTGGCCGCTGCAAGCTCCCCGGTCAGCTCGTTATTGCTGTTGACATAGGCTCTGCCGTACAGCCAGGAACTGCCTGCCGCTATTGCCGCGATGAGCAGCAGCAGACAGATGGACAAAAAAACAAGCGCTCTGCGGGTAATCTCAAAAGGTCGATGGCGCTCCTTGTCTCCGATTATAATGACAAACCAGCTTTTTGCCTTCTTATCCTTTTTCATTGAGAGACCCTGTCTCTATTTCTTTGCCTTCCACACTTCCTTACATATCTTCCATGAATTATCAACCTTTTTTAAAGACAGCGTCTTGGTTCCCACATCCGTCACCAGAGATGAAGAGTAATGTTGATCAAAAGTTGCCACCGCTCTGCCCCGTGACTGATTGGTAATAGCAAGGTTCTCGATATTGATACGGACGTTCTCGCTGAGCCGGAAAATATTTTTCTTATAGACGAGCCAGGCCGCACGGTTCATCCCCTGTGCCCGGAAATCCGCGGCATAAAAGGACGCGTAGTCCTTCAGATTTCCCGCTTCCCAACTCGCCATCCACGAATCGATAAAATGCCGGATATCGTCGTTGCTGGCGTAGTCACTATTGACCTTTTCCAGGGCGGCGATGAACTGGCGTTCCTTCTCACGCTCTGTAACATCCCCTTCGATGTGCCAGCTGTTGTGCCTTTTTTTGAGAAAAAGCTTACGCGATCCCGCCTCGTAGGTTAGGCCGTTTACCGTAAATTCCTGCCGGAACATCGCCACGGTGTATTTGTCGTGCCTGAGGATTGAAAGAACCTTCGGGGAGAAAGATGCCTCTCCCCCATATTGTTTCAACCGTTGGATCTGTCCGGAAAGCTTCTTCATCTCGCTGCTATCGTACTGAGAATTCTTTCCGTACAGACCGTCGAGTTTCTGAATATCCCCATCGCCCATGGCGTAGGCCCATTCGTTGATGATGGGAATGATATCCTCCCTTTGCGCTTCCCGTACCGACGGATGAACCCATTTGACATAGTCCTGAATAATAACAGGGGTCTCATTGAGGGTAATGAAGCGGGAAACGGCATCGATGTCATTGTTGTCGAGAGCGATGCATCCGTTGGACTGGAAGGGGGCCAGGGGCTTGTCGGTTCCGTGAAGCCATATGTTGTTACCGTTTTTCCCCTCTTTTCTGTCAAGGGTGTTGGGATAGTTCAGATCAAAAGCCATGGGACCGTAGATGGCGCTGAGTTCTGCATCGGAGAAAAACTTGACGGGAAAGTAGATCCCTTCCGGCGTGCGGGCGTCACCTGATTCTATTTTTGTTCCCTTGTTCTTGCCGGTGGAACAGGGTGCTTCGTATATACGCTGCAAAGAGTCCCCGTCGGAACGATAGACGAACAGCTTCTGCAGCGTCTTATCGACCACTATTGCATGTTCAGCGGAGAGGGCAACCAGGGAGTCCGGGACGTAGGAACTTGTCTCCTCGGTCGTCCGCGATCCGAGTGCCGAACCTGAGCCCATCGTAATAAGGAAGATGACGATGAACAAAAAGAACTGAGGTTTTGATCCGCGCCGCAGCATGTTTTGTCTTTTCATGGAAGAGGAGCCGCCGCCTTTTTATTATGTGATGTATGTTATTGTCATCAATGCCGCCATATCAACGCCAACGATACCGGCGGAGCCACGGCACCTACTCCCTGCTGAAACAAACGTCATGGATATAGCTTTCCGCCTCGCTTTCCGTGTTCTGAGAGTTGATATAAAAGTAAACCCCTTTGATATCTCGAGGCTTTCCTCCGTCGATATGGGGGAACAGTTTTCGAAAATCCTCCTCCAGATTTCTTTTTTCAGTGTGCCACGTATCCAACGGGTCTGCCTTGTTCCTGAGGACGACATGCCGCACATTTCCCGCGAAAGGCTGCGAACTCGTGACGAAGGCTCCCTTCGGGCATTCCACCCCCCAGATATATCCTATCACCGGCGAGTTCAGCTTCGCGGGCCATCCGGTCGGTTTGAAAGCGACATACAGCTGAATAGCCTGATCATCCCTGTCGGCGGCTCTGACATCCGCCCCGCGAGGAAGACGGGCGACCTTCCATGCCCAGCTCAAAAAGGGATATTCCCCTGCCTTGAGATCCAGCTCTTTTTTTATGCCAAAGGAGGACCGGCTGTCGCTCTTCATGCGCAGGACATACCCCGCACCGTTTCTCTCGAGAGCCAGGTTCGGGGTGCCGGCCTTCTCGACCAGTTCCCAGCCTGAAGGGGCGCCTCCATTCATGTCTCCTGAATTAAATCCCGCAACGGTCAGGCTGCCCTTCCCGCCGGCTGCCCCCGCAACCCCGGCGAGAACGAAGACCGCCACCCATGCAAACAGCAGCGCAGATCTCATGTGTGTCATGTTCTTCCGTGCTGTTCCCGCTCATGGAGAGCCATGATGTCGGTCCGGGTAAAGACAGCGTCAACCCGCCGCACCTCTTTCTCTATATTCTCTCTGCCGTTCTCCTCTTCCCGATCGATGAGAGCTATCACGCGATCCACGAGCAACCCCGCCTCCCGTGCCCGCTCAATGGCGATCAGGGTGGATTGGCCGGTAGTGATCACGTCGTCCAGAATGGCAACCCGTTCCCCTTTTTCGACATTCCCCTCTATCACGCTGCGCGTTCCATGTCCTTTCACATCTTTCCTGACAATAAAGGCCTTGATGGGGCGGTTTCGCTGGTATGATATGATGGAAACGGCGTTTGCCATGGGATCCGCTCCCAGGGTCAGCCCTCCGACCGCCGAGATCTGTGAATCCTCAAGCATGTCAAAGATAATGTTTCCTATCAGGTTCATCCCTTCGGGATCAAGGGTCGTGGGCTTGCAATTGAAATAAAAGTTGCTCTGCTTCCCGGAAGCCAGCGTAAACGGCGGATCATCGCTGTACCGGAAGGTGCGTTCCACAATCATCTGCGCCAGTCGAGCTCTCAGTTCACTATGGTTCATCTCGCCCCATCTCTCTCTTCAGTTTTCTTATCAGTCTTTCCTTTAATCAACGCCACCTTCTCGATTATATAATCAGGATCCAGGAGCTGGGTTTCGCGGTATTCCGCCACCGCCATATCGGTCCACCCCTTCTTATCATAATACAGACCCAATGTGAAATGTGTCTCAGGATCCCCCGGATCAATCTCCAGAGCTTTCTCTGTCTGTCGGATAGCCTGATCAAGATTGTCCAGACCATAATAGGCCTTGCCAAGGTAAAAGCGGGTATCGCGATTAAAGAGATTTATCCTGAGAGCAAGGAGGAAAGTATCACGCGCTTTCGCAAACTCCCTCAGCTGGGTATAGGCTATGCCCAGACCCACGACGATCCCTTCCTCATAGGGGCGTATCTTTCGCGCATTGACGTAGCACGGGATGGCCTTTTCAAAATCTCCTTTCCTGGCGTAAAACGCGGCAAGACTGGACAGCGCATCAAAGTAACCCGGATTAATCCGTACGGCCGTCTCATAGGCATTGATGGCACCGTCAGTGTCATCCTGTATATCACATATCCGGCCACGGAAAAAATAATCTTTGCTTTCAACGGGACATCCGTCGATGGCTTTACGATAATACTCTTCGGCTTCTTCGCCGCTGCTTCTCCGGGAAAAGATTTCGCCAAGCCCCTCATATGCAGCATAGTTCCGCGGGTCGATCTTGACCGCTTCTCTATAGCTGGCAATGGCCTCGTCTTCCAATTCCTTCAGCCGGTATGTCTCTGCCAGCTTGTAATGGTAGTCAGCAACAGCGGGGTTCATTTCGATTGCCTGCTCATATTTTTCGATCGCTCTGTCGTATTTCTTCTTGTCGGAGTATCGGTTCCCCTGGAGATAATACGTCTTTGACGACGCGCAATAGGCATCGGCCGCCGTGAAGAGGAGCACAGCCAGCAGGGGCAATGAAACTTTTACGAAGGTCCTTTTCATGGACAGGAGATCTCTCTTTTCAGAAAAACTAGCGCCCTTTTAGCACAAATCGCACGGGAATATCCACCCATAAGGGAACGGGGTATCCCATCCGCCGGGCGGGTTCGAACTCCCATGCCGCAACCGCCTGCACGGCGGCCCGGTCCAGAATCGAGTGCGCCGAGGGCTTCTTCACCTCCACGGAAGCCACCCTGCCCTCAACCGATACGAGGACGGCGAGAAGAACCTCTCCTTCATACCCTCTTCTCCGGGCCATTTCAGGATACTCCGGGGGTGGATTATTTTTGTAACGGGGGATGGCGGGTTCTGTTTTTATTTCCTCAGAACGAATCGCGCTATTCTGCTCAGTCTGAGGGAAAGGGGTTTCAGATATCTTCCCGGCCGGGACGTTGACAGGGATGTCGACTGTTTCTTTCTTTTCCACCGGGATATCTGCTTTTTTCTCTATTCTTGCTTCTGCCCTTTTTTCTGTTTTTTTCTCTTCTTTTCTTTCCGGAGCCACACTCTTCGGTTCCTCTGTTTCTGTGCGTTTCTCCCTTTGTATCTCATGCGCCGCGGCAGGGGATACGTCCGGATTTTTCGTATATTCGGGGATAATGGATATCTCCAGGGGCTTACTCGTCAGCATCGGCTCCGGGTGGAGCGCCGGAGCGCGCACAAGGCCGACGCCCCCGTGGAGAAGGGCGGCCAGAACGACGGCAATGACAAGATCCCTTTCCGGCATTATTGACCATTCCGCACGACGTTTTCCGATATGCCCGCCCCATCCCGGTTACCGAGCTCCGTTTTCAGCGAAAGCCCCGCAATGCCGGCCTTCTTCGCCGCGTCTATGACCGACATGATTGATTCATACGAGGCCCCCCGGTCGCCCGAAACAACAACCCGCGCTCCGGGTGATTTCCGGTGGAGAAGGACAAGGCGCGCATGGAGGGTCCGGATATCAAGTTCCTCTCTGTCGAAAAAGATCCTTCCGCTTTGCTGTATGGTAATCTCGGAAGCATCCTCCTTTTCTACCTGTGCCGTCGAAGAATCCGGAAGTTCGACGGAAACGCCCCGGTTTATGGTCATGGACATGGCGAAGAATATGAAAGCCACCAGGAGAAGAAAGACCACATCAATCAGCGGTATCATTTCAATCCGGGCCTTATGCGTCTGTCTTCTTTGAATCTTCATCGTTTACACCAACTGCACCGGCCATGGTCACGGCTCATGGCGTTTTGCATTTCCCGCTTCTCTTTGACCCTTCTCAAAGAGTATCTCCAGGGTGGTCCCGTACTTTTCCATCTCATGCGTCGCCTTCTCGATTCTGGACATAAACCAGTTGTATGGGATGAGGCTGAAGATCGCGATGGCAAGGCCAAAGGCAGTGGTGAGAAGGGCCTGTCCGATCCCCGCAGTAATCAATGCGGGGTTTTCCACGCCGGCGCTTCCCATCACGTTGAAGGAATATATGATCCCCGTCACGGTTCCAAGAATCCCGAGAAGAGGAGCGAGGGTGATCATCGTATCCAGTGTGGGGAGATACTTTTTCATGCGAGCAATCTCTTCATCGGCACCCATTTGGAGGGCATCCCGCAACGAGAACTCTCGATGGACGATCCCGCACACCAGTACACGGATCGTCGCATCGTGACAGTCCGCAACGACTTCCCGCGCCCCCTCGAGATCCCCTTTTTCGATAAGCGACATAAAGCGATCGAGCAGATCCCAATCGCGCCTTCTCTTCTCCCGCGCCCAGAATATGCACCTTTCTATGACAATGGTAAGGGATACGAGAGAACAGAAGAGGAGGGGGTACATGACAGGGCCCCCCTGATAAAAATAATCCAGCATGCCTGCAGATCCTTTCTTCTGTTACTTCCATGAAACTTCCGGGTGGATGATCCGGGCCATCTTCTCCAGCCCGTCCACGATCCGGGGGGATGCGTGGTCTACAATGTCAGCGTCTATGATATGAATCCTGCCGTCCCTGACTGCGGGGAGGGTCTCCCATTTTTTCCACCCCTCCCTGATATTTAAAAAATCACCCCCCCGTTTCATGGATGAAATAATAATAATGTCAGGGTTTCTTGCAATGATGTCCTCTATGCCGCATCGCGGATACCGCACGGAAGCGTCTTCATAGACATTCACCCCGCCGGCGCGGCGGATCAGTTCGTTGTGAAGGGTATCTTTCCCGACGGTGATAATCGGATTGATCCCTATCTGGAAAAAGACGCTCGGTTCCGGCATCCCTTTCAGTAGAGAGGCGACGTGATCGATCCTTTTTCTGAGACCAGCGGCGACCGCCTCCGCCTGATCCACCCTCCCCGTTATCCCGCCAAGATTCCGTGTCATGCGGAATATCTCTTCGCAGCTCCTCGGGTTGACGATGTAGACGGGAATACCCACCCGCTCCAGTTGTTCCACCGTCCCGGTCCTGTTTCCGTCGGCGGTTCCGATCACCAGGTCAGGGTTCAGAGAAACGACTCGCTCGAGGGATATGTTGATGAAGGTTCCTACCCTCGGTTTCGACCGGGCGGCCTCAGGATAGGTACTCAGCATGGTCACCCCCACGATCTGCTGATCCAGGTCAAGAGCGAACAGGGTCTCCGTGATGCTGGGGGCGAGGGAGACGATCCGCCGGGGAGACACGGGGATATCGACCTTCCTCCCGGTCTCGTCGAAATATATCTTCGCGAGAGCAGTCGAAGGGATGGAAAGAACCGCCACCATACAGGCCGCCATGCATATCCTTGTTATATACCCTAACCATTCAAACACAGACACGGATATCAATCTCCATCCAAGAGGCGTCTGTTGATCAGTTTCACGACCGCGTAGTCGGCACAGTAATCGACAATATTCATACAGCCGTAATCCTGCTCAATGGAATAGAGACGATCGAAACCGATTCCCAAGGCGTCGGCCAGTATGACACGGTTCACCCCTCCATGGCTCACCAGGGCAACCGCCTGGCCGACGTGTGAACGGACAATCTCCCGCAGAACAGGAATCACCCGTTCCGCAAGATCACGGACTCTCTCGCCGCCGGGGATCCGATAGTCGGCCCCCTGCTCTCTCCACGCGTCGAAGGCCCCCGGGAACCGCTCCTCCACGCCGTCCGCGTTCAACCCCTCCCAGAGCTTCACATCCAGTTCTCGCAGGGCCGGGGTGGGGTGGGGGGTCAGGCCGTGGAATGCGGCGATGATATCGGCCCCTCGACGCGCCCGTATCAGATCGCTGCAGTAGACCCCCGCCAGGGGTTCTCCCCGGAGTCTGTCGGCAACGGCCTCCATCTGTCTGATTCCATGAGCGGTTATTTCCACATCCCGGTGGCCGTTGTAGGACTTATCGGCATAGGTAACCACCTGGCCGTGTCGTATCAGGTATAATCTCGTTATCGTGTCCATAATCCGCTCCCGTGCCTCCCCGACTTCATTACACAAAAAGGCCGCAGACCACAAGCAGGACCACTGCCTCGCTCATCTCACAGGCCGCCCCCATGATATCCCCAGTCACCCCTCCCAGCCGCGTCCTGAAAAAGAGACCGAAAAGGGCTGTGAATATCGCAATGACAAGAAGAGGCATCAGCCCTCCGATTCCGAAGATTATCAGCAAAATGACGGCGGTAATGAGTGTGGAGATGGCTGATTCCCTTCTCCCCGTGCATCGCACGAATGCCTGCCCTGTTCCGTATCCGGATCGGGCATAATCGAACCATGCCGCCAGTTGGACAGTCGACCACCTACCCAGAACGGGAGCTGCTATGAGGGCTTCACTTTTGAGCATCTCGGGAATTTCCATCAGAGCTGCCGCCTTCAACCCCACGATCAGTACCAGCCCCACAACGGCAAAGGAGCCAATGCGGCTGTCCTTCATGATGGCAAGGGTCCGTTCCCGATCGTTCCCCCCCGCAAGGCCGTCGATCGTGTCGGCAAATCCGTCGAGATGCAAGGCTCCCGTGACAACCACCAGTACCGCAATCACTAGTATATCGGCAAGGGAAGGAGGAAGGAGGGGCGCCAGGAGATATCTGACCCCCATCAGGATCAGGCCTATCAGGAGCCCGACCAGGGGGAAAAAGGACATGGATGCTCCCAACGCCTCATCATCCACGTCACGAATCCCCGGAACGGGGATGATCGTAAGAAATTGAAGTGCGGTCAGAAACCGTTTCATCATGCCGTCATTCCATTCATTCCGGCCTGGTCACCGGGCCGTATCAACCCCTGCCGATGTAAATGTCGCCATCTCGTTCATCACCCTGACGGAGGCTTCTATAATGGAGATAGCCAGGGCAGCTCCCGTCCCCTCTCCCAGTCTCATGCCCAGATCGAGCAGCGGCCTGTGCCCTGTCGCCTCAAGCATCTGCCTGTGCCCGGTTTCAGCGGAGAGGTGCGCATAGAAAAGATATTCGCCGATGATGGGATTCATCCGGGTGGCGATCAGGGCACCCGCCGTTGAGATGAAACCATCCACCACCACCGGTATCCGGCGGGCGGCGCAGCCGATGACGAGTCCCGCTATCCCTCCTATCTCAAAACCACCCACCTTGGCAAGGACATCGATGGGATCACCGGGGTCGGGATGATTCACGGCGATGGCTTTTTCGATGGCCGCCGACTTCACCCTGAGTGTCCGGTCGTCAATGCCGGTCCCCCTTCCCGTCACCTCATCCGCCGGAATGCCCGTCAATACGGACAGGATGGCGCTGGAGGGAGTGGTGTTCCCGATCCCCATCTCGCCCGTCCCCGCCACATCCATACCTTCCTTCGCGTATTCCCCGGCCAGATCGATGCCGACCTGTATCGATCGCAACGCATCGGCGCGCGTCATGGCGGGTCCTTTCGTGAAGTTACGCGTTCCATATCCCACCTTCCTCACCACCAATCCGGGGGTCGGTTCAAAATCATGATGAACACCCATGTCCACGACGACTACCTCCGCGCCGGCGTGGCGGGCGAGGGCATTGACGCCGGCCCCGCCGGCAAGCATATTCAGGACCATCTGGACAGTAACCCGCCCCGGATAGGCGCTCACCCCCTCTTCGACGACGCCGTGATCGCCGGCAAAGGTAAAAATCACCTTTTTTCTCACGGACGGTGTGAGGTCCTCTTTGATGGCCGCGTACCGCCGGGCGATCTCCTCCAGTCTGCCGAGGGATCCCCGGGGTTTTGTGAGGACATCAAGTCGCCGTTGCGCCCGCTCCAGCCAGTCTTCATCCACATGCCGGATTCCATCCAGCAGTTTCTGTAATGGTTCCATCAGATCTCCCGGTTCAGGCTATTTTATCTTCAGGGGGATCCCCGAACAGAGGAGATACACCTCATCAGCCGCCCGCGCCGCTCTCTGGTTGAGAAAGCCCAGGCGGTCCCGGTAATCCCGTGCCAGTTGATTGTCCGGGACGATCCCCATTCCCACCTCATTGGAAACAACAATCGATGTCCCTTGAAATTCTTCCAGTCCCCGGAAAAGCTCATCAACCATATGAGATGCGGCCGCGTACTGCTCCCTATACCGGTGCATCAGATTGGACATCCAGACGGTCAGACAATCGACAAGGACCGTTTCATATGCTCCCCGTGCCGATTGAATGGCCTCGCCGAGGTTAACCGCCTCCTCGCGCGTATCCCACCGATCGCCCCGCTGCTCGCGGTGCCGCCGGATTCTCAGCTCCATCTCGTCGTCGGACGCCTCAGCCGTGGCAAGGAAAAGGCGCCTCCCGGGAAGAGACTCCCCCCTGTTCTGTGCAAAGGTGCTCTTCCCGCTCCGCGCACCGCCGGTTACAAAGAGTATCATCGCGTTATCCTCCTGCCCGGGACATGATCCCGAGCGGGTGTTACTTCTCCGTCAATTCACAGTCCTGAATATCGAGAAAGGAGTACCTGTCATGGGTGGCAATTTGAAACCTCCCGATGCGTATCCGCTTCGCAAAGAGGGGCCCCGACAGGATAAGGGTGTGGTACTCCCCTCCCTCGCCGCAGATATCGACCCCCGCCACCTGCGAGATATCCTTCATAAAATCAATATCGATCCGCCGCCCCAGCCACTCCACCCCCAGAAGATCCGTTCTGACTGCCACCACGACCGCCTCAAAACCAACCGTGATCAGTTCATCCATCAGGGATTCCCTGACCACCTCACCCCAGAGGGGGAGGACCGCTTCCATTCCCGACTCCCTCGTGACCCTCTCTACCCACTGTCGGTGTTCTTCCAGATCGATATCCCCGAATATCCCCACCCGGACCCCCGACTTCTTCAGACCGGAAAGAGCATCCTTGAATCGCTCCTCATAGGTCTCCCAGGTGCTTCCCGTTTGCACGACCGGAAGCCCCATCGCCTCCCCCTGGAGTTTCAGAACATCCGCCCTGATATGATGGGATCGCGAAAAGAGCTCATCCTCGCCCATCATGCTCAAAAGATGGGTCACGCGATATCGCTTCCTTGCCCGCCAGCAGGAGAGTGCCGCGTCCTTTCCACCACTCCAGGAGACAAATGCTTTCATCATTTCTGTCTGTTCCACTGGACAACATCTCCGCAGATCCCGCAGTGGAGAGCACCGCGGGGCATGCCAGCGCCGCAGCGCTCGCATGCCGTTTCCCCTTCTCCGGGAGCCGGCACCTCGCCAACCATGTCACGATAGATACGGTAATAGTACCAATGTTCCCTGCTCCAGAACTTCACAGGCACGGCGCGCTTCCCTTCCTCGAACTCCTTATCTGATACCAGCGATTCGATAATCCTTCGCAGTTCCGTCATCCCGGAACCATATTCCAAAGGCCGTTTGCTCTGCCAGAGTATCTCCGGCGGGAGCACTCCCTCGAAGGCCTTCCTCAGTATCCATTTGCCCCAGTGTACCCCCCTTTCTTTCCTGATCTTCAAATCAAGGTCAATGACTTGGCTGAAATCGACAAAGGACGGATCCAGAAAGGGCTGCTTGATTGCAACGCCGAGTGCGCCGCCTATTTCATTGGAACTGAAGCTCATGGCTGCGTGCATTCGGTTCAGGTATCCGGCCAGGCCCGGCATCCCCCTCATGAAATCGTATCCCGCGAAGAGTTCATCGCTTCCGTCTCCCGTCATCATGCTCTCTATCCCCATATCCTTCGCCCGCCTGATACCCAGGTAGAGGATGACATCGTTGGGGAGCGCGGGGTCGAAGCTCCTGCGTATCAGTATAACCACCGGGGGCGCGGCAAGGGCCTCTTCAACGGTAACGGTTACGGGATGGTGGTCCAGTTCGAGAAAGGCGGCCACCTTCGAAGCGTACCGCCGGTCCTCGCCATATGAGCAAAGATGGACGGAAATGGCCGCGCATTTCCCCGCACAGGCAGCCACCAGGGCGGAATCGAGACCGCCCGAGAAGAGAATCCCTTCCCCCCGGTTCCTGGTAACCGCCGCCGAGAACCGCTCTTTCAATTCGAAGAAGAGAGAGCTTTCATCCGTATACACATATGACCTTTCCATCGCCCCCCTCTGCCTTAATACCCTTCCGCCATTTTTTCTTACCGTTTAGAACGTCACCTCTATACCGCCATAGAACCCGACCCCCGGTTCGCCGTATTGGTAAACCGACTGATATTTCTTATCGGTGAGATTTTCCACCCGTCCATAAATCCTCAGGCGGTCCGTCACATCATAGGACGCAGCGAGATTGAAGAGGGTATACGCGGGCATTTCTATGCTGTTGTCGGTGTTGTGGTATCGCTTTCCAGTGTATTGAAGATTGAGATTCACATTCACCTTCTCCAGCGGTTTTATGTTCAGGGAGGCCCCACCTGTGTGCTTCGACCGGTATATCAGATACCTGCCTTCATTAGCGCTTCCCGCCGTCTCATCCTTAGCTTCCGTATAGGTATGATGGGCATAGAAACTCAGCCACGCCAGAGGTTTAACAGAAATACTGGTTTCCCAGCCCTCAGTCTGGATCTCGCCAATATTGTAATATTTCCAAGTATCCCAATTCCATTCAATCAAATCCTCAATCCTAGTATGAAAGTAAGTTACAGATAGCAGGACTTTCTTATCGAACAACTCTTGATCTATGCCCACGTCGTAACCTTTGCTCTCTTCAGGTCTGAGATTGAGATCACCGTATGAAGAATAGAGCTGATAGAGTGAAGGGGCATGAAACCCGGTACCGTAACTTCCCCTGATTTTGGTCTCTGTCTTCTCATAGAGATAGGCAATGGAAGCCTTATAATTATCCTTACCGCCAAAGGTCTGATGATCGTCATGTCGTACACCAAGGGTAAAAGAAAAGCCCTTGAAGGGGGTCAATTTATTCTGAATGAAGTACGCCCTGGTGTTGACGCTTTCTTCCTTGATATTCCCATATATGCTCGTGTTATCTCCGGTTTCTTCCTGATAATCGAATCCCGTTGTGATCGTATCAATATCTCCTATAAAGAAGTTGTGCTGCCACGATGCCACCTTAATCCTGCCATTATACTTATCTTCAAAGGTTCCGTCTTTTTTATACTCCCGTTCCGTGTCTGTAATGCCAAGCTTGATGACATGCTGCCACCATTCTGAGATATCCTGATCGAACTGAGTCGAAATGCTGGTCATCTCTGTATCCTGAACCTTATCGGCATCTGCCACAGGGTCCGCATCGAGATCCATTGATGATGCGGAGTGACGTATCGAAAGCCCTATTCCTGCCGTTTCACCGATTCGTCCGTCAATTCGCCCGGAAATATTTGTGTCATGGTAATAATCTCTCTCGGTGTTTCCCAAGTCTTCTTCCGCCCTCGAAACGCATTTAGCATCCAGCCGAGATACGGATGCAGCATAGTTTATCCTGTCGGTTGAACCACTCACACCTGTCTTTTCCCTGAATGTCTCTAGTGATCCCCCCTCGAAAGACAGGTAAAACCGTGGCTTTCCCCTACCCTTTTTCGTAATTATATTGACGATACCACCAATGGCATCGGACCCATAGAGCACACTCTGCGCTCCACGGACCATTTCTATTTTTTCAATATTATCCGTTGACAGATCGGCGATGCTCATCTTCCCATCCGTCGCCATAGGATCACCGATACGCACACCGTCAATCATAACCAAGGTGTGGGCATTATTGGTTCCACGTGTATAGATCGACGTAGAGCCGCCAGGTGCCCCATATTGTGTAATGGAGACACCGGGTATATCCTTGAGTACATCAATGACCGTAATTTTCCCCTTCTTTTGGATCTCTTCTGCGGTAACAATGGTCACTGAATCAGGCGAATATTTCAAAGGCTCTTCTATCCTGCTTGCCGTCACGACGGTTTCCTGCAACGTTATAGCGGCATTCCCTTCCTGCGCTGGAAGGGGCTCGGGGACCATCACGGTCGTACATACCAGCAACACAACGATCCCTCTTGCAAACGTGCTCATGCTCAGGTTCAGCCCTCTGAGGCCCGTCCCCATGCCACACCGGGTGTCAAACTTTCCGGGGTATCCATACCCGGAAGGGTGCCTTCTCATACCTCCACTCTTCATGTCCTTCTCCTTTCCCCTCGGTCGGGATTTATTTTTCCTGTCAGAGAAGTCTCCTGGCTCGCGGCTATGTCTACTACCCGCGCCTTCCCGGCCTCGATCAGACAAGAGGCCAGTGGCATCATGCGGGTTTCGTTCCGCCTACAGTTGCGGGGCAGCGTCGGCTTTCGACCGGCTTCCTTGCCCGGACAGGTTTGCAGTCAATAATGTTATCCGCGGTAATCCATTCAGCGGATTGGCGTCGACCAGCACATCGGTTTCATAAACATTCCTGATGTTCGCTTCCGTTATCACCTCGCCGGGTGTCCCCAGGGCATGTATGCGCCCTTCTTTCAGCAACACAATCCGGTCGCAATATGCGGCGGCGAGGTTTATATCATGGGTCACGGCGAGCACCGTCAGATCGCGCTCTCTGTTCAGCCGTTTCATCAGACCGAAAAAGTCAGCCTGATGCCGGATATCGAGAAACGCTGTCGGCTCATCAAGAAGAACCACCTCCGGGTCCTGAGCAAGGGCTCTCGCTATCAGAACCCTCTGACGTTCACCCCCGCTCAAAGTTTCCATGTTTCGGGCAGCCAGCGAGGCAGTGTCCGTCATCTCCATCGCCGAATGAGCTATCCGGAGATCGCTCTTCCCTTCGAATCTCAACATTCCCAGATGGGGCGCCCTTCCCATCATCACAATCTCAAGGGCTTTGAAGGAGAACACCATGGCTGAGTCCTGGGGTACGACAGCGACAAGCCGGGCGATATCTTTCCGTTTCATGCAGCTGATCGCATGCCCCTTTATGATGACTCCACCTTTTTCCGGAACAAGAATGCCGTCAATAACCTTCATAAGGGTTGTTTTCCCCGAACCGTTGGGACCTATGACACCCAGAAATTCCCCTCTTTGGGCCTCAAAGGAAATATCCCTCAGCGCCCACATGTCCCGGTATCGAAAATCGAGGCCTGTCACGCGCACAATGGCCATCGTCACATCCTCCTTGTTCGCAGGAGATAGACAAAATAGGGAGCTCCGCACAGCGCGGTGATCACCCCCACCGGAAGTTCCATCCCGGCAAGTACCACCCGGGCCACCGTGTCGGCTATCACCATGAAAGACGCGCCGAAGAGAAAGGATGCGGGAAGGAGCAGCCGGTGATCCGTCCCCAATACCATCCGCATCATATGGGGGATGACCAGACCGACAAAACCGATCATCCCGGCAAATGACACGGCTGCGGCGGTAATGAGGGACCCGGCAAAAAAGAGGATGACCTTCGTTCTTTTGACATCCACGCCGAGGTGCAGGGCGGTTTCCTCGCCGGCAACGATCAGGTTCAGCGGCCGTGCGTAGCAGTAGACAATACCGGCACCAGCTGCCAGGAGGAGACCCATGATCACTATTTTCCCTCCGTCGGCCATGCCCATGTCCCCCATGAGCCAGAAGGTGATGGTATGCAGATCAGCGCTGGAACTGGTAGCGATGAAGAACATGATGAGGGCTGAAAAGAAGGCGTTGACGATAACGCCGGCGAGGAGGAGGATATTAGAGTCGAGCCCTCCGTCCCGGTGTCCTATCGCGAAGACCAGCGACACCGTCATGACCGCTCCCAGGAAGGCAAGCGCGGGAATGCCGAACGGGATTGCCCCCGCGCCGATGAGGATGCCGATGATAGCGCCCACGGCTGAACCGCCGGAGACCCCCAGTATGTAAGGATCCGCCAGGGGATTCCGGAGGATTCCCTGAAAAACAACCCCCGCGGTGGAAAGGGCGGCACCGACGATCCCGGCAAAAATCACTCTCGGCAGGCGGATGGAAAAAAGAATGGTTTCTTCGGATGGGTCAAGGGCGAGATATCCCTCATGCCATCGGGCCAGTATCCCTCTCATTACACGGGATACACTGATACCGGCGGTTCCCGTCAGAACGGATACACCCCCCACAAGCAAAAAGAGGATCGCGAGGATGGTGCTGACTCTGACTATTTTTAATGGCGTGACGACAGACTTTTCCATGACACGTTCCTGCAGCAAAACGAGGGAAGGGCCTCATCGCGACTGCGGCAGGTCAGTGAACCATAACACTCGAACCATTTTTCAGTGTGGTGGTATTGGGATCTCACTTCGCGACATGCCTCCCTCGAGGATCTGCGGGTGGACCGGTCTTCCGGCTTCGGGCGACCTACTTGCCTACCTTCCCATCTCAACGGTATCAGACAGTGGTTATCAGGCGTTCGTTCCCTTCACGGCTGCGGGGCAGCGGGGGCATTTCACCCCTCTTCCTCACATCCACCCGTGATTGATGTACCTTGGTCTATACTCTTTGGTTCGCACCTCTGTCAAGAGGGATTTTATCCACAGCAAACGGGGTCCCGAATATCGTTCTGGCACACATCATATGGAGGCACTCCGGCGAATCAAATTTATTTGTAGAATATTTTTACAACTTATATTATGAAGGAAGGTCTTCGACACACAACCATTGGAAAAGAGGCGGCCATGAGATTTGATATTGCAAAAAGCGGGACGGGGATATCGTACGAGATACGCAACATCGTCAACATAGCGGAAAAACTTAAGGAATACGGAATTGAGGTTATCTGGGAAAACATTGGCGATCCGGTCGTCAAGGGGGAGAAGATCCCCGATTGGATGAAGGAGACCCTGACGGAGCTCATCAACGATAACATCTCGTACGCCTATTCGCCTACCAAGGGAATGGAAGAGACCAGGAAGTTTCTTGCTGAGGAAGTCAACAAGCGGGGGAAATACCAGCTCAGCAAGGACGATATCATTTTCTTCAACGGTCTCGGCGACGCCATCGCGAGGACATACAGTTCCATCCGGATTGACGCCCGCGTCATCATGCCGGAGCCGACGTATTCCACCCACCTTCTGGCAGAGATTCATCACGCCTCATTTCCGCCGAATACGTACCGGATGAACCCTTACCACAACTGGCATCCGGATATCGCCGAACTCGAACGGAAGGTAAAGAGCCATGACAGCATCGTGGGCATCCTGGTTATCAATCCCGACAATCCCACTGGATTTGTCTATCCGGAAGAGAGCCTCAGAAAAATCGTGGAGATCGCTCGCAAATACGACCTCTTCCTCATTTTCGACGAGACATACCGGAATATTTTGTACAACGGCCACAAGACGCTTCCTCTTTCTGATATCATTGGAGACGTCCCCGGGATGAGCATGAAAGGAATATCGAAAGAATTCCCCTGGCCCGGATCACGATGCGGGTGGATAGAGGTGTATAATGCGGACAAGGACGAAATATTTGCGCGGTACATAGGCGCCATACTGACCCAGAAGATGTCGGAGGTCTGCTCCACGACACTCCCCCAGATGTCGATACCGAAAATCATGACCCATCCGGAGTATCAGAACTATCTGGATGCCAGGATCAGACATTACGAGAGACTTTCCAACATAGCCTACAATATCCTCAAAGATGTCCCCTATATTGTTGTGAACCGGACAAACGGAGCCTTTTATATGACCATCGCCTTTAACGAGGCGGTACTCAACGACAAGCAGAAATTGCGCATCAAGAACGCACCCATAAAGGCCTACGTGGAAGAGATAACAAACGCCAACATAGAGAACGACAAGCGGTTCGTCTACTATCTCCTCGGTTCCACGGGGATCTGCGTGGTCCCGTTGACGTCGTTCTTTACTGCTCTTCCCGGCTTCAGGCTAACGCTGCTTGAAAAAGACGAGACCAAATTCGAGGAAACAATTCACATCGTGGCTAAAAAGATTGTGGAGTACGTTGAATCTTCAAAGTAAGGGTATGGCATTATCTCTCTCGCCTGTGATCGGGAGTATCGCCTCTGTCTGCATTGCGATGCGAAGATTGCGTGCCTGGCGCAAAATCATTACCTGGCACATCCATACGATGAAATGGAGGGCACACCATGGCAGATTTATCGCGGTTTTCTCTTGAAGGGAAGGTGGCGGTGGTCACCGGAGGGAGCAGAGGAATCGGACGGGCAATCGCGCTCGGTCTGGCGGAAGCCGGGGCCGATGTCGTCGTCACCAGCAGGAAACTGCCGGACCTGGAAACGGTCGCCGCTGAGATAGGGAAACTGGGGAGAAAGGCCGTGCCCATCGCTGCCCACATGGGCAGGATGGACAATATCAAGACTCTGGTCGATGGGGTCATGCAGGAATTCGGACGGATCGACATCCTGGTCAACAACGCGGGCTGTTCACCGGGAATGGGAACCATCCTGGATAATGAAGAGCGCCTCTGGGACACCATCATGAACCTCAACCTGAAGGGTCTCTACTTCATGAGCCAGGCCGCGGCGCGCATCATGAAGGATCAGGGAAAGGGATCCATCATCAACACGGCATCGATGGACGGGTATAAACCGGAGCCCTATGTGGGGATCTATTCGATCTCAAAGGCCGCCGTCATTATGGCCACCAAATCAATGGCCCTCGAACTGGCACCGTTTAATATCAGGGTAAATGCCATCGCGCCGGGGCCGGTGAGTACGAAGATGCTCGACTCTCACTGGTTTCATCTCCCCGAGGACCGGGCCACGGCCGAAAAGGCCGAGATGGCACGATATGTTCCTCTCGGCAGAATCGGCGAACCCGACGAGATGGTGGGGGCGGTCATTTATCTGGCGTCGGACGCTTCAAGCTACACGACGGGCGAGACCATCCTCATGGATGGCGGCTGTACCGTTGCCTCACCTGAATTCGTGAAATGATTTGAGACGAAAGGCTCGGGATCACGAATCCGTCCTTTTCTCGAATCAATTTCAGAGAATAACCGAAAGTCCCTTGCTCTTCAGATACTCCTTCACCTCCCTGATTTTCAGGGTTCGATAGTGAAAGACCGAGGCGGCGAGCAGGACCCGGGCACCTCCCTGGATGACACCGTCGTAGAAGTGTTCCAAGGTGCCCGCCCCGCCAGAGGCGATAACGGGGATACCCGCCGCGGCGTCCGCGATGGCCCGGGTGAATGCAAGATCATACCCCGCCCGCGTACCATCACCATCCATGCTTGTGGGGAGAATCGCTCCCACCCCCAGATCGCGGCACTGTTTTGCCCACGTCACGGCATCCCTGCCCACCGGTTTCGTCCCCCCGGAGACAACCAGTTCAAACCCGGAAGTCATTTCTTTGTTTCTTCGGGCATCGACCGCCACGGTCACCGTGCCGGCACCGAACCGATCCGATGCGCTCTTCACCAGATCAGGATCTTTTACCGCAGCGCTGTTCATGGAGATCTTGTCGGCCCCGGCATCAAGAACCATCTCAATGTCTTCCAGACTCGCGATCCCCCCGCCGACTGTCAACGGGATATTGATGACCGCAGCAACTTTTTTGATCCACTCCAGCCGCGTCTTTCGGTTTTCAACGGTCGCCGCGATATCAAGCATGGCCAGTTCATCGGCCCCCTCTTCTTGATAAAAAACCGCATTTTCAACAGGATCGCCCGCATCTCTGAGCTCAACAAAGTGAATTCCCTTCACCACCCGGCCATCCTTCATGTCCAGGCACGGCATGATCTTTACCACGTCCATACACCTTCTCCTTTCAGAATCCCTTCATCGCACGTTTTCGAGTGACTGTCATACCAGATTTGACCACCATCTGTGAAGCCAAAGTGAAAAAAATTTCCCTTCATCACTCGTTTGGACGGGAATGGCATCCTGTTTTTGCCTGACGTGACCGACCCAATATGGTACAATTGTCCGCAAAAATCATAGATCAAGGAGGGAGCCATGAGACTTACGGGAAAGCGGGTCTATCTCTTCCTGGAGGATCTGTACCAGGAACATGAGTTCTGGTACCCTTTCTTCCGGCTCAAGGAGGAGGGAGCTCAGGTTGTGGTGGTTGCGCCCGATAAGGGCCGGGAATACAAAAGCAAGCTCGGCATTCCGGCGGTAGCGGACGAGGCGGCACACAGGGTGAATGTAAAGGATTGTTCAGGAATCGTCATTCCCGGCGGATATTCACCTGATCTGATGCGGCGGAATACGGCCATGGTAAAGCTTGTGGAGGAGGCGTTCGGCTTGGGGAAGATCGTGGCCGCCATCTGTCACGCCCCCTGGATGCTGGCATCGACTCATATCCTCAAGGGGAAACGCTGCACCTCGTTTTTTTCCATCAAGGACGACCTGGTTCATGCCGGTGCCGAATGGATGGATGAAGAGGTGGTGGTAGACGGCAATCTCATAACGGCGAGAAAACCGGACGATCTGCCTCCATTCATGAGGGCTGTCATAGACGGTGTTGAAAAAACCGCCTGATTTGCTTCTAAGACGGTTTTCGGTAGTACCGCATCGCCTCAGGAAGGGCTTTTTTGATGGACGCGATACGCGCCGCATCGGTGGGGTGCGTGCTCAGGAAGACCGGGGGCGCCTTCTTTCCATCCTTCTGAGCCGCCATGCGCTCCCACAGCGTCACGGCGTGACGGGGTTCATACCCGGCCATGGCCATGAAGATGAGTCCCAGGCGGTCAGCCTCGTACTCCTGAACGCGGCTGTAAGGGAGAATAAATCCCACCTGGGCTCCCAGACCGAAAGCGGTGAACCACAGGTTCCTGGAGGATTCCGGCTTTTCTGCCATCGCCACTGCCAGGGCCAGGCCGCCCATCTGCACCGCCAGAAGGTGGCTCATGCGCTCACCTCCGTGGCCGGCAACGGCATGTGCAATCTCATGCCCCATGACGACGGCCAGTCCGTTTTCATCCTGGGTGACGGGAAGTATCCCTGTATAGACCGCCACTTTTCCACCGGGCATGCACCAGGCGTTTACCTCCTTGCTTTCAATGAGGTTGAACTCCCAGGCGTAGTTCTGCAGTTCATTCCGCATCCCATGTTCGATAAAGTAACGCTCTACCGCCATCTGAATGCGGCCGCCCACCCCCTTGACCAGAGCCGTCGATGCCGTGTCAGTGCTGACGGAATTCTCCTTCAGGAACTGATCGTACTGCTGGAGGCTCATGGAGAGCATGTTAGACGGAGGGACAAGGCTGAGCTGCGTTCTCCCCGTAATGGGGACCGTGCTGCACGACACAATCAAAAAAAGGGCGCACAGAAAACAGAATGAGATTGCTTTCCGACACTTCATACTTTCGATCTCTCCCTGTGAGCAGTCAACACCGGCGGGTCATCACCTATTTTTCACGCGTGTACGGCCACGCCATAATGCCGCCTTCCATAACCTTGACATTCTTCCATCCGTTTGCCTCAAGGACGAGGGCCGCCTCATATCCCCTGAGGGATATCTTGCAGAAGCAGATGATCTCCCGCTCCTTGTCCTCGGGAAGCTCATGCAACCGCTTGCGCAGTGCGCCGAGGGGGATCAGCGCTTCACCGATCCCCAGACGGGTCGCTTCATATTCATCGGGACCTCTGACATCCAGGAGAAAGGGGGTCTCGTGGTTCTCCAGTTTCTTTTTGACCTGCACAGTTGAGATCCCCTTCATGCGCCCCTTCATCTTGTTCTGCATGATATGGGCCGTCGCGATAAAATGATCGATGGCAAGAGAGAAAGGAGGCGCATAGGGGAGGTCTGAATTGACAATATCCTCGACACATAGCCCCCCCTGGATCGCCATAGCCCACTGGGCAATCTGTTTGCTTACGTTTCCGGGGCCGACGCACTGAGCCCCGAGGACCTTGCCGGTCTTCCGGTCCGCAACCAATTTGGTGACCAGAAGAAGCCCTTCCATGAAACCGGGCTTGTCGGGACTCGCGTTGACCACCGTGATGATATCATTGTAGCCCAGTCTGTGTGCCATGGTTTCGGAAAGGCCGGTGGAACCGGCGGCATAATCGAAGACCTTGCATATACCCGTCTGGATGGTCCCCGGGAAGGTCACGCTGTTTCCTGCCGCCGCATTCTCTCCGGCGACGCGCCCCTGCAGGTTGGCGAGGTCTCCATAGGGTGCCAGGACCTTTCTCCCCGTTATCCGGTTGAGCGATTCGACGCAGTCCCCCACGGCGTAAATGTTTTCATCGGAAGTCTGCATATACTCATTGACCTCGATTCCGCCCAACTCGCCTATTTTGATTCCCGTCTCCTTCGCGAGACGAACGTTGGGGGTTACACCGATGGCGACGACGGCCAGTTCGCAGTCCAGTTCAGCTCCATTCTGGAGCTTCACCCCGGTCAGTGTGCCCTCGTTGCCCAGAAATTCGATGATCCCGTTATCGGTGATAATATTCGCCGATTTCCCTTTCACGTGATTTTCGACCAGTTTGGCGAGCTCCCAGTCGAGAAAGGTCAAGAGCTGGGGAAGCAGTTCGATGACCGTGATATCGATGCCCGCCAGTTGGAGCGCCTCGCAGGTCTCGATCCCGATCAGACCGCCCCCGATGACGACAGCCTTTTTGATTTTTCCCTCATCCCGAACCTTGCGCAGGAAATCGGCATCCTTCATCGACTGGAGCGTGGTCACTCCGTCAAGGTCGGCTCCCGGCACGGGGGGTATCCGGGGGATGGCACCCGTGGCGATAATCAGTTTGTCATACCCAAGCGTTTCCGTCTCCCCCGTAAGGAGATTTGTGCAGGCAACGATCCTGGCCTTCCGCTCGATCGCAGTCACCTCCGTGTTGGTCCGCGCTTCGATCCCCTTGGCGTTGAGATAGAATAGGGGGTTCCGCGTCACCCCTGTCCCCGTACACAGGAGCATATTCCGGTCATCAAAATAGCCCCCGACATAATAGGGGTATCCGCAGGAGGCCATGGACAGATCGGGATCCTTCTGCAGGATGACAATGTCGGCATGGTAATCCAACCTCCGCGCCTTGGCGGCGGCCTTGGGACCCGCAGCTGAACCACCGATCACAATGATTCTCTTTTTTTGTTCCATAGTTGCCTTCCTCTCCACGTGAATTTTCATATATATTCTAACTGGGGTATCCATATGACTAAGCGTACCCCTATATATTGTGGTTCATCGCTTTTGGGCCTCGGACATGCTTGAC
>DIXO01000073.1 GCA_002428735.1 Syntrophaceae bacterium UBA6078 | reverse complement strand
GACATATTACGTGCTCCTGACAGATATTTATGTGAAAAAAACAGGGGGCATCCCGCAACATATTTCTTTCTACAGAACGGGATCCATACGGCGGGAAGGCGGATTCCTTTGTCTCCCATACGTTGGTCACTTCGTGTGCCGAACGGGGTATTGACAAACCGATATAAGTGACTATTATACGTCGATAAGCCGATAGGGCCGGGGTATTGCCGTAACCCGGGGTACGTATATTTCACGCTGCATCCGACGAGAGGGGTAGCCAATGTCATCTCTATATGTATGCAAAACAACGGGGGTATTTATAACGGAGCCGTGCCAGGATACGGCCTGCGAGTGGTGGCTGAAGAACGAGACGTTCTGCAACTGCACCTGGGTTGCCTGCAACTACGGCCCCTTCACACTCGAGGAGGTGGGCGAGATGATGGGCGTTACCCGGGAGCGGATACGGCAGATAGAGGCGAAAGCGCTCAAGAAACTGCAGCACAAAAAAAGAAAGGACCAGTTAATCGACTTCGCGGCAATGAAAGATTTTGACTAGCACCCTACCCTTTTTTCCGTGCCTTGAGGTTGTCGAGAAATTTCTTCATGTGCTCACGGATCTCCGTCCGTGAAAAAAGGAGCTCGGAGATCTCCAGTTCGTATTCCAGGGCCGCGCATTTATCGAGACGGGGAACAATCTCGGATATCTTTTTGACCGCCTCCACAGCCTGGGCGGGTTTCTGGACGATATGAGACGCGATCGATCGCGCGTCTTCCATAAACGTCTCCGGAGAAGACACCTTGTTTACCAGACCGATCCGGAAGGCTTCCTGCGCGCCGATGGGTTCCCCCAGCATGGCAAGTTCTTTCGCCTTGGCGGTTCCCACCATACGCCTGAGGGGATCGAAGAGCGGATTGAGTCCGAATTTCAGCTCCGGATGTCCGAATATCGCCGTTTCAGAGGCGACAATGATATCGCACGCGGTCACCAGATTGAACCCTCCGCCGAGAGCGATACCGCTCACCGCCGCGATAACCGGCTTTTTGAAGGCGCATATCTTTTGAAGGCTCTCGATCATGAGCCTCCAGTAATCTTCCAGTTTCCCGCTCTCCAGTGTCCCCATTTCCGCAAGATCGATGCCCGCAGAGAAGACCCTGTCTCCCCCGGTAATAATAACGGCCCTCACGGAATCGTCTTCCTCCAGCAGGTCGAAACAGTGGATCAACTCGTGTCTCATCTCCACGGAAACCGCGTTCATCTCATGCTGACGGTTCAGGGTGAGAATCGTATACCCTTTTTCCTTCTCGAGCAGTATGGTGTTATATTCCATGTCAGTCAAACCTGTGAACATATGGCATAGATTTTACATCCCCACTCCCGGTCTGTACAGATAATCAATACCGGAGCGGGTCTCTCCCAGCGCCGCCGCGATGGATGAAACGGCTTCACCCGTGATGTACCGCAGCAACCCTTTGCGCTTTTCTTCCGGGTAGATGACTTCAGGTCTTCCCTCTATTCCGGCGAGCTCGGCGGCCGTATCGATGGCGTGGTCCATATTTCCCAGACCGTCCACAAGACCCGCCGCAAGGGCCTGCCTTCCGGTGAATATCCGCGCGTCGGCGATCCGTTCTATCTCCTGCCGGTCGATGCGCCTGTTGGAAACAACCGCCTCGATGAACTGGGCATGGATATCGTCGATCACTCCCTGGACCAGGGCCCTTTCAGCGGGGGTCATCTCGCGCACCGGAGACCCCATATCCTTGTACTCCCCCGCCTTGACGACGGTAGATTTCAGTCCGATCTTCTTCAGCAGTTCTTCTATCTGGGAAAATTGCACCACAACGCCGATGCTTCCGGTTATGGTGCCGGGGTTGGCAATGATCCGATCGGCGGCGCAGGCTATGTAGTACCCGCCCGATGCCGCAACCGACCCCATCGAAACAACGACTTTTTTGGATTTCTTTACCGCCAGGACCTTGTCATAGATCTCCTGGGAAGGAACCACGGCTCCGCCGGGGGAGTTGACGCGCAGGACAATCGCCTTGATGCCGCCATCCCGCTCATATTTCTCAAGCTGTCTGACAGCGTCCCGTGAATCGCTGAGAACGCCCTCGATCAGCACAACGCCGACCTTGTCCTTGAAAGAGAACCACGAGCCGCCCTCTCCGGGAGCAAAAATGAGGCGCAGGATCAGGAAGAACACAAGACCGATTATCGCGAGAAGAAGAAACCCCCAAATGACCGGATGTCTTTTCATTGCCCCTCTGTCAGCAGAGATCGCGCCGGAGGATACGCTACGAGAGCTTCATTCCGGACAGCATATCGCCGAGGTTGGAAACCACCTTCTCACGATTATTCAGGTACTGTTTCTGAGACGTCTTGTCGGCGGCTTTCTCGGAGTCCTTGATGCTCAGGCCGATCTTGTGATTGGCCACGTCAACATTTTTCACGGATGCCGATACGGTATCTCCGACGGAATAGAGATCTCTGGCAGAGTTCACCCGCTCATGACTGATCTCGGATATATGAACCAGGCCCTCCACCCCTTCTTCTATCTCGACAAACATACCGAAATCCGTAATATTGGTAATCCTGCCGGAAATAACAGACCCGGACGGATATCGGGTGGCAAGCGCCTCCCATGGATTTTCCTCGAGCTGTTTTAAGCCGAGGGAGAATTTCTCCGCTTCCACGTCAACTCCCAGGACCATGGCCTCGATCTCCTGGCCCTTTTTGTATAAATCCGACGGGTGTTTTATTCTCTTTTTCCAGGAAATGTCGGAAACATGGAGGAGGCCGTCGATATCGTCTTCAATACCTATAAAGATGCCGAAATCCGTAACATTCCGTATCTCGCCCTTGATAACGGTCCCCTCGGGATATTTTTCCTTCAGGGTGACCCACGGATTCGGCATGGTCTGTTTAAGACCCAGCGATATCCTTCTGTTCTCCGGATTCACTTCCAGCACCATCACCTTCACCGTATCACCGGCCGACAAGATCTTGGAAGGGTGCCGTATCTTCTTGGTCCAGAACATCTCCGACACATGGACAAGCCCTTCGACCCCCGGTTCAAGTTCGACAAAGGCGCCATAGTCCATCAGGCTGACAACGTTCCCCTCCACGATGGAGCCAACAGGATATTTCTCCGTAATGGCCTCCCACGGATTTTCCGTCAATTGTTTGATCCCCAACGATACCCGCTCCTTTTCGCGGTCAAAGCTGAGAACCTTCACGGTGATCTTGTCTTCGCGCGAAAAAACCTCAGAAGGATGCCGTATCCGCCCCCACGACATATCGGTAATATGGAGCAGCCCGTCTATCCCTCCCAAATCTATGAAGATACCATAATCGGTTATATTCTTTACCGTGCCCTCTAACACCGACCCTTCTTCCAGGGTCTCAAGGGTCTTTTTCTTCTGTTCCCCCCGTTCCCGTTCCAGGATGGCCTTTCGGGACAGGACAACATTGTTTCGTTTTCTGTCATATTTCAGGATCTGGAAATCCATGGTTTCTCCGACATACCGGTCGAGGTCCTTCACCGGGTGCGTGCTGACCTGGGAACCGGGAAGGAATGCCGGGAATCCCACATCGACCGAAAGCCCCCCCTTTACTTTTTGCACGATGGTTCCCGGTATGGTGCCGTTCTCCTCATACGCCTTGACGACATCATCCCATATTTTCATTCGCGAGGCTTTATCCTTGGAGAGTATCAGTTCGGCATCCTTCTTGCCGTCCACGAGCACTTCGATCTCGTCACCCACTGAGACTGTCACAACGCCGGCGCTGTCCGTCACCTCGCCGAGGGCAAGACGCCCTTCCGTCTTATAGCCGACGTCGATCATCACACCGTCCTCATTGATCTGGATGATCTTCCCCATGACGACCTTGCCGATGCCCACATCCTGCAGGCTCTGTTCGTAGAGTTCCACAAAACTCATGTGGTCTTCCTCTTTTTTTCGCGGCTTACCCTCCTTGATAATATCTACTTCCTGTTTTTCCGGTTCGGCTGTTAAGTTTCCTTCGTTACCCATCGATCGATACCCCCTGACATTTTTCTGGAACTCCGTGAAGTTTTCCTGTCTAACATACTGAAAATAAAATAGCAAGCGCAACAATATGCCGTAATCCACCACCAACTTTTG
>DIXO01000070.1 GCA_002428735.1 Syntrophaceae bacterium UBA6078 | reverse complement strand
CAGAAAGGCTGCTTCAGTCTCCGACTTCCGCAGCCTTTCTGACCGATACAAAGCGGACAACTCATGTGCTACAAAACCGGACAGTTCTATTTGCTCTTGACAGGCAAAAGAACGAGATCAGGTGCGGTACAGGGCGTTTATATCCACATATTCGTGGGACAGATCGGAGGCGTATACCCTGAACGTCGCATCTCCCATACCGAGCCGCACGAACACCCGTATCGTGTCCTTTTTCATCACCTCTGCGGCATCTTTCCCTGCAACACCTCTGCCGTTGATAAAGAGGGGTACATGCTCGATATGGAGATCCAGCGAGGTGGTTGAAAAGGGGACTCCCGTCGACCCTGCCGCCGATATGATCCTCCCCCAGTTCGGGTCCTCACCGAAAAATGCCGTCTTGACGAGGTTGGAGCGGGCAATCGCATACGCCACCTTCCGCGCGTCACCGGCCGTTTTCGCCGACTCGACGACAATCTCGATCAACTTCGTCGCCCCCTCACCGTCTCTCACAATGTCCCGGGCAAGGGACTCCATCACATCGAACAGGGCATCCCTGAACGCCGTCAGTCCATTCGATCTGGTATCGATAGAGCTGTTGCCGGCCATGCCGTTGGCCAGGATAATGGCCGTGTCGTTCGTGCTCATGCATCCGTCCACCGTGATGGCATTGAAACTCCTGTCGGCGGATTCTCTGAACACACCGTCGAGACAGTCCTGGCCTATATGGGCATCCGTCAGGACAAAAGAGAGCATAGTCGCCATGTTCGGTTCTATCATTCCCGCACCCTTGGCGATGCCGCAGACAGTGATCTCTTTCCCCCCGACAGAACACATCCTCCACGCCACCTTGGGAAACCGGTCGGTCGTCATAATCCCCTCCGCCGCGGCGGAAATGCCGTCAGCACTCAATCCCTCGACCAGAGGCCCTACCGCTCCGACGATCTTTTCCAGAGGAAGTCTCTCGCCGATGATGCCGGTGGAAGCCACCAGAACAAGACCGTCATCTATGCCCAGCCTGTCGGAGACGGCCTTCGACATGGCGACGGCGTCCCGATACCCCTCTTCTCCCGTCGCCGCGTTGGCGTTTCCGCTGTTGGCTATAATGCACTGGGAATGGTGCCTCGATATCCTCTCCAGATCGAGAACAACCGGCGCCGCCTTAAACCGGTTGGTGGTGAAGACACCAGCCGCCCTGGCGGGAACGTCCGAAAAAATGAGCGAGAGGTCCCGCCCTCCCCCGCTTTTGACCCCGGCGGCCACCGAACTGCCGAGAAATCCCGGAACCCGTATCGTGTCATGTATCGTTGTATCCATCGCCGTCATCTCCCGCAGCAATGCTTGTATTTCTTGCCACTCCCGCAGGGACAGGGGGCGTTTCTCCCTATCTTTTCGCCCGTTCTTTTGACCGTCGCCGGAGCCGTTCCACCATCCCCCCTGCTCAGCACATAATCCGTTTTCTGCTTTTCCTCGATCTGCCTGACCTCCTCGTTGCTCTGTATCTGAACGATACAGAGTTTCTGAAGCGTGTCTTCCTTGATACGATACACCATCTCCATGAACATATCGTATCCCTCTTTCTGATACTCTCTGACGGGATCTTTCTGACCGTACCCGCGCAGACCGATGCCTTCCTTGAGGTGATCCATGCCGAGGAGGTGATCCTTCCAGTGGAAGTCGATGGCCTGGAGCATGATGACCCTCATGATATACTTCATAAGGTCCACGCCGAATCTCTTCTCCTTGTCGCGAAGAAGGGTCGTGACGTCGGCGATGATCCTCTCAGTAACTTCTTCCCTGTTCATGTTGGACCGGGCCGCTTCATCAAAAGGCAGCCTCAGGTAAAACTGTTTGTATACGGCATCACTCAGCCCCTGAAGATCCCATTCGTCGGGCCGCACCTTCTCGTCAAGAAAATCGCTGACCAGGTCTTCGACGATTTCCTGCAACATATCATTGACCGTGGACCACAGATCGTCCCCGTCGAGGACATTCCTGCGCTGCTCGTAGATGACCTGCCGCTGGCGGTTCATGACGTCGTCGTACTCAATGAGGTGCTTGCGTATCTCGAAGTTCTGTCCCTCTACCCGTTTCTGAGCGCTCTCGATGGCCTTGCTGATGAGATTGTGTTCGATGGGTTCTCCCCTTTCCACACCGATACGATCCATAACGGACGAGATTCGTTCAGCCCCGAATATCCTGAGAAGATCATCTTCCAGTGAAAGATAGAAGCGTGAGGACCCTTTATCCCCCTGCCGACCAGACCGGCCCCTGAGCTGATTGTCTATCCGCCGGCTTTCGTGGCGCTCAGTCCCCAGGATGTGGAGGCCGCCCACATCGGCAACACCCTCGCCCAGTTTGATATCGGTGCCTCTCCCTGCCATATTGGTTGATATGGTAACGGCCCCCGGCTGCCCCGCCTGGGCGATGATCTCCGCCTCTTTCTCGTGGTTCTTGGCGTTCAGCACATTGTGTTTGATTCCCCGCTTTGAGAGCTGTTTGCTCAGGAGTTCCGATTTCTCGATGGAAATGGTCCCCACCAGAACCGGGCGTTTCAGAGCGTGCAACGCCTTTATCTCTTCGATGGCCGCCTCGAACTTCTCCTCTTCCGTCTTGTAGATGACATCCGAATAGTCGATCCGTATCATGGGCATATTGGTGGGGATGACAACAACATCGAGGTTGTAGATCTTCTTGAATTCCGTGGCTTCCGTATCCGCCGTTCCGGTCATCCCGGCCAGTTTTTCATACATGCGGAAGTAATTCTGGAAGGTGACTGAGGCAAGCGTCTGGTTTTCCCGCTCTATCTTGACCCGCTCCTTCGCCTCGAGGGCCTGATGGAGACCATCACTGTATCTCCTGCCGGGCATCACCCTCCCCGTGAATTCGTCCACGATAATGACCTGCCCGTCCTTGACGAGGTAATCGATATCTTTTCTGAAGAGAGTATGCGCCTTCAGGGCCTGATTGACATGGTGGAGGATTTCCATGTTCTGGGGTTCATACAGATTCTGCACATTGAGGAGCCGTTCCGTCTTGGCCACTCCCTCCTCCGTCAGGACCACCGCCCGGCTCTTCTCGTCGATCGTGTAATCCTGATCCTTTCTCAGGTGGGGAATAATCTGATTGATCCGGTAATACTTGTCAGTGGACTCTTCGGAGGGTCCGGAGATGATAAGGGGGGTTCTCGCCTCGTCGATGAGGATGCTGTCCACCTCGTCAACGATGGCGTAATAAAAGTCCCTCTGGACATACTGCTCGAGCTGAAAGCTCATGTTGTCGCGCAGGTAATCGAAACCGAATTCGTTGTTTGTCCCGTACGTGACGTCACAGCCGTACGCGCTCCGCCTCTCCACATCATTGATTCCGTGGACAATGACGCCCACGGAGAGCCCAAGAAACTCATAGATGGGGCCCATCCAGTTCGCGTCTCTCTTCGCCAGGTAATCGTTCACGGTCACCACGTGAACGCCCCTGCCGGTCAGGGCGTTCAGGTAAACCGGCATTGTCGACGCGAGGGTCTTTCCTTCGCCCGTTTTCATCTCCGCGATCTTTCCCTCGTGCAGAACGATGCCTCCTATCACCTGCACATCGAAGGGGCGCATCTTCAGGGTCCTCTTCGAAACCTCCCGGACAACGGCAAACGCCTCGCCCAGGATGTCATCGAGAGACGCGCCCTGTGCCAGTTTCTCCTTGAAATAAGGCGTCTTCGCCTTGAGTTCGGAATCAGTCAGTCTCTCGATCGAAGGTTCCAGATCGGTCACGCACCGCATGACGGCGCTCAGGCGTTTAATTTCCCGGTCGTTTTTGCTGCCGACCATTTTTTTCAATAGATAACCGATCATAACCACACCATAAAAAATCCCGGCAACACAATATTACCGGGAGTATTCACACAGATGGACGCGGGCGGGGGTCAGTTCGTTCTAAAAAAGGTATCTTCGCGGATCGATATGAGTACCATCTTTACAGATACCATAATGAAGGTGGGGACCGGTACTTCTGCCGGAATTTCCCACGTATCCAATGACATCTCCCCTCTTTACCTGCTGGCCTCTCTTGATCTTGCTCTTTTTGAGAAGATGTCCGTAGACCGTTACCACGCCGTTCCCATGGTTTATTTCGACCATGTTCCCCATACCCTTTTCCTCAGCCACCCTGGCGACAACCCCGTTTGCGGGAGTGACGACTTCCTTGCCGATCTCCGTCGCAATATCGATTCCCCGATGAAACTCCCGCTGTCCCGTGAAGGGGGACACACGGTATCCGAACTCGGATGTAGTCCAGCCTATCACCGGCCATATGGAAGGGGTGGAGGCAAGTATCGATTTCTGCTTGTTCAGAAAATCGAACAGTTCTGAAAAACTATCGGTTTGGAGGGCTGCTTCGTCCAGAAGCTCATCCATATGTTCATGTATCTTGTCGATGAGAGAGGCTTCCACTTCTGCCGCGCGAGTCATCTCTTTGCCCTCGCCGGGGACCGGCCCGCCGACACCGAGCATCTGGCTGCCCTTATGGATATAATTATCAAGATTGGTCATGATCCGGATCTTTTTATCAAACTGGGCCAGGTGCGTCATCTTTTTCTCGAAGTCGACCACCTTGCTCGCCAGAAAGTCGAGGCGATCTCTCTGAAGGGAGGTCAGCTCTTCCAGCCGGGCAAGTTCCCTGAGATCGGCCCTGGTCTGAGCGTAGTGATAAGAAAGATACCCGATGGATGCGAATGCGCTGATGATAAGAAGGGAAACGAATGAAAGAAAAACGGCGGAAATCCGTACTTTTTTTATCGATCCCTTCCCCTGGGGAATAGCAAGAATGGTGTAGTATTTATTTCCCATCCCAGATCCTTTCATGCAACGTGCAACACGCACTGTTTCGGGGTCCCCCCTCGAAACCCTTCTTCAAACCGCAGCCGTCTTTTCCCCGCGTTGCCACTCTCTCAAAAAACCGTCTTGCCTGATCCGGAGCATGAATTCAGTTTATAACCACATTCCTGCGTACTACGCGCACCGTATCATAGACGGTTCAAATGTCAAGACAAGATTGTTGAACATAAGCAACTTTTATGTAAGCCATACCAGCAATTAAGAGCACGTGCAATGAACCGCATCACACCTTTCAGGTGACACTCCTCTTCTGATACATGGTTCTACGCCTTTTTTTCAACCGTTACGAGGGGACCGCCCACTTCCACCGCATCCCCCAGCGATACAACCACCTCTGTTACCACACCGTTTATCTCAGAAACGATGTTGTTGAGCATTTTCATCGCTTCAACAACCACCAGAATCTGTCCCGTTGAAACCTCTTCCCCCACGGTGACGGGAATCTCGCTGATCGTTCCCTTCAGGGGCGATCTCACGTCTCCTGCCTGTGCAAGTCCGGCTATCTCCCTGGCCGAGAGTACGGTTTCTCTTCTTTTTGCGCCCCCTTCCGGCTCAAGTTCCGTCAGTATGGGCTCCGGGTGATAATTGATATTCAGATAGACAATGGCATCCCCCGTCTTTGTCGCCCGCTTCGGACCTATTTCCACCACATGATGTTTTCCGTAGGCATCGGCGAATTCAAATGTTTCGCCAAGGCTGAACCCGCCTTTTTTGAACCACACGCCGGGAGGCAGAACCCATGTCTTTCCGTATTTCTCCTCGAAATTGAAGAAATTCACTGCATCATTGGGATGCTGGAGGTACAGCACGAACTCGTCATCCGTAGCCTGCCGTTTCAGCCGATGTTCCAGTACTTTTCTCTCCACATCCAGATCGATGTCCTCTATTTTCTGGTATCCTTTTTCTTTTTCTACGATTTCCTTCCACTTCGCCCCGAATACCAACTCATAGACATCGTCGGACGGCATACGAAAAGGGAGTTCTCCATATCGCCCCAGCATGAGGTTTTTCAGGTCGTCATTCGCGTCCTTGTATCGCTTCCCGCTCAGGACGTTGTTGACAGCCGTGGTCCATAGAATCTGCGAACCGGGTGTCACGCTCCACCAGTTCCCCAGTTCGGTCTGGACGCGGGGCAGTTCCTTCTGAAGAATCTCGGTCATGAGGTGGAGAAAATTCCCCTTCACCGCCTGCTCGAAACTCGATCCTGTCGCTCCTCCGGGAAGCTTGTGAACCTGAACCGTGGGGTCAAACCCGAGGAATTGAGACTCGAGATCCTTGTAATACTCCCTCTCCGGGCGGAGTTTGTTCGACGTATCGATAACGGCCTGCCGGTCTATACCCAGTGCGCGATGGCCGTATTCATCAAGGGTGTCGATAACCGTGAGGATCGGCGGGGGCCCGTAGAAACCGGTGAAGGCATGATCTGCCGCATCAACGATCTTCGCTCCGTTTCGAACGGCTTCCACGATCCTTCCCACATCATTTCCGTCGGTGTTGTGACCGTGATAGTGGATGATGAGATCAGGGTATCTCTCCAGGATGGACCTCACCAGGTCGCCGATCCGCCTGGGAGATCCCAATCCGCCGTGGTTCTTGATGCAGAGAATAATGTCATTCCCGGTAACGGCAAGGATTTCCCCAACCTTGCCCACGTAATAGGCGTCGGTGTGCTCCGGTCCCGTAGAGAAGCATATGGAGGGCTCGAGGATACAGCCCGCGTCTCTTACCTCCTCAAAGACCGCGGTCATGTTGGGTATGTAATTCAAAAAATCGAAAACCCTCCAGAGATGAACATAGCGCGCAAAACTCTGAACCGTGAGACGGACCACATTTTCGGGATAGGGGCGGTAGCCGAAGAGATTGATCCCTCTGCAGAGGGTCTGAAACATCGTATCAGGCATGAGTGAACTGAGTAGTTCCAGCTTCTCCAGGGGATTGATCTGCCGTCGCAGCATATCAACATGGATCGACGCCCCCCCGGTTATCTCAAGGGAGAGATATCCGGCGTCATTGCGTTCCTTCGCGACCAGGATCTGGGTGTGAGGCATGATCCGGTTTTTGAAATCGGACTGGGAGAGGTCTCGCTCCGTATTGGTTATATAGTAGCCCTGCCCGGACCGGATACGGTCGAGAACGTGGGCTGCCCCGTTCTCGCACAGATCGCGGGGTCTGATCCTTTCATCAATGGCCTGCTGGCGCCCCATTGTCATTCCTTTCGGTTCTTAACACCTCAATAGGCGTAGGGGTTTATCTTTTTCGCATGGATCTCCGCGATCAACTGCGATAGCTTGGCAATCTCCCTCTTATTCTCCAGATAATCGAATACGTGCGGGTGTGTTTCCAGGTACGACGTATCAAATTCACCCTTCCGGAAATCAGGTTCATTGCAGATGGCAAGGTAAAAAGGTATCGTCGTCCTGGGACCAACAATCAGGAAATCCTGGAGCGCCCGCTTCAGGCGCTGCACCGTCTGCTCCCAGTTGTGACCGCGAACGGTCATCTTGACCAGGAGCGAATCGTATTCGGTGGGAATCCGGTATCCCTGATAGGCGATTCCGTCCAGGCGTATACCGGGGCCGCCCGGAGACTGATACACTTCCACCTGTTTTCCGCCTTCCGGCATGAAGTCATTTTTCGGATCTTCCGCATTGACCCGCACCTGAATCGCCTTTCCCAGAAGGTGAAAGCGCACCTCGGGGATATCCAGGTGAGCGCCCTGGGCTATCATGATCTGCTCTCTCACGATATCGATGCCGGTCAGCGCTTCAGTAACGGTGTGTTCCACCTGAAGGCGCGTATTCATTTCCATGAACCAGAACTTGTTCGTAGCAGGATCAACCAGAAACTCAACGGTTCCGGCGTTGACATACCCGGCCCTCTGAGCGGCAAGCACGGCTGTTTCACACATCGTTGCGAGAACATCGGCGGGGAGATCCGCAGGAGCGATCTCTATCAGCTTCTGGTGCCTCCGCTGGATGGAACAATCCCGCGATCCCAGATGGATGACCGTGCCATGCTGGTCCGCCAGTATCTGAATCTCGACATGGCGCGGATTTTCGATACATTTCTCTATATACACGTTTCCGTCATTAAAGGCATGAAGGGCCTCCGACCGCGCCTGGGGAAGCTGAACCTGGAGCTCCTTGCCGTTCCTGACCTTTCGGATACCTCTTCCTCCTCCGCCGGAGGAGGCCTTCAGCATGAGGGGATAGCCATGCTTCTCGCCGAAGGCGATGGCCTCCCGCACCCCTTCTTCCCCCGGGGGGAGGTTGCCGGTTCCCGGTATAACGGGGATCCCGGCCTTTTCCATAATTTCCCTGGCGACGATCTTGTTCCCCAGATCATGCATGACGCCGGCAGGGGGGCCGATAAAGACAATCCCGGCTTCCGCGCAGGCCCTCGAGAAGTCGGGGTTCTCCGAGAGGAATCCGTACCCGGGGTGGATGGCGTCGGCGCCGCTCTTCCGGGCAGCCCAGATCATCCGGTCAATGTTGAGATAATCCTTCCTCGGCCCATCGCCTATCATGATCGCCTCATCGGCGAATCGGATAAATATCGATTCCTTATCCGGGGTCTCGTAAACGGCCACTGCCCCAAGTCCCAGTTCCTTAATCGTCCGGATGACGCGGAGAGATATTTCACCTCTGTTGGCAACAAGAATCTTCTTCATGGTTGTACGTGGGGTCATCTTTACTCCCTGCCCTTCCAGAACAAAATATGAGAAGTGGCGGATGCTATATACATCGTCTGTTCATGTCAAGAAAATTGGCAGCGCCGTTCACAATGCGAAGGGCGCCGGCTCAGGGGTTCATTCCTCGCCAACGGATATCCTAGCAAGAAGCGTTCCCGCCGCTGCTTCGCCATTGCGTATCACATGATCCGTTTCAATTCCTTTGTGAATACATCGTATATATCCTGGCTGAAAAGGACAAACCTGACGAGCTGTATCTCATCATGATCCTTCACATAATCGATTGCGGTCGTGAGAGCGATACGGGCCGCCTCCTCCAGGGGATATCCGTACACACCCGCGCTGATGGCGGGGAAGGACACGCTTGTGAGTCCCTTCTCCGTCACCCGTTTGAGGCTCTCCCGGTAGGCGCTCTTGAGGAGATCCGCCTCTCCCCGCCCGCCTCCCCGGTATACCGGTCCAACTGCGTGTATGACATAGCGGGCCTTGAGATTTCCCCCTCCCGTTACCACCGCCTGACCGGTAGGACAGGAACCGATCTTCCGGCATTCCTCCATAATGGAGGGCCCCCCGCCCGGTGTATGGCGCCATCCACGCCTCCGCCGCCTCTCAATCCGGAGTTGGCGGCATTGACGATGGCATCGGTTTCCTCAACCGTTATGTCTCCCAGAACGAGGGCAATCAACGCGCTATTGACTTTTACTTCCATGTGCTGCTCCCCTTTGCGGATTGTCACATTGTCATATTTTTTCATCGTAATATAGTGTCATCATCGAGAAAGTCAACCACTCGCGGCAAACCGCTTTTTTGTTGAAAACCAGCCGGCTCCGTGGTAGCTACTCGTATCTTTTGCATCCGCACCACCCTATGTCCGTCAAGACACGATATGCTGAAGAATGGATTTGAAAAGACGGTAGAGGAGCTGTTCAAGGAAAGGTCTGATGTCCTGTATCGTACAGGCGCAGCATTATCCGATGCCCTCCGGAAGGTAACTTTCATTGAGAAAAAGATCGAAAAGCATGTAGACGCACTGAAAGACCTCACCGAACATGAAGATTCGAAAATTGTCGAAAGAATATATGCCGAGGCAAACAGGGAGATATCCCGGTATAACAGAGCCAGGGAATTCGCCAAGCTGCGGTACTACTATCTCATAATCACCCGAGAAGCCATGGGAATCCGGCGGCACACATGGGTCGAAGAAATATACAGGATCCCCCCCAGAAAACAACCGTTGAGCAGAGCCCGTGGATAGATATAACAGACAACGAACCCGGATGATCGATAGCCATCTCACGGCGCGGGGAATCTCCGACGAGAGAGTATTGAAGGCTATGGCGGCAGTACCGAGACATCTCTTTGTGGATGAGGGTCTCCAGGACCAGGCGTATTCCGACAGCCCTCTTCCCATCGGCTCCCGGCAAACCATCTCACAGCCCTATATCGTCGCGCTGATGACCGAGGCTCTCGATTTGAAAGGAACCGAAAAAGTCCTGGAAATAGGAACCGGCTGCGGGTACCAGACGGCCATCCTGGCGGAGTTGGCCGAGCGGGTATTCTCCATTGAGAGAATCGCCTCCCTCGCCTTCAGGGCCCAACGGACGCTGGACTCGCTCCATTACTACAACATCCTGATCCGGGCCGGGGATGGAACATACGGGTGGAGTGAAGAGGCCCCCTTCGACGCCATCATCACCACTGCCGGGGCACCGAAGGTTCCCGCAACCCTCACGGGACAGCTCGCCGTGGGGGGAAGACTGGTTATTCCCGTGGGGAGCAGAAGCTCGCAAACACTCGTAAAAGTGACCCGTCTGTCTCAGGAACCGGACGACCTTAAAACGGAAGACCTGTGCGGATGCCGCTTCGTCGCTCTCATCGGAGAGCACGGGTGGAAGGATTGATAGAGGAAATGCTGAGACGGCTGTACGACTGGGTGCTCCACTGGGCTGAGACCCCCTACGGATCATGGGCATTGTTCCTCCTCGCTCTGGCCGAATCCAGCTTTTTCCCGGTGCCCCCGGACGTCCTCCTCATCGCCCTGGCAATATCGATACCGGCCAGATCGTTCCGATATGCCCTGATCTGTTCCGCGGGGTCGCTCATCGGCGGCATGATCGGATACCTGATCGGGTATCAGTTTATGGACCTGATCGGGATGAAGATCGTTGAATTTTACGGTTTCACGAGCCAGTACGCCGCGGTCGGCGATCTGTACAATCGATACAACGCGTGGGCCGTGGGGATCGCGGGCTTCACGCCCATACCGTACAAGGTCTTTACCATCTCTGCGGGCGCGTTCAAGATCGACTTTTCTGTTTTTTTCATCGCCTCGGCGATCAGCAGAGCGGCCCGTTTCTTCCTGGTGGGATGGTTGATATACCGATTCGGCCCAAGTATAAAGTTGTTCATAGACCGTTATTTCAATATCCTGGTCATTATTTTCACCGTGCTTCTTGTCGGAGGTTTCATCGCCATCAAGTATCTTCTATAATCGAGGTATTATGGTACGCTGCATCAAAATATTACTTGCCTGTCTCCTGACGGCGCTCCTTGTCCTCTCCTGCACAATGACACCGAAAACGAGCGGCGTGTATCACAGCGTAAAAAAAGGGGACACCCTGTGGAGAATAGCGCAGGCATACAAATGCGATCCCACCGAGATTGCGCTGGCAAATAACCTCTCCGACGATACGATCCAGGAAGGGAGCGTCCTGTTTATCCCCAACGCTGCGGAGCCCCTCACCATCGCCTCCGACACACCGGGGATAAAGGATAGCGGAACAACTCCAAAAACTCCAACCCCCAAAGAGGTTCCTCGCACGATTCGTGAGCAAACCCTCGGACCCGCGCCGGCAGATAAACCGCCGGCATCCACCGACACATCGGTGGCATCTGCCCCCGCGCCTCCTCAGACTGCGGACAGGCCCGCCTTCAGATGGCCGGTAGAGGGAACGGTCTCTTCGAAATTCGGCACCTACAAGGGCATGCGACACAATGGCATCAAGATAGACGGGGCCGAGGGAACGCCTGTCCTGGCGGCGGCGGACGGAACGGTCACGTACGCGGCCCCGATGAAATATTTTGGAGAAACCATCATCATAAAACATAACGATATCTATTCGACGGTCTATTCTCAGCTCAAGGAACGGAAAGTGCGGACAGGAGATATGGTCAGGCAGGGAGACCAGATCGGACGGTTGGGCACAGAGGGGGACCAGAATCCTCATCTGTACTTCGAAATACGGCTCAAAAACAGGGCGAGAGATCCCCTCCAGTACCTCCCCAGAAAGAAATAAGGAACCGCCATGAAATTAGACAACGACATCTATGTGTACGAATGGACGAATTCCCTGGAAAATAACTGTAACAGTTATTTCATCGGCGGGAATGTCCGGGCGCTCATCGACCCGGGACTGACGGCATTCCTTCCCGATCTCTTCGGAAGGATGGAGGAAGACGGGATAGATACCGGCACCATTCAGTACGTCATCAACACCCATTCCCATCCCGATCACTTCGAGGCTTCCGCGGCTTTCAACGGCAAGCGAGGCGTGCACATCGGACTGCACCGGGAGGGTGTCGCCTTCCTCAATGGCATGGGCGGCCAGATGTACGGACTCTTCGGGCTGGATGCGCCGCAGGTCGACATAGACATGCCCCTGGAGGAAGGACCCGTCAAGCTCGGGGGTGAATCCTTCGAGATACTCCACACACCGGGACACTCACCGGGATCGATCTCCCTGTACTGGCCCGCGCAGAAGGCGCTCTTCCCCGGGGATGTGATCTTTGATCAAAACATCGGAAGGACGGATTTCCCCGGCGGAAGCGGGAACCTCCTCAAAGAAAGCATTCTCAGGCTTGCACGGTTGGACGTGGAATACTTTCTCCCGGGGCACATGGGGATCATCATCGGGAGCGAACAGATTAAGCGAAATTTCCAATTCGTCACCAACCGCATATTCCCCTATATATAAGGGCGGCTATTCCGAATCCAGGACATAGGCGAAGATGAGGGGCGCCACAATGGTGGCGTCCGATTCGACGATGTAACTGGGCGTGTCGACACCAATCTTCCCCCAGGTAATCTTCTCGTTGGGCACCGCCCCCGAATATGACCCGTAACTGGTGGTGGAATCGCTGATCTGGCAGAAGTAACTCCAGAGCCGTATGTCTTTCAACCTCATATCCTGCACGAGCATCGGCACCACGCAGATGGGAAAATCACCGGCAATCCCTCCCCCGATCTGGAAAAAACCGATGGGATGTTCCTTTGCGGTCTCCTGATACCAGCGTGCCAGGGACATCATGTACTCGATCCCGCCACGCATGGTGTTCACATTTTTGACATCTCCGCGGAGACAGTGAGACGCATAGATATTGCCGAGGGTGGAGTCCTCCCAGCCGGGAACGAAGAGGGGCAGGTTCTTTTCACACGCGGCAATGAGCCAGCTGTCAGCGGGATCTATCTGATAGGGTTGGAAGCGTCCCTCCCGGATGAGACGGTAGAAAAACTCGTGGGGAAAAAATCGCTCCCCTTTCCGGTCCGCCTCCACCCACGCATCGAGCATCGCGTGCTCTATGCGCCGCATCGCTTCTTCCTCGGGGATACACGTATCGGTAACCCGATTCAACTGGCGCTCCAGGAGGTTCTGCTCGTCGGACGGCGTCAGATCACGGTAGCGCGGGATGCGGACGTAATAATCATGAGCCACCAGATTAAAGATATCTTCCTCCAGATTGGCTCCCGTACAGCTGATGGCATGCACCTTATCCCTGCGTATCATCTCCGCCAGGGAGAGACCGATCTCGGCCGTGCTCATGGCCCCCGCAAGGGCCATGAACATCCGACCACCCGAAGACACCTGTTTCCGGTATCCCTCCGCCGCATCGACGAGAGCGGCGGCGTTAAAATGCCGAAAATGATGAAGGATAAAGTCCCTGACCGATTTTCTTTTCATCTTCTCCTCTGTAGATTATGAGAGTTTCACACAATGCCATAGGGAACATATGTCCCGGTTATCGGCCCTTGAATTGAGGCGGCCTCTTTTCCAGGAATGCCTTGGCCCCTTCTTTGAAGTCCTCCGTGAACTGAAGCGCCTTGCTCGCCGCGGCCTCGACCTCAAGAACACCCTGACGGAGGTTCGTTTCCAGTCCGAGCCTGACCGCCTTCATGATCTCCCGCTGCGCCACGGGGGCGCCTGCGGCAAGTTTCTGCGCCAGGGCCTTGGCCTCTTCCAGCACCTTTTCCCGCGGGACAACCTTGTTGAGAAGACCCAGGGCCAAAGCCTCCTTCGAGGGGATGAAGTTTCCCGTCAGCATCAATTCCAGGGCCTTCGTCTTTCCGATGAAGCGGGGGAGACGCTGTGTGCCGCCCCAGCCCGGATTGAGCCCCAGTTTCACTTCCGGAAGGCCGAGCGTCGCCTCTTCGGCCATAATTCTCAGATGGCAGCAGCAGGCCAGTTCAAGGCCGCCCCCGTACGCGCCGCCCTGCATGGCGGCAATGATGACCTTCGGATACTCCTCGATCTTGAAGTAGATCTCGTTGCCGTTGTACTCAGGAACCTTCCCCTTCTGGAGGTCCGCAAACTCGGTAATATCCGCGCCGGCGCAGAAGAGTTTCTCGCCCGACCCTGTCAGAATGATGACGCGGACCCCATCGTCCTTCTCACATTTTTCAAGAAGGTCCTTGATATCCCGCAAAACACCCTGCCCCATGGAATTCGCCGGGGGATGGTTGATTGCCGCAATGACCACCATGCCGTCCTTCTCCACCTTCAACTTCTCATATTCGTACGCCATTTCGTTCCTCCTTGCTGTTTTTTATATCCTGCCCTCTTCTGAGCCCCATTCTTTAAATGGAAGAATCCATGAGACAAGCCGCCTCGCGGGCCGCTGCTCATCCATCACATGACCCGTATTTCAAACATGAAGGATCATATTTGTCAATGAGTACTTTTATTGTGCCCTTGCAGAACGCTCAGAGAGCCACCCTCACTCCCCGATGATTTTGACGAGGACCCGCTTTTTCCGCCTCCCATCGAATTCTCCGTAAAATATCTGTTCCCAGGGGCCGAAATCAAGCCTCCCCTCCGTAACGGCCACAACCACCTCCCTCCCCATTATCTGGCGCTTCAGGTGGGCGTCTCCGTTGTCTTCCCCTGTCCGGTTATGGTGATACCGGGACACCGGCTCATGGGGAGCAAGATCTTCCAGCCACGTTTCATAGTCGCGATGGAGACCCGTCTCATCGTCATTGATAAAGACCGATGCCGTGATATGCATGGCGTTACAGAGCAGAAGACCTTCCGTAATGCCGCTTTCGCGCAGGCATGCATCCACGAGCGGGGTGATATTGACAAAACCCCTCCATGAGGGAACATTGAACCAGAGTTCCTTGCGATAGCTCTTCATCGAAATCTCCTCTCGTACAACAAGAAAACACACACCGGACTCTCGGACTGATGCGTCATGATATATGCCCGGGGGCTCGCGTTTCAAGAGTAAAAGGAGACGACAGCGCGGAAATCCTTGCCCAAAGGGCGAGGAAAAAGTGAGACAGAAAGCAGAAGGGGTTACGGACGGTGCTCCGTAACCCCTTATTACTGGTACGCCCAGAAGGATTCGAACCTTCGACCTTCGGATTCGTAGTCCGACGCTCTATCCAGCTGAGCCATGGGCGCACAGTCTATATGGCGGAGAGAGGGGGATTCGAACCCCCGGTACACCTTTTGGGGCGTACAATCGCTTAGCAGGCGATCGCTTTCGGCCACTCAGCCATCTCTCCGGAAGCAGATTCTGATTACCATTAAAATCGCGGCTTTTTTCGGTGCGCAAGTTACCATCACTCTTGGCAAGATGCAAGCCATATTTGGGGAACGGAGACGCGGGGCCGGTTTGCGATCGGACAGGGGAAAGGCGCGCACAATGTGAATTGAAGATACTGAAAAATCAGAAAGCCATGAAGTTTATATTGACGAGTACTGACTCATTGCCTCCAGCTACAATCCAAACCCGAGTAAATCCATCACACCGAGTTCTTCCCGACATTGAGGGCAGAGGTCATTGATATCGTCAATCCCACGATCCCGGAGCATGATATCCGCCAGTTCCATGACATGGTTGATATCGGTACTCTGGATTTCTTCTTCAAACTCACGGAAACATCGTTTGCAGGTTTTCGACATTTTCTGGCTCATCCCCGCGATAATCGTGAAAAACTACACCCCCGTGCTCCGGCCTATTTCACCTTCGGTTCAAAGTGATTGCACCCCACATCGACTTTGTCGGGAGGTATCTGTTTATCCTTCCTTCCATGCTTCGAGAACCATGTGCAGATTCCCAGGAAGGTATCCTGCCGGGCAATGTCCTGATATATGCAGTTCCAGCAGCTTCTCTCTCTGCCCTGTTGTGATACGTTAGCGCCCTTTTCTGCTGACATGTTGTGCCCTCCGTAAATGAAACACTCCTTGAAGTTTAGCACAGTACCCGGGATTGCCTCGAATTCCAACAATTTGCAAGGATCGAAAAAGTTGTGGACAAAAAGCGGCCGGGTTTATTTACGCCTCTTGCCGGACCCGCCCCGTCTTTTCTGTCCAGCCGGTTGGGCCAGGTAATTTTTCACATTCTGGATCTTCCAGAGAATAGCCGGATGCGTTACAAGACGGCCAGCTTCATCCGGATCGTTTGGGAAGAGCAGCTCCGGTTTCAGTTCTCCCTGTTGTACGGCGGCAATGAATGCCTCCTCATTGGGATTCAAGGACAGGAATCCGCTAAGAGAATACCAGGCACGCTCGATGAGTTCATGCCGAACAGGCGCGGGACCGGCAAGCATCGGACCGAGCCGGTCGGTAATGTCCCTGTCGGTCACAGACGCTTCGAGGCGCTCACGGGTGTAAGTTGACAACGGATGCTCCGGAATGGCCGAAAGGGCAATGAACCATCGTCTGAATTGCACCGACCTCAGGATGTCACCCGTCGATTGCGGCGGATAGGCGATATCCCAGGCATCGCGTACAGCACCGCGGTCGAGCAGGGCCAGAAATTTGCCGATCAGAATCTCTTCCAGGCTGACGACCCGGACACAGGGACGATCCAGTTCGCCGGGCTGCCAGAGATCGCGCAATTCAGTCCCGGCGATGGGCAGTCGAAAGAGAAAGTTCAAATCCACCTCGATCCGTTCCTCCGGACCCAAAACGGACCGGTAGAGCAGATAGTACTTACGTCCGGCAAAGGCATCGGCCGATTGCTGCACCCGATACCCCTGGCGACGGGCGAGATCAATGACGGCCTCTTCCACCGCAGGCTTCGCTTCCAGCATATCCGCCCGATCGAGGTGACCGATGTAATTGTAGTCGAGATCGACGGATAGCCTCGTGGGAGGGCCGAAGCAGAGGTTGAAGGCCGTCCCCCCTTTCATGGCGAGGACAGAGCCGAGAAAAGGATGCCGCGCCACATCCCCTGCCATGACGCCGAGCCGAACCACCTTTTCAAGGGGTTCGACCCGGTAGCCTGACTGTGCCGCGCAGCGTTGCAGGTATTCCAAGCTAACGCTCATCAGGCTCCTCCAGGGACAAAAGTGTCTGCGGGAGGATCAGGTTCCACCGCGGAACCAGGGCGCCGCCCCGCCGGCCGCGCTCTGCATAAAACCGGGAACGAGGACGGCGCTCCTCCATGCGGCTCAGAAGCGTATCGGGCACATGGAAGCTTTTTTGAAACCGCTCCAGGAACCAGCCCGTCGTTGCCCAGAGCCTCGCAAGATTATACCGGTGCAAGACCTCTTCCAGCAGATCAAGATCGAGGGTCGTAAAGCCGGCAGCGGATCGCACCAGTTCCTCCAAGCCGCCTGCCAAAGAGGGGCGGTTGAACCCCTCGACCAGTGTCCGCTCTGGTCCGGTCGTCTCCAGCAGCATTCCCCGGCGTTCGACCCGGCGGGTTCCAACCTGTTTTTCGGGGCCTGCCTGCATGGAAGGGGGGGAACCCAGGAAGCGAACGACGAAACCATCCAATAGAAGGGGACGGCGGCGCCCGGAAACGTACAGAGTACACTGATTCCACACGGAATAGGCTGCCCCGAGAAGCTCCAGAGCGCTGTGGTGTGAAAAGACACCGCCAGGATGCATCGCCTTGGCTACCATGAAGGGATCCGGACGGAAATTTTCAGCCGGAACCCCGGGCGGGACAACAGCGTATACCTCCCGGACCACGCGTTTTAACCGACCCGTCTTAATATGGTATTTCAACCGCTCCACAACACGCGATCGACCGCCATCCCCAGCCAAAGCTTTGACGGCTTCATCCAGAGAAAAGACCGGATGATCGGCAAAGAAATCTGAACCCTTCAGTTGCTGTTTGGTGTCCATACGGGTAAATATTATCCCTGTTTTGCAGCAAAACGTCAACAGGCCAAAGGCCAGTTGAGTTGCCGTTTCGATTCACTACGGGTAATAATTTTACCCGTTAGTGCACAAAATGTAAACAAATTATTTATGCACACGGGGACCTAACCGAAACTGAAAACCCCTGTCAATACCCTCTTTTCACTCACCGGCCATTCCCGCACCGGCCACCCGGCCTGTTTTCTTTGAAACGGCAATCCATGAGGCGCCGCCCACGTGAAGCGGCTGCCACGAGCCCCGGTAATAGAAAAAATGGAACTCCTGATGGTGATCGCTGAACCAGTACAATCGGAGGCGTTTTACTTCATCCTCCGGGATTACCGTGAGCTCTACGCAACCGGCAAGATATTCCCGCGCCGCCGTCATGGCTGTTTCTTTATTCATGTCCGCATTCTCCAACGCCACTGCTATCCGGACCCAAGCAGATAATCCAACACCGCCTTCCAGTCAGGAAACCGCTCCGAGGAAAAATGGATATGCTCCCCCGCGAAGCGATCGGCGCCGTGCCTGGTGCGGTCGTCGATCAGGTAATCGCCGACAAGCAGATCCTTGTGATGCGTCAGGATCAATCTTTTATAGGCAGGATCCCCCAGATGCCGTTTGACCCAGAGGAGCTTGTCCTGCCACGCCGACGGGTTCCCCCAGGGCGAGGTGGACAGAATATAGGTATCGAACCGCTCCGCCAGCAGGATAAAGGCTTCAACCGCTCCGGGCAGGGCATCCATGAGGGAGAAGACCCCCGGTATTTCGTCTTCTCGTCCCCGATACACGGTGAGGACATCATCCGGGGTTTTCGAAAGCCCTGAGTCGAAGTCAACAAGCACTCCATCCATATCGACATACACAATCTTCCGTTTCATGCTTTTCCTCTCCGGGCTGCACACCACCCGCACACAGGTCTCTCCGTCTTCCGGCGTCATTTCCTCCAGGGCCTCGCCAGCCTCCTCCAAGCGGGAGGAACGAAAGAATCCGGCAATTCGATCGGAGCGGCTCGCGTCCGGCAATTACCTTGCCGGAAAATCTTTCAAGGGACTGCGGCGGGATGAGTAAAGACGGACCATAGTATAATCATGGCCGCTATGGCCTGTCTTTTAAAGGCGCCCTTTGATTATGCCGCACGATCGCCGCCAACGGGATATGTGCATCAGATGATATCAGCCCCTTCACACACATTGATCAGTTCGGTCAATGCCAGAATTTGCGGTCGGCGGCCGCTCCCTTCCCGGACCACCGTAAGGATCCCCGCATTTTTCAACCGCCCCAGCATATTCATCACCATAGGCTTGCTGGGCATCCCGGAACGTTCATCAAGGCGCGAGCTGGTAAAAACAGGCTGATCGAACAAACTGTCCAGAAGCGGTACGGCGTATTGGGAATGAGTCAAGTCGATAATTCGTTCCTTGAGGCGGCCGTACAGGTCGATGATGGCCTGGGCCTTCTTTGCATTTTCCTTCGCCTGTTCGTCCATGGCTTCCAGAAAAAACCCAATCCACTTGGCCCAAACGGCCGGCGTCTTATCGCTCAACGCCCGGAGCCCGGCCACATATGCTTCCCTGTGAGCTTCCATGTATGCGGATATATAAAACACGGGACTTGAAATCAGCTTTCTTTCAAAGAGAAAGAGCGGAACAATCATTCTTCCCAGACGGCCGTTTCCATCCAGAAAAGGGTGAATCAACTCGAACTGGGCGTGAATGACCGCCAACTGGACCAGCGGATCGGGACGATCGAAATGATAATATTTCTCCCAACCATACAGATGTTCGATCATCTGCGCGGGATCGGGAGGAACAAAGTGCGCCTCCTCGATGGGTGTTCCGGGAATACCGATCCAATTTTGCGTGGTGCGGAATTGTCCTCTGGCCTTGAATTTTCCTCTGACACCGTCCAGCAGCATCGCGTGCAGCTCTTTCAGAAGATTCAGAGAGAAGGGGCGGGCCTTCAATTCCTCTTCAGCCCGGCGCATGGCGCGCCGGTAATTCATGATTTCTTCGATATCCCGGACACGGGATTCCTCGGCAGGTGCTGCCCCGGCCTCGAATTTCAAGACCTCGCCCAGAGTTGCCTGCGTGCCTTCGATCTTCGAGGATAACACGGCTTCCCGCGTCGTGAGGGGGGAAAGCAGCACATCGGGATTGGCGAGCCCATACAGAATTCCGTCGTAATACGCCAGGGAGCGATTCGCCCTGCCGATCAGGGGGATCAGGGCGTCCCACGGGATGTCATCGATTGGAAGCTGTTGCGGTTCAAAAGGGTGCATCTTGTCCCCCGCAGATTATACACGAGATAGTTTGTATATAGCGAAACGTTAATCTGTTATACACAAATCACGATTGGCTGTCAATATATACGGCTTTATGTCACCCCCCGCCAACTGGCGAATGGAAGGATGGAAGACCTAAGCGAACCTGACGGCGGGCTGTGCCTTCCCGGCGGCGGTTGTACCTCTGTCGGCAGAGTGTCCAAATCAACATATAAACCCGCAACCCTTTAAGGCTCGATATGGGCGTTCCGGCCCCTGAATAATCGATCCCTATATAGTGTTGAAAAAAGGCATGCCTACTCCCTGATCATTTGTCGAATAAGCTTTGCTGAGCTTCCTTGGCTGCTTCATACTCCTCATAAAGTTTGAGGATAGGCATCTTCTTCTTTACTGTCTTGATAAATTCTGGATTATTCAGCGTTTCGTAAGTGACCCCCTTGAAGATTAGAGAGAATCCTATTTTTTTGAGGTTTCTTTCGGCAGAGCCGAAATGGTTTGTAAGTTCGCAATCCAATACCTGCCGAATATCATTCGCGGATGGTTTTGAAGGTAAGAATTTCTTCCACCGCTCCGGTGTTTGAGCAATAACGGCTGGCGCAAGCGCAGTGACGAGGGCTGCTCGATTCTTGTCGATAGCTGTCTGTAATTTTGCTTTAAGTTCCTTTTGAAATTTTTCAATGTGCGTATTAAGTTCAGCTACGGCAGCTTCAAACTCCTCCTTTTTGCTCCTCAGAATGACATTACCGAAGTTGGGAAGATTGACCAGAAAATCATCGGCAATCCTTTCCTTGTGTGCAGTAATCTCCTCCCCTGATATCTTGGTGTCTTCATCATCGATCAACTGGAATGAACTGTGTAACAGCTTTTTGGTTTTGTCATCTTTTGCCAGCCCAAGGAGATCGCTTGGTATATTGACCTTCCTTTTGCCGATTTGATGGCCCCTTAGCTCAAATTCCACGAACTCGATCTGCGAATTGAAAACACGTATCTTTCTTGCAATATCGAACTTCATCGGAGGATTACGAACCAGATCATTAGATGTCTCCAATATCTTCGCCGGACTTACCGGATTTATTCCAACGGCAGCGCCTTCTCCAGCCTTTGCGATCCCCATATCCTTAGCGATTTCATTGGGTACCAGATTCAGTTTGACGGCATTTGGGCGAACCGGAGTATCTGAACCGCCTTCGATAAGCAACGGTGTTGGTGCATAGAATAGCGTGATATCATCTGCGATCAGCAGTGCAATCCTGACCCCAGGCTGTTCATGGATTACATTTCCGCGTTTTCTAGCTTGGTCATTTAGCTTCTTGAGGGCATTGATGGTTCCAAAACCCATTCGGCAAACTTCAGGGTCAACATCCAGTATGATATTGATAGCGTCAGATGGTAATTCGTCCCATTTCCGGCAGACCGCTTCAGCTACTGGGTCGGACATCCCAGGTGTCATAAAGATAAGACGTCTTCTGATGTTCTGGATCAGTTGACAAAGATAAGCATCGTCTACGGTAGTGATTGCTGTCGGTTCAGACATCGGAGCCCCCAATTTTTTGACTAAATCCGAATGCACTTTTGATCTCCGTTCATAAAATATCTTACGCAGCCGGCAGCCTCTAAGATAGCTGCGACGTAGTTACCAATCGCACGGGGAAAATGGACAGCAGCGCGGGCAACTTCATCGACACTATCCTGCGTTGGGATGACAGCATGTTCAGCAGCGATTCTCAGACATCCTGCCGGTTTGCGCTGAAAGTAATCGTCAACGGCATCGAACATTGCTCGCGGAAGACGATTTGGTGTCCTCGATTTCCCGATTTCTATGTCAATGTGTGTTGGAGCGACCCCTGTGATGATAAAGGGCCTTTGTCTGTTCGCAGGAATCCCTCTGCCTGGCGTCAGCAGTTGCTGCCCAGGCCTCATATTTGCGGTGACGTTGCTCCACATAAGCCCCCCTTCTACGTCAATCAGCTCTCAAGAAAATAATCTCCGATTCTCGGCATTTTCTTTTCCGTTGGTCGATTTCACTGAGTTCATATTTCGACGCCGGTTTTTGAAAAATATCGAGCCCGCGCCCCGGAATAATTCGCCACCCGTTATCCAGGGCGATGCTTCGATCATGAATGGCTGAATTAAACTCGTAACTGAATTCAATCCCATGTTTCGCTAGGCTATCCTTTATCTCATCCAGCTTTTTTGCATTCGTCTGTTCCTGATAAGAATTTTCGGCGGCCGTTGTCAGGATCAGTTTGACCGGCCCGTCCGAGGTATCGATGACATTGGTAAAGATCAGGAAATTCCTTATTTGATATTCCATGCGGATATAGGGATCCGTAACATGGATAACCCGTGCTCCCTTAAGATAGGGTCCGAAAAGACGTTGATAGCTTTGTCCCGTTTCACCGTCCTGAATATGAACGGTCTTTGCGACCGGCTCATCGACCTCGTTGATCTTGGCCCCCGGTGTTTCAGTTCGCTGGGGAATATCAGTTGCCGGCAACAACGTTTCGCTTGGTATTGATGCGCCATTGTCCGTCCTTGGACCTTCAGCGTAGGATGGCTTCTTATGATGACTTTGAAAATCGTCCGGAAACTTTGAGAGTATGGTGAGCGGTACATATTCCCGATCCAATTTGCATAATTCATCTCTTACCCGCTGGCGTAGTTCAATGGCAGGGTTGACGCAATATTTGTAGAAATCGGTGTCCGATGGTTGTTTGTCGGGGAAGAGCATTTTGAGCAGGCCGGTTGCACCAGCCTCGATTGCTTTGCTATCCCGCATGTCGTCACAATTTGTAAGCTCCATGTTTGTTTTAACGTAATCGCGATAGCTAATGTCACCCCGCAGCGTATGCAGAATTTCTCCGAAAATGTCTCCTTTCAGTCCCAGTGAACTGGAAGGGGTTTTCTTGCTGATGCGTGGGAGATCCCAACCTGGCAACAGTCCAGAGAAACGGTCGATGAAGGCCGTCTCTCTCAGGAAGTTGGGAAATATTCTGAACAGGCCGATGTCCTCATTTAAGGGCCTTCTGTTTTGGTCAAGGTCGATATTTGCCAATATGACAATGCCTGCTTCAGCGGTAATCGAACCGGCGCTGCCGCGTCCGAACCGACCGGCTTCCAGGTAAGATTTCAAGAGGGCCGTCAATTCACCGGAGCTGTCCGCTTTGACTTTTTGTGCCTCATCAATGACCACGCAGTCGTAGCGGGTAATCAACCCAGGCGTTTTTCGGGAATCGTTAAAAAAAAGGACAGGGGCCGTGATCGCACCGGAACGTACGGCCACATATCGCGACATATTTTCAAACACAAAAGATTTCCCGGTTCCTTTGGGCGCCAATTCGACAAGATTATACCTTGGTTCAACCAGGGAAATAAGCCGCGATATCAGCAGAATTTTCTGACGCTCCGAATAGAGAAGGTGGTTGAAACCCATCGAGGAAATGATCAGATCGATCCATTCGGAAGTCGCGAAGGCGCTGCGACACTCTGTGAAATATGCAATATCCACATTGGCTAGCTGAAACGGCCTGAATTCGCGTGCCCATATCTGCCCTTTACCCTTTGTTTTTCCATCGGACGGAGGTACATAAAAAAGAGAACCCAGCCCCCATAAGCCGCTGCTCAGCAGCATGTCATTTTCCTGAACAATTTGCGGTGTAATGAAAGCGGAATCCTCATCCAGGAAAGGGATGTTTAAATAACGGTCGCCTTTTGCCAAATTTACATGGACTGAAAAATTGTCGAGTATCTTGACTTCCTGTTGTTCATAAAGATGGTTCTTGATAGTTTCCTTTTCGCTTTTATCCGGAACGTAGGTATGAACGAACTTGGCGATTTTTTCACGTACCGCTTCACTTAAATCGCTTTCACCGGCAATGTAGTGAGAGATGATCCATTCCCGAACGTAGGTAGGTATGGCGCGGCTGCCAAAGCCCGCTTGATGGACAAAGGATTTGTTGATGACGATTTCACCGAAGTTTTCCAGGGCTTTTTTTTCAAACGTATCCATATTGCTCTCCTACTCCAGATCATCAAAGACGCTTTTGCCCTTTGTTTCGACTATTGCGCGCATTGTGATTGGCAAGGTAATGCTCTGTTCATGCTTCTCATCATGGCAGGTGAAGCGAATATGAAGGTGCAGATTATTCTTTTCCTCTACCTTAGCTGTCTGTTTGAATTGGGCGATTATCTCTGCCGGGATCTTTGTTTTTCCGTTTAGCAAATCGATGCTTATCTGGTCCGTTTCGATATTGGAATTGATCACCGATATGCGAATATTTTCGACGGCAAACTCATTGGGATTGCCGACCTCCAGTGCAATCGTCTCTTTTCGATAGCGAAATTCGCTGCGCGCCAACAGCAGCGTTAGATCCTGGAGAGGAACTTTGAGCGTTTCAAAGATCAGATGGGGCACAACGACCCCTTCCGGAGATAACCCGCCGTGGGTATAGAAATTGTCATCCGTCTTTACAAAACGATTACCCCGTCTGGCACTCAGGTAATGGCTGTCATTGCCGAATTCTGTTGCATCCAAAAAGAAACAGTCCTCTTTCCAATTTTCCGGGAGACTGAGAAATTTCTCGTTTGCGACAGCGATATATCGAGGGGAGCGAATGGTGAATTCTGTGCTTTTGAATCCGGAAAGGTCGAGGTCGTTTGCAATACCCACGGGGATTGTTGTCGAGCCGTGATCTGTGAGCACGTGAATGACAATCCTTTTTTTCAGGTCATGTTTATCAATGAATTCGGCAATCGTATCCACGAAACCTTCGAGCAGGTTGCTGATGTACTTCAGATGCGGCATCCCGATCTGATCAGACGACATATGCAGGGCTTTGTCTATAGCGAGGTAATTGACGACATAGGTATGCCCGGTTATTTCACCGATATCGGCCAGTTTGCCTGGATCACTGATATATTGAAAAGTCGCGTCGTTGAAATAGGGGACCCAGCCTTTTTCTATGATGTTCTTGTATGTCTTGTTGTCTATGTCATTATATGTAGGGGTGCCGGCCAGCAAACATTTTTTGGAAATTTCTGTTTCTGACGGCAACATGGATAGGTAAGGTTCTACTTTGGAGAGAAAGAAACCATGCATCTGGAAAAGATCCTTGATGATCGGGACGAGCCCCCACCATAGATTGTCAATAACGAGAACCAGATTGATGCTTTCATCCGATTTTAGCCGGTCAGCATTGTTCGGAAGGATGTTAAAAACCATCCTTTTGGAATTTGCGCGTATATCCTGCCAGTTGCTATAGAGCCATTGAGCAAACTCGTCGGCAAGTTTATAGATTTCCTCATTCATCTTGTTGTTCGAAGCGCACCAGGTCTGATAGGGGAGATAGGATTGCGTTGCCCAGGTTACCATTTGGTCGAGATCCCAGTCTTTATCAGGCTGAGACGGAAAGGGTGGTTGGACAAGCCCCTTTAGCGCTTTAAGGCGCTTTCCCACACGATTCTGAATCGCTTCAAATTTCACATCCACGGCATTGATGATGTCTGCGGTAATCCAATCAGGGTGATTCTTCAAAATCTTTTCGACCGCTTCAAATTCAATGACCAAATAACCGCTCATATTGGAAATGAAGGCTTCCATTTCCGCTATATTCGCAGGCGCCTGGTATGAATTCAGGATGTAAGTTATTTGGGTAACAATATCTTTTATGCCTGATTCGCCGATGCTCACTTTCGACAAATCAGGCTTCAGTGATTCAAGAATAGAAAAGTCATCTCCCATCAGTTGATGCCCCAGGGCTTTATAGGACCTGAGAACTTTGTATTTCATCAACTGAATTTTCAGGGCATCAACATCATTTAAGAATAAGTCAATCAAGCGTCTGAGATCGGGGTTCTTGGCCTTCGTTTTCCAGTCGGCTAAGCGTTTTGAGTAAGTTCCAGAAACAAGCGGATTCTTTGTGTTGGTATTCCACTTTGTGGAATCATAAGCCGCAAGAAGGTCGCATAATTTCGAGAATGGGAAGGTTTTCCCGGCAAAGAGGGGATGGTAAAAGTGATCCAGAATAACGTTGTCAAAGTGCGCCCCCTTGGGTGGGGATATATCCAACTCCAGCAAGCCGGCCGCGACGATCTCCTCATTGGATATCTCTTTTGGTATGGATATGCCCCAGGTCTCTTCCAAACGACAGCGCGCGTCGATGCATTCGATCTTGACGCTTTCCTTGGGATAACGACCAGCCATTTGCGTAAACCATTGCATGACTGTCGCATCACGGACGTAGAGGGTTAAATCGCGGCCCTCAGCAAAAGCTTTCAGGATTTTATCGTAAGCTGATACGTATCCCGCTATGGATGATACCACGTCATCCGTAGCGGTTGACACCAGTCCATTCAAATCCTCGATCAGCTTAATCATTGCTTAATCTCGCTCAATATCTTGGAAGTCATCTCTTCAAGCTCCGCAGTGTCCACGGTTCCTGCGCTCGTAAGCTCTTCATACAGCGACCTGACCGTAATTTTCACGCTCTCCTTGTCTGTCGGGAAAATAAAATTGATCATTTCATCTCCGATAACACCCTGGCGCGACCTTTTGATCTTGTACTTTTGCAATTCATCTATTGCCTGGATTGTTGTCACTTTTCCATAATTGCCCTTGTCATCGACGACAACCATTTTCACCGTTTTATTTCCCTTTACGGTCAAAACCTGTCCTGGTTTTAGATCCTGGCGTTCGATCGTCTTATTCGTTGGATCCATTCCATTGTCCGTATAGTAAATCGCACCTTTTCCATCTTCTGATACCGCATGGATTTTCAATTCACCTTTATAACTAACCTGGTTTCCTTTCTGGCTATCCGCATTTTCATAAGTAACTTTGAGCTGCCCTATTTTTGGCGCGTTCTTTTCAATATGGTCCTTCCCCCGTTTGATTTTGTTTATGTAGTCCGAAACCAAATCGGCGCTCCAGTTCTGCACCGCATTCAGACCGTAAGCATCAGGTAAAGCGCTGAACAGCGTGTCTCTGATATTGACCAGCTTATCCAGTTTAAGAATAAGCGGCTTGCTGTCATTGTTGTGGAAGGGGCTCAGCGCATCTTTCTGAATGCTGGTTAAACTATCTTTGAACCATGTCTTGATGGCTTCCTGAATATCAACATCCAAAACGCTGGGGCTTGCATAAATCTCGGCGACCTGTTTCAGGATGTCATTCTGGACGGTTTCCAGAATTCCCTGCGCGGTGTCTTTGAAACTGGACAAGCACGAGTCTATTAGGGCAAGCTTCTTGGCGGTGATTTTTTCTCCCGGAATAATGTCGAGCAATTCAAGCAGGTCATGTTTGATGAAATTAAAGGGATCTTTGGTCTTGGTTTGATTCAATGCCGTCACGAAGGGTTTGTCCTTGTCTTGATAAAAATTTTCGGATCGGGCAATGATCGGCAAAGCTTGCCACCATTTGGTCACGGCCTGGAAGGCTTCGCCCAGGGTGTATGTCTTACCCGCCGGGCCTGGATCAACACTAAAGATTTGAAAGACCTTCGTGAAATAGGCCTTATCCTCCTGACTGACGGGTTCGAAGAGGATGACGGCGGTTTTTTCCTGCCCCGTGACCAAATTGATGACCTGGTCCATGTCGGTAAACGGTAAGTCGGTCAGGGCATCCTTTTCCCGTTTAAAGCGTAAACTGTCCCCGTAAAAACGTCTTGCCAGCAGCACCATGAGGGTCATGGCAATTTCGCCCTGGCCATAGTTTTCATAGAAGGGTTGTAAAAAAGGCCAGCAAAGCATTACACCTTTGCCTTGCAGTGCCGCAAGATCCTCTAACAGCTTCACGAAGGCCGGCAGTTGGGTTCTAAATTTGTCAAAATTCTGTTCTGCCTCGTAATACCGAATTTCACCTTCCGTGTTCAGGAGGCGTAAGACCTGGTTATCCACAAAACATTTTCGCAGATAGCGCGTTCCCCCGCGATTGTCCGGCCATGCCCAGTTGATCTGTATGGTCTGGCTCAAATCCAGCAGAATTTTACCGGCATCCTGTAAAATGCTGCGCACTTGACCGTCGATCTTCAAATGGGACCGGTTGAATTCCGTATGCGAAAAAGTATTGCGCTTATTTGCGTACAATGACTCCATGAGTTTACTGGAGACATCGTGCTTTTTAGTGTCATTCACCGGGATATTGGCGCCACCGATCCCAAACCACTCGACACTCGTGTTGCTGAAATATGCACCCTTGGCATCTGCCAATAGCCCGTTGGCCGTCTTTCTTGATTCACTGATCTGGATATTTTCATAAGGCCCAAAACTTTCGGCTTCTTTCGACTTTTGGATATGCTCAAGCGCCTTTAGCAGGTTGTTGAAAAACTTTTCCTGTAACGTGTCGTAAATTTCTCCGTTTTGTGATA
>DIXO01000047.1 GCA_002428735.1 Syntrophaceae bacterium UBA6078 | reverse complement strand
CTTCTGTTCTCATAACCGCGCATGATTATCTCCTGTTATTCCAAGATATTATGCGCTGCACTCTATCACAAAACGGAGAAATTTACGACACGTTATAGGGAAAGTTTTTCAACAACCTGCTAGGGGTGATAGTCTCTACTTCCCTGTTTGGCCCCCAACAGGAAATAAGTCTTTTGCAGATATTGCTTTTTTCTGAGTAGGTTTTAGAGATGTAAGCAGATTGAACATGGTCAAGGTACTCATTACACAAAGTTAATAAGTCCATGCCGGGCTTTTTCTCTCTCAACCGTTCCGCCCGTTCGTCTATCTCCCATTGAACCGCTGCTTTTCTTGTATCGTACAAGCGTGTTGTTCTTTTGCCGTTGAGAGTTACCACACCCCGCCATTTCTTGCCCTCTTTGTATGGCATCTTGTACCCCTTCCTGTGTAAAAAACCATGAACGGCCTATTCTGAAACCACCTAACTCCCTTACATTATTGTACACCCATTCTTTTGACATGCCAAAAATGTTCTGTATATCCTTTGCCCTGAGCAGGTGCGCTATACTATTTACGGTTGAGAGTATCAACGATAATTACTCCATTGGTTTGTTAAACGGTTCATCACGGATAATTACACCGCCACGAATGCACAAAGGCAACAGTTAGCGAATCTTTCAAACGTTTCCCCTCTTGAGTTTTTCGTTTATGGCTTCCCAATCGACATGATTCACGCCAAGCTTGATCTGCTTCTTCTTTACTTCCCCCGGAAAATCCCTGTTATTCAAGTTTACAAGAAGATCATGAGAAATCTTTTTGGCAAGTTCCTTTTGATCGTATGTATCCTCAAGGGCTGCCCTGCTGATAGCAAACCCCGCTATACGGCTTGTATTAAAAGCCAGAGACCTTGTGCGCGTGTCGGAATAGTGTCTTGTAACCCCCGATTGTTCCCCCAGCCGTTCAGAGCACCCCCGCACATCGGCCCACAGGGGATGAAGAGCCCGGCGCTCCGTCTTCTCGTTGTCCGGATACCGCAAGGAATACCATTCTTCGGTCAGATACCGCCACAGATCGGCAAGTTTCTTTTCCAGATCAGGAAATGAATTGATCTGAAATTCCCTCAGCACGGCTCGTTTGATCTCGAATTCAAAACGCCAGATATCCGTTGGATCATCAACCTGCCAGATATCAAGCCAACGCTGTTCCGTTGCCTTTTTGTCTATCTCAAGACCCTTGTTATATATCCTGATCTGTATAGGCGCATCTTTCGCGCCGGCGTAGAACGTCTCTAATGTGTCACCGTTCATGAAAGCATTCGTTTTCCTGCCCCGTGACACCATAAATGATTCCAGAAAATCCCGTCTGAGTCCCCCGGGAATGTATATATCAACACAGATATCGCACCGGCTCGGCTTTAACCCCCTAAACAACCCTCCCATAGAATCAAGATCACACAAGAGAAGCTTTACCGCTTCGGATGCGCCCCTACTCCACAGGGTTTCCGAATTAAGGGATGCATAGACATTCGGTGTATCGTGCTTTGGGTTTTGTGAAATGCCGATAAAAAGATGGTATTCCGGGAACTGTAGATGATACCGGTAACTGGGAGGCTTGCCACTGGGAAGAAGTAGATGGTCTCTCACACCATCATCTTGAATCAATATACCATCTGTGCCGAAGGCAGAGGCCTTGCGTGAATCAAAGAGATCAAGAACCTTATCCCAATCACCCTGCCAGTCGATATATAACCCGAAATCAAGGGTATCGATACCACAAGAAATGACCTTCCATTCTCTTGGTTCTGGGTTTACCCCATGGCGTGTTACAGACAACGCCATGTCGGGTTCGGTATGAAGAAGGGAAGAAAGAGGTGTCATCTTTCCTCCTCCTCTACCGTTCCCGTAAACAGATTCAACTGTCCGGGGTTCTCAAGGCTCGCTCTCAAATGCTCGTGTGTGCGCTTTGCGAGCTTCGCCTTGATCCGGTCATTGATGATTCTATATCCGGGGGTTCGATACTTTTTGACCTGCCTTGTTTCGGGAATTGAAGATTCCGGGAACAGGGAAAGAATAGACTCCGCTCTTGCCAACAATCTATGATCCGACATAAACAAGCCTCCTCTGGTTCATCCCAGAAAAGGCTTGTTGACAACGCCCTTTATTGATATACTGATAAAAGAAGCGTTCCGGTGTCATCACCTGAGAGGGTCATTGCACTTCTGGGATGCTTTGAGGCCCCGGACAATGCGGCAACATTGACCGGGGCCGACTATTATTCCGTTAAGTCTTCAATCGATTTTCTCTCTCTCCATTCCTTGCCTATCTCTTTGAGTTTATCGCTTGCATCACGGAGCAGGATTCCCAGTTGCAGAATGCCGACCTTCTGGGTGATCTCCGCGTAATCAAGCATGACTTCAACCATGTTCAGAATGAGCTTTGACCTCGGCAGGTCTCCCTTTTCCGCCAGTCTGTCCAGTCGTTCAACAATTTCATCGGGGCACCTGAAAGCGATTGTCTGTCCTTTTTTTGTTTCGACCATGGCAACACCTTTCTTTATTTGTTGTGAGCATTGTAAACATTATATACAGACTTGTCAATACATATTTTCAAAAACTGTATCTCATCGTTCCATCTCCCCCCGATTGCCTGAAGAGGGTAGCACAAGGGCCTTATCCGTCAAGGTTTCCCTTCGGCTCACTTCGTTCGACCTTGACGGAAAAGGCTCTGCTTGTGCTTGGTAATAATCAGGCAACGGGGAGAGGGTAGGCGATCATTCAGGCTCTGGGGAAAGGGTGGTTTTTTGGGTGGCCTTGTGTGAGCTGGATGGAAAGGAGCTGGATTGATAGTTTTTTTTGTGATATCGGAGAGGGAGCCTTACAAGTCCCACTGATAACGAACTTCATGGGGGGGATCAATGTCGGATAACTGGAAAAATAAGCTATACTTCGGAGACAACCTCGACATTATGCGAAGTCATATCGCTGATGAAAGCGTTGACCTTATCTATCTTGACCCGCCTTTTAACAGTAACGCTTCTTACAATGTGCTATTCGGTGAAGCCAACGGGACGAAATCAACAGCACAGATCACCGCCTTTGATGATACGTGGCATTGGGGACAGGAATCCGAATCAACTTATTATGAAATTGTTACAGGAGGCCCCAAAAAACTTGCCGATCTTATACAGGCTTTCCGTTCATTCTTGGGCCAAAGTGACATGATGGCCTATCTTACCATGATGGCTATTCGGCTTGCGGAAATGCACCGGGTATTGAAACCAACGGGAAGCATTTATCTTCACTGCGATCCGACAGCAAGCCATTATTTGAAGCTAATTATGGATGCGGTATTTGGGGCTAAGAACTTTCGTAATGAAATTATGTGGTGTTATAAAAGTAGGCCTCAATCAAAGCGTTATTATGGCAGGAAACACGATACATTGTTATTTTATTCGGTTTCCGACACATATGTGTTCAATTGGAAAGAGGTAGTACGCCCCCTATCCGAAGAAACAATTAAAAAATATAAACATATAGACGAAGATGGCCGTCGTTATCGTTTGCAAGGCAGAGGTATAAAAGGCAGTCCAATACGTTCTGCCAAAGATGTTGACTTAGAATGGGAAGTAACAAATCCTGAATTAACCGTAAGGGATTATTTAGACGATAAGATAGGAGTAGCGATTGAAGACTGGTGGTCTGATATTAACATAATTAATCAAGCTGCTAAGGAACGCCTTGGCTACCCCACTCAAAAACCGGAAGCCCTGCTTGAGCGCATTATAAAGGCCAGTAGCAATGAAGACGACATTGTCATGGACCCCTTCTGTGGTTGCGGAACAGCTGTTAATGTTGCGGAACGTCTTCACCGAAGATGGATCGGAATTGACATCACCCACCTTGCAATAACCCTCATCAGGCACCGCCTTGAAGATACCTTCGGATCGCAGTTGTCACCTTACGAAGTAACTGGGGACCCGAAACACTTGTCCGGAGCAAAAGCCTTGGCCGAGCATGACCCCTATCAATTCGAATGGTGGGCACTTGGCAAGGTGGCGGCTAGACCTGCACATGACAAAAAGAAAGGGGCCGACAGGGGCATTGACGGTTATATTTATTTCATAGACGATAAAAGCGGGAATGCGAAAAAGATCATCATTCAGGTCAAAAGCGGAAAAGTTAAACGGGGTGACATTGCCACTCTTAAGGGCGACATGGAACGTGAAAAGGCAGCAGTAGGAGTATTTCTTACCCTTGAAGAGCCAACACGACCAATGAAGGAAGAAGCTGTATCGGCGGGGTTCTATGTTCCTGAATTTTTCCCAAATAAAAAAATCCCACGGGTGCAGATTCTCACCATACAGGAATTACTCGAAGGTAAAGAAGTTGAATATCCCCGAGTGGCCCCGGAAGTCACATTTAAGAAAGCTGAACGGAAGCGAAAGGGAGGTGAGCAGGGGCAATTACTTTAAAACCTCGCCTTAATAGGAAATAATCATCATTTTCTCTGTGTATTTCTCTGTGTATTTCTGATATGAAAACGCCTATAAAAAGCACATGAAATACACAAAATCCAAAACCTAATTTATGGTAACTTCCTATAACTCTTATATATCGCGCATTACAGAAAACACTATTTTTAACGACCTTGGCCTGTCACGCCGGAGGCCGTGGGTTCGAGTCCCATCGACCCCGCCAGTCATTACGGGGGTTGCGAGAATATCGCAACCCCCTGTTGGTTCAGTTGCCGAGATTTTCTCTCCCATCATGTAAAGAATACTGCTGGATTTTGCCTCTTGACAGGATTGCCATAAGCCGGCTTATTGCAAACGCTGCGAAAGGAGAAGATGTATGGAATTTATCAAGTATATCGATGTGACGAGGGCTAAATTTTCCGACCAGCCCCCGTATAAGTGGACCGAAAACGAATCGGCCCCTTGGACGCCTGTCAGGAAGGATCTGGACAAGAGTAAGGTAGTCCTGATAAGTTCCAGTGGCGCCTACCGGAAGGATCAGACGCCCTTTAATCCGGTAAAAAATGATCTTACCTTTCGCGAAATACCAAAAGATACAGATGTCAAAGACTTGCGCATCAGTCATGATAATTATGATCACATGGATGCCGACAAGGACATCAACTGTGTTTTCCCTGTGGAGTGGATGAAAGAGCTGGAGGAGGAAGGCTTTATCGGAGAATTTTCAGAGATCAACTTCACCTTCATGGGACGGATATTCAGAAAAACGGAATTGCTCAACGCAATGATCCCCGCTCTTCTTATACGATTGAAACAGATGAGTATCGACTTGGCCTTCCTGGTGCCTGCCTGACCACTCTGTCATCAATCCGTGGGATTGATAGCACGGGCCATCGAAGAGGCCGGTATTCCAACCGTTTCGTTATCGTCAGCCCTGGATATTACCGCACTCGTGAAGCCCCCGCGCACGTTTTTCGTTAACTATCCTCTCGGCCACACAGCCGGAAAGCCATTCAACAAGAAAAATCAGATGGAGATTTTGAAAACAGCCCTCGGTGGCACCAAAGATATCAAAGCACCGGCTACGATTGTGAAACTTCCGTATCAGTGGGAAGGGTAAACAATAGAGACCGATTATCCTCTTCCCCGTTTGGAGAATCCCTTTTTTCAAGTTTACGCCGGTCTTTTTCTTCTTTCTTCTTTTTCTTTGCCAGTTCTTTCTGGCGCTTCTGGAATGAATAGTTTGGTTTTCCCAAGATTCTGTCCTTATTGATGTTTCCTGTTGGTGGAAGTGGGAACAGCCTAAAAAAAAGCACCCCGCAGTCTACAAAACCACGGGGTGCGTTCTCTTTCAAATTGCTTCTTCTTACAGCACTCTTACATTGGCTGCCGCCGGGCCTTTCTGGCCCTGCTCGACATCGAACGTCACGCGCTGACCCTCTTGCAGGGACTTGAATCCCTCGGCCTGAATCGCGCTGTGATGAACGAAAACGTCTTTGCCGCCATCCATCTCGATGAACCCAAAGCCTTTTCCGTCGTTAAACCATTTAACGGTACCTTCTGCCATAACGTGTATCCTCCTTTCTTCAATTTTTCAAAGTCGGATTACCATTATGACTGAATAAAAAGGTCTCCAGAGGTGCATTGGATATGGTGACCGATCTTCGAACTTCAAAATGCTTCTCTCCAACTTGCAGGTAACCTTACAGGGTTTTTTACTCAATGTCAAGGATTAAAATGTCATAGTGCGCGCCGGGATCGAACGGTCCGGAATTCCCCCTTGATTTTTGGGGTACGGATCAACTACTATGCATTGCATATGGGAAATATGTTTCATATCCATGCGGGAGGGGCGGGCGATGAAGATAAGCAGTGTGGCGAAGATGAGAGATCTGGACTGGACTGCCGGTGAAAAATTCGGCCTTACGGACGAACTGCTCATGGAAAACGCTGGTCTCGCCGCGTATGGTGTTATTCGAAACGAGATCGGCATTGAAGAACGCAGGTTTGTCGTCTTCTGCGGTGTGGGGAATAACGGAGGTGACGGGTTTGTCATCGCCCGGAAAATCCATTCCAACGGCGGGCAGGTTCACGTATACATCGTCGGCAACCGGAAGCGGTTCACCGGTCCGGCTGCTATGAATCTTTCTATTATAGAACGGCTTTCCCTTGCTGTGGAAGAACTCAGAGATGCGGTTTCAGCGCAGGAGGCTGTTTCAGGATGCGACGCGATCATAGATGCGATCTTCGGGACGGGCCTCACGCGCGACGTTGCGGGTCTTCACCGGGAAGTGATAGATCTGATAAACGCTACGGAAAAACCAGTGTTCAGCATCGATATCCCTTCGGGGGTCAACGGCGACACCGGGATGGTTATGGGAGCGGCGGTACAGGCTGATTATACAATCACGTTCGGACTTCCCAAGGTAGGGAACATGTTCTTTCCTGGATACGGTCTGTGCGGGAGGCTGTACGTGACCCACATCTCTTTCCCTCCCTCTCATTACAACGACGACTCCATACGGGTCGAGATAAACGCCCCGCCGGAAATTCCACTGAGGGCCGTGGAGGGGCATAAGGGAGATTTTGGTGATGTTCTCTTTATCGCCGGGGCCGCCGCCTACTTGGGAGCGCCCTATTTTTCCGCCTTTTCTTTCCTGAAGGCGGGTGGTGGATACGCGCGCCTCGCCGCCCCGCGGTCAATTGTCCCTCACCTGGCTGTCAGGGGGAGTGAAATAGTCTTTGTTCCTCAGGAAGAGACATCCTCCGGGAGCATTGCATTCAGAAACAAAGCCGCTCTCCTGGAACTTTCAGACAGGGTGGATATGGTTGTTATGGGACCGGGACTGTCTCTCGATGAAGAGACGCAGGAGCTCGCGTGGGGACTCGCTCGGGAGATAGAGAAGCCCCTCCTGATCGACGGAGACGGAATCACCGCTCTCTGCGCGGATCTGCAGATTATAGAAGAGAGAAAGGCGCCGACGATTCTGACTCCTCATCTGGGGGAGCTGTCCCGGATCACGGGGATTGATGTGGAAAATATACGGGCGAACCGCATAGAGATACTGCAGAAAGCAGCCTCTGACCTGCGCGCAATTATGGTTATGAAAGGGGCGCACTCCCTGATCGGTTTCCCCGACGGGAGGGTTTTTGTCAATCTCAGCGGCAATGCCGGAATGGCGACGGCCGGATCGGGGGACGTTCTAACCGGGACGATCGCGGCCATGTTCGGCCTGGGGCTCCCCATCGAAGATGCCGTTAAAAAGGGGGTTTTCATCCACGGATTCGCCGGTGATCTCGCCGCCGATTATGATGGGGAAGACGGTATCACTGCCCAGGATATCATGGGACACCTCCCACTCGCGCTGAAAATGGATCGTGAGGGGCTGGACGACTCCCTTCGTGCCAGGTATGCGGGGATGGTTGTGGTGTGACCCAGATCCCCGCATACCTTTCCCTGAACGGGTCGTCACTGAGCCCGGTCTTTTCCCCTTGTTCCCGCGGGTGGCTTGTTGGAGTCTCCCGCCAGCGTGCGCTTGGAGGATACTGCCATTAGTATTAAAAAGTACTGGCAATCTCTCGGATTGCTTCCACTCTTTATTCTCGCCCATTTTGGCCACCACCTGCTGACGGCACTGCCCGTTCCTCTGCTGCCTCTGATCCGCAACGATTTCAATCTTGATTATACGCAAGCAGGTCTGGTGATTTCCTCCTTCACACTCTCGTATGGTATCGGCCAGTTGCCGGCGGGTTGGCTTACCGATCGAATTGGACCCCGCGTGATCATCACGCTCGGGATTTGCGGTGTGGCTGTTGCCGGCCTTTTTGTCGGTTTTTCCTATACCTATATGATGATGATCGCAGGTCTGATTTTAATGGGAATCATGGCAGGCGGATATCATCCCGCTGCGCCGCCGATGATTAATGCGTCGGTTGAACCGAAGAAGCGCGGAACCGCACTCGGTCTCCATATGATTGGTGGCAGCGCCAGTTATTTTCTGGCACCGATCGTTGCCGCTGCTATTGCCGTACACTGGGGGTGGAGAGGTTCTTTCATCGGCTTGGCTGTTCCGGCCATGATATTCGGTATTATCTTTTATCTGGCCTTGGGAAGAATTGAATCAGCGAAGGTGAAGGGTGGTGCCGCGCCTGTTGCCGACCTGGAGAGTGTCTCAACGCCCGGCCGGACGCGGCGTCTGGTCGTATTTATCATCCTCACCACTTTCTTGAACGCTATAATTTTTGCTTCAGCATCATTTATTCCTCTTTTCCTCGTTGATCATTTCAATGTGGCGGAGGGGAAGGCGGTTGCCTCGATGGCTTTTATGTATTCCGCCGGTCTCTGGGCAAGTCCCTTGGGAGGATATCTTTCGGACCGATGGGGAAGGGTCCCTATTATCCTCACCATCTGCTTCGTAGCGGTGCCCGTTCTCTGGTCGATTAATTTTATCACCGGCAGTGTTGGCATTTATGTCATACTGCTGGCGTTTGGAATCATATCCTATTTTCGTATGCCTGTGTCAGAATCCTATATCGTGGGACAGACTTCGGTCAAAAACCGCTCCACCATCCTTGGCTTTTATTACTTCAGTGGCATGGAGAGCGGAGGCATTGTCACGCCGGTCATGGGATATATGATCGATAAATTCGGATTTTATCTAAGCTTCAACATACTGGGAATATCACTGTTATTGGTAACACTCATATGCGCTTTCTTCATCTGGGGCGACCGGGGTTAGAAATCCGCGTTTATCAGATATATCGCTCCATAAGATCGGCGATGCATCCGCATCTGAGGACGGTGATCTGGATTTTTCCGCATATTGTGGTAGCGTCAAACAGCTGCTATCCGGGTATTTCAATATTGAGGGCGTACTGGAGGACCACATAGACCAGATATACCCCCAGCAGCCAGACCCCCTGCCACCGCCTGAACCACCCGTCCCGATTCATGAAGATGAAGGTCCTGAAGGAGTAGAGGATAATCAGCATGGCGGGAAAATGGAAGGTGAAGAAGTTGGTTGGTATTGAAAGCGGTTTCACCGCCGCTGAAGCTCCGATGACGAAGAGACAGTTGAGAACGTCGGCCCCGACGATATTCCCGACGGTGATCTCCGGGTGCCCTTTCCGGATAGAGGATACGGCGGTTATCAGTTCGGGGAGGGAGGTGCCCAGCGCCACCATGGTGGCGGCTATGACATCCTCAGGAACGCCGATCCGAAATGCGATCTCCGACGCCGCGGGGATCAGTATCCGTGCTCCGCTGACCACCAGCAGCAATCCACCCACGATCATCCCCCAGCAGAGCCCCAGATGTGTCAGCGCGCATTCCTCCTCCTTTGACTCAATGAAACCGGAGCTCTGACGGGACCATCGATAGGCCAGGTACATATATCCTGCGAGGAGGACCAGCAAGAAGAATCCCACCCATCGTTGCAGCACCGGTCCCCCCGGCATCGAAATAAGCGCACAGACGGAGATGACAACGAGGAGCGTCGCAACCCCGACCTGCACCCACCCGGTTCTGTTAAGAATGAAGCGGTTGATCGGTATGGGAGCGAGGATGCAGGAAAGACCGAAGATCAAACCCGTATCAGCGATGATGGAGCCGACGCCGTTTCCAAGGGAGAGTCCCGGATTTCCCATCCACGCCGCCATGACTGACACAAATGCCTCGGGAGTGGTGGTTCCCAGCGAGACGATAGTCGCGCCGATCACGATCTTGGAGAGCCCGGTACGATGCGCCAAGGCAACAACGCCGTCCACCATCCAATCCGCACCCTTCGACAGGAGCGCTATGCAGATGATAATAATGACAAGCAAAAGCAGAGCAGGGGCGCCCGCCATAAGGGCGTGAAGGGCGTCCGTATCCCACAGACAGTTCAGATATTCCATGTGTCAATTATCCCCGAAAATTCATGCCGAGTGAAACACAGGCGTTCGGTGCACGGTTGGACGGAAGAATCATTGTTATTACTTGAGATTCGCGATGAATGTATTGGAAGACTCAATTGACTCATTCATCTTTTTCACTAAGCCGTCGATCTTTCCCCGCAGGGCCGCAAATTCAACCTTGAGAGAAGCAATCGCTTGGGCGTTGAGATTGTGTTTCAGAAACAGGACGTTGTCGTAAAAAGTGCCCAGCACCGGTTTCATGCTTTTTTCAGCCTGGTGCATGCTGGCGAGCATCCCGCGGTAGCGTGACTGCGTTGCCTCCAACTGTTTCCTGCTTGCCTCGCGCAGATCGGCGCTCTTGTAAGCGTTTAATTCACCTTTCCATTCGTCGAAAAGGGCGTCAGCTACCGATTCCACCCGATCGATCCGCGAGGACACCTCTTTGGCCGCCTTTTCGCAATCCTCATACTCCGCGTTCAGCTTCTCGTAAGCCTTTTTGAGGTTCGTATCCTCGATGCGGATGACAGAGGCGAACTGTTCCAGCGCTGATTTGAACTGCTGCTGGGCTTCAACTTGGGAGTCACGAGCGTCTTTGACACGGTCGGCGAGGATATCGCGTTTGTGAATGCCGACCTTTTCCATGGCATCATAATATGTCTTGGCGCACCCACTGCCGAGTGCCGGGAGCAGCAGTAACACCATGATAATGAAACGAACGGGTATTCGAGGCATGGTAAACATCATCTTACCCCCTTGTATTATTGTCTATGTGGTGCTGTTCACGCCCGAAAAACGGTTACGATACCGATAGCGATGAAGCCGATGCCTGCGATGATAGAAAGATACTTCTCGCTGATATAATTAGAAACAAAGCTACCAGCGAGGACGCCGATTGCCGACGCAACGACGAGGGCCAGAGCGGCACCTGTGAAAACCGTCAGTTTGCTTACGCCTTTGTCCGTGGCGAAGAGCATCGTGGCCAGTTGCGTTTTGTCGCCCAACTCCGCAATAAAGACGGCAGAAAATACGACAGCAAGGGTTTTTAAATCCACCGGAGCTCTCCTTGTTCAAATATGCCGCATTCTACCGACCGATGGATGTGGACGCAACAAAAAACTGTGCTTGAATTGTTCAGAAAATAATATATGAATCAAAAAACCAAAGCTCAATTTTGAAAAAACAGAAAATAGACTTCCAAAGCGCCATGTCAAGA
>DIXO01000048.1 GCA_002428735.1 Syntrophaceae bacterium UBA6078 | reverse complement strand
CAAAAACTTAACCGGAAATTACTGGCCGCTGACCATTAATGGTTTTTCACTTTCTGTCAATTTCGCATGATCTCTCATGAAATCATGAAGTTCGCGAGAAAATGCCATTAAGTCGTCGCGGCGACGTTTTGCAACGTCAGGATCAAAGGTCCCATGTTCAATAAAATCTTCCAAGCTGATCAGTTTTTTTATTAGTTTTCCTGATTTATTGGTAAGTGGTTTTGGATTTTCTGAACCTTTTGGATGAATGAAGTTGGATACTTTTAGAGATGATTTAGTTTGTCCACTTACAGCCACACCAATTACATTATATGATTTAGATAGCTTTTTTGCATAATGAAGAACGCCATCAACAGCGAAATCTTTTGGCTTGTCTCCGGAAGTGCTTTCATGTTTAGTAGTTTCAGCTTTACACTCAATGACAATAAGAAAATCTGGGGTATTTGGTGTGCTAATTATAAATTCAGGAGACCCCTTACCACCTTTACCTGATTTGCTTGCAGTCTTAAGTAATTTTTTTACTTCAACAATTTGACTTTTTTGCTCTTCAACATGTATTTCGTTTGAATCGTCGTAATATTTAAGCTCTCTCAAAAAATCGCGGACTAAATTCTCTGTTATTCTTTCATTACTCATTGAAGATTCCTGTTCTTGCGTAAGCCAACAATGTTTATCCGGATCCTGATACCCACCCGCAAACAAAAACCCCGCCTCTCATTCCGAGAAACAGGGCCTGGTCTTCATCATATTCCCCCCACGGTCAGGTGTTCAAAACGACATACGATATCCTCGGTCCGTCAAACCGGTAACTTATTAACCCCATGGCGGTAGCATGTCAAGGAATAATACGGCAGGGTAGTGTCTCAGTTTGGATTTAGCTTTAAGATATTAAAAAAGAAGTGGTTATTTTCGCAGTATCATAGATCGCATTGGGTATATATCAAAAGATGCCCAACAGGTTGTTGCAAGATGAACGCCAGATGGTGGGAATCCTGCTTGGATTACTTTTAAGCCTTTTGAATTTAAAAATTGTACCCCCGGGACAAGATCTCTATCTGAAGATACAAGAACAGCAATGTCATAGGCATCTTCCCATGCAAGTCGGATCATATCGGTAATTATAAGGCTATCCACACCTTTCTCAATCGTCCTTGCTATTCTTGCACCACAGCCAGAATGAGGACAATAATCTATGATTTTATGGCAAATCGGACACCTTGGAGGGGCTTTGGGTTGCCGTTCTAGGCAGTTGACTTGAACACCTGCTTGCCTATTTAGCCATGTGGTTATCCATTTATTGAAATTTTTTCCTTCGTCTGTTTTGGGATTAAATGAGGCATAGATAATTACACCATCAAATGAGTAATTATCGATACTCGCCACTTGTGCTGCCTTTGTCGCAAGTATTAGTCCAATTTTCTGCCAATCAAGCTTTATCCTACAATCCGCACGTCCCGTTGCTTCCCCTTCTTTTTCGTTAAACGTCAATTGAAGATTCCAATAATCGATAAAAACACGTATCCTGACTGGCTTATTTTCTGTAGGCATATTTTAAATCGTGATGAAGGCTAAGGAATACAGGGAGCACACCTTTCGATATGCTCCCTGGGGCTTGAATAATCGGCAGTCATTACTCCCGTATAGGGTTTCTGCCGATGGGCTACAATGGAGTGACTATCCTATAACAAAATTTAAAGATGTCAAGAGATTTTTTAAAATATTTTTTATGTACTTTTATCCATCATATAGCAAATTTTATAAATTTTCTATAATTATACATCGGTTAAATTTACAATTTCTTTAATTTCCCAAACACGATCTGCAATTCCCGCCTCCATTGCGGGTGTTACTCGCAGTGTTTTGTGAATCCTCGCAAAATTAGCCAGCGCATCACCTGAAACTGCCGGTTCAGGTGCTCTCATCGGTAGACTTAGATTTATACTTGATGTCGATCCTGACACTGAAAAAGTTGGTACAACGATGATTTCGACCAGTCCAGTTGCTAGGATTTTCGAATCCTTGGCAGGGGATATAGTCCTTTTGCAGGCGTGTTTCATTGGACGCGACCATCCTTTTGATAAGGTTGTCGACGGAGAATCCCCCCTCGTGGCACATTGGGTTTGTGCAAGGGATATAATACTCCGTGACATTCGTTCCGAAGTGGTTTTCTCTGTTCAATTCGCTGACGCCATAATCGCCTCCGAGTTTGACGACTACTTTAATGTCTTCGATGCTTGGGAAAACGTCACCAAATGTTTTATTGTTGGTACAATCAAGAACAGTCCCCATCCTCGATTACTCCTTGTTTTCATACGCAAGCGCTAACTCAACGAGCCTCAAAAAATACTCCGCATCCACTTGTGCTGCTTTATACTGCTGCGGGGCCATACGATCTCTGTTCTCCTGGTAGAATCGATCCACAAGCCGGAGGTATTCTTTCATGGCCGCTTTGACCTCCTCAGGATCAGAGCTTTGCAGTTTACTGAGGAGACTCAAAACCTCCTGCATCGTCTGGGCAGTTTTGTCGGACATAAAAACCTTGATTTCTGAGACGAGAGGAGTAAAATCATATTGGGTCGGTCGCTTTGTTTGCTTCGTACGTCTTCGGCCCGGTACCATTGAAGAAGCCTCGGGCTCCAGGGATTCCGCCCCTTAGCCCGGGGCTTCCGATTGTCTGAGGATCCGTTTCTCTTACGTTAACATTAAGAATATATTATATTTTACAGGATATTCTTTGTAAGCCGTAGAGACCTGTAGAGACTAAAACAAAAGGCTTCCTTTCGGAAACCTTTATCAGTGGTGGGCCGTACCGGATTTGAACCGGTGACCAACTGATTAAAAGTCAGCTGCTCTACCGAACTGAGCTAACGGCCCTTCATCTCATCGCGATAAGCGTTGCTACCTAACAAGAAGGGGGTTCAATTGCAAGAAGAAAATGACAGACTGGTTGTCGGTAACGTCGCATTATGCTATAGGGTATCACCTGTCAGCGCCGTCATATAAGACTGTTCGGTGGATGGGATATGAAAGACATGCTGGGAAAAGTCCAGGTCAATATGCCCTTCCAGATGCTGATTGACGGGTATCTGGATACAATCCGGAAAGAGAGGATCAATCCGGAAATTGGTCTGGACTGCTTCGTTCTCGATCGTTTCAGCCGGAATGAATTTTGTGAAGTGGCGGATGCAATCCATGGGGCTGGCCTCACCGTTACGCTGCATGCGCCCTTTTTCGACCTGAGACCCGGTGCACTGGACCGGAAGGTGAGAGAGGTGACCCGCGAACGCCTCCGGCAGGTCTTTGATCTGGTGCCGTGTTTCAGACCAAACTCTGTAGTTTGTCATGCCGCTTTTGATGAGCGATATTATGTATCCCACGAGGATCAATGGCTGGAAAACAGCAGGGGCACATTAGGTGGTTTTATAGAGGCAGCGGCGGAGATGGGAACACAGATAGCGCTTGAGAATGTCTATGAGACCAGCCCGCGCTATCTCAGCCTCTTGCTGGACACATTCAGAGGGTCACAAAATATTTGCTTCTGCTTTGATACCGGTCATTTCAACGCCTTTTCCCGGTCGAGTCTTGAGGAATGGATGGATGCCCTCGGTTCGCGGATCGGTCAGATACATCTCCACGACAACCATGGCAGTGCTGATGAACATTTGCCGGTGGGGGAAGGAACCTTTCCCTTTTCGCTATTTTTTGAGTTGCTGAAGAGGGAGAGCACCCGGCCGATCGTGACGCTGGAGCCCCACACCGAGGAAAATCTGTGGCGCACACTGAAAAACATCAGAACCATGAAACTGTTGGATGATTAAATAACCATGTCCAGATATGTCCTTAAACGTCTGCTTCTCATGGTGCCGCTTCTGGTGGGGATTACGATTGTTTGCTTTGTCGTGATTCACCTGGCCCCCGGTTCTCCCACCGATCTGCAGACGGATCTGAACCCGAGGGTCTCTGCGGAGGCTAAGGCGCGTCTTCAATCCATGTACGATCTTGATAAGCCCATTTACACACAGTACCTCTTGTGGGTTGGAAGGCTTGCGACCCTTGATCTGGGGCAGTCCTTTTCTACCGACCACCGGCCGGTCATAGACAAGATATCGGAAAGAATACCCATAACGATCATCATCAATGTTCTGTCAATGATTCTGATCATTCTGATTGCAATCCCGTTAGGGGTTTTGTCCGCGGTACGCCAGAATTCGCTATTTGACAAGGTAACGGCGGTAATCGTGTTTATCGGTTTTGCCGTTCCCACCTTCTGGCTCGCGCTCCTTCTGATGATTCTGTTCGGGGTCGATCTGGGCTGGCTTCCCATATCGGGTATCCGGTCGTTGAATTACGAGTACCTTCCGCCCGTGGCTGCTATTGTTGATCTGCTGAAGCATCTTATTTTACCGGTTCTATTGTCCGCGTTCGGGGGGCTCGCGGGACTTTCGAGGTACATGAGGGCCAATATGCTGGAGGTTATACGGCAGGATTATATCACCACTGCGAGAGCCAAGGGGCTCAGCGAACGGGTCGTCATCTATAAACACGCGCTTCGAAACGCGCTCCTCCCCGTCATTACCATCCTGGGCCTTTCCATTCCCGGTCTGATCGGCGGGAGCGTGATCTTCGAGACCATATTCGCCATCCCGGGGATGGGTCAGTTGTTCTACATGTCCGTCATGTCGCGGGATTATCCGGTGGTTATGGGGATACTGTTTATCGGGGCGGTCCTGACCCTGATAGGCAATCTGGTGGCCGATATCTCGTATGCCCTGGCGGACCCGCGGATACGAGTTTCATAACGGTTTCCTTGTGAGGAGTTGCATCGGTCGATGAAGACGGATTTCTGGTACCGGTTTTTCCGGAATAAAATGGCGGTGGCCGGGGGGGGAGTGGTCATCCTGCTCTTCGTGGTCTCGCTGTTTTCTCCCTGGATCTCTCCCTATGATCCGAACGCGATCAACCTGAGCGAAGTGTTGGCGCAGCCCTCCCCGGACCATCCGTTGGGAACGGATCAACTGGGACGTGATGTGCTCAGCCGGATCATATGGGGGGCCGGTATATCTTTGAAAGTGGGGTTTGTGGCGACCGGGTTTTCCCTGTTCATAGGGGTTATCCTGGGCGCGCTTGCCGGGTATTACGGGCGGTGGGTGGATGCGGTGATTATGCGCTTTGTCGATATCATGCTCTGTTTTCCTTCGTTTTTCCTGATACTTGCCGTGATTGCCATCCTGGAGCCTTCTATATGGAACATCATGATCGTGATCGGTCTGACCGGATGGATGGGGATTACCCGTCTGGTGCGGGCCGACTTTATTTCCCTCCGGGAGCGGGATTTCGTGCAGGCGGCCCGCGCCGTCGGTGCCGGTGATCTGCGCATCATATTCAGGCATATTCTCCCCAACGCGATGGCTTCTGTCCTGGTGGCTGCGACCCTTGGTGTTGCCGGGGCCATCCTGACGGAGTCCGCGCTCAGCTTTCTGGGCATAGGCGTCCAGCCCCCCACCCCAAGCTGGGGGAATATCCTCACAGCGGGGAAGAATAATATCGATATCGCCTGGTGGCTTTCGCTCTATCCGGGGCTGGCGATCCTGATCACGGTACTGGGGTACAACCTGCTCGGTGAGGGTATCCGGGATTCCCTCGATCCGCGCCTGAAATAACGCATTGGTATATGTAAATCGAATATATGCAGGGAGACATATGTAGATGCTGGTTGATTCTCATGCCCATCTTGAGATGGAAGAATTTGACGGTGACAGGGATGCTGTCATACACAGGGCCCGGGAAATGGGTGTCGATGGTATCGTCACGGTGGGCGTGAATCTCGAAGACAGCCGAAAAGGGGTGGCCTTAGCCGAACGGTATGATACGGTCTATGCTTCCGTGGGGGTACACCCCCATGACGTCAAAACTATCGATAAAACGACTTACGATCAGCTCAGAAATCTGGCGAGAAGTAGCAAGGTTGTCGCCTACGGCGAAATCGGCCTGGATTTTTTCAGAAACCGTTCACCCAAAGACATCCAGGTCCGGCGGTTCGGCGAGCAGCTCGAACTGGCGGCGGAATTGGAGCTCCCCGTCATTATCCACGACCGTGAGGCCCATCGGGAGATTACCGAGATGATCGAGGTACGGAAGAACGACCGGGGAGGAGTGATTCACTGTTTCTCAGGTGATTATAGTATGGCCGTACGATGTATCGATATGGGATTTTACATCTCCACCCCCGGAACGGTAACATACAAGAAGGCCGAGCCCCTCAGGGAGATCATCAAAAGGCTCCCCATGGACAGGCTCCTGATTGAAACGGACTGCCCCTTTCTCTCCCCTGAACCGAAACGGGGGAAGAGGAACGAACCAGCGTACGTGGTCTATACGGCACAACAGATTGCCCAGATAAAGGCTCTTCCGTATGAAGAGGTGGAAAGGATAACATCCCGAAACGCCAAGGATCTGTTTGGAATCACACTCTAGGTCGCATGCAGTATTGTTTTTGTCCAGCAGTAGTGGAGTATGCAGCGGCCGGGAATCTCAATTTCGTCTTGACACACGAGCAAACGCTTTGCTATAAATTTACTGAATTCTGGTACAGATACCCTGGGGGGGGATCTAAGCCGCTCAATATATCCCAACCACTTTTTTCGTCTTTCAAGAACAATACGTTGATGTAAAATTCGATCTCGAGAAGAGGAGAGTCCGACGTATGCTATAAGCCAAAACGGCATAACATGGCTGCCATGCGGGTTGTGCGTATCTGTCTCCAGGCCAGGCACGATGGCTCGTAAGATTTCAGAATACATCCGGAAAGGAGTCGAGAATTCATGCTTGACACGATCTTATTTGTCCTGTTTTTCGGGTTTTTGATGGGGGCCGTCTATCTGCTTATAGCGCTTGGGTTTTCTCTCATCTGCGGTGTTCTGAGGATCTTTCATCTCGGTTACGCCTATCTCTTTCCGCTCACCATTTACGGCACCTGGTTTTTCATGAGCGAGTTGGGTCTTCCCCTCATCCCTTCCATCATAGGGATGGTCATCGTTCAGCTGATTGTTTCCTATCTCATCTATACCTTCATGGTCAAACGATACATGGACGATGAGATGACGTTGCTCACGGGGCTTCTCCTTGTGGCACTGATCGTCGACCAACTGGCCGCGTGGCGCTATCCGGTTCAAGAGGGAGTGTATCTCCAGACAACGTTGATGGACGGCATCTGGCAGATCGGTCTCGCTGTCGCTCCGAAGCAGCTTATCCTGGCATCAGTCATCGCTCTGGTCATGACGGCTCTTTTCGCCCTTTTCTTTATAAAAACGAAGGTGGGTCTCGCCGTCAGGGCCCTTTCCCAGGACATACTGAATTCCCGGTTTGTGGGACTGAATGTTGAAAAATTGTATACCTTGATCATGATGCTTGTTCTTGTTCCGGTCATAGTCGCCATGCTGCTCATAGCGCCGATATGGACCGTGGAACCGGCCATGGGCTGGCAGTACATGACCACCGCGATTCTGATCGCCGTTTTAGGAGGGCTTGGAAACATAAAGGGCACTATTATCGCCTCTTTTCTGATCGGGTTCGATCACGCGCTTATGTGCTTTGTGGTGGGTGAACCGCGGTTTATGAATCTGTCGGCGCTGGTTTTGGTTATGGTGATCCTGATAGTGCGACCTCAGGGAATAGCGAGGAGTGAATCACTATGGTAGACATTGAAATCAAAAGAGATCGGATCGTCATTCGGTGGAAGGGGAAAAAATGGGATTGGATGATTGAGCCCCGGTACTGGCGGAACAGTATTTACTGGACAATTGCCCTGATCCTGTTCCCGGCCCTCGCGTATTTCTTCAGCCCCGGACTCGTCAATACCATGGTTTCGGCCAATATATATGCGGCCATCGCCATTCCACTGGCATTGATGACCGTCGGAACCGGGCGGATCAACTTCGGTCCTAATTTCTATGTGGGGGTCGGGGGATATGTGGCGGCGCTGCTGAGCATCCACATGGGACTCAGCCCATGGCTGACCCTGCCCCTGGCTGTTCTTATGTCCGCTTTCTTCGCTCTTCTTTTCAGCCCTCTGGTCATCATGGCCAAGGGTCTCTATTACGTGCTTCTGACACTGCTCCTCCCGCTGGTGTTTCTGGAGATTACCTTCATATACACGGGGCTCTTCAAGGGGGATGTGGGACTCTTCGGCATAGAACTCCTTTTCGATCTGGGCGGGGCGAAACTCAATTTCCTTGCGGCAGCCTATGTGTCTGCGGCCATTATGGTCCTCTTTCTGCTGATCACCAATAAGATCCTCAAATCCCGGTACGGTCTGATCATGGCGGCCATCAACGACGACGAGGAAGTGGCGCACGGTATCGGGGTCAATATCAACAAGGTAAAGGTTCTTACCTTTGTCGGCGCCTCAGCGATGATCGGGGTGATGGGGTGGTTCATGGCCCATTACTTCGGGACGTTCTCCGGGATCACCTATCTGCCCATGACCTATATGCTCAAGATTCTCCTGGTTTTCATGGTGGGAGGACGTGCGCAGGTTTTCGGATGCGTTGCCGGCGGTTACTTTGTCGCCTTTCTTGAGGAGTTCCTTATCAGGGTCATGGGGGACTTCCAGGCCGTTGCCTTCCCGATCATACTGCTGATTCTCCTTTTCGTCCTTCCCCGCGGTGAGGGGCTGTTCGGTCTTTACCGGAAACGGCACTACCGGGAATACATGCCACAAATTCATGTGCGGAGGTAAGAACGCAATGTCGGATCTTCTAACGTGCACAAATATCACTAAGCGATTCGGTGGTCTCGTCGCAATCGATGATGTGAGCTTTTCCATACAAAAGGGTGAAACGCTGGGATTTATCGGCCCCAACGGCGCGGGAAAATCCACCATGGTCAATGTCATGAGTGGATATCTGAAGACGGATGCCGGGAAGATTGTCCTGGACAGTGTGGATATTACCACGATGCCCCCGCACAAGCGGGTCCATCAGGGACTTGCCCGGACCTATCAGATCCCGCGGCCCTTTCCGGAATTGACAGCCCTTATGAGCGTGATAACCGCTTCTCTGTGCGGAAAGGACCGAAAAAATCAGAGCTTTGAAGACGCGGCCGGTGATGCGACTCACTATCTCGAATTTGTGGGTCTTTTCAGTAAACGGAATATCCTGGCCAGAGACCTTACCTTTTTTGAACTGCGCATGCTGGAACTTGCCCGCGCGCTTGCAACCACGCCAAAGGTTCTCTTTATCGACGAGGTCATGGCGGGACTCAATCCGGGCGAGGCAAGCTCGGCGGTCAAGATGGTTGTCAAGGCGAAGGAGCAGTTTGACCTGACCATTTTCTGGATCGAACATGTCATGGCGGTTCTTGTCGAGGCGGCTGATCGCATCGTTGCGATCCATTACGGTCAGAAGATCGCCGAAGGGACTCCCGATGAGGTTGTTAATAACGACACGGTGATAGAGGCCTACTTGGGCAAAGGGTGGAGGAATTATGCTTGAGGTAAAAAATCTGTGCGCATCGTACGGGAACCTCCCCGTACTTTATGACGTCAGCTTTAACATACGCCCTGACGAGATAGTAACCCTCCTGGGATCCAACGGAGCGGGCAAGAGCACGATCCTGAACGTGGTTCAGGGGGTTATGAAGCCGACTTCGGGGACGATTGTATTCCAGGGAAGCGATATTACCGGTCTGCCCCCCCACGAGATTGTAGAGAAAGGGGTCATTCACATTGCGGAGGGACATCGGGTTTTCCCCTATCTCACCGTGAAGGAAAATCTGCTCATCGGCGCTTATCCGGGAGATGCCTGGAAGGACCGGCAGAAGGCCATGGAGTGGGTGGTGGAACTCTTCCCTATCCTGAAGTCTCGCTCCAACCAGGAAGCCCGACTCCTCAGCGGCGGGGAACAGCAGATGCTCAACATCGGCCGGGGGCTTATGTCGCACCCCAAATTTATCATGGTCGATGAGCCCTCGGTCGGACTTGCTCCGGTGATCGTGGACGGGGTATTTGAGGCGCTCGCAACGCTCCGGGAGCAGGGAATTACGATCCTTCTTCCCGAGCAGAACGCGCTCAGGGCTCTCCAACTGGCCGACAGGGGATACGTGATCCAGGACGGACGAGTTGTAATGGAAGCACAGTCTGAGGATCTTATGAAGAGTGACCTCGTGAAAAAGGCATATCTGGGGAGATGAATCATGGAAGAGTATTTTTCGTATACCGCGAAACTGTTCGATCCGACCAGGGTCAATGAAAAACCGGAGGTTTTCAAGGGCCTCAGGGTTCTGGATTTTACCCATGTGATCTTTGGTCCCACGGCGTCGAGAATATTGGCCACCTATGGCGCCGAGGTGATCAAACTGGAACTTCCCTTCTACGGAGACTTGTGGCGGCCCGCTACGTACTGGGGGAGGTACTGGAAGCACTCGAACCCGATCTGGCATTTTGTCACCCAGAATAAGTATTTCGTGTCCCTTGACCTGAAGCGTCCGGAGGCCAAAGAACTGATCTACCGGATGGCGAAGGATGCGGACATTGTCCTTGAGAATTTTGCGCCGGGGACCGCTGAGGCGTGGGGGGTCGGCTATTCAAGCCTCAGTGAAATCAACCCTAAAATCATCTATCTGAGCTGTTCAACCTATGGTCAGTACGGCCCCATGCGCTACTTTCCGGGGTGGGATCTCCTCGCCCAGGCGGCCAGCGGGGTTCTCAGCCTGAACGGGTTTCCGGAAACGGACCGATACTACAAGCTTCCCGACTATCTGGGCGATTTCGTTCCGGGGAATATGGCTGCCCTGGTCTTGTGCATGGCCATCTATTACCGGAATAAGTCCGGCAAGGGACAATACCTTGATCTTTCCCAGACGGATTCGATGATACGCCTTCTCCCCCATTTTACCTATCACAGCGTCACCGGCGAGACGCTGGGACGGACAGGCCATCACGATCCCGCCATGATTGCTGCGTCTATTTTCAAGACCCGCGACGGAAAATTCCTCGGGCTGGCCTGCGCCACAGAGAAACAGTTTCACGGGCTCTGCCGTGCCATGGGGAAGGAGGCTCTCCTCCAGGATAAACGATTCAGCGATTATTTCGAAGCCCTGAAAGAGGAGAACGCCGAGGCCCTGCGGGCCATTGTGGGCGACTGGATCAGGGAGAAGGATTGTGATGAGATAGTGGGGCTGGCAACCGAAACAGGCTTTGCCGCCGCGGAGGTCGCCACGGACAAGGTGATTTGCGATGATGAGTGGCGGCGGGAGCGCGGGAGCGTGATCCTCTTCAACGATGAGATGTACGGGGAACTGGCCCTGGCTGGTCCCTCGGCCCGCCTGAGCAAGACACCGGGAAGGACAAAATGGCTCGCACGACCCCTCGGATATCATAATCGGCTTGTTTTGATGAAATTTCTCGGGTTAAGTGAACAGGATCTGGAGAATCTCGAAAAAAAGAAGGTTATCGGGACGTTCGATGACAGACCGGGGTTAAAACCGCCGCTCTATTACCATCTTGATAAGGATCCCGTCTATAACTACGGCAGAGAGGTCAAGAGATGAGCTTATTCACAAAGAAAAGCAAAGAGAAGGTCTATACCCGATACTCGAGCGGCGGAGCGAACATCTCCGTGTGGAGAGAGACGGTAGAAAAGCTCCAGACACCGGAAGGGCGTCCCGAGGTTCTCGATGATATCGTGGTCCTCGACGCCAGTGCGGGAAATTTCTCGGGCATCATTGCCGCCAGCTTCTTTGCCGAGTTCGGGGCGGAGGTCATTAAGATTGAGTCGGCCAAAGGCGACCCCTGCCGCAAGATGACGCCTTATGGCAGAAACGTCAAGGGCGTCGGTATTCCCTTCATGATGGAGGGGCGCAACAAGCGGTATATGACCCTGGACCTTGAGGGTAGCAAGGAGGATCGGGAGACGTTCGCCGCCCTGGCTCGGAAGGCTGCGGTGGTGATCGAGACCTTTCCCGCGGGGAAGATGGACTCCTGGGGGATCGGATACCGGCAGCTTTCCGAAAAGAATCCGGGGCTGGTCTACATAGCGATTACCCCTTATGGGCAGTACACAAAGAAGGCCCGGGAGTTTGTCAATTTCCCCGACACGGATATTACCACCCAGACCGGATCGGGCTTGTCCGCCCAGATCGGTGATTTTCAGACGGAACCGGAACCCTACAGCTGGCCCTTGAAGGCAGGCATGTGGATGGGATGGTATGTTACGGGGATCAGCGCCGCCCTGGGGGGGACGCTGGCCCTCCTGCATCGTCAGAGTACCGGCGAGGGTCAGATGATCGACGTCGCGGGGATGGATGCCTATTCATCAATGACGGGATTCCCCGCGAGCATCGGGTATACCTGGGACAAACCGCGCCCTCGGATCGGCGTGCTGGATTTCATTCTCTATCCATACAGTCACTGGAAGTGCAAAGACGGTCTGGTGGCGATCGCCGCCCCCCGCGATCACGATTTCAGAGCTCTCCTTAAGATTCTCCATCGGTGGGATCTCGAAGACGACTTCAAGTTTACGCCGGATCGTATCCCCGATATCATTGAGCAGGCGATGACGCTGCACCGTGAGATCGAAAAGGAGACGGTCAAGTACACGGCCGAGGAACTGACGACCAAAGCCTTGACCTATGCCTTCAAAGCGGCGCGGTCGAAATGGCGGGGAGGAGGTGTTCCTATCGTCATGGGGGTTATGACGCCGGAGCGGACAATGAAAAACAGACAGTGGGAAGTACGAAAATCATTCAAAGAGGTTGAGGACGAATCGGTCGGTACATTCGTTGTCACCTCGGGATTCGTGAAGATGTCCGAATCGCCGCCCCGTATCAAATGGGTTTCCTGCGATATCGGAAAGGACGATGAATACATAAAGATAAAATACCTGCAAGAGAGATGTGGAGGCTGAACCCTGATCCATTACGTGGTGGTGTAGCTTTCGTCCTTTTGAGGATTTTTATAAGACCTGTTTTATGTCTCGTCGAGTTATGCAACAGTTCAGGCTCTTTAAACAAAAGCATTTCCTGTTGACAGGCGAAGACTGGCGTGTTACTTAAAAACCTGCCGGGGTTGTTTCTGTTTGTTCAGGTTGATACCCCGGGGGCTCTTCTTTGCGATATCGTTACTGACCGGGGGGGAGGTTAATGATATCCATTTCTTCTTTTCATGTTGCGTTTTTCCCCATACCAGGACGGGTAATTGATCAGGGGCTGTTGCCAGTTCCGAGAACCGTTAATTTCCACAGTATCAACGACAGAGTTACCTGCATGCAGGCGGGGAGGAGGTTCTAGCTTTCATCAAACTTTTTTATCCCGATCAGATGTATGATGGCCCGATGTTTCCGAGAATGGAGATTGTTGAAACAGGGGGAGAGAAACAAGCAATGACAACAAGGAGGGAGATGCGATGATCAAAAGATTGAGGTTTGGCTTATTTGTTGTGGCGGTGCTTTCACTGACGCTCTGTTTGCCATCCACCGGGATGAGCGCCGCTCCGTCGGGTGAACCGATTGTGATCGGCTATGTAGGGATGGTACTTTCGCCGGGAACACGGCCCTGCATGGCGATCCAGAAGGTGGCGGTTGACGAGATCAACGCGGCGGGAGGCGTTCTCGGCCGTCCTCTGAAGTACGTGATCGCCGATAACAAGGGTGCCACGTCGTTGAGTGTCGAGGGGGCGCGGCGTTTGCTCATGGAAGATAAGGCAAAATTCATCTTCGTCGAGGGGAGAACGGAGATCTGCCTGGCTGCCCAGGAGAACGCGGCTGCCATGTTCAAGGATTACCCTCACATCATGATTTTCAACGGCCCCATGGGACGGGAACTGACGGACCGGGTCCTCGACGAATACGAAAAGTATAAATTCTGTTTCCGTGACTGGGATCCAGAGCCGTCTCACTACGCCCAGCAGCGCTACTTCTGGGGGGAAACGTGGAAAGACAGATTCCCGAAAGGTCTGAAGAAAATGGCGATCCTGTGGGAGGATCTTGAGTGGACGAAACCCTGGCGGGACGGAATGCCCGACCTTAAGCTGCCTCCCTGGGAGGAAATGGTTGAGAAGGACTATGGCGTCAAAGTCGTTTACAGCAAAGCGGTCAAACCGCGGGGAACCATGTATCTGCCCATCCTTCAGCAGATCGCCGGGACGGGAGCCCAGCAGATTTTTTACATAAGCTCATGGTTTACCGACACGGAGTCCTTTGCCAAGCAGTGGGCTGATTCGGCTGCCCGTGATATCCCCGTCGATCTTTACGGCGGCGTGTCCCAGACCTCCGACTTCTGGAAGCTGACCGGAGGCAAGTGCCTGGGCATGGTCGGATCCTTTACCGAGTGCCTAATTCCCCTGACGGAAAAAACCATTCCGTTCGTTGAGATGGCGACGAAGCACCAGATCCCGACCCAGATACACGTTCATCTTGCTTACGCGGACGTGTATTTTCTCAAGAAAGTGATAGAAACCGCCGGGGGTACAGACGACGTTGATAAACTGATCAAAGCCATGGAGACGGTGGAAACTACCTATTCCCTCGGCAAGATGGCCTACGAAACGAAAAAAATCAAACCGTACTTCCACTCCAAGGTCAGAGTCGACCCGGCCGATCCCCAGCACAAGACCTACCCCGGCGTGTTCATCCAGCCGATCGGCCAGTTCCAGAACGGCGGGAAGATCCAGTACCTGGGAGGATCCTGCAAGGAGAATGAGGCGATATTCAAAGGTGTGGGAAAAGCAAGCGACTTTGTCATGCCGGCTGAGTTAAGAAAGAGGGACAAAAAGTAGCACTTCAGCATACGGGTTAGTTGTGAAAGAGGGCTCCGCCGCATTATGGTGGAGCCCTCTTTTTTATCTCCTCGGGGGATTGATCGTTGCCAGGGCATAGAGGCGAGAGTCGATCAGAGCTTCGCGCCGGTAATGGGCTGCGGACTTATATCTCTCGTCAGCGATCATGGAGAGAAAGGCATTCCGGGAAGGGTACTGGACGAGAAGCGCGGCATCCCATTCTTCATGGCCGATAACGGGCATCTTATGACTGCCGTAATAGAGAATCCTGCCGCCGATTTCTACAACCAGTCGCCCGGCAACCCCTTAGTACCGCTCGTATAATTCCGCTCCTCCATCCGGTTTGAATTTAAGGAGGTTCAGCATAACGATCGGCCCTTCGTGATCCAGATCCCTCAGTTGGCGCAACTGATCTCCCGTCGGTTCGATTGAGACCATGACATCTCCCCCCTTCGTATCAGTATATACTGAAATTCTGTGGTCGCCTGTTCGCGGGCTCGTTGCAGGACGCTATCGAATACATATCTTTTCCGGCTGAGTCTCCCTCCAGGGAGAGAACCGTAGGCTATGGTATCAAGAACTCGTTCAGCAGCGCCGCGACAGCGTGAGGCTTTTCCTCCTGCACGAAGTGGCCCGCGTCTATGGTTGCGACATCGATAGTTTTGAAACAATTCTCGATGTGGTTCAGATACGCGGGGATAATCACGACATCGTTCGCTCCGTGGATATACAGGCTGGACATGGAAAACCGTGTTTCCGCAAGTCCCGCCCATCTCTTCACATCATGCCGCATGGCCCGGTAGTAAAAGGCCCCGGTAGCGGGTGTATTCTCGATCCGGTAACATCTGATATATTCACGAAGGGCATCTTCGGAGATTGTACCGTCTCTGCCGGCCTTCCCGAAGAAGTACCGGATCCACACCTCTTCGTTTCCTCTGATCATCGCTTCGGCCAGCGCCGGTTGCTGCTGAAAGTGCTGGTACCAGAGAGAGATACAATTTCTGGAACGAATTATTTCGAGAGCTTCCGCGTTTCCATTCATATTATTGATCACCGGGATATTCATGAGGACCAGCTTGATGACCCTGTCAGGGACGGCGAGTGCTACCTCCTGAGCGACGACGCCCCCCCAGTCGTGTCCCAAAATAAAAAAATCTCTTATTTCGAGAGCATCAAGAATTTCAACGATATCTTTTGCTAACTCTATCTTCTGGTAGAGGGATGGCTCCATGGTCCGTTCACTTTCTCCCAGTCCCCTGAGGTCGGGGGCGATTATCCTGAGGTCATTTCTCAGAAGGGGATGAACGGCTTCCCAGCAGTAAGAACTCTCGGGCCATCCATGGAGCATGACGAGGGGGTATCCATCGGTATTTCCTGAATCGCGCACAGAAAATCTTCCGCGGGGGACGGTTATCTGGTTTGGTTGCATGGCACCTCTCCTTCTTATCTGAAAGGGTGTTGCGTATCCGCTGAGCTGACGGCCACGGCATCTTTCGTTTAATACAGGGTAACCGGTTGATATATCGAACAGTGTCACAGCAAACTACCGGTGAATATGTAACACAGATCGGGGTGTTTTCAAAGGAGAAGTTACGGCGGGGGATTACCGCCAGGAGTGGAAGTTGAGACAGACAGGAGCGATTTCTTGACTTTCGGAACGAAAAGATGCTTACAGAAAGAGACGAGATGGTTCGATAGAGAAACGCCACCGCGCGATATGTTGACGGAGAACGTGAAATGGCAGTTACACCAATAGATGCCGCAACGGTTGTCCTCTTGCGTCACGTGAAAGGCAGTGATCGAGGTTTCGAGGTCCTGATGGTCCTCAGAAGTTCGAAGAGTTCTTTTGTCCCGAGTTCGTATGTTTTTCCCGGCGGGAGGGTGGAGGAAGAGGATACCCTTCCTGAGATGAAACAATTCTCTCCAATGCCCCATGCAATCAGGAACCGACGCGAGCTTGACAAAAGGATGATCCCTGAGGGAGACGTGGGTTTCCGGGTCGCCGCCATCCGGGAGACCTTCGAAGAGGTGGGCCTTCTTTTTGCCTACGGGAAAGAGGGGTCCCTTCTTTCCTTGAACCGCGATGATACAGAACAGCGGTTTATCTCATACCGGAGACTGGTCCACAGCGGACAGATAGCATTCACTGAGATGCTTGGGAAAGAGGAAGTGACGATTGCTCTCGATCGGCTTCACTATTTTTCCCGATGGATTACGCCAGAGTTGTCGCCCATCCGGTATGACGCGAGATTTTTTGTGGCCAGGGTACCCCCCTGCCAGGAGGCGCTCCATGACGGATCAGAATTGACGGGGCATATGTGGGTAACGCCGGGGGATGCTCTCAAAGGGTGCCGGGAACAGCGGTTTCCTATGGTGGTTCCCATCATTATGACGCTCGAGGAACTGTCCCGTTTCGATACAATTGAGGATGTCATCGAATCGACAACGGGAAAAAAGATTCAGGGAGTCCTGACACGCATGGTTCTCAAGGGGGATGAGGTAGAGGAGCATACCCCGGACGGACGGATTTTCAGGCACTCTATCCTTCCCCATACAGGCATGTCATAAAAAAGACCTGATCCAGATCCGGAGGGAATGGCGCGCATAAGCATATATTCCCCCAGACAGGGTAGTAGAGCCATTCTGAAGCAGTCCCGGCGGCAGGGGAACCGTCACGCGGGCGATCGGGGAACGACAGGCCAGGCATTGTTCCAGGGGCGCGCCTTTTCATAGGCCCGGGACGCCTGAAACACCAGGTCATCCCGGTGTCGTGGCCCGACAATCTGAAGCCCTGCGGGCATTCCGCTTGTGGTAAGACCGGCCGGCACTGAAGCGGCGGGGTGTCCCGAAAGATTGAAGGGGTAGGTAAATGCCACCACGTCGTAGAGGGAGATGGGGTGGCCGTCTATCTCAGAAGGGGGTGGCCCTTCGGCCGCAAAGGCCTCCGTCGGCATCGTGGGCGTGAGAAGGAGATCGAAGCGCTCGAAAAGGTTCCAGAGAATCCGGTTCTGATCTGTCTTGACCTGCTGTGCCTTGATGAGTTGCGCGAGCGTCAGAGAGCGGGCCTTTTTGAGTGATGCCACCAGAGCCCTCCCCATTTCGCTTCCATACTGTTCCAGGTTTTCATTCAGAGCACCGTAAATGTTCAGATCGAAAAGCTTCAACCAGGCGTCGACAACGTTTGGTAATGCTTCCTCCAGCAGGACCACGGTATGCCCCATCTCCTCGAAGGAGCGAACCGCCTCTTCGACACGGTCCATAACGTCGTGCTGAACGGTGGCATACCCCAGGGTGGGGCTGAAGGCGATCGTCAGCCGTGGGGGGATATGGTCCAGGGTGTGAAGGTAGGAAATCCCGGGATGGGGATGGGGTAGCGAATCGGGGGCCGCTGGGTGATAACCTGCCACGCAGTCCAGGTAGAGGGCCGCATCCTCCACGGTTCGCGTCAGGGGGCCAAGGGTGGTAATGGGATTCATGTTGAGGATCGGGAGCGGCCCCATGGGGATCCTCCCGTAGGAGGGCTTGAAACCGAAACACCCCGTGTAAGAAGCGGGAATCCGAATCGATCCTCCGCCGTCGGAACCCGTCGCTACCGGAACCATTCCGGCAGCCACGGCGGCAGCCGATCCGCCGCTGGATCCTCCCGGTGTGCGTTCAAGATTCCAGGGATTCCGGGTAACCCCGAAGAGGCGGTTCTTGCAGAATCCCGTCGATCCGAACTCCGGCGTGTTGGTTTTCCCCACCACGATGGCGCCCGCCTTCCGCAGGCGGGCCACCTGTATCGAATCTGCCGCCGCCACATTATCTCTGAAGGGGACGGAACCGAAGCTGGTCACCATCCCACCGACATCCTCCAGGTCCTTGACGCCGATGGGAAGTCCCGCCAGGGGGCCGGGATTTTCTCCTGTCGCAAGGGCTTTGGTGGCGGCTTTCGCCTCATCGATCGCCCGGTCCGCATCTATCGAAACAAAGGCGTTCAGAGAGGGGTTTGCCGTATCGATCCGTCGCAGCGTCTCTTCCATCACCTCCAGGGGGGTGATCTCTCGGGAATGCATGAGAGCAGCAAGCTCCCGGGCCGATGTGTACGAAATCAATGCCATCCGCGTTCTCCCTCTCTTTCCCCGTCACGATTGTTACAGCAGGGTAGTAGAAAAATGTTCTCCCGTCAAGTGAAGAGAAACAACGGTACCCGCCCGAGCCTAACAGGCCTGATTGATCTGTGTCTTGTAGCTCCCATTGCGGAGCATCTCGACCAGTTCCCGATCAGTCCTGATTGCTGAAGGGAAAAGGGTATACGCCTGTCCCACCGCCGCCAGGCCATGGGCATCGGATCCTCCGATTCCTTTAAGGCCAAGCATTGCCGCAGCCTGGAGGGCGAGCCGGTTCTCCGCAGGAGAGACACTGCCATTGGCCACTTCGAGGGCATAGAGCCCCTGAAGAGCGAGAACCAGGTCCCCCAGCAGCCTGCCGGACATGTCTTTCTGGTAGGGATGAGCAGGAATCGCCACGCCGCCGCGCTGATGCACCGCGTTGATTACGTCCTGAATGGGAAGTCCCGGAAGCAAGTCGCCCCGGCTGACCCGGGCTCCGTATACGAGAAGATGCCCCTCTGCCGCCCGATATTCCATCCCCCGGAAAATCGGGAAACCGCTCTTTCGTGATATCTCATCGAAGGGAGCGCTGAGATCGTGAGAGTGATGCTCGGTGACGCAGACTGCGTCAAGGCCGACGGACCGAGCCCGGTTGACAAGGTCATCAGGCTTTATGTCGGAATCGCCCCCCAGTTCGCTGTGAATATGGAGGTCAATCTTGAACATTGCCATGTCGTGATGAAATCTTTCTCCTTATCTCTCGGTTATGACAAGCTGCACTACCATATTTTTACCGGCATGGAAACGACTTTCTCCGGGAGTTGCCGCGTGAGAGAAAGGAATAACAAGTATCCGCATGGAAAACAAAATGAGGAATGAGCGACAGTTGACAGGGGCGCCTCCTTTCACTATACTGCCTGCCAGTGAACGTGTTATTGCTAAATTGTACCAAAGGGGGATAATAATTGATGGAAGCAACATTTGACCTTACGGGGAAGGTAGCAATTGTTACCGGGGGGGGGAGGGGAATCGGACGCGCCATCGCTCTGGGATTGGCAGGAGCAGGGGCTACCGTCGTTATTGCCGGCAGAACGGCGGAACAGCTCAACGCGGTGACGAAAGAAATTGCCGCCCTGGGAGGCCAGGCACTCCCCGTGGTGACGGACCTGACGGTTTCAGATCAGATCGAACGCCTCGTCGAAGAGACGGTCAAAAAGTTCGACAGGATCGATATCCTGGTAAACAACGCGGCCCGGAGTTTCCTGCGGAGTCTCCTTGAACTGCGCGAGGACGGATGGGACAAGGTCTTCGATACGAACGTCAAGGCCGCCTGGCTTCTGAGTCGCTCCGTGGCGCGCGTCATGATCGAGCAAAAAGGCGGGCGGATCATCAACATTACCACCGTGGGGGCGGAAAAGGCGGAACTGGGGATGGCCGCGTATGGCTGCAGCAAGGCTGCCTTGAAAATGCTGACCAGGTGCATGGCCCGCGAATGGGCGCCCTTCGGGATTCTCGTCAATGCCGTCGGTCCGGGGCTCACGCGGACCGATTTCAGCAAGCCTATCTGGTCGAACCCCGACATCGCCAAGCACGTCGAATCACTGCTTCCCATGGGCCGTCTGGCGGAACCGGAGGAGATCGTCGGGTCCGTACTCTTCCTGGCCTCCGACCTGGCCAACTATATTACCGGCCATTCCATCTATGTCGATGGTGGCTCCCTGACGACATAGCAGGTTATCATTTTGCCATATCGACATGTTCCGGATCATTGGAGCGGCCATTGAATAATCTCTCAGCACCTGGCGTCTTACCTGTTGTGATAACCTGTGCTAACGAGGACTTGAGGAGGATAAGGGATGAACTGTGTCGAGCTGAAACCTGGTGATGCTGACCCCCTTGACCGGATATTTCACCCTGAACACCTGGCGATCGTCGGCGTATCTGTGCAGGGGCGCGGTTTTGGCAGCGGGATCCTCATGTCCCTCCGGGAGATAGGGTTCGAGGGAACCATGTACCCGGTGAACGCGCGGGGGGGAGAGATCGCCGGGATGAGGATATACAAAAGCGTGGAGGAGATTCCCGCCCGAATAGATTTTGCCGTTATCGCGGTCCCCGCCGGAGTTGTCCCCGACGCCCTCGAGGCGTGCAGGCGAAAAGGCGCCGCGGGCGCCGAGATCCTGTCGGCCGGCTTCAGTGAGTTGGGAACCCCTGAAGGGGTTGCCCTGGAGGAAACGGTCAGACAAATCGCCGGGAAGGGAATCAGGGTTATCGGCCCCAACTGTTTCGGTATTTACTGCCCCCGGAGCGGGCTGACCCTGCTGCCGGGGCCCGATCTCTCACGGGAAAGCGGACCGGTTGCCTTTCTTGCCCAGAGCGGGGGGATGGCGATCGATTTCTCCCATATCGGGAAATGGATGGGCGTTCGATTCAGCAAGGTGGTGAGCTTCGGGAACGGGGCAGACCTACGTGAGGTGGAACTCCTCAACTACCTCGGGAATGATCCGGAGACAAAGGTTATTGCCACATACACTGAAGGGGTGAAGGACGGCCCTGCTTTTTGCGATGCTCTTAGAAGGGTGACGAAGAAGAAACCGGTCATTGTTCATAAGGGGGGACTTTCGGAGGCGGGAGGCAGGGCCGTGGCCAGCCATACGGCGTCCCTGGGGGGAAACAGGGTTATCTGGGAATCTGTCCTCCGTCAATGCAATGCAGTTCAAGTTACGAGCCTGTGGGAACTGGCCCAGACAAGCCTGGCCTTTTCTATGCTTCCCGAACGGATCTACCGGGGGATCACGGTTGCCGGCGGGGGCGGGGCTTTGGGAATCGCCGCCAGCGACTCTGCCGAGGCCTTCGGCATACAACTCCCCCTGCTCGACCCCGCCATTACAGACGCTATCATGGAGATACTTCCCAAGCCCGGATCGAGCGCCCGGAACCCCATCGACGTGGCGAATCCCTACGTGCCGCCGCATATACTGAAAGAGGTGCTTCTCACAGCCGCCAAAGATGACAGGGTTGATCTCCAGATCCTGATCCAACTCCTCTACCACTACAAATCGATGGCGCTGTTCTCCGGTTGTCCAGTCAAGGATGTCACCCCCTTCAGGGAACTTGCCGCCGCCGTGGGAGAGGTGGTTGCCGTGACGGGCAAACCGGTGATCGTTGTCACCCCTAATATCAAGCAGGGAATCGAATCGCTGGATATCGAGGAAATGCTGCGTGAGGCGCGGGCCGCTTTTCTGAGCGAGGGGGTGCCCGTCTTTGATGATCTCGAAGACGCTCTCCGGGCCATTAACCACATATCCCAGTACTGTGCCCGGAAGGAGACCCTGGAACGGAAGCACTCAAGTAGTAATTCTTTCTGAACCATATCTCTTACATTAGATGTGTAATGCTCCGGCAAAGGAAAGAATACCCCATGACCCCTGAAAAGACCCCCGCTATTTATTACGGTTGGTACATCGTCCTTCTGGCCTTTATCGCCAATTTCATGTCCGTGGGGACCAGTTTTTACATATTTAACGCTTTCATGGAGCCGCTGAGCGAGGCCTACGGCTGGTCGAGAACAGCCCTCAATATGGCCCTTGTTCTGGGGATGCTTGCCGGTTTTGTCGGCCAGTTTCTCGCCGGTACCTTGGTCATGACGACTGGTCCGCGGGTCCTGATGTTGATTGGCCCTATCCTTTCCGGCGGGGCTTGCATCCTCCTCGGGAGGACCCACGTATTGTGGCAGTTCTACGTCCTGTATGTCTTGTTGTACCTCGGAAGTATGCTCTATGGCGGTGTGGTGGCCAATACAGCTGTCAATAACTGGTTTGTCCGCAAAAAAGGAAAGGCCCTGGGACTCGCCAGCGCGGGTATCTCATTTTCCGGCGCTGTTCTTCCCTTCGTTGCCATGACACTGGTCCTGTACGGCACCATGTCCGGTGCCTTTTTGTGGATCGGTCTTCTGACCATGACAGTCGGACCGCTGTCGTGGCTGGTCATACGAGACTGGCCCGAGCAGCTCGGTCTACACCCCGACGGTCTCCCCTTGGAGGGGGTGAACAATCCCGTTTCTTTCCATGAACAGGAGCAACCGGGCATCGGCAACACCGTCAGGGAAGAACCATGGACCCTCCGTCGCCTAGTCGGGACGGCAACGTTCTGGAAAGTGGGCCTTTCACTGGGACTGGTCCTGACCGGCGTTAACGCGGTCATGTCGCAGCTCAAACCGCGCTTTTCCGATCTCGGCTTCGATGATACGACAGCAATGGGGATGATGGCACTCACGGCGTGCTTCGGAACTGTCGGGAAGTATGTCTGGGGTGTATTGTGCGACCGCTTTGACCCTCGGAACATTTTGGCCGTCCTTGTATCCATGATGGCCCTTGGCCTCGCTCTTGCCCTCATCCACGATTCGCTTGTTTCCCTTGGGCTTTTTATTGTCATTTTCGGGTTTTCCATGGGAGGGGTCATGTCGCTTTTCCCCATCATCGTGGCTGACCTCTACGGACGGGAATCGTTCCCTGCCGTGATCAGATATGTCTCTCTGGTCCTTATAATTGAAATATCAGGGTTTCTCATCGCCGGGCAGAGCTTCGACCGGACGGGCTCCTACGACCCGGCATACCTCATCTTCATCATCTTTGCTCTGCTCGCCGTTTATCTGATTATGACCACCAAACGACCTGGTATTGCCCCAAGTACACCACAATGATGAATAGGTGCGCTCAAGAAGGTGTGACCGAAAAGGAAGGATTTATGGCCGGACCGCTTCGCGGACTCAGGATTCTTGATCTCACGACCCTCCTCCCCGGGCCTTACGCGACCATGGGACTCGCTGACATGGGGGCCGATGTCCTCAGGATTGTTTCCGGTTCGCGTCCTGACCTGGCCGCCTTTGCACCCCCCTTTATTCAAGGGACGGATATCTCCTTTGCCACGGCCTGGCTCGGACGGGGGAAACGGTGCATGACGCTGAACCTGAAGCACCCGCGGGCGATCGAGATCATCTGCCGTCTGCTGGAAGGAGGCTATGACATACTGATCGAACAGTTCCGACCCGGTGTCATGGAGAAGCTGGGTCTCGGGTACGAAACCCTCCGGGGGATCAACCCTGCGCTCATCTACTGCTCCCTCACCGGCTACGGTCAGACGGGCCCGTACCGTGACCGGGCGGGACACGACATTAACTACCTCGCTCGCTCGGGGCTTATGGCCTACTCGGGGAGGAAGAAGGGTGGACCCACCCTCTCAGGGATGCAGATCGCCGATATTGCCTCCGGTTCCAACAACGCTGTCATCGGCATCCTGGCCGCGGTCATCGCCCGCAACGAAACGGGAAGGGGACAACAGATCGATGTCTCGATGGCCGACGGCGTCGTCGCCTTCAACACCCTTGCGGGGAACGCCTATCTGGTAGACGGGAACGAACCGGGCCGCGAGGGGTTTCTCCTGAACGGGGGCTCTCTGTATGATTTCTACGAGACAAGGGACGGGGGATATCTGAGCCTCGGCGCCCTTGAACCGCAGTTTTTCGCCGCCTTTTGCGAAGGGATCGGCCGTCCCGACTTGGCGGCGGGGGGTGTTCTCCCCGAGAATATCGGAGAGGTCAAGGAGCAGATCAGGGCCACCATCCGGACAAAGACGAGGGGTGAGTGGATGAAACTATTCGAAGGAACGGATGCCTGCGTCGAGCCGGTCCTGACTCTTGCCGAGGCTGTGGATGACAGGCAGACCCGGGAACGATCCCTGGTGGTCGAGGTCGAGCTTCCGACGGGGGGGACCGTTCAACAGATCGCCCACCCCATCAAATTTTCGGAGACAAGTCAGGAATATCGGGGGAGCGGGGTCCCGGCCGGGACGCACACGCGAGAAGTCATGCGTGAACTGGGATATAGGGATGTTGAAATAGAAGGATTCACAGAGGAAGGCCTTTTCAGCTGAGGGCGACGAAAAAAACAATGAGTGAGGGATGCCCCGGCCGGCAGCGTATAGGAGGTTAGAGGAAACCATGTATCCGCTCCTGCTGTTTCTTTCCGGTCACCATACCAATAAAAAGGCAAAACAATGATTACACCATCAGCACAGGCACTTTCCATCGTCAAGGACGCATCCTCCCTGACGGAACATGCACTGCAGGCTCTCTCCATTCTGCGCGAACCGGCCCAGTTCAAGTGGTATATTATCCCCTTCCTGCTCATGGTTTTTTCTCTACATCAGGGAGGCGGCGGGGCGGAACTGGTCCGCCGTCCTTGCCGGGCCGGGGTTCTGGGGGATGGACTGGTTTAACGAGATCTGGAACGCCCTGGTGCTCTATTTCACCCAGTATGCCCCCGTATGGGGCGCTCCCGGAGGAGGGACATCATATCTGATCCTCGCGGGACTCAACATAGAGATCACCTTCATGTTTCTCATTATGGGGCTGATGAGCACTCTTCTCCTGCCCGAGGACAAAGGCATGAAGATCCTGGGGATCAACAATCGGATTATGATCGCTGCTGTCATGTCGGCCCTGTGCGTTGCCTTTGAAGTGGTCCTTAACCCGGCGGGGGTGCTCACGAGGGAGTATTCGCAGGTTGTTGAAAAACTTTTCCTA
>DIXO01000052.1 GCA_002428735.1 Syntrophaceae bacterium UBA6078 | reverse complement strand
GGACATATTACGTGCTCCTGACATGTGAGACCATAGCGCTTGACAAAGCGGGAAATGTGGCTAAACTGATTGGTACATTCTGAAGGAAGGGGAATTTCGTGGCTGACATACAGATACCGAAGGATATGTATGATATTGTTATTGTAGGGGGTGGTCCCGGGGGTTTGACCGCGGGGCTCTATGCGGCCAGAGCCGATATGAAGACGCTGCTCCTGGAGGGAAACGCCCAGGCCAGCCAGATCACCATGACGGATATGATTGAAAATTATCCCGGTCTCCCCGCCATCGGCGGGTTCGAGTTGAATGACACCTTCAAGAAACAGGGGGTTGCCTTCGGTCTGGAAACCAGACCGGAGCAGGTGATCCGCATAGACCGGGCGCAATCGGGAGATGTCAACGGGTGGGAGGTTGTTACCGACAACGGGGCCTACTGCACCCTTTCCGTCATTGTCTCCACGGGGGCGGCCTGGAGCCGTCTGGGGGTTCCCGGGGAAGTGGAAATGATTGGCCGAGGTGTTTCAAACTGTGCCACCTGCGATGCCCCTTTTTACCGGAACCGGGAAGTCGCAGTGGTTGGAGGAGGCGATACGGCCGTCCAGGAGGCCGTCTATCTGACAAAATTTGCCTCGAAGGTCACGCTCATTCACCGGCGGGACCGTCTGCGCGCGACGGCCATCCTGCAACAACGGGCCTTTGCCAACGAGAAGATTGCTTTCGCCTGGGACTCCGTGGTGGAGAAGATTCTCGGAGAGGATGGTGTCACGGGTGTGAGGATACGGAATGTCAAGGATCCCGATCGGCATGACGATATCGCCGTCGACGGGGTATTCATCTTTGTCGGCCTTGTTCCCAATACGGCAGTCGCCAAGGGGCTTGTCAATATGGACGAGGATGGTTATATTATTTCCGATAGTGATATGAAGACGTCGGCGGAGGGGATTTTCGCCTGCGGGGATTGTATCAGAAAATCCCTGCGGCAGGTGGTGACCGCCTGCGGCGACGGGGCGACGGCCGCGCACAGCGCGTCACTGTATGTCGATGACGTGAAAGGCCAGGCCTACTGATCGATTACCATGGCGGTCTCATGAGGGAACGCCGTTCAGGGCAATCCCTGAGACCGCGCTGATAAGGAGAATACGCAATGCCCATCTATGAATATAAATGCACCCTTTGTGGCAATACGTTTGAAATGATCCGGTTTGCGCAGGATGATGACAGAGATATCGTGTGTCCCGCGTGCGGAAAGAAAAAGGTCGAAAAGATGATGTCCCTCACCGCCGGGTCCCACGGGTCCTGCGAGTCCTGCTCGGCAGCGGGGCCTTCCTGTTCTTATACCTGAGACTGATCTTCACCCCGACGGGTCGGGGTTCACAGATTAGGGGTCCGGTTGACCGGACCTTCCGCGATACAAGAGGGGTGCGATGGCTCGACTGGTCGATTGCTGGCAACATATCCCGGAGCACATCAACCCGGCGTTTCTGGAAATCGGCTCCTTTCAGCTTCGCTACTACGGGCTCATGTATATCGTGGCCTTCTCCGTTGTCTATCTCCTTGTTGTCCGCAGGGTTGATCATGATGAGGGGTTTGATTACTCCCGAGAGACGATCCAGAACTATCTCGTCTGGGCGGTAGCGGCCCTCCTCATCGGCGGACGGCTGGGATATGTCCTCTTTTACAATCTTGAATACTACGCGGCGCACCCCCTGGCGGTGGTATTCCCCTTCGACCTGTCGGAGGGATTCCGGTTTGTCGGCATCAGCGGCCTGTCCTACCATGGCGGGCTGGTGGGGATAATTGTCGCGTCCATCATCTTTCTTCGCAGACAGCGGATCAATTTCTGGAAGTTCGCCGATCTCTTCTGCCCGGCGATTCCCCTGGGATATACCTTCGGCCGGATCGGCAATTTCCTGAACGGGGAGCTGTACGGCCGCGTGACGGATGTCTGGTGGGGGATGTATTTCCCGCTGGACCCGCTCCGCGCGCTCCGTCACCCCTCCCAGTTGTATGAGGCCTTTTTTGAAGGGATCTTCCTGTTCATGATCCTGTGGTCTGTGAGAAACCAGAAGCATGCCAGAGGGATTCTGTTTCCTCTCTACCTGATCGGCTATGGAACGGCTCGGTTTTGTATTGAATTTTTCAGGGAGCCCGACCCCCAGGTCGGGTTTGTGGCAAGGGCGCTCAGCATGGGGCAGGCCCTCTGCCTCGTCATGATTCTCTGCGGTTTGGGGATCATATGGATGAAAAAACGACAGGGAGGCACCACATGAATAAGAAACTGGTAATCGTGGGGGGAGGCGCCGGAGGCCCGTCCGCAGCGGCGGAGGCCAAGAGGCGGAATCCGTCCTTAGAGGTAACAATGGTGGAACAGGGGGAATTTGTCTCCTATGCCGCCTGACCCATGCCTTATTACATCGGGGATGTAATCAAGGATTCGAAAAAGCTGATCGCGCGAACGCCCGAGAAGTTTGAAGAAACGGGGATACGGGTACGGCTCAATACACGGGTTGACGAGATACGGGCTGACACGGGTGAAGTGCTCCTGACCGGGGGGGAACGGCTGCCCTACGATACCCTCGTGGTGGCGACGGGGACCGTGGCAATCCTGCCGGATATCCCGGGGACCGACCTGAACGGGGTCTTTGTTCTGAAGAATCTGCGGGACGGCATCAATATCAAGGAATATATCAGGGAGCACCAGTGCCAAAAGGCGGTGCTGGTTGGGGCCGGCTTTATCGCCATGGAGATGGCGGAAGCCCTGAAGACCATCGGTCTGGAAACCCGCATCGTCTACCGGGGCGAACTGCCGGTCAAAAAATGGGACCCCGCCTTTTCCGCGATCATACTGGAGGAACTGACTGACAAGGGGGTGATCTTCATGCCCCATCAGTCGCCGGTCGCCGTCGAGAAGGGTGACCAGGCGCGGCTGTGCCTGGTCACCGACCAGGAAAGAATCGAGACGGATCTCATCATCTTCGCCCTTGGCGTGAAACCGGAAACCGCGCTGGCGCAGGCTGCGGGCCTTGCCATGGGCGAATCGGGAGCCATCAGGGTGGATCACTTCCAGCGCACCTCCCGGGAAGAGATCTTTGCCGCCGGGGACTGTTGTGAGTCCTATCACCGGGTGAGCAAGCGATGGGTCCACATCCCCCTGGGGGATATCGCGAACAAACAGGGGCGGGTGGCTGGACAGAATATCGGGGGGTATGCCGCGACATTTCCGGGAGTCGTCGGATCAAACGCCTTCAAGGTGTTCGATCTGGAGGTTGCCATGACCGGTCTTGACGAACGGACGGCGGAGCGCAGCGGATACGTTCCCGCAAGCGAGATTATCTGGGGGACTCCCGTTGCCAGATCTATGAGCCGGGGGCATCGCCTGGGACTCAAATTGATCGCGGACAAGACATCGGGAAAGCTCCTTGGCGCGCAGGCGGTGGGCCAGAGCGGGGCGGTGAGCCGCATCAACACCCTGTCCGCCTGTCTCTGGTCGGGAATGGACCTCGACGAGATCGGCTTCATGGACTTTGCCTACAGCCCTCCCTTCGGCGGGGCGTGGGATATTATCCACACGGCGGCCCAGATCTTGAAAAGGCAGGCATAAAACATGAAGCAGCGCTGAGATGAGGCACTGCATGCTATCCGGCAGCATTCTCATCAGACAACCGGATTGACGGAAATACCTTGACACCCGTCTGCGTTTTGCATAGAAATATGCATTATATACCGTATACGGGGGGCATATTGGCGCTTAACATTTACATAGAAGAGGGGGGAAGATTATGATACGAAAAAAACATACCGTGCTTTTCTTTGTAACCGTGCTGGCGATTTTGCTGGTGTGTGCCGGTCCCGTCGGCGCGGCCAAGACGTTTTTTGCCGTCGCTACCGGTGGAACGGGGGGAACCTACTATCCGCTGGGCGGCGCCCTTGCCCAGGCCCTTTCTACAAAGATTCTCGACCTGATCGTCACCGCGCAGTCCGGAAATGCCTCGACGGCAAACCTCAATCTTATCCGCAGTCACGGCATCGAATCAGCCTTTGTGCAGAACAACACCGCCTATCAGGCTTACAACGGTCTCGACCAGTTCGCCGGAAATCCCGTGAAGAACGTACGGGGTATCGCATCTCTCTATCCGGAGGTCATTCAGATTGTTACGCTCAAGAGCGCCAACATTCGGTCCATTAAAGATCTGAAGGGGAAACGGGTCGTCCCCGGCGACAGGGGGAGCGGCACGGCGGTTGACGCGGAGAATATCCTCCAATCGGCCGGTATGAGCTTCAAGGATTTTGGTTCCCTTGACTGGCTCAGTTTCGCGGGGATATCCCAGCGGATGAAGGACGGCCAGGCTGACGTCGGGTTCATTACCGCCGGCATTCCCACGTCATCGGTTATGGAACTGACCTCTCAGTCGGACATCGCGATTCTCGGTCTGGATGACGCCCTGATCAAGAAGATCACCGACACCTGGCCTTTTTACGCGAAGGTTACCATCCCGGCGGGCACCTACCGGGGACAGGAACAGGCGGTCAACACCGTTGCCGTCATGGCCCAGTGGGTGGTGGATGCGGATATTCCCGATGACATCATTTATCAGCTGACCGTGGCCCTCTGGGAAAAGGGGAAATATGTCCTGCGCAAGAAGGGGGACCAGGCTGACGAAGCGCCCAGTGCTGCGGCCATCATGGCGGAAGTCCATGCCAAGGGCAAGGACGTGACGCTGGAAACGGCCCTCGACGGCATGGCGATTCCTCTGCACCCGGGCGCTGCCAAGTACTACCGGGAAAAAGGGATGATCAAATAACAGGCGTTGTCCTGCCTCGCATCTGAAGAAGGGAGATTGGGCACCGCTATCGCCGGTGCCCAATTTTTTTGCCTATGCGGCGGAAGAGCGTGATTGTATCAGCCCTCCTCATTCCCGTGATGCTTGTGCCGGTACTGCTGGTACCCGTCCACGTCTTTCAGATCGAGGCTCTGCCTGAACAAACCGTGGTGTATCGTGCCCGGGTGACGCCCGGGTTCCGCTTTGCCCTTGGGTATACCCATTCGGTCGAGGGATGTCCCGTGTGGGATTATCTGAGGGTGGATGAACAGTATACGATGGTAACCTACAAGACGGAATTCTGGTCGAGCCGCACGGGACTCCCCTATGCGGCCTTCGGGAATGAGATGTTCCGCGCGGAGGGGGATCACTTCATCATAGAAAACATGCACCGGCCTGTTCCCTCTATCGACCAGTGGGTGGACAGCAGATACAACAACACCCTCCGTTTCCCGGACGGCCGGGAATATGAGCTGGCCTCTCTCGCCGGGAACGGACTCTTGAGGATAACCATCGAACGAAAACGTCTCGGGCAGTATCTCTATGACATGGCCGCGCACGCAAGCCGATAGGGGGCCGCTACGATGGAAAAAGGAACAGACAATCGCTCTTCTGTAGACGTGTCGGAAACGATAGAAGAACTGTCGAAGTATGATCCTGAATTCCGGTTTCGGACATTGTCGGGCATCACCACAAAGCTTGCCTTTTTTATGACGCAGGTGCTCTCCATTTTCCATATTTACACGGCGGGGTTCGGTGTCTTTCAGGAGTGGAGACACCGGGCGTTTCATCTCGCGTTTGTTCTCCCCCTTGTCTATTTTCTCTATTCCGTCAGAAAATCAGACTCCCGGAGCGGCAAGTATCTTGCTTATGACATCATCTACGGGTTGATCGGCGCTTCGCTGGTAACCGCCATGTTTCGTGAAATCTTCGCCCTGTCACCGGCAGCCGCCGGCGCCCTCGCCTTGGGCTCATTTGCAGGGATCGTCTATGTCAAGCGCCGCCAGTTTTTGAAGCTGAAACTCTTTACCTACGTCGATTTTGTGCTGTTCACGGGGATGCTTGCCGGTTTCTTTTACGGAGTCTTTCGCGCCTACTATTCTATCGACTTCCGGCAGGTCTTTAACGCCCCCAACACGTCCCTCCTCTTCTGGAGCGTGTGTCTGTTTTTCACCTTTCTCAGCATTCTGCTCCTGGTCATGATCCACTGGGCGCGGGCGCTGAGAACGATTGTCTCCACCGGTTCCTTTCAGTATCAGAGCGACGATATTCCGTATTTCGATGTTGTTCTTGTTCTCCTGTCGTCGGCTTTTTCGGTCTTTATATTTCTCGAATTCAACAACCTCGTCTTCCGCGCCGGATTGCCCCTGAGGCTCGATCTGATCATCGGCGCCTTCGCCTTCCTCCTGATCCTCGAAGGGGCGAGACGCAGCATCGGTCCGCCTCTGCCCATCATCGCCTTCCTCGTGCTGATCAACTGCTATCTGGGGCCCTACTTTCTGGATATCCCCGGCCTCAGTTTCTTCGCCCACCGGGGCTACTCGGTGGAACGCATCATCGAACACATGTTTCTAGGAACGGAAGGGGTCTACGGTATCCCCCTCGGGGTGGTCGCCACCTTTGTCTTTCATTTTGTCCTCTTCGGCATCTTTATTTCGAAGACCGGCCTGGGGCAGCTCTTCATGGATCTTGCCATGGCGCTGGCCGGGTGGTCAGCCGGAGGGCCGGCCAAGGTGGCTGTTATCAGCAGCGGGTTCATGGGGTCCATAAGCGGAAGCTCCATCGCTAATACCGTCACAACGGGGGCCTTTACCATTCCCCTCATGCGGAAAGTGGGGTATCGCCCCCAGTTTGCCGGAGCGGTTGAAGCGGCAGCCTCCACGGGCGGCCAGCTGATGCCCCCCATCATGGGGGCCGCCGCCTTTATCATGGCGGAATTCCTGGGGATCCCCTACATCAAGATCGCCGCCGCCGCCATAGTGCCCGCCATTCTCCACTTCTTCGCCATCGCCACCATGGTCCACCTGGAGGCACGGAAACGAGGCCTCGTGGGGCTTCCCCGGGACGCTCTTCCCCGGACCGGTCAGATACTGAAGGAAAAATGGCCTCTTGTCGCCCCGCTGATTATCATCGTGTGGCTTCTCGTCACGGGAAGCAGCCCCTTTCTTGCGGCCTTCTGGGGCATCTTTTTTTCCGTTGCCATCGGTCAGATTCATGAAAAGACCACACCCTTCCTGATAACGGTTATCCTTGCCGCACCCGCCATCCTTCTCCGGTACAATCCATTCAGCCCTTTCACGATAGGAACGGTTATATGGATAGCGTGTTTTGTCCTAGGATTTGCCTACACCCTGAAAAAAACGGGTACCAGAAACTGGCTTATCTGCCTCGGTCCCGGCATCACGCTTGTCCTGCTCCAGGTGTGCAATGTTGATTATTTCCTTTCCACTTTCTGGACGCTGGCCGTCATCATCGGAATCGGGGTGTTCTATAAGGAAAGCCGGATGCGTATCCCAGATATTATGGAAACCCTCGAACTGGGGACAAAAAACGCGCTTGCCATCGGTGCCGCCTGCGCCTGCATCGGCTTTATCGTGGGAGCGACAACCCTGACAGGTCTGGGACTCAAGTTTGCCGCGGCGATTATCGAATTGGCCAAAGGAGTTGCCACGCTCGTGATGGCCCTTGATGTCTTCCACCTGCTTACCATCGGCGGAACGTCCCTCTTTTTTACGCTTGTCTTTACGGCCGTTGCCTGTTTTGTGCTCGGCATGGGCATCCCCACCACGGCGCAGTATATCATCGCTTCCATGATCGCCGCTCCGGCGCTGCTCGAGTGGGGCATCCCTCCCCTCGCATCCCACATGTTTGTCCTCTTTTACGCCGTCCTCGCTGATGTCACCCCACCCGTGGCCCTGGCCGCGTATGCGGCATCGGGCATTTCGGGGGCGAACCCCTTCAAGACGGGATTTACCGCCTTCGGTCTCGCCTCAGCCGGCTTCATCGTCCCCTTTGTCATCGTATCGGCGCCCATAATCCTCTGGCTCCCCCGGCTGCTCGATCCCGCTGTTCCTTTCGACTTCCTCCACTTCTCAAGGGTCGTGATAACACTTTTCATGGGTGTTATTTCCCTGGGAGCCACGGTGATTGGCTATTTCGGGGCGCGATCACGTGTCATAGAGCGTTTCTGCACCGGCATGGCGGCCATCTTCCTGATTTATCCGGGACACAACAGCGATATAATCGGGGCGCTGATTTTCATCGGCGTCTATATTCTGCAGAAGAGGCGGGCCAAAAAAGAAGCTGCGGCCCGTCCCGCCGCAGGAGAGACGCAGCAGCAGAATGAAGGAGAGAGCGATGTCTGATACCATCATACGGGTAGTACAGTACGGACTGGGGCCGATCGGCAGCGCCGTGGCGCGCCACGTTCTGGAGCGTACCGGACTGGAACTGGTCGGCGGGGTAGATATTGATCCGGCAAAGGCAGGCAGGGATATGGGCGAGGTGCTGGGGCTTGCCGCTTCCCTGGGATTCCCCGTGGTCCGGAACCTGTCCCAAGCCTTGGAAACAAAGGAGGCAGACGTGGTTCTGCATACCACCAGCTCCTTTTTTGACGTCTTTGAGGATCAGCTTGTAGAGATTCTTGAGAGGAGGCTCAATGTGGTGTCGACCGCCGAGGAGCTTGCCTTCCCCTGGCTGGCTCATCCGGAGCCCGCCGCCCGCATAGACGCGGCCGCCCGGCGGGCCGGGAAAACGGTCCTGGGCACCGGAGTCAATCCCGGGTTCCTGATGGATGCCCTTCCCCTCCATCTGACCGCAATCTGCCAGCGGGTGGATCGCATTGATGTGACGCGCCGCATGAATGCCTCCAAGAGGCGCGGACCGTTCCAGATAAAGATCGGTGCCGGCATGACGGTGGAGGACTTTACCTTACAGATGAAAAAGGGGCGTATGGGGCATATCGGGCTTCCGGAATCGATGGGGATGGTCTTTCACACACTGGGGAAGAGGCTGAAACGGTATGAAGCCCATGTGGAGCCCATCCTGGCCGAGTGCGTGGCAACGACCGATTATTGTGAGGTGCAACCCGGCGAGGTACGGGGGCTCAAACAGGTTGCCCGCGGCTATACCGATGACGGGGAATTCATGACCCTGACCTTTATCGCAGCCTTGGACGAGTTTGAGGATGGAGACACCATTCAGATCTTCGGGAAGCCTGATCTGGAGGTCAGATTGGAGGGAACCAATGGCGATCTGGCCACGGTGGCTATTACCGTGAACGCCGTGCGCCGGGTGTGCGAAGCGCCCCCCGGGCTGCTCACCATGCGCGATCTGCCGATCGTCACTGTCTGGTAGGGATGTGTGGAACGGCCAGGCCGCCCGCCCGTTGACACTGTTCAATATCATGCTTGACCGGCACTCTGATAGACCGTACAAAAAAAGGGGGAGACAACGCGGATGTATGCCGCCGGTTGTTCTCCATACAAAAGCAGGGTTATCATGAAAGGAGGGTGCGATGAAAAGATCATGGTACGTCGTTCTGGTAATGGGGTTGGCTCTGTTTCTGGCCTTTGCAGGGCCCGCGTTGGCCAAGAAGGTATTTTTGACCATCGGGACCGGCAGTCCGGGGGGCGTTTACTATCCCCTGGGCGGCGGCATGTCCGTGGTGATTGAAAAAACGGTCGACGGTGTCCGGTGCGCCGCCGAATCGACCGGGGCGTCGGTAGAAAACTGCCGCCTTGTCGGTTCCGGGGACACCGATATGGGCATGGTCATGGGAAGCGTCGCCTACAAGGCGGTTCAGGGGCAGGAGCCCTTTGAAAAGAAATATCCCCTTGTGGCCCTGTTCCAGATGTATCCGGCCCCGGAGCATATCGTGACAACCGCGCAGTCGGGGATCAAGACAATCGCCGATTTGAAGGGGAAAAAGGTCTCGATAGACGTTCCCGGAAGCGGGTGCTCGACCATGGCCATGGCGATCCTGCAGGCGGCCGGGTTTGATCTTCAAAAGGACGTGACCCTGGCCAATCTGTCCCAGTCCGAATCGGTTCAGGCCTTGAAGGACGGTATTGTCGATGCCTGCTTCTTCAATTTCGCCTATCCCGCTTCGGCGGTCATGGATCTCGCCGCGACACGAGATCTGGTGCTGGTTCCCGTCGGCGCGAAGCTTGCCGATGCCATTGTCAAACAATACCCCTACTATCTCAAGACGACGATCCCCAAGGGAACCTACGACGATGTTGGTTACGATGTTCTCTGTATCGGCGATTCCAACGTCATGGTTGCCAGCACGAATATGCCTGACGATATCGCGTACAAGGTCACCAAGGCGCTGTTCACCAACGTGAAGGAAGGGAAATACGCCCTTGTCAACATTCATCCCATTGCCGCTCAGCTGACGCCAGCAAACGCCGTGAACAGTCCCATAGCGCTTCATCCGGGGGCGGTGAAATACTTCAAGGAAGTGAAGAAATAACCGCTGACAGCCCGGCGGGTACCCTGGCCGTCCGGGCAAATGTGCCGATGACGTCGAGAATCATATATGCCCTGTTCCTGTTGATACTGTGGGTGCCTGGGTCCGCCGCGCCGGCGGAATCAGGCGCCCTGTATCTTCAGGTGGTGAAGCCCCCTGAGGACTCGGTTCTGCTTGAATTTCAGGTGGAGGATGGAGATCTCTTCTATATCGATTATATTCATTCCTCCGATCACACCCCGGTGCATGACGTTTTTCGGGTTCATCAGGATACGATAGTTCTCGCAGAGGAACGGTTTGACTGGTACGGATCAGGATTGGAATCTCTCTCACATGACGGAGCACGCGTTGTGTTGGAACGTGGGGCAACGCGGGTGTTTCTGAACCGGGAATTTCCCCGGTTGTTGCTTCGCGTCGGACGGGTCGCGGGTCACGTGATTACCTGTCAGGGGAAGAGCTATCCCCTGCTGTCTGTTGCCGAGGGGGGCGACCGGGTTTGGATTCGTCTGGTGCGCAAGAGTGGAGGGCGTTGATATATGGAAGAGAACCGCGGTAAAACAGTGGACCCGTCTCTCGAGGAGGCAATCACTGTCGCGGAGACTGCCGCACAGGAACTGCTGGAGGAGATAGAGAAAAAAAGGATATATACGGGGCGACCCGCACGTCTGGCAATCGCGGTTGTCGCTGTCGCGACGTCCTGTTATCATCTGTTCTACGCCTACGTGCATCCCTTCTTTGCCCTTGACCACCGGGCACTCCACTGGCTGCTCATGTCGGTTCTGGTGTTTGTCCTCTATCCCTTTTCCCGGCACCAATCTCTCCGGAACAGGATGACGCTTCTCGACGGGGTCTTTCTGTCGGTCTCCGCCGGCATATGTCTCTGGATATTCATCTTTTCAACATCCATATTGAACCGGGCGGGCACATTTCTTCCCATCGACGTGGTGCTGGGAACCATTCTCATCCTCATAGTCCTGGAGGCGGCCCGCAGGACAACGGGGCCGGCCGTGCCGCTGATTGCAGTCATCTTTATCGGATATGTGCTTTTCGGGCCCTATCTGCCCGATGTGCTTGCCCACAAGGGATACAGCATCGAGAGGCTGTCCACCTATCTGGCCCTCTCCACGGACGGGGTGTTCGGTGTTCCCCTCGGCGTCTCCGCAAACTTTATCCTCCTCTTTATCCTGTACGGCGCTCTTTTGAGAAAGACAGGGGCCGGTCAGTTCTTTACGGATGTTGCCTTTGCCCTGACCGGGTGGTCCCGAGGCGGTCCGGCAAAGGCGGCCGTCGCGTCCAGCACATTTTTTGGCATGATATCGGGGAGCTCCGTGGCGAATACCGTGACAACCGGTTCTTTCACCATACCGCTCATGAAGCGAACCGGGTATCCCGGATACTTTGCCGCCGGTGTTGAGGCCTCATCATCAACCATGGGGCAGATCATGCCCCCCATCATGGGGGCCGCCGCCTTTATCATGGCGGAATTCTTATCCATTCCCTATTTTAAAGTATGCGTGGCCGCGGCGATTCCTGCCGTCCTGGCCTTTTTTTCAACCTTCATGCAGGTCCATTTCAGGGCGGTTTCCATGGGTATTGCGGGACTGCCCCGGGCGGACCTGCCCCGTATCGGCAAGGCCTTTGCCGAGGGATGGCATCATGTTTTTTCAATCTTTCTTCTGATCTACTTTCTCATGAGAAATTATTCGCCGGAACGCGCGGTTTTCTGGGCGATTGCGGCGACGGTTGTGTCCTCTTTCGTCATGACCATCATCCGGAAGAGATCCGCCAAAGAATTCGGCATGTTGGTTTTGGAAGGGCTGAAAGAAGGGGCAACGGGGGCCGTTGAAGTGGCCGCCGCCTGCGCGGCAGCGGGTATCATTATCGGGTGTATCACCATGTCGGGGCTGGGAATCAAGTTTTCCTCTCTCATCGTGGACGCGTCCATGGGACATCTCTACCTGGCGCTGCCCTTTACGATGATTGCCTGTGTCTTTCTGGGCATGGGCGTCCCCACCACCGCCCAGTATATTATTATTTCGTCTCTTGTGTCTCCGGCCCTTGTTCAGATGGGGGTTCTCCCCATCGCGGCCCATCTCTTTATTCTCTATTACGGAACGCGGGCCGATATCACGCCGCCGGTGGCATTAGCCGCGTACGCGGGAGCGGGCATTGCCAAATCCGACCCCTGGAAGACGGGGATCAACGCGTTTCAGCTTGGTATCGCGGGGTTTATCATCCCCTTCATGTTTGTCTACGCGCCCGAGTTGCTGATGATCGGCAGTTTCGGTGACATTCTGATGAGTGTTGTCACGGCGGCTTTCGGTATTATCTGCCTTGCGGCCGGCGTGCAGGCCTGCCTGCTTGTACGAGCGCGGTGGTATGAAGTACTGCTGCTGCTGTCGGTGGCGTTGCTGATGATCAAACCGGGGTTGATGACGGACGGGATCGGCCTTGCCCTCTTTGCCGTCGTTTTCATCTCTCAGTGGTTTCGGAAGAAGCATGGCACCACGGCGCCGGTTGCCCGTTGAGTAACGATAATTTCAGGGAATGCACACAATAGACGTAACAACTTTTCGCGGAGAAGGAGAAACGACAATGGGAGCAAAAACAAATCAGGATCATGTGTTTTACAGAAACCCGAACAAATACTATCCGACGGCTCAGAGAGGGGAGGGAATCTATATCTACGATGCCGACGGAAAAGAGTACATAGACGGGTCCGGAGGGGCGGCGGTCGTAAACATAGGCCACGGGGTCAGGGAAATACAGGAGGCGATGCTGAAACAGGCGAGCTTCATCTCCTTTACCCATGGCACGCAGTTTACAACGGAAGCCGCAATAGAGCTTGCCGAGAAAATTACCCGTATCGCTCCTCCCGGTCTGGAAAGGGTCTACTTTCTCTCAGGCGGATCAGAGGCCGTGGAGACTGCGGTAAAAATGGCCCGTCAGTATCAGGTGGACCGAGGCGTCCCCTCCAAGTGCAAAGTGATATCACGGTGGACAAGCTATCACGGAAACACCCTGGGCGCGCTGGCATTAAGCGGACACACCAAACGCCGGCAGTACTACCAGCCGTTGCTGGTCCATACCCCGCATATCGTCCCGGCCTACTGCTACCGCTGCCCTTTTGGCCGGAAGCCGGATGCGTGTAATCTGGAATGCGCCGATGCACTGGAGGACACCATTCTGTACGAAGGGCCCGATTCTGTCTCCGCTTTCATGGCTGAGCCGGTGGTCGGGGCGACGGCAGGAGCGCTGGTGCCCAAGGATGGGTATTTTCAAAGGATTCGCGAGATCTGCGACAAACATGATGTTCTGCTTATCGTCGACGAGGTTATGACCGGCATTGGGAGAACAGGAAAACACTTCGGCATCGACCATTGGAACGTCATCCCCGACATGATCATATGTGCCAAAGGCCTGGCAAGCGGATACACGCCTATTTACTGTGTCATAACGCAGGAGAAGATCCGGACGGCCATTCTCGAGGGAAACGGGGCGTTTGTGCACGGGCATACCTACAGCCAGAATCCGCTGTCCTGCGCCATCGCCTCCGCCGTTCTGGACTATATCCGGGATAACGACCTCGTCAGTCGAAGCGCCCGTATGGGAGCATATCTGCTGGAAAAGCTGCAAACGCTTTACCGGCATGCCATTGTGGGCGATGTCCGCGGCCTCGGGCTGTTTGCGGGAATTGAGTTTGTCGAAGACAGGACAACGAAGAAACCCTTTGATGCCGCCTTCAAGCTGAACATCCTTATCGGCAATCGCGCCTTTGATAAGGGGCTTGTCTCGTACCCCGGCGGCGGGGGTGCCGACGGGGTCAACGGCGACCATATACTGCTCGCCCCCCACTTCATCATTACCGAGGAACAGATTGACAGGCTTGTAGCGATCCTTGATGAGTCGATCGAGGAAATATCGAGAGAAAAGAATCTGCCGAGGTGATTGCTGACGTGCTGTAAATCGCGTGGAGAAATCATTCTGACGAAAGGAAGGAACGATGGAAAAGGTAATCATAACTGCCGCCATTACGGGGAGCCGCATGCAACGGGATGTGACACCCTATATCCCCATAACCCCGGAGGAAATCGCCCAGTCCGCCATTGAAAGCTGGGAAGCGGGGGCTGCCATCGTGCATATTCATGTGCGGGACCCCGAAACAGGCATGGGATCTCCCGACGTGAATCTCTACAAACGGGTTGTCGATCCGATCAGGTCAAAGACGGACCTAATTTTATGTCTGACCACGAGCGGTGTCCCCGGCCTGAATCTGCCCACGGAGGAGCGCCTGGCGTGTCTGACCCTGAAACCGGAACTGGCATCCTTCGATGCGGGGTCGATCAATCTCGGGGGGAAGCCCTTTATCAATTCGGTTGAGTTCCTTGATGAGGCCGCCCGGCAGATGAGGGAATATGGCGTGAAGCCAGAGATCGAGGCCTTTGACCTTGGGATGATTATCACGGCCCTGCGGATGAGAAAAGAGGGAAAACTGGACGACCCCCTTCATTTTCAGTTTGTTCTGGGCACCCCGGCCGGCGCCCCCGCGACCCCCAAGTCCTTTCTGCATTTCTACGAGCATATACCGGAAAATGCGACATGGTCCTGCATCGGCATCGGGGCGCCTCAGATTAACATGGCCATGATGGCGCTCATCATGGGGGGGCATGTCCGGGTCGGGATGGAAGACGCCGTTTACCTGGAAAAGGGCGTCTTTGCCAAAACCAATGCCGAGATTGTGGAGCGCTATGTTCCCCTCTGCCGGGCATATGGCCGTGAAATCGCAAAACCGGAGGAAGCGAGAAAGATTCTGGGATTGAGAGCTAACCACTGAGAATCACTCGTGAAAGCGTCGTAGCTCCGGATTGCATGATGTTATGGATAATGACAACCAATAACCATTGAAGGTGAGGTGTCTCACGTGAAGCGGGCGATCGGTTTTTCAAAGGAAGAATTGCTTGAGGGGATATGGAAAGCGGAACCCAGGCTCAGGAGCATATTACGAGATGCCAAGCATGTGGAAGAGGCGCGGTATGTGTTTTTCGATTACCTCGATCGTCTGAGACGGGATCTGTACAACATGAAAGCAGACACTCCCTTTGCGGGGTTGAATGTTGTGGAAAAGAGAAATGTCCGCGAATGTATCCGGGTCCTGTCCAATACGATGAGGACGGAACATGAACACCTGACGGGGGTTTCGCCTCTGTCTTTCCTGTACGATCTTGCCAAAGGGGAAGAGGGGGCCCGTGAGAAGGTCAGCGAGGGGTTTCTTCTGGAGTACCTGGCGCTCCTGGCCGGGATCAGGGGGACATACGGAAAACACGCGCGATATCAGGAACTGCAGGATCAAAAAGAAGGCCGGGCCGCCGCCATCGTACGGTCGTCCCAGCTCGATGATTACGGGGCCATGGTGCGCCGGTATTTCAGACGGTACAAAACAGGGTTGGATCTCAGGCTGGCACAACAGAGGAAGAAACTGCAAAAGAAAATCCTGAGTTATTTCGAAGCCGGAGAAGACGACTGGCACGATTACCTCTGGCACATGAAACACATTATCAAAGATATCGATACGCTGGCCTCCTTTGTCGCTCTGGATGATGAAGAGAAGGAAGGGTTGCGGATGGCGAAGAAACATCGTATTCCCTTTGAAATCACGCCCCATTACCTGTCCCTTTTTAATGAAGAGGGGCGGTCTCCCCATGATCGCGCTATTCGGGCGCAGGTTATCCCGAGCGCACGGTATTGCAGCAATGTCCTCGCGAACCAGGGAGAAGGACGCGACATGGACTTTATGGGCGAGCATGCCACGAGTCCCATAGACGGAGTCACGCGCAGGTATCCCCAGATTATCATCATGAAACCGTTTAATTCGTGTCCGCAGATCTGTGTGTATTGTCAGCGAAACTGGGAAATCAGGGATATCGACGATAACCCCATGATGCCCAAACGAAAGGTGAAGGCCATGATTCAGTGGGCGACGGAGGATAAAAACCTTTCGGAAATCCTGATAACAGGGGGGGATCCTTTCACGCTGAACAATACCTATCTTGACTGGCTGATCGGAGAAATCGCGGCAATAGACCATGTGGACAGGATACGGATCGGCACGCGGACGCTGGTGACCCTTCCCCAGAGGATCAATGACGGTCTGCTTGAAATCCTTGAGAAATACCACGAGTGGGGGAAACGGGAGATCGCCATCGTCACCCATATCGAGCATCCAACCGAGATATGTGACGACGTCCTGGATGCCGTGAAAAAGATCAAAAAACGGGGGATCAATATCTACAACCAGCAGGTCTTTACCTACTACAACAGCCGGAAGTTTGAGACGGCTTTCCTCCGCAAAACGCTCAAGGTGTGCGGCATCGATCCCTACTATACATTCAACTGTCAGGGAAAGGGAGAGACCGTGGATTTCCGGGTTCCCATCTCGCGGATATTACAGGAAAACAAGGAGGAGGCGCGGCTCCTCCCCGGCCTGGTCAGGACGGATGAGCCGGTCTTCAATGTGCCGAAACTGGGAAAATCGCATTTACGGGCCTGGCAGGATCACGAAGTCATCATGGTCTTGCCCGACGGCAGGAGGGTGTACCGGTTTTATTCATGGGAAACGAAGCTCACCACGGCCACGGACTACCTGTATACGGATGTGTCTCTGTACGATTATTTCAAACGGCTGGAGGCGGACGGTGAGAATGTGAACGATTACCTCTCCATGCTGTATTATTTCTAGACAGGCGGCCGGGCTGCGCGGGAACCGGATCAGTCTGGTTCGGCAGAAGTATCGGGGAGATACATGCCGGTCAGTTCCGCGCGTAACGCCTCACCGATCCGCAGGCCCCGATCGATAAAATCGGGACCGTACCGTTTCCCCGTAACGGACCGGAAGGTCTTTCTGATCTCGCGCAGGGATTCGAAGCCGGAAGGGAAATAGGGGAGGAGAGACGCAACGGAAACATTCCGCGTTGCAGCGATATCCCAGAGCATCTCCGTAAAGTTGTCAGGTCCCCATCGAAACTTGTCGGCGTCGTAGAGGGCGTCGGACAGGAGCTGCGCGTCCGGGTCGCCAAGAGGGACACAGGGCTGAAAGGCTTCGTGGTTTCGTATGGCATCAACCACGGCACGCCGTTCCGTATCAGTTACCTCGAACCCTGTGAGGATTTCCTCCGCCTCATCGGCCCCGCGCCGGGCATGATCCTTCCCCGCTCTCCGTATGTCATGCAGTACCCCGGCCAGGTGTGCCAGCATGACCAGACGTTTCGACTGTGCCGAAGAGCCCCGTTCGATCAGGATGATCGCTCCCGCATCTATGGCAACCGTGCGGGAATGGGAGAGGCCGTGGCCGGATACATCCGCCCTCGATGTCAGTATCTCGACGCAGGCCGCGACCATGGGACTGTTTGTAAAAAGACGGACGGATTCGTCAACGGGAGCCTTCTGCTCCCGGTAAAAGCGGGGAGTCCCGCAGGCTGCGGCTATTTGTTCGGAAAGAAGTTTCGCTTTCGAGAGATCTGCCGTATTCATCGGATCTTCCCCGATTTCTTATTTTTTCCCCACAAAGAGGAGCGGAAACACGATGTCGCTGACACAGCAGGGGATCACGACGGCAATGAACAGGAACACGAAAACAACGAGATAGGAAAGCCAGTTGATGGGACCGCCTACGGCCATCAGGATATGAAAGAGCGATGCCCAGGTGCTCAGGAGGACATGCCCCGCGTGGGGAAACTTCGTGGAGGGGCGGACATAGGCGATGGCGATCCCCAGAAGGGCCAACGGATTGATCAACCACCATTTTTCGATAAAGCCGATGTGCAGTCCCCTGTTCGGCATATTAAGCAGGAATTCGCCAAAATACGGTATCAGGGAATCGCTGATGGTGGCAATGCCGATGGAGCCGAAAAAGCCGATGGCCAGGAGCGCCGGGAGGGAGCCGTCTCTCCTGTATGTCCGATAGATGGACGCGGTGACAAGGGCGCTCAGAAGGACGTGAATCGGGTGGAGAATGTAGAAGGTGTTATAGGCTATATGCTGCGGAATATGCTGGAAAATAACCATCATCACCACGCCGGTTAGGGCGCCGAACAGAGTAAACGGGGCGTGGTGTTTTAATTCCTGTGCTATCCGGCTGATCATATTTTTTCTCATTACCAGGTTTTTACGGATGAAACCTCCGCCCGAGTACCGCAAATACGGGGCAGATGCAAGCCTTGGTTTATGAAAAAGGCGGTATCTGACAGACCGATTCGTCCCGCTGTTTCCAGGCATTTCAACTCGGAATGTTCGTATGGGTGAAACAGATGCCTGCCGTCGGTGGTTATATTTCTTTGAAGAGAGCGACGTAGGTGCCGCATGGCAAGTCGAATATTATGGGAAGACTCGAACATGGAATAAAACGGATATATGCTTGGCAGGCTTCGGTGAAAAAACTTGACATCCACCCGGGCACAATTAGATTATGTGTGCGATGTAACCTACTTTTAGTAGTCTGCGCATACACAGATACCGTGGAGGAATGAAAGCAATGAAGAGAGTTTTGTTGTTTGTGCTGACCAATATCGCTGTGCTCATTGTCCTGAGTATTGTTTTGCGGCTGTTGGGTGTTGACAGTATTCTGGCTGCAAGCGGCTCGGGCTTGGATTATTGGAATCTTCTTATCTTTGCAGCCGTATTCGGCTTCGGCGGATCTTTTCTTTCCCTCGCCATGTCAAAATGGACGGCCAAACGGGTCACGGGGGCTCAGGTGATCACTCAGCCCCGGTCCAACCATGAACTGTGGTTGGTGGACACGGTGAAAAAGCAGGCGCAGATGGCTGGAATTGGAATGCCTGAGGTGGCCGTTTTCGATTCCGCCGCGCCCAACGCCTTTGCCACCGGGATGAGCCGGAATAAAGCTCTGGTAGCCGTGAGCACCGGGCTCTTGCGCACTATGAATCAACGGCAAGTGGAGGCGGTACTCGCCCACGAAATGACTCACGTGGCGAATGGCGACATGGTGACGCTGGCGTTGATTCAGGGCGTTGTCAATACCTTCGTTATCTTTATTTCACGTGTCGTTGGTCACTTTGTGGACCGCGTGATTCTGAAAAATGAGGAAGGGCACGGCCTGGGTTTTTTCATTACCACCATTGTCGCGCAGATTGTATTCGGTATTCTGGCAAGCATCATCGTCCTCTGGTTCAGCCGTAAACGTGAATTCCGGGCGGATGCCGGCGGCGCAAAACTGGCGGGTACGGCAAATATGATCGATGCGCTGGAAAAACTCAAAAAAAGTGTTCAGGAACCGCTGCCCGAGCAGATGTCCGCATTTGGCATATCCGGCAAGTCCTCGCAGCATGGCCTGAAACTCCTCTTCATGAGCCACCCTCCTTTGGAAGACCGCATCGAAGCACTGAAGAGATCTGGTGGAATATAAGTGGATGGAGTATGAGGAAGGCAACCTAAAACCCGATCGTGCTCGTCCGGCGGTTTCTGCTGGACATGGATCGGCGAAGTTAAAATAGTGGCCGGCCTTATTTTAGGTTCTTGCCGTTTCTAAAATAACGATTCGCATCGGTCTGATCTCGTATCCCATGGCGCGATAGCCACGCTGGCGTTTTCCCCACATGCGGGCGAGCTGAGGCTGATCGGTCTCGGCATAGTCGTAGATGCGCACATCCTTCTTGTGGGCGTGTTCGCGGTGAAGTCTTCCGGCATATTGTTGCAAAGTTCCCTTCCAGGAGATCGGCATGGCCAGCACCAGCGTGTCGAGCGGCGGGTGGTCGAAACCTTCGCCGATCAGACGACCGGTGGCAAGCAGTACCCTCGGCGCGGATTCCTCCAATGCATCCAGTCCGGCAAATACCGCCGTTCTCTGTTTCTTCGATAAGCGGCCGTGCAGGACGAAGCAATGTTCAACCTCGTCCCCAAGTTCCTTCTGTAACAGTGGCAGGTGATTCGTCCTTTCGGTAAGTACCAGTACCTTACGCCCTTCTCGATAAGCGCCCAGCACATCCCCGGCGATCCGCCGATTGCGGTTAGCATCGTTGGCGAGGATGCGGAACACGTTCTGAATCGGGGAATCCGGCGGGACCTCCGGCGCGGGCAGCACCTTTGACCAGACCTCCAGTTGCGCCGGGGTGGTGTCGGGCCTGGCTGCGCTGTGGCGGATTGGCCCGCACTGCATAAAGATGATCGGCTGATGGCCCTCGCGCCGTATCGGCGTGGCCGTCAGACCCACCACGAATTTCGCGTTGACCTGTTTGAGTATCGCCTCGAAGGAAAAGGCCGGGAGATGATGGCACTCATCAACGATGATCTGCCCGTACTGGTCGAGCAGTTCGCCCAGGTCCCCCCGGCGTGAGAGCGACTGCATAACGGCGATGTCGATCTTGCCGGAAGGCTTCTTCTTGCCGCCGCCGATTGCACCCAGACATCCTTTCTGTAACTCAAGAAGTCCGGTCAATCGTTCTTGCCACTGGCGTAGAAGCTCGGTACGATGGACCAACACCAGCGTGCTCACTTTGCGGCGAGCGATCAGTGCGGCAGCGGAAACCGTCTTGCCAAATGCCGTTGGGGCGCAGAGCACGCCGACCTCATGTTTGAGCATCTCCCGTACTGCCACTTTCTGGTCCTTGCGCAAGGTGCCGGTGAATTTGGCGGTCACTCTCCGCCCCGGCGGACGTTCGTCCTGTAATTCCGGACGGATGTCGTTCTCCTGCAACAGTTCGAGCACCGCATCGAGGCAGCCACGGGGCAGGCCAATATGCAGCGGAAAATTCTCGGCACAGCCGATGATGCGCGGCTTGTTCCACACCGGCAGGCGCATGGCTTGGGCCTTGTAGAACTCCGGATTCTGGAAGGCGGAGAGCCGGATCAGGCGGTTGGCCAGCGATTGCGGCAAATCGGCCTTGGCGATGAAAATCTGGTTGGCCAGCACTAAGGTCAGCGACTCAGGCAAAGGGCCAGCAATCCGGGCTGGCACAGGCGATGGACGCTGCCAGGGCTTGCTGCCCTCTTCCTCGCTGGCAAAGGCCACATCCAAGGGATGGCGGCCGTCACTGGCCCGCAAAATGGCATTTTCCATGTCACGCTGGGACATGGGACGGATGGATGCCAGAAACGCCCACTGGTCCGGGTAGGGTTGCAGGTGTTCATCGACGAATACACTGCGCCCCCAGTCTCTCGGCTGTTTCTGCAGGGGCAGCGCGATGAGATTGCCGAAACCACCCTTGGGCAGGGTATCCTGATTGGGAAACAGCCGGTCGTAGCTGGACAGGGACAATTGCCGGGTGCAGTCACAGGTATGACTGATCAGCGCGGCCCCGAGCTGACGGGCCACGCGGGCCGGAACCGGCTCGGTAAAAAAAATCCAAGCGTGGGCGCCGTTGCCAGAGCGGGAAATCTCCAGCGCCAACGGAATAGCAAACTCCCGGCAGGATTGCATAAAGGCCTTGGCATCCTCCAGCCAGTCGGCTTCGTCGAAGTCAGCCGCGAGAAAATAGCAGGTGTCATCGGTCAGGAGCGGATAGACGCCGATAGTCTGCTTCCCGGCCAGATGGTCGTAGATTACCTGATCGGTCATCGGTAGCAACTGGCGCTGGGTGCAGTCGCTGCATTTGATCCGGGGTTTGTTGCAGACACCGGGTTTCCATTCGTTGCCGCAGGCCGGTGAATAGCCGGATGTGCCCCTAACGGACTCCCAGCGCTGGGAATAGACATCCTCACGCCCCCGGAACAGACGGCGGAACAGGAAGATCTTGTTGTCGGTGGTGAAATGGGTTGGGGCTGGTACGGATTCGGTTGGGGCGAGAATGAGTTCAGGGGCGGTCGGCTCCTTCCAAGCGATGCCGTGACGGATCAGCAATTCCTTCAGGCGGGCGTTCTCCTCGCGCAGCCGCCGCAGTTCATCTTGTTCGCCACCCGATACCATCTCTTGTGAATATCTCCATCGACCAGATATGCCATGGCCTGATTGTCACAAGCCATGTCGCGAGTTATCCATCGCCATGCTGCACCAGCCGCTGGCGACCCTTGTCGGTCAGTCTATATTGCTGTTTGCTGCTGCGCGGCTTTTCGGAAATGGTCATTTCAATCAGGCCTTCATCCAAGGCCGTTTTGTGGTAGCGCTCGCGGAAGGATTTGCGGTCCGAAAGGCCCAGGGCGGATTGCAGCGTCTCGCGTCCCATCTCGCCCTGGAGTGCCGCCAGCAGCTCACCGACTTGGGGGGTAACTTGGGGGGCGGAGGCGGTCGCGGAATCCAGGATCATCCGCAGCATGAAGGCGATGAAAGGCGCGGAATCGGTCTCACGGGTACTCTCCTGCAATGCTGCATAGTACTCGGTTTGGTGCTCGAAGATCAGGCTTTCCACCGGCATGTCGGCGAACAGAGAGTTCCAGCGGGCCAGAATCAGGCTCTGCCACAGCCGGCCCATGTGTCCGTTGCCGTCGGCGAAAGGGTGGATGAATTTGTAGTGAAAGACCGAACTGGCAATCAGCGAGTGGGCGTCGGTAGCGGCCAGCCAGCCGAACAGGTCGGCCATTAGATGCGGCACCCGGTCGGCGGGCGGTGCCATGTGGATCACTTGGTGACCCGCCATCACCCCCACGCCGCCGTGCCGGTAGCTGCCTGCCTCGTCGATCAGGCCGGACATCAGAATCCGGTGTGCCTCTAACAAATCCTTTTCCGCCTCGGGTTTCCAAGTATCGAACCGGTCGTAGGCGGCCAGGGCGTTTTTCACCTCCCGCACCTCCCGCGGCGGGGCGATTACCCGCTTGCCCTCCAGAATCGAGGTTATCTGCGCCTCGCTCAGGGTGTTGCCCGCGATGGCCAGCGAGCCGCGAATGGTGCGGACACGGTTATGGAAACAGATGTCCGGTATGTCGCGGGCGCATGGATGCGCAGGAGCGACGAATACCCGCAGCCGCAAAGCTCTCGGTTGGTCGGTGAGCACGGTCAGCCGCCCGATGGCCTCGCTGATGGCGGCGACCCGGTTCAAGATCTGGGGGGTAATGGTGTGGGGTGGCTGGTAGGTGATCATGCGGTGGCATCCCTTCGGGACTCGCCTGCGGCCCGTCCTCCGTTTGCTCGCAAGATTCGCAAGCTAGAGCCCGAAACGGGAGTGACCGGGCCAAAAAACCGGAGGCTCCATAAACGGAATAACTTTTTGACAATACATATAAAAAATCCGTCACACAACCGAACGCGGTTAGGGGACGGGTTTGTCTTTTCTAAATGGTGGAGGCGGCGGGAGTCGAACCCGCGATGCTGGCCATAACTACTTAATATCCTTAATCTAAATTTCTGACTGACAGTGAATTGACAATATAGTACCCTGACATTGGTCTATTTATCAACATCAAAATCTACTTGCCCTACCGAGCCCATATGTGTTACCATGTGGCACATATAAAACATGTATTACAACTAGAGAGGTTTAAAATGTCCAAAGTGCTGAATGTTAGAATTGAAGAAGACTTATCGGATCGGCTTGATCTTCTGGCTGAAAAGACAAAACGTTCAAAGAGTTTTTACATAAAAGAGATTCTTTCGCAGCATCTTGCCGAGTATGAGGATGCTTATCTCGCCCTTGATCGTCTGAACAACAGAAATGCCAAATACTATTCAACGGAAGACGCGGAGAAGATCCTTGATCTATAATATTCAATGGCATGAAGATGCTATAGAAGATCTGAAAAAAATTGATCGTCAGAAACAACGAAAGATCATCGAAAGAGTAAAGGGCTACCTGTCAAAAGACCCCTTCGGGTTGGGTAAACCATTAAAGGGAATTTTCAAAGGTCTTTACCGGTACCGCTACGGATCATACCGGATAATATACGCCATTGATCGTGAATCTGTGCTTCTTCTTATTTTGAGGGTTGGCGACAGGAGGGATGTTTATAATGATCCTGTTAGCGAAAATTAAGAGAATAAGGATTTCTTCCTCCTGAAAGTAAGAGTCAGATGATTTCCAAATTCACACGCTCTTTCAAACAGTATTCATGAATGTTGGCTTACCTTATCTTGGACAAATATTCAATGTTTTACCCGCCGGGTTTTTCCCGATAATAAAGGGTAAAAACCCGGCATTGACAAGTCAAATATATTGATTTTACCATGTATTTATTCTATTCATTTTTTCGGAAATAAAGTAGGATTGCACAAAATTTCGGAAAATATCCATCGGGTATATTAATTGTTCGACACTTAAGAGACAGACAAAATGACATGAGCAACCCGAAGCCACAAAAGGAAAAACGCAAATCGGGGATCCCCACGGGAAACGCTGGCGAGTACTTTGTGATGGGAGAACTTTTGCGACGCGGATTTGATGCCCAGTTGGCTGATCGTAATACGAAGGACTACGACATTCTTGTTGGCCTCCCCTCAGACAAAGTTCTAAAAAAGCTACAGGTCAAGACCGTGCGGTCCGCACCGTGGTATGTCAAGAATGCAAGCTATTCAGATGATCTCGCTGACCAGTTGACCATCTTTGTTCTCTTGGGTGACGAAAAAGCCAAGAAGCAGGTGCGCTATTTTATAACCAGAAACAGTGAAGTTGCAGGGCACGTTCATTACCCACAGAACTGGAAGAACAATGGCTTCATGCCCCTCAACGCGATCAAAGAGTATGAGGATCGATGGGAACTTTTTGCTGAATGAAGAAAGATGTCGAACATCGGCATTCAGCGGATCGCAAAAAGCGTGCGCCCGCTGATGCCGGGCGTTATGCCGAAAGGAGATTTACAAAATGGCGGTACGTCCAATTCCTGATCCGGGTGTTTTGAAGCAAGCAGATGCGTTCCGTCTAGCATCGCAAATGCTCAACATGTGCCCTGAGTCAGCAATGTCAATTCCAGCGGTCGTAAATGCGGCGTTTGCACTTGAGCTATACCTTAAATCATTAAATATGGAATGGCATACTGCGGAGCCAAGTACACTTGGCGGGAAAAAAGCTTGGCTTGCCTCAAGGACTGTATTGAAAAAGGGCCACAAACCATCGAAACTCTATAAGGCACTGGATCAAGCAGTAAAAGACGCATTGGAGAAGAAGTATCGGGAACGATTTGTCGAAGCAAGTGACACTCCGTTGAAAAAAACATTAAAGTCATACGACGGGCTTTTTCAGGACTGGCGCTATATTTTTGAGGGTCATGCCAGTACCGTTGAACTACAAAGACTTTTTGCAGTTCTGCAGTTCTTCTCTGAAGAACTTAATGCTTTACCCCAAAAATGGGCATAACCAGACGCTACACCGGATCGCTAACGCTCCCGGTGAACTTTATGTTCGACAATAAAAAAGGAGGATGACAACATGGCAAGCGCAAAAGTATTTATTGTGGATCAAGAATACAAGGCTAACTACAAAGTACTTCTCACGGATCAGTCCTACAAGGAGAAGAATGCTCAGCTCATAGCCGGCGGCGCACTCGTTAATCAGGAATACCAAGCCAATGTCAAGGTCTTTATAGTAGATCAGGAGTACAAAGCTGACATTATAATCATGAGGAAAAACTTTCCTAAATAGTGGCATCGTAATTGTTGCACAGCAAATATTACAGTTCACGGTTACTGCCGCGTGTTATAAGCGCAACTGAGAGCTTGCAACGCAGATATTCAAGCAAGCGCACTTATGTCAAAAAAATGCGTTTAGGTGATTTGGTGCGTGCGATGAAGATAAGGAGAAGAAATGAAGTCTTACAAAAAAATCGATGTCTCAGAGCAGCAACTTGAAGATCTTATTCGGCGCCACGCTGGCACGATTGAGGAAGGTTTGGGCTATGTGGATCACCAGAAGCAGGCCGCTGGCGGAAGACTGGACGTGCTGATGGTGGACAGTGGCAAATCTCTTGTCGTTGCGGAGCTCAAGGTTATACAGGACGATGGTATGCTGATGCAGGGGATCGACTATTATGACTACATTTCGAGCCATATCGAGGCATTCGCCCGACTCTACAACACACACAAAGTTGACCCCATGCAGGAAGTTCGTCTATTTCTAATTGCCCCTTCGTTTTCTCAGACGCTGATTAACCGCTGTAAGTGGATAAACCTTCCCATCTTCTTGTTTACTTTCAACTGCCTCAAATTTGATGGAGAAGAAGACCTTGTTCCCATATTCTCGGAACAGGCAATACCAACACCGCCCGAAATCATCGAATTCACTCACCTTGATGATCACCTTAACTACATCACTGATCCTCAAGTACGAATTAAGGTATCCGCTGTATTGGATGAGATCAAAAACTGGAAGCCGGGAAGTATATCGTTAGATTCCATCAAGTACGCTATTTCGATGAAGGTCAATGGTCGCGTCTTCTCATACTTCTATCCGCGCCGGAAACACTACTTGTTGGCTACTTACAATGACCAAGAAGTTTGGACAGAATACATCATCAAGGACGATGATGATCTCGCAAAGGTCAAACCGATCATGCAAGCGGCAATGGAGCGACGCGTGAAATAAACGTCGAACCAGCCGCTAGAGCCGATCGCTACGCTCCGGCTCATCTCGTCATTATACTATACTTATAACCACAATCCATAGTACTCCGCTTTAATCGAAATCATTTCTTTGTAGGTGCAACCTTCACCCGCGAGAATGGGCCTGTCAAGAGCTCGTCGGAGCGGTTAGCTGTGCTCAATGCCGCTCTAACCTGCCTCAATTACACCTGAAAAACTTTTTTTCATTTTTTTCAAAAAAAGACTTGACACACATGTTAATCATTGCTATTACTGTTTTCACAGTTGATTAACATGGAGGTGTCACATGGTACGCCCGAAAATGAAGGAAGCGACAAAACAGTATACCGTCATGCTTCAGCCAAGCGTTATTGAGGAAATAGACACGTACGCCGAAAAGTACGGCCTCACCAGAAGCCAGCTCATGAGAAATCTCATTGTCTCGGGGA
>DIXO01000082.1 GCA_002428735.1 Syntrophaceae bacterium UBA6078 | reverse complement strand
CAATTTCCTAACCGGAAATTACTGGTCAGCGGCACATTAATTGCCTTAAAAAATAAAGCTTTTGCAAAAAGTTTTGATGCATATTCTCCGAGTGATCTTCAAAAAGAATGGATGAGGGTAATAAAAGAAGAATTCAAAAAGGCCCATATCCCTCACTCTAAAGAATATAGTATGACTCAACCTTACTCATCGATTGCTGTCCATCCAGAACTTGGCAAGCCTAATAAAAAATACCCCCAAGGCGTTTTGTATGAACAAATACGGATGTTGAATGAAAAAGTATGGCCATTCATCAGTGTTTATAATGATTTTGATGTCGTAGGTCAATTTTACGGGGAATTTCTTAAGTATACCGGTGGAGATAAGAAAGCATTGGGGATTGTGCTAACACCGAGGCATATAACGGAGCTATTTTCTCTTCTTGCAAACGTCCAAAAAGATAGTCGAGTTTTGGATATTTGCGCTGGCACAAGTGGTTTTCTTATCTCTGCAATGCATCAAATGTTTAGACAGGCAGTGACCAAAAAAGACAAAGAAAAAATAAAAAATCAAGGGCTTATAGGGGTTGAACAGCAACCAAACATGTATGCACTTGCAGCAAGCAACATGATCCTACGTGGTGATGGTAAGGCTAATCTACATCAAGGTAGCTGCTTTGACGAAGCAATAACAAAGGAAATAAAGGCACATCAATGCAACATTGGAATGCTCAACCCGCCTTATTCACAAAGTGACGAAGATTTACATGAGCTAGTATTTGTGAAACACATGCTTGACTGTCTGGTTAAAGGCGGAACCGGTATTGCCATTATTCCTATGTCTTGTGCTATTTCGCCGCATCCCAAAAGAGAAGAACTTTTAAATCACCATACCCTTGATGCAGTTATGTCAATGCCAACTGATTTATTTTATCCTGTTGGCACAGTGCCATGCATTATGATCTTCAAGGCTCATATTCCACATTCAACAACAAACAAAAAAACATGGTTCGGATATTGGAAAGATGATGGTTTTATAAAAACAAAACATAAAGGTCGAATTGACTTTAATGGACGATGGAATTCTATAAGGGATCATTGGGTTGAAACATATAGAAATCGAGATGATATTCCGGGTGAATGTGTGAAACAATATGTAACTCATGAAAATGAGTGGTGCGCTGAGGCTTACATGGAAACAAACTATTCAACAATTACTCAAGATATATTTGAGCAAACAGTTAAGAATTACATGCTGTTTAAGCTCAGGGTTGGTTTGTTATGAAATTATCTAAAATATCTGAACTTTTTGATATTAAATATGGAAATAGTTTAGAGCTTAATAGGCTTAAGCAAGTTGATAACGGAATTAGCTTTGTATCAAGAACGGCTAAGAATAATGGCGTTTCGGCTAGAGTAAGCAAAATAAGTGGAGTTGAACCTACACCAGCCAATACGATTACTGTGGCCCTTAGTGGTTCGGTTTTAGAAACATTTTTACAACCAGAACCATTTTATAGTGGATATCATATTTATTGTTTAACACCGAAAATATTCCTCACTGAAGCAGAAAATTTGTTTTACTGCGCATGTATCCGCGCAAATCAGTACCGTTACAATTATGGTCGCCAAGCTAACAGGACACTTTCAGACCTTTTAATACCGAGCAAGGATGAAATACCCAACTGGGTTCTCAAAAGCAACGTTCACAAATATGATAGTGCTAACAAATCATTCATAAAAGAGAAACCACCTGAATTAACCTCAAGCGCTTGGCAATGGTTTAAACTGGAAGATTTATTTGAAATAAAGAAAGGTAAGAGGCTCACCAAGGCCGACATGAAAAGGGGAAACATACCTTTTATTGGCTCAATAGATTCGAATAATGGATACAGAGAATATATAGGGCAAAAGCCAATCCATGATGGAAACACAATCACCGTCAATTATAACGGCTCAGTAGCCGAGGCATTCTATCAACCAAAACCGTTTTGGGCGTCCGATGATGTCAATGTTCTATATCCAAAATTTACAATGAATAAATTTATTGCGCTTTTTATCGTTTCTCTTATTAGATTAGAAAAGTACCGTTTCAATTACGGGAGAAAATGGCACGTGGAAAGAATGAATATATCAACCATAAAACTTCCAGTGACTGAAAATGAGAAACCAGATTATCAATTTATGGAACAATACATCAAGACACTACCGTTTAGTAAAGAAATATAAAAGCAGCTAACTACCACATCAACTCGGATTGGCAACTCCGCTACGCTCCATCGATGTTATTGAACCGGAGCGTCTCTCCACAAGCTTACCCCCACCATCCCATATTCATTCGATGAAGCCGGGGCAAAGGATGTCAACATCTTCACCTTCAAGCCGGTACCCATGCAAGGATTCACGCCTCTTCCTCATAGACTACATCCATTTCCAAGCGCAAGTTTTCAAATATATAATCGGCAAAGTTCCACGTCTCCGGCACTCGTACCCATGCGCCCCCATCCCATTCCAACGGCTTCCCGGTGACAGTGTACGGACCAAAGGAGTCAAGCTCAATATAAACATTGAAATCCGTCTCAGTGCGCCACTCCCCGGTAGCTGACGTTGCGGGATACAACCCGTCACTCCCTGAAATGCTCAATGCCTCGTCATCGCTTTTGACGGTAAAGCTGCCGGTAAATGATTCGCCCGTACCGTCATTATCCATAAAGCGATCAAGCGGTTCAGATGTGTATTGCCTGCCGGTAGCCTCGTAGTTCGTTGTAAACGCCTGATTGATCTTGTAGGTAGCCTTCCACGGGACTGAGGATTGGACATGCAAACTCATTCGCATGGCTTCCGTAATCATGTAAACCATGGCCTCCGGACGGACAGCATATTTCCCGGTAGGGGGTGCGTGTTCCATGCCCCCTTCATCAAGATTCCGAAACGTCTCCCAATATGCGATGTCCTCTGGTGACTGCATGCTCCCTATCTTCCAGAAGGGGATTACGTCTTCATACGATCCCGGAAGAATCCTGTCCTCCGGCCTCCTCTTGTCAGCCGTCTTGTATCGATACGGATAACCCGTAAGAATGCCGTCCTCACATAGATATTCAACCCAATACCCATCAGGATCGATTTCCGCACTGCTAAGTTTCACGGTCCAAACTCGAGAGTCTGAATCAAACGAAATCGCGGTTGACTGCAACGCCCCGAGAGAATCATATACCCGGATATAGTTATACAGATAATTATCGACCGGCGCACCATCGCCCCGGGTCAGCCTGAACATGAACCCGCACGGCTTCGGGTCTGTCTTAAAACCGATAACCACAGGGTTACTCCAGTCCTGCCCTTGGAATTCTACCAAAACGCTGTCACCGACAGCGAAGGCCGCGCCGTTTCAGGTCATGTACCCGATAGGGCAACCATGGATCACGCCGGTTTGATTGACATCCATCCCGGTTTCGCTGTTTGAGGCATTCTCCAGCGTAACGGAACAGGTATCCCCGTCAATGAACGTGATCACTCCATACCGATAGGTCGGCTTCCATTTCTGCCAACCCGGCTTCATGGCGAGGTTGTAAAAGGTTTCAGCGGGCGAAAGGGCAAGGATCGGCGACAGGTATCCGTCTCTGGATGGATCATACTCTGCCAGCCCCGTAAATCCAGGCCGAATTATGATGGACGTTCGTTCCCCCGGGATCTCCGCCGTTGCAACCTCACCCGAAAGATTTTCCGTCAAGTCCGCACACCACGCGGATACAGTTGGGTTCTCCGTCCGGTACTTCTCCAGGTAAGACTGCTTCTTTTCCAGGGAAACCTTGAGCAGTCGATAGTATCTCTTTCTCTTTTCGTCTGTTTCACCGGCAATCAAGGTTTCAAGCTGAGATATCCGGGTGGCAAGGCGGTCAAGCTCCGCCTGTATCCGGGATGTTTCCAGGACGACTTCGACCTCATACAGTCCCCCGGTCCCCCCTGACTTGATGATCCCTTTGCCCATCTCACTGACCCGCCACTTCCATCATGCTGTAAGCCGATTCCACAAAGATTGATATCTGGTCAACCTGAATCGTGTCGCCATCGTATGAAACGTAGTCACCCGGCTTCAAGTACAGGTCCGGGATCGCCGTCCGGAGCCGCGTTGTTCCGTTCGTTGTTCTCCGATAGGTGACACCGGAAAGAGAGACCGTTTTAGCTCCGCCCCAGTCAATCGTCTTATGGCCGGTCAAAACAATGGACTGGTTTGTTCCTCCCTCGTGTATGTCGATCGTCTCCTGATCAGCCCGGACGATCTCTTCCCGGTGCATCTCCTCACCCGAAAAGAAATATGCCATGTCGATTACTATCTGTCCGTCAGGCCGGGCAACAATGGCGTCGGCATAATCCATCCCAGGGACCACGATAGAAAGATATGTCGGCTCCTGATTCCGGATTCGGGTCTGGAAAGAGGCAAAGGGAATGACAATATCGTCAAGGCCGTTCTCCGCACCAGTAAGCGTGAGATAATATCGCTTGACCGCATGATCGCCGTAGAACCGGAGAAAATCGGTCCAGTTGAATCCCTCGAAGGAAGAGGAAATACCGGCTATGTCTTCGATTTCCCGGGTAACCTCTGTGACCCCTTGAAATGCCTCCCCCACCCCGATCACTTCCGGGATGGTATCAGTGAGGGAGACCCCTTCCATGGTTACGGGGATTTCAACTGAGACCGACACGCCTTGATTGTACTCGGCCTCCGCGTCAGCTTCCCCGGAAAGACCGATCTTCCCTTCCAGATCCCCCGCCAGAACGACGGCCTCAAAAGAGGCGTCAAGGGCAACGCCTTCAGTTGTTCCATAATCAACTTGCTCAACGGACACAGCAAGGGCAAGACCGACCGTTTCCGATATCCCCCGGTGCGGAGTGTCCGCCTCAAACGAAACGGAGAGACCGGCTGTAACAGCGATCTCTCCAGATGGGGCTACCTGCTGTGTAAATTTCCAGATCGGCATGATTGATTACTCAGTCCATGTAGCTGTTATCACCGCCCAGGCAAAGGGTTAATCCCACTTTATATGCAGTTCGGGAAGGCCGCTCCCCCTGTCATACGATGATATTACGCTATACGTGGTTCCAATGATATCCAGAAGAAGCGTCATCGCATTGCCGCTGACCCATCCTTCACGGTCAACAATCTCCTGAATGACAGTAGAAATATCAGGGCTGTCATATTGCGTGCCTGCTCCCCAAGAGGCTTCTTGATCCCATTCCACATAAGCCGTTGTATATACCAACGCCCCCATTTGCGTTTCGTTTATGGGCGCGGACGCATTATCAACATCATTCGCGTAGATATTACAAACGGATTCACCCGATCGAGCGGCATCGGCTGTAACACGCAGAAAGGCTTCTGAAATAACCGCCCCTTGAGGGATATTGACATTCGGGAACCGGATAAAACTTACCATCGTGTCTATAGAATGCGATGAGAACACATAATTGTTTGCGGTATTAAGCGCGCCGGCGGGCCACCAGTATCCATCATCACCGGAAGTGGCGGGATAAAAGATACCGCTCGATACAGGCGTATTGATCCGCGCGATATAATCATCCAGGGTCTTAATGTATTCGTTCACGGCTACACCCCTGAAATAAAGAATGAGACGTTACCGCTCGCAGGAGCGGTTGTCAGGTTAATCTTAATACCAGCCGCTCCAATAAATCGATTGTCAATAATGATAGCGGAGCCAACGTATCGGGCGCCATCGGCTACCTCCGTGTTACCTATCGCATACTCATCCGACTGACTTATGATTGTGTCAGCAGAATCAAATAACTGCACCCGGTACGCACACGATATGCCAGTAGCCGAAAAGCTCGCCTTAATCAGGATACCGGCCATCCCCACCACGCTTACAGGGGATGCAGGATAGGCCCCGGCCTCCGTCTTCTCCGCAACCTGAGCGGTCCCCGGTATGGTAAGAACTCCCGCACCCGGCGCAACCCGTTCAACGTGCTTTGTCTCTGCGTCTTCGGTAAAACTGTGAGAAGCGATTGCCTTATCCGCACCTTCAGCGATTGATATCTTTCCCTTCGCCATTGGCTTTTCCTCCCGTTATGCTACGTTCTGAGCGGACACGGTGGCGGTGACTTTCAGGGTGTCTCCCGATTCACATGGCTTCGACGAGGAGAACTTGGCCGCGCAGAGGAGCGTTCCCCCGCCTGCCGCATCTCCCTTTGTGTCAGCCGCCGTTCCCCCACCGACAAGCGCCGCGCCATAGATCGTTTTCGTGGCATTGATGCTGAAGCTGGCCTTGTTCGCGGCGTTGGTCACGGACTGCCCGGAAGAGGCTGCTTCATTATACGCCACCCTGTTTGCCTCTGTGAAGGCGGTGCATTCCGTGAAACCCGGGACGGCATAGGTTTCGTCTCCGTCCGCCGTGAAGTCATCCTCGAAGGGGACCACGTACCATGCCGTGATCTGAGTTGACCCGTGAAGCAGGACATCCAATAGATGATCCAGCCCTTCGTCTGTCATGACGTTGTGGTTGCCCAGGCTCTCCCACTTTTTCTTCCCGTCCGGGCCGTAACATTCCACGTCCCATATTGATTGCATCACGAGTGCGGCCAGAAGATTTTTTCTCCCCATGACTTCGGCCTCCGTCTTGACTCCGATCTTCATTCTGTTTCCCATTGTTCACACTCCTTTATAGTTTTTCTTTCAGCAAAACACGGAACCGGATCGTCTCATCGACCGGCTCCAAAAGGCTTATCGTTCCCAGGAACAGGCCCTCGGCGGAAGCAATCACGACAAGGGAATAATCCTCCGCCAGGTGAACCAGCGTATTCCATCGGGATTGCTCGTACTTCGTCACAATTTCCCAAGTCCGATCTCCATGGGAGAAACCGCCGTCCGTAATGACACAACCGCCGTCAAGGGTCTGTGTTCGGGAAACCCGGCGCGACAAGTCCCTGGTCTTTGAATCCGCGAGAAGAGGGACCATGACCGCCCCGTTGCTGTCCAGTACCGGCGAAGATATGCCGATCATTTCACGCATGGATTAAACCCCCAACAAGAACTCGGCCCCGGTTGCGTTCGCCCTGATTTGTATCGCCTCCAGGATCTCCCACATGAAGGCTTCAAGGTGCGGTTGCAGACCGGACCCTTCAACCGTTATCAAGGCGTCCCCCCGCTCCAGTGACTCGACCTTCAACCGATTCAACGTAATCTGTTGTTCGCTGAGCCTCTTCTGAAGCTCAAACTCTTCCCGTCTCCTGTCATCTTCTTTTCGCATATAGCTTTCCAGGTTCATCTGCTGAGCCAAGGAGAGATCTCCACCGGCGAGCGTGCTCCAAAAAGACTGAAGCGTGTCACCGGTGCTTTCGATCCCGACGTTGACGGACTCGAACATGGACTTCCACTTTTCCGTTTCGGCCCTAATGGTTGCCGTGGTTATTTCGGTTTGCGCCCTGACGAGTTCCTGCTTGATCCTGACATCAAGCTCGTGCGTTTTCGGGAGCGTTTCTTCCAGGGTCCGTTTCGCCACCTTTACGGACTCCTCATCGACCGTGGCCGGAACCTTCGCGCCCCCGTCGGCCTTCAGGTTCGCATTGATCTCATCACAGGCCCCTTTGACGACATCCCACAGCTCCCCCATATCCGTTTCGGTCTTTTTAGTATCCACAATCTCCACAGGGGGCATGTCCGCGAGTGCGGCGTGTGCGTCTCCAACGGCAGAAGGGACTCTTTCGATTGCTTTCGTTGCGTCCTCCGCCCCGTAGGTTAAGGCCGCAAAGGGATCACCCAGGATGTTTATGTCGGTCAGGATCTCATCGACGTTTTCAGCGCTGTTCCCCAGCGTAGCAAGGAACACGGCGGCGCTGCCAACCGCCGCTCCATATTTATCGATGATCATCGCATCGGCCAACCGGTTCCCCATGGCCTTTTGGGTATCAGCGTCCCAGGAGTTGACCCCCTCTGTCAGATTGACAAACATTTCGATCAGGGGAGAAACTTCTTCAACGATGCCGGACGTGACATTGGTAAGGGTGGTGATCGTATCGACAACCTTCTGGATCGCTTGAGCAAGATCCCCTGGTTTCGTCAGGTCCAGGTCGCCAAAGATCGATTCATAAATACGCCTGAACGACTCCCCCAGGTTTCCAAGCGAGTCCAAGAGTTCGTCAAAATCGACCTGCTCAAAGGCCTCCGGCATCGCTATTGCTACCGCGTGGAGGTATTCCCCCACGTCTTCCCCGAAGGCTCTCAGCTTGTCAAAGACAGGGGAAAATGTCCCATCCCTTACGATGTCTGCCAGGGCCTTTTCTATGTCGGTCCCGCCTTCGACCGCTTCCTTCGCCGCCAGCAAGAATTCGTTTCCGATTGCTATTCCCAGGTTCTCAAAACCAACCTTGAACCGATCGACCGCAACTTCAGCACTTTCGAGCCGTATCTTAACTTCCTGCGCCGCAGATCCGGTAGCCTTCATGGCGGCTGCCGTGATCTCCGTTGTCTTGCTCAGGGCGTCGAAGACCTCGACCATCCTTCCGGCCTGGTGGATACCCACAAGCTGTGACGTTACAAAAAGTTTCTGGTTCTGCTCTAACCCTTGGAAAGCGGTCGCCACGTCGAAAAGGATGTCTTTCCCGGATCGCAGGGCGCCGTTTGCCTCTGTCTGTGATACCCCTATAGAAGCGAGAGCATTACGGACCGGCATCGCATCATCAACCAGCTTCAGGAGTCCGGTTTTCAGGGCAACCGCGGCCTGATCGCCGGAACGAAAGACCTCAATGATAGGGGTGACAAGACCAGCCGTTTCTTCCATCGAAAAGCCCATGGTTCGGGCTATCGGGGAGATAGCGGCCATACCAACGCCAAGCTCCCGGACGTTGGTTGCGTAATTGTTCGATACCTCGTTCAGGATGTCAGTCAGCCGCGTTGCGTCTTCAGCGGGGGCCTTGAACCCCTTCAGTGCCGCAACCAGGATCTCGCTTGCTTCCGCCGCCTCCAGGTCCCCGGCAATGACCAGGTCTAGGGCGTTCGCCGCGAGCGTCATGGCCCCGTCCAGGTCGAACCCCGCCTGCTTGAAATTTGCCATTGCTCCGAGAATGGCCGTGCCGCTCACGCCATAGGCATCGGACAACTCAAGGGCCTTTTGTTTAGCTTCGTCAAGGCGGTCTGATTCGTCGCCCAGGACCTTCAGGAGTTCGATCGACGCTGATTCAAAGTCAATGGATTTGCTGATTGCGTAAACCAGTCCCCCAGCCGCAAGGGCGACAAGGGCGGCTTCGGTTTTAAGGATGTTCTCTCCCAGGACGGCGAAAGGGTGGGCCACTCCCTCGACTACATTCCCGATCGCTGACAGTTGCGAGCCGATCTTCCCGGACACGGAGGAGACGTTATCCACGCCGTTAAAGATGATTGATACTACCCTTTCGGCATCAGACACCACTGCTCCCCCTTTTTATTTCAGGACACCCTCATACACGACATGCCACCCTTTCCATCGATGGATCATGTCCGCGATGTGGTCCGGATTTTTCCCCTTCCAGTAGAAACCAGGGATAATGAGCGATCCGGTGATAAACTTGGCAGTCAGCTCCGAGCAGACACCGAGGCCGACATTGAGGTACTTCGCAACAAAGGGTATCAGGAAGAAAGCAATCCGGTGACCGGCATACCAGTGGCCTTCATGATGTTTGATCCTTTCCCATCCCGCTTGAAACGCTTCTGGGGTCATCTTGTCATGACGCCCGATCAGGACCTTTTTACCCTGGTAGGCACGGAAAAGGTTCTGGCGCTTATTTGTCCACAGGGCCTCAAAGGTCGTGCCGCCCTTGTCCAGGATTACGCCGGAATGACTGTACTCCGCCTGGTTATCCGAGGCATGAATCTTCTGCACAAAGCAGATCACCCGACCCAGGGCCATAGGATTTCTGGTACAGAAGACATCCCCCGGCTGGAGGCTGATCATAGCTTCACCCCCCGGTATTCCTGTATGCGCCGCGTCCATCCACGGCCATATTGTTCGAGCGCCGGTTTTGAATTGATAATCGCCGTGTACTCTATGAACTGAAAGCCATTGAGACAGACGAACAGGGCGCGGGGGTCCTGCTCCCCCCACCGATTGAGCGCGGCCAGGGTCTTCGGTCCAATTATCCCGTCAACCTTCAGGTCCTCGCCCAGGTACTTGAGAGCCTTCTGCGCGATCACCGCCGCGGTACGTTTCCCCATATTGACTGCCGTGTCGAATACCTCCCCGGCAATGTCAGGGGTCGTAACCTCCGACAAGGAAAGCGCGTCCCAAAAGTCCTTCCGGTATATGGCCTTAACGTCCTCTTCAGTGAGAGCGGCAATGTCAAGGTCCGGGTATGACTTCTGAGATATCCCGTACTTCGTTTCTCCTCCCGGATCATCGGGGTCATTGGCATACCCCCCCTCGTTATCCATCAGGGCGGCGAAGGCCGCATCAAAGTATTTGTCGCGGTCTGCTTGCTTTGCTTTCTTTGACATCAGGAGCCTCCTTTTATGTCAGCTTTATTCCCAGGGCTGCGACTGCACCACCAATCACGCCTCCGGCAAACGCGCACACCCTGAAAAAGAAAGTTTGCTTCTCCAGCTTCTTCAATCGCTCGTTAAGGCTCTGGAGGGTGTTAAATATGTACCAGTCGCGTTGTTCGGGCGTTGCTTTTTCCCAATCCCTTTCAGTAACCACCATAAAACCAGTGTTCATCGCTCAGCCCCCAGACTTTCGTAGTAGCGGCTCCACAGATCAATCTCGTCAGGTGTTAAGAAGCCTTGTGGAAAAAGATCAGCCCTCGCCTCGTACAAAAAGCGCCCGTGCTGTTTGCAGAGAGCGAGAGACGCCCGGACATCGGGCCTCTGCCACAGGCGCGTTATTTTCCCGGCTCTTTTCCCAGCCCCGTCAGTATAAGGATCCGGTTCGTCAGGTGCGTGAAGGTAGTCGAAAAGGTGTCAGCGATCCTGACGGCAATTTCCTTTGAGATCTCCGGTTCCACGGACCCCATCCGAAACACTTCCAGGCGCCTCACGTATTCATCGGGGGCCTTATCCGTGTACCCAGCCAGCTCCTTGACAGCCGCGACAACCTCTTTCCGGTCCTGGGACATAAGACCTTCCATGATCTCATTCCTTCGCCGGTTTCGCTCCATGGCCTCGTTCGCCACGAATACCTCAAATCCGGTAAGGTTCCGCACCTTCCAAACGGGTTCTTCCCCTTCTCCAAAAAAATCCTTCAGCTCCGGGACCGGGATGGTCTCCTCCCTGAATGCGAAAGAAGCCTGCTGGAACTTCTCGACATCAAACCCCATCGTCTCCCCCTTAACTGCCGAATTCGACGCTCTGGCTCTCAGCGGACAGAGTCACCGCAGCCTGAATCTGATCTGCCACCGGGAAGGACCGCTTTAAGCCCACTTTCCCCTGGGTAAGGATATAGGCGGCCTTGTTCTCATCGGGGAAAAACTTGTGTGTCAGGATCTCGTTCTTTTCGGTAACGAGAAGGTCTTGAATGTTGTCGTTCATCAGGGCGGTATATGACCCCTGGCCGATGCTTTCGGAAACGGAGGCGATCGATCCCCGGTAGTATTCCTTCGATGAAACGCTATGCGAGAACTCGCAGGGAACAAAGTCAAGAACCCTCCCGAGGCTCTGGAACGTGGGGGCGTTGTACTGGATATAGACGCCCTTCACGATATCAGCGGTATGTGATTTAGGGAGCGCGGAAGCAAATTCGACATAGGCGTTCTTCTTGGCCGCCGCGGAAGCGGAAAGTCCGTCTCCCAGGTTGCTCACCGTGAAAACCGGATAATCGCTTCGCTCGACATGCTGTCCGACTGTCTGAAAGATTTCGGCTGCCTCAATAACCGCCGGGGCGTTCGCCGTTACACGGATCTGTCCGATTTCGATACTCCCAACCGGGATATAGGGAGGTCCCCCGGTATCGCCTCGGTCCTCTGAGAATGTCGCTCCAGTCCCGTCCGTTCCCTCGACCACGGCAATAGCACCCGCGTCGCTCACCGTGATAGAGGTGACATGCGCCACGTCTCCAGTCGGTCTGGTGATCGATGCCGTGGTTGCGGATATCTCCTTCAGGACCCCGGCCAGGTGGCAGGTGAAGGCCGCTATAGTCACCTTATCGACATCTGCATGAGGCGAAAGAACGTCCCTCCCGGTTGCGATCCCGTCCGGCCTTACAACCGGCTCACACGCCGATTTACCGGAAAAGACAGTCCCCCCCGATATCGTGAAGACGGTATTGTCGCCCGAGTCTGTCATTGCCGCGAAGGCTTTGTATGTCCTCCCACCCTCAATCTGTAACTTTGCATTTTTTGCAGTAGGCATTGCTTGTTACCTCCTCTGTTGTCTTTTTATTGGCTGTACGGGTCGCCGTTTTCCGTCTCGTACACAACGGTAAAATCTGCGTGCGTCCCGACGACGGCTTCCCCCTCATCGGGGTACTCATCAGACCCGCCCCCGCTATACGCGAGGTCTGACATATACTCCGGGTCCCGGATCCAGGACGGAGAAGCCAGGCACTTAATGAGGTCCCCCAGGATCTTCTCTGAGACCACGGACGGATTCGCGGAGCCAAACTCGGCAAAGACCGTGACCTTGACCGGCATGGAACATCTCGCTTTTCCGTATAACTGTTCAGCCACTTCGGGAAGCGGCCAGAGGACACAACCCGGGAGTTCGTTTGGATCGAGCGAGCGGCGTACCCGCTGGACGTTTGATCCGATGTCCGTGTTGTACCCGGCGGCTGTCCGGATCGTTTCCAGTCGAGCCATGATCTGACGTATGATCAACTCCCGGATCGTAGCATTCGTTTCAACCTCTGCCGACAGGCTTGTTACGATTTGACCGGTAACGCTTCCTAGAACCTCGCTCATGTCTTCGGCCTCAGCAGTTCGTAATCGATTTCATGGGACAGGTTCTTGGTCATTCTCTCGTTCGCTTTCGCAAAGACCACTTTCATAACCGGCTCGTTTGAAAAGATGTCAGGAACCCGGGGTCCGTAAAGCTCACGTATCGGAAGCCGCCCAACCATCCTGCCCCCCACCTTCTCCCTCCAGAAAACTCCCTTGTGACCGCTTTTCATGATAGCGTGGAAGGAATGGGGAACCACTTTCCGGGGCCGGTCTTTTCTGACCTGAACGGATGCCCCCTTTTTCGTCTGTCTGGTAGAGAAGGAAGCCAGGGGCAGAGGCGAACCGGTGCTGCTGATCGCCCCTTGCAACCTCGCACTTGAAGCCTTTTGAATCTTGAAGGTCCTGTCCACATACTTTTTTGTAGCAGTCACAACAGACCTGATTTCCGAAGAAGCGTCCGTTTTTACCCCGGTCAGGGTCCGGTTAATTGCCCTGGCCGTTACCTTCGCGGCCCCTCCCTTCACCGTCGAAAGAAGCAGGCATACCCTGTTAAGGTCTCCCTGATTAATCTCGACATTGAACTTCACGATATTACCAGCCTCACTGCCCGACCATTGTTCTCCGAAATAGACTCTTTCACGGTGTACGTGCATCCTTTCACCAGGATTGAGTCCCCCCGTTGCGGATTCACCCCCAGGTCTTCAAGGATCCCCTTGACGGTTCTCCCCAAGGCCCAGACCTCCGCCGAATAGGCCGAAGGTTGCATGACCGTGTTTTCTTCATAGAAAACTCTCCACAGTATCGGGTCCCCTCCCTGTGGGGTGTAAACGGCCTCCTGGACACTGTCAGACTGTCCATAGAGGCCGTCCAGAATAGCGCGGAGGGCTGTGGTGAACACATCGGACATCGCTACCCCTTACGTATGAATGTTGCTGAAGAGGTACATGCAGGCGTCAGCGATATCACTGACTACGGTCCCTGAATCGTCATAGGAGCGCATGTACGCCTCATCGACATTGTGACGGACCCGGAACACGTCGCTTCTGATGTTCTCTTCGCGGTACTCCTCGACGATAGCGTTTTCCTTGCTGTCCTCAGTCCAGAGGAAGGTCCGACCGACACACGGCTGGGTAAGATCCATGCCACTGCCGATCTTCACCAGGGCCGCGTACTCTTTGTCCCAAAAGTCCGCAATGGTCGCAGCCTTCTTTTTCTTGGCCGAATTGTAAATGCTCCCGCCGATGAGAACACGGGGGACATCGAACACAGCGGCCAGTTGATCGCTGGTCATTCGATTGATATCGATTCCGGGGAAAGTGTACTTCAGACGGTTGACAATCTGGTCACATTCCTTCAGGTCCTGGTACGTGGTGTACGAAATGACCAGGGCATCAGGGAGCAGGCCGCATTGAGTACGAAAGGCGCTCCGCCCGTCGTTCACGTCAGATATCGGCGTTGCCGTCTCTCCCGTATTCCACTCAACCCCCACGGCATGGGCCGAGAACGCTGATGCGTTGAAGATCTTGTCAGCGATCCTCTTTTCCTGGCCGCGCAGGATGTGATTCATGGCCCGCTTCGTGGCGATGAAATCCGACATGCCGGGGGCCTCTTGATCGAACAGGCTCCGTTCCGAGTCATCGATAGGCTCTTCCCACCCCTTTTCAGACGTGGAGAACTTGCCCCGTTCGTACTCCCAATCGCCCCGGTTATACTTGCCACGCGGTGCGCGGGACACGTCAGGAGCGTTCAGCAGGGCTTCCTTGGGGATTACGGGGTATGTTGCGGACTGTTTCGAGGTCGGGAAAAGGGGCATGACCTCCAGGCCGATGAACCCCATGGTGTCCCCTTCCAGGTATTCCATGACCGCGACCCCCAGGTCCGGGCGATATATCGCGGCGTCAGTTGCAGTTCTCATTGTGCATTACCTCCTTATCTGCGGCTCATTACGCCGTCAGGATTTTTTTGGTGTATTCAATCCACGCACCGTAAATGTAAACGGCGTCTCCATCGTTCTCTCCCCCAAGGGTGAGAACCACGCTCAGAGTCCCCGGAGCGGCCAGCACGCCGTCAGTTCCGCAGGTGAACGCCAGTTCGCTCGCAGCCTCGGTGAGCGCTTGGGCTGCCGTGTCCTGAATGTCATCGTTTGCCGTATCACCCGCAGCGCAGGGATAGACCTCGCAATCCAGGGTCAGCTCGTCAAGAGCGCCGCCTTTCCCGGCCAGGACATGAACGACAACATCCGCGCTGTCATCAAGATCCTGCGGAACGGGGATGGAGAACCCGAGAGCTTCACCTTGCGTGCAGCCGATGGGAATGGTGATCACGGTTTCCTTGTTGGAAAGCTGTTCGTAACCCGCCACGGTGGTTGCCTGTTTCGTCAGGGGCGTTCCGTCTTCTTCGGTGATTGCTCCCAGGGGAATCGGGATCGTGGCCTGGGCGGTGACGAGATTCTTATAGATCTCGGCCAAGGCCGCTTCGACCGTTGCCGCATCGGTGTATTCACCTGAATCCAGGATGGAGACCGTCGCGGCGGTTGTCGATTTCACGTTCCAGGTGGCGACCTCGATGATCGCGTCATCGACTCCGGTCTCCATGGCGATACCCTGAGCGGAACCGCTGGACGCATCGGAAACCTTCCCGTCAGCCGCGCCATACAGGACCGTTCCCCGGGCGATTTCCGAGTCAACAACGCACTCGATCTCAAAGGTTCCGGGTGCATTGTTCAGCTTGACGGCAATCTGCTCGCCTTCAAGCACCGCGTATTCCGTCACGCCGATCCAGTCTTCCCCTGCATCGGCATACTCCACTTCCGGGGGGGTCGAAGTCGTAAGGGCTTTGATCTTGACCCGCCTCCGGGCCTCCAGATCCTCCCCCGCAGTGAACGTCTTGGTTCCTTCATTCCACATGATCGTTTACCTCCTTTGGCCTTTCTGCCTGGTTAGGCGTTAAACTTCCTGATGTATTCCCGATGGGCTTCCGGACGCGCCCTCATGACGGCCTGCATCGCATCCGTTTTTGAGACCCCGCGGGCCAGGGCGTACTCATCGACAAGGGCCATGAAGTCCTTGCCGCTTTCTGTTCCGGAAGAGTTTCCAGCTCCGGGATTCTCCGCGCCCGAACCCTTCAGCGCGGCCAGGATCTCGGCTTTGCCCTTGACCTCGCCCTTCTGTTCCGGGGTCCCCATGGCATCCATGACCGCCTTGAACGCATCGGGGGTGATCCCCTGATCCGCGACGGCACGGAGCTTCTTTTCCGCTTCCTCTCCGAACTGGATTGCAACGAACCCAAGGATCCGCTCCCGTTCCGAGGTCGAAGCCTCCGCCTTGATCTTTTCTTGATCGATCGCCTTTGCCCCCTCTTTTCGGAGCGCATCTGCGAGGGCCGGATACGCCGCCGCAAGCTGCTCTACCGTATGGATAGAGGTGACCTGTTCATTCTTGCTGTCACTCATGACAAGCTCCTTTCCGGGGGCCTCCCCCCTTTTGTTTTGTGCTACATATTGACGGCTCTCCTTGCCTATCAGGGAGAGCGCCGCATCAATGGCCGTCTGAAGGGTCCCGGTGGCATCGGCAAGCCCGGCTTCCACCGCCTGGGATCCGATGAACACGCGCCCTTCGGCCATTCTCTCAACAACTGTTTCGGGATCCTCTTTCCGGCTTCGGGCAACCGCGTCCACAAAGAGGGTGTAGTAGTAGTCAAGACGACCCTCGAAGATTGCCCGTGCATCGCTCGAAAGCGGCTCCGCGTCGTTCCCCAGGGTCTTGTACTTCCCGGCGGACAGGAACGTCCGTTTCAAGCCCTCCATCCGGTCCCGTTCCGAGTAGTCTTCATGGACCATCAGGACCCCGATACCCCCCACCTGAGAAGTTTTCTCCACAATGACCGACCGGGCGGAACTCCCGATCCAATAGGCCGCGCTGGTTATCATTCCCCCTCCAAACGCGACAATCGGCTTGGAAAAGTCAGACACCATGTCAGCCGCCGTATCGATCCCGGAAACGGTCCCCCCGGGAGAGTCGATCATCAGGACCGCGGCCTTCACGTCTGCGTCTTCCTGGGCGAGCGTGAGGTTGCGCGTCAGGGCCTCGATCGAGGTCTCTGAGAATATGAGCGACCAGATACTTTCGTCTCTCATAATCGGGCCGACAACAGGGATAATTGCCACTCCCCCGTCCGTGAGATCATAGGGTTTGCCTCCCTGTGCCTCAGATTTGCCCAGGAGAGCTTCCACATCGACCGAAAGGGTTTCGATATCAGACGCGGAGCGATATCGCTGAATCATGCCTTCCAGAACGTCGGGAAGGATGCTCCATGCCTGGCCGTGGTTAAAGTCAGTCAGTTTCATTTTCACCCCCTTCTTCCGTGCCGCCGGTCCCGCCATCTTCCCCGTCCGGTTCGGACACGTTCAGCCCGCCGAAAGACAGACCCCGGGCCTCCGCTTTTTCTTTCTCTTCCTGAAGCTGATCATAGACGACCCAAATATCTCCCCCGCGTTCCGCGATCGCTTCCGCCCGGGTCTTCAGTCCGTGCTGTATCGCCAGGATATCGGCCTTGACCGCCTTGATCGGCTCAATGTCTCCCTTGGGGGATCCCCGCCACTCGGCGCTGGTAAGGGCGGCCATGTTTGGGTAGAAGTCTGTAATAGACAGGTTCCCGCGAAGCCACGCCTCTTCCATCAGCATCGTGTACATCTTCTGGCAGAACTCTTGACCGAGCCATGTTCTCCGATGACTGAACACCCGCCAGGCGTCCAGCATGGCGGACCTGAATCCGGCAAAGTTAGTCCCTTCCACGTCCTTGAAGAGCACCGGATAGGGCATGTTCAGGGCCAGAGAAATGGCCTTCTTGATGATCTTGGTAAACGGCTCGAAGGTTCCCCCCGGTCGTTGCCCGGCAATGGGATAGGGCTTCTCCCCAGGATTCCCGTACATGATTTGCCCGGGCACCATCTCCTGATACCGAACCGTCCGGTCCGCTCCGTCTTTTCTCCTCGTCTGCTCTGAAAAGGTTGCGAAGTTGGCTCCCATGTTCCAGGGGTCCGTCACGCCCGATTCGATGAACAGCGAAAAGGCCGCCGTGACGATATTGCTTACAAGCTCCGCGTCCAGATAGTCGTTCAGATCCCGGAAGAACTTCATGGCCGGGGCAAAGTACGGAATGCCACGGACCTGCTCCGGCTCGGTGACGAGGAAGTCATGAATGACCTTCCACCGATGTCCGACCTTCGCCGGGATCCGGACAAAGTGTTGCGAGGTATCAGGGAGGACGCTTCCCATTCGCTTAGAATCCGTTTTCTTGATCCAGTAGGCCACCGGCTCCCCGTACTCCCCTAACTCGACGCCGTCCCGGATCTTGGGATCGTTCAGCAGATCGGCGGGGGTCTTCAGCCTGAGCGGATTGATGACCTGACATGCCAGGTAGTACGGGCGGGTGGGATCGTCGATCATGTGGACCAGGCAGATATACTCCCCGAAGGTGATCATGTTTCGCATGGCAAGAAACTGGATCTCTCCAAAGTTCATTCTTGCCCCTGCATCGGCATGGGGAATCCAGTTAAGAAAAACATTTCTCTGCTGTAATTGTATCCGCCGTGTTTCCTCGCTGCTGATTTGTAGAATGTCCGGGTCCAGGACAGGGTGGGGGGCAAGGCCCGGCCCGATGACGGTTGTGGCGAAGCTGTCAACCACGCCCGCCGCGTGGGGGTCGTTGTTTGTCAGGTCAATGGATCGCTCGACGATCCGCTCCCGCTCCATGGCCTCCTGACTTTGGGATAAAAGCCGCCTGGGGACCCAGGTCTTCATGGACCCCGCCCGCTTTGATGCCGACCGGCTAACGCCATACCCGGGGGAAGGAATGATCGGCTTGTTGTCTGGACCGTACAAAAGGGGCTTGTTCAGCGACAATGCGATGTTGTTTATGGCCTTGGCAAATATCTCTGACTGCGCGACGTTCATCAATACGGACTCCTGATTCCGACATTGATGACCGGTCTGCGCGTCGATCCAGAGAGGGACTTGACCATGCCGTTCCAGAATTCGACCATCTTCAGGATACGGTCCGCATCCTCACGGGTAAGGGCCTCGTTCTCCGTCTTGAAGGTTTTGCCCGATGAGACGGCCTGGCTTGCCGCCAGCCATGTTTCAAGCTGTACCTGTGCCTGTGCTAAGGTGATTCCAGCCATGCGTTCCCCACAATGCAGTGGTCTCTGAGTGGGGCCACAATATCATGGGGTTTTCGACAAAAGGGGGGGTGCAGTCGATATAAGGGTCATATGGGGGTCATATGGGGGTGAAATAGGGGTGAGATTTTTCTTGACAGGGTTTTGAAGAATGTCCGGAAGGACGGATTAGACAACAAAAAAGCAAGGGCCACTCGCGTGGCCCCGCGCCTCAGGTCGAAACCGTGAGGGTAGTTAACTCATTTATCGGGGGCAATAATATACTGACTGGTACCAACTTCGCAACCCTCCTGAATTTAGCCAACATCACTCATAAGGGAGAAAATGATAACAGATGCCGAATCTTATTTATCGGCATGGTCGGCTTCATGTGTGCCCTCCTGGTTTCAGTTTTTTTACCCAACCCTTGCTCGACATCACATGCGCAGCAAGGGTGATCTGACGGTGGGTAAACTGTCTCTTGTGGCGGTTCCAAGCATAGGTATGGTTGACCACTTCATCAACGGAGTTGACTGATTCATTTTTCATTATCCAATGGACTGTGGACAGAAGCTCTAGGCCGAAGGGTGACTCGAACCCCCTCACCAGCTTCGCTACCTTGTCTAAACGAGTACGGGTATCCGGGTGTTGTTGCAGGAAGGTCGTGGCATCCTTGGTTGCCCCCGGCACCAGCTTAAGCTGTTTATCCGGTGTATCACCGCCATCGGCATAGCCGGAAACAAGGTGCCCTTCAATGGCATGCAAAACGTGGCGAAGATTCTCAGCATAAGGTCCGTAAGAGGCTTTCTGATACTTAAGTTGCAACGGCTCGCCAGCCTCCTGCATGAAGTACATCAGCTTATGCACTTCCAGTAGCGTTACAAAGGGATCAAGTAAACCGCCAAGGTAGTGGTTCATTAATTCAACCAGCGCCGCTCGTCCCGCAGTCATGGTCGGCACCTCACGGTTATGAATCATTTTCTCGGTAACGGGTGCCCCTTTAGGTTCATAAATTATAACGCGAACATCATCAGTGAGCGGTCGCAGTATCGCCTCTATGCGCGATTTGACCTCTGACCAGTCGAGCCCGCCAAGCCCACTACCCAAAGGCGGGATGGCGATAGAGCGAATTTTGTATCGCCGCACTGTCTCAACCAGTGCCTTAAGCCCGGCCTCTATATCCTCCATCCGGCTCTTGCCGCGCCAGTGCCGCTTACTGGGAAAATTGATGATATAACGCGGGTTGATGAGTTTCTCGATTTCGACCACGAACATCCGACCTGGTTGTACTTTTTCGTTCTTGCAGGCTGCAACATAGGCCTTGAAGTTCTCTGGAAAGGCGTTTTTAAACTGGAGCGCGATACCGCGTCCCATCACACCAACGCAATTCACAGTATTGATAAGAGCTTCGGTATCTTCTTTTAAAATGTCACCCCGTTTGTATTCTATCATCTTCGCTGCCTCCTTGTTAGTAATACCAGTCTGGTTTTACTTCGACCTTTGGTCGATGACCGTGCGCTGGCAGCGCATTTACCACCTGAGAATAAAGTCTCTTTGAATACACACAGATTCGTTCGACTAAGTGCCAAGGGAAGTCGTGTTCCATCAGAAACTCCGCTTGTTTACCTTCCTTGACCGATGGTGCAACACCTCTCCCACTCCACCTATCGGTCTGCACGGCATCCCATTTGACTTCATCCAATTGTGCCATGTCGCAGCGGTCCTCGAAGTAATAGGCTCCAGCATTTGACAGGGTAAACGCCCAACGTTTGTCATTTTTTTCAGCCCACGCGACAGAATCACGAAGATCTGCTTCTATGTGCACGATTGGCTCTTGCCCGCCGTGATAGTCTAATTCAATATGATTAGCCTGATAAATCAAGTAAAGCATGATGGAACGCGGGCAGAAATAGAATGGCACACAGTCACCCACATACAAACCGGGGTGAGTTGTCAGAGTTAACTCGTTAAGCCGCCGTTGCTTGATACCGTTCATGCCAATAGTGGTTCCTAGCAGGTTGTTGAAAAACTTTTCCTATACGTGTCGTAAATTTCTCCGTTTTGTGAT
>DIXO01000014.1 GCA_002428735.1 Syntrophaceae bacterium UBA6078 | reverse complement strand
GGACATATTACGTGCTCCTGACAGGGGATATTTTTGTGTCGACATCGCGGGCTGATTTATGTAGTATCACTCCCCGGTAAAGGATGCCAGACAAAATGAACGGACAACACTTGCACCGTCGCGCCTCCAGCGTCACCCTCATCGTCATCCTCATCCTCTGGATGGCCGGACCGGGATTTCTCCACGCGTCTGAAGAACGGCATATCACACTGCTCGAGGACGGAGAGTATTTCCAGGCATTCATGCGGGCGGTGGATGGGGCGAAGAGTGAGATCGTCATGTCCTTCTTCCTGTTCAAGACAAACGGTTACAGCACAAACCGCCCGGACAGAGTAATGGCCGCTCTTGGGCGCGCCGTCGAACGGGGGGTACGGATACGGATTATCCTTGAAAGGGGAAACGGCGGGGAAGATTCATCGGTGGACGCGAGTAACCGGGAAACAGCGGCGCGGCTGAGAGAAAAGGGGATCAACGTGATCTTCGACTCTCCCCGCGTTACCACTCACACGAAAGCTGCCGTCATAGACGGGCGGTACATATTCCTGGGAAGCCACAACCTGACGAATTCCGCCCTCAAATACAATCGCGAACTCTCTGTCTGCATCGATTCCCTCCCCCTGGCGGAGGAAGTGCTGCGATACATCAACTCGCTGGATGAATGAGATGCGCATACAACGATCATCACGGATAGTTTTCATATTTTTCGCTGCCATACTGCTCTTCTCAGCGGGCTGCGCCGGTGTTCCCGTGAAGAAAACGGTTCTTCGGCCAATTACGGAAGGGATGTCGGAAGAAGCGGTCCGGGCATTCAACAGCGCCGAATCAGCCTTCAAAGAGGGCCGGCTCGACAGGGCGATGGAGTTGTATGGAATCATGCTCGAGCGCTTTCCATCGGGGAAGGCGGCATTCGTCGGTCACCTGAGGAGAGGAGAGATCCTCGCAATCCGCGAAGAGTACGATCGGGCCATCAAAGAACTGGGGCTCATCCCCCGTGGATTCGAGGATGACCCCCTGTATGCTGAAGCCCGCTACCATCTGGCCCGTTCTCATGCCGCTCTGGGCAAGTACGAGGCGGCGGACACAATCGTCAAAGAACTCCTCGCGGGCACGATACCCGAGCGACTCAAACCCAACGTGGAGTCCCTGAGGGGAGATATCCTCACAGCGGCGGGCAATTACAGAGAAGCACTGGACTGGTACCTGAAGTCACTCAAAAGCGGACCGGACAAACCGCTTGAAGAGGGGGTAAAAAAGAAGGCGGAGAGAATCATCACCTCGGAACTCTCTCTGGACCAGCTCAGGGAGTTGGAGAGGGAGTACCGGTGGGGGTACCCGTCGGGATATCTCCTTTACGCGCTCGCCTCGGCATCATACCGGGTGAGGGATTTTGACAGGGCTCAGGAATATCTGGACCGCTTTCTTCTGGACAGCCGGCATCCCCTGTTCACAGAAGGGAAGGCCCTCAGCAGGAGGATAGCCGCCGCGAAACTGGTGCAGCCCACGGCGCTCGGGTGCGTTCTCCCTCTGACAGGGAAATACGCATCCTACGGAAACCGTGTCCTTGACGCCGTTATTCTCGCTTCAGGGGCATTCGATCCCGGGCGGAGCGCCCCCATCGAACTCTTCATAGAAGACTCAAAGGGAGAACCGGCAACAGCCCGGCAGGCGGTCAGAAAACTGGTCAGCGAACACCATGTGATCGGCATTATCGGACCCCTCGGGAGCGCCACTTCCCTGGAGGCCGCCGAAGAGGCCCAGAAGCTGGGCGTCCCCATCATCACCCTGACCCAGAGGGCGGGAATCACCGAGACGGGAGAGTATGTGTTTCGAAACTTCCTGACCGGTGATGCGCAGGTCCGCGCCCTTGTCTCCTTTGCCATGAACACCCTCGGCATACGGGATTTCGCCATCCTCCATCCCGACGATAACTACGGCACGGAGATGACGCACCTCTTCTGGGATGAAGTAGCCCGGCAGGGGGGGCGTATCCGGGGGCTGGAGGGATACCCCGCCGGACAGGCCGATTTCGGGAAGGAGATCAAATCGATTACGGGACTGAATATTCCGGGGGAAAAGGGATCAGAAGAAGACCGGAAGCCGATCGTGGATTTTGGCGCTCTCTTTATTCCCGATTCCAGCTCCGTCGTCAGCATGATCGCTCCCCAACTCGCTTTCTACGATGTGATCGGCGTGCACCTTCTGGGAACCAACATCTGGAACTCCCCGGAGTTTCTGAAAAAGGAATCCGAATATTTTGAAGGGGCGGTTTTCACCGACTGCTTTTTTCTGAACAGCACGCGTCCGGAGGTGAGGTCCTTCATTGACCGCTTCCACGCCGCGTGGGGCCGGGAACCGGACAACGTCGAGGCCCTCGCCTACGATGTGACAGACATGCTGGTCAAGCTGATCGCGGGGGGTGATATGGTGATCAGAGAGGATCTCCGGGATGGCATCTCCCGCATCGAGGGCTATCCCGGCATAACGGGAGTGACGTCGTTCTCTACAGGACGTGACGCCCGCAAACCCCTTCACATCCTCATGGTGGTTGATAACGAGATTATCCAGGTCCGCCAGTAGACTGAAGAGGATCCTGTTTGTCAGGGTGAGACCGGTTCGGCGCCCGTCGGAATGAGACACATGAAGCGGAATACCCCCGTTCCCCTGTTGGTCAGACAGTGCTCTTCACCGGGTGGAATAAACAGGGTGTCCCCTTCGCCCACAGCGGTTTCAACACCGTTGCCGTCTCTCGCTACGGCCTCTCCCTGCAGCACAAAGATCTCATGCTCCCAGGAATGCTCGTGATGGGGACTGGACGCACCGGGGTCCACGTCGAATATCCTCATGATAAAATTGGGGGCGCCTTCTTTTTCCCCTATGACAACCCTTTTTCTGACGCCCTTCATCATTTCAATCGGCTGTACATCCTTGTAATGCCTGATAATCATTGGTCCTCCCCTTTCTGTGCGAATCGCCTTCCGGTCAATGCATCGTTTTTTCAGCGTCGGGGACGAGATCGGTCTTGCGCCTGGAGGGAATCTTTTTGTACTTCAGCGATGATTTAATAATGCTGACGATCTGCTCATCCTCGATAAATTCCGTGTTGATCACCAGGTCATAATAGGCGGGATCTTCTATCTCCACCTTGAAATTCTGTTTCAACGAATCCCTGCGTTCGGCGTCTTTCAGGAGGATATGGTTCCTCGCCGCCGCTTCATCCATACCCGCCTCATTCATCATATTCCGCACCCTCAGCTCCAGGGGAGCGATAAACCGTACGCGCAGCGTCTCTTCAGGGGGAAGAATCAGGTTGGACCCCCTTCCGATAATGATGGCCCCCCCCTGCTCCCCCATGGCTCCCACCACCTTCGTCAGGTGGCGCACATACTCATCGGCCCGGAGGAACCGCGTGGTCTTGAGGTACAGGATCCAGTTGTCGAGGAGGTTCCGCGTCTTTTCATCCAGCTGCGAAACAATCTTTTCGCTCATTCTGACGCTTTTCGCGACCTCATGTATGATCTTGCTGTCTATCACATCAAGGCCGAGTTCCCGCGAGAGCCGCTGGATCAGATCATTACCGATGCTTCCCGTCTCTCTCGAGATCGTCACGACAGGCGGGGCCGCCTCGTCCTTGCCCTTTCTCCTTTCTTTCGAAACCTCCCATTTCTTTACCTGCTCCTCGAGAATGCGATCAAGTTCGAGAATCATGGCTATTCCTCCTCAGTGATTGAAAGTGAATTCGAAAAGATACATACGGTATCAATGCAATTCCAATGTATTATACTATCCCGGAAACTGTCAATACTTTTTAAGTCTTCTGAACCGTTGCCACAGCGCAAGCAGACGCACGGCGATCATGGCGAGCACCAGACGCGGGATCCAGAGCCAGAACAGACTTATGCCGAAGGGGAGAAAGAGGGCGGGATCTTCAATCATGGAGTGATTAATCCCGATGGAGAGATGGAGGCTTTCCAGTTCGTCATCGGTGAGCTCTCCCTTCTCCACCTCTTCCACGATGACCGCTCCGCCGTAGGCAAGTCCGAATATGGCGGCGGTAATCCAGAGGAGAGCGACACGCTCGCCCAACCCCATGATCCGTAAGAGAGGCGAAAAAAACCGGACGATACGATCGATCAACCCGAAGGTCTTGAGCAGTTCCAGGGCTGTGAGCACGCACAGTATGATAAAGAATATCTTGACGGCGAGTTCGACCATCACCTGCCCCCACTGTATGATCATCTCCGTCAATGCCTGGCGAACCGGTGGAATCCCCGTCGCCATGGCAGTGGACCCCCCCTGTCCGGTCGTGTCGATGAACGGGGCGATGACAAGGATGGTTATGACGGCGGAGGCGATTCGGAAAAGGGTCGCTTTCGCACCCCCCATTCCCGATTTTCCCTGGATAATCCCCTCCTGAATCAGGTTGTGGGCGATCAGGAGAAAAACGGCAATCAGGGTCATCTCCCCCACATTCAGAGGGAGCACGGCCATGGCGGCAATCCCGCCGTAGATACTGGTCAACATGCCAATCAGCAGCGGAAGGGCGGCAATATCCGGCAAGCTCAGAAATCCCATAACCGGGCGGATCACGAAGTCGACCCGCTCCATCCATCCGCTCCACGCGAGCAGGGCAGTGAAAAAGGAGACGGGAACGACGATCTTCATCATCCAGACAAAACCCCGCCATCCCTTGGCGATCCCCGCCACAAGGCCCTGTTTCAGCATTTCTCTCCGTGACAGGTTGCTCATGAGACAAATTTCTTTCTGCATTTTACGGACAGTCGGAGCACCCTCATTCAAAAATAATGGTCTTTGAACCGTACGTCGCAATCCGGTGTTCCAGATGAAGTCTGACCGCCTTCGAGAGGACGGTCCTCTCCAGATCCTTCCCTTTGAGCTTCATGGTGTCCACCGAATCCTTGTGCGTGATCCGGATAACATCCTGGGCAATGATAGGTCCGTCATCCAGTTTCTCCGTCACATAATGGCTGGTGGCGCCGATGATCTTCACCCCCCGTTCGTACGCCTGCCGGTAGGGGCTCTTTCCCGCAAAGGCGGGCAGAAAGGAGTGGTGTATGTTGATGATTCTTCCGGGATACCGGTCGACAAACGCAGCGCTCAGCACCTGCATGTACCGGGCCAGGATGATCAGATCGATCCCCTCCCTTTCCAGCTCGGCGATTTCACGCTTCTCCTGCTGATCTTTGTTCTCCAGTGTAATCGGATAGTACCGGCAGGCAAGACCGAAAAAATCCGCAAGCGGCTCTATGTCACGGTGATTGCTGATGACCAGCGGTATCTGCGCCTTGAATTCCCCCATGCGGTGTCTCAGAATGAGATCATGAAAGCAGTAAAGATGCCTTGAAACGAAGATTGCCACCTTCGGCATATAATCTGAAAGGTGGATCTTCCAGTGCATCCCGAACCGTTTCACGAGAGGGGCAATCGCCTCCTCCAGTTCGCCGCGGCCAAGGGTAAAACCCTCCAAGTCCCACTCCACGCGCATGAACAGCATATTCTCCGGTTGCAGTGAATACTGATCCGCATCTAGGATGTTTCCGTTATGGCGCGCTATGAAGCCGGATACGGCGGCCACGATTCCCTTCTGATCGGGGCAGGAAAAGAGCAGGATCGCTGTCGTTTTTTCCATCGGGCACATCCTTTCCTGAAGGATTCTGTCCATATATGAAAGTGATGACGCAAGTCAAGAAAGGTTTGCCAAAAGCGGGGGGTGTGATATAACGTCTCACCATCGATTGTCCACACGGCGTATGCAGGTGAGATACTGATGAAACTGGTGGAAGAGATACCCCTTCCCAACAGACTGACGATGCGGGTGTGGGACGGTTCCCAGACCATCGCCTCCGACACGACGAAGGTCGCGCTGCGGATAACGGTACCGGTTACAGTCATGAAAGAGTATTTCCGTGATCCCGGGCAGTTTGAGCGGGTCGTCGCGGTGTTCGGTCCGGAAATACCATACGAATACACGAAGGAGAGAACCTTCGTCAGCACACCCCACAGCGGGGAGATCTTTACCGGGCTGCTGGAGGATTTCAAGAGAGACTCGCTTCCCTATCTGTGCAGGGCCGAATTCCCCGCCCGATTCGTTTTATCGAAGCTGAGGGAGATATTGCAGCACCCGCACAGGTACCGGCATGTCCGGCGGGGAAGGGATTCAGAAGGTCACCAAACATTGAACGGAGAGAGAGTATGAAGAGAAAGGTTTGTGTAGTCGGGGCAGGTTTTGTCGGGACCATGACCGCCCAGAGGATCGTTGAAAAAGATCTGGCCAATGTCACCCTGATCGATATCGTGGAAGGGCTCCCGCAGGGGAAAGCCCTCGACATCATGCAGTCGGCGCCGATTGAAGGCTTCTCCGGCAGGGTAACCGGGTCGAACGATTTTGCCGATACGGCCGGATCCGATATCGTCGTCTTTACCGCCGGGTTTCCCCGCACCCCGGGAATGAGCCGCGATGAACTTGCCCTGAAAAACGGGGGTATCGTGCGATCCGTCACGAAGGAGATCGCCCGGCACGCCCCCGGGTGTATCATCATCATGGTGACCAATCCACTCGATGTCATGACATACCTCGCCTGGAAGGTGACAGGGTTCCCCGCCCGACGCATCATGGGAATGGGGGGGGTACTCGATACCGCCCGCTACCGGGCCTTTCTTGCCGAAGAGCTCGATATGCCGCCCGCCGATATTGAGGCCCTTGTTCTGGGGAGCCATGGGGACACGATGGTTCCCGTAGATGCGCACACCACCGTCAAGGGCGTCCCCGTCAGTCAGCTCATACAAAAAGAGCGCTATGACGCCATCATTGAGAGAACCAAGAAAGGTGGAGCTGAGATCGTGGGACTCCTTAAGTCCGGAAGCGCGTGGCATGCCCCCTCGTCCTCGGTGGTGGCCATGGTGGAAGCGATTCTCACGGACAGCAAACAACGTTTCCCCGTTTCGGCCTGCCTGTGCGGCCAGTACGGAATAGAGGACGCCTACATCGGTGTTCCGGTCAGCCTGGGGGCCGGCGGAATTGTAGAAATATACGAAATATCTCTTTCCGACTCTGAAAAAGAGGGGCTCCGCCGATCGGCGGAGGCGGTTCGTGAAACACTGAAAAAGCTTGCGGTCTGATGCGGTATTCATCCATTGAAGACATCCTCCCTCTGGTGGAGAAACCGGGCAGGTATATCGGAGGCGAGATCAATGCCGCGCGAAAAGACAGGACCGCCTGCCGTCTCACGGTTGCCCTCGCTTTTCCCGACACGTACGAGATCGGCATGTCCCATCTGGGCCTGCAGATTCTCTACGCCATCCTGAACGATATCCCCGGGGTAGGAGCTGAGCGGGTGTTCGCCCCCTGGCCCGACATGGAATCCCTTATGCGGTCGCATGGCGTCCCCCTCGGCACTCTCGAATCCGGGGTTCCTCTCTCCGACTTCGATATCGTGGGATTTTCACTGCAGTACGAGCTGTCCTACACGAATGTTCTGAACATGCTGGACATGGGAAAGATCCCCCTCTATGCCGCGGACCGGAGCAACGGGATGCCCATCATTATCGCGGGAGGTCCGTGCGCCTTCAATCCCCGGCCTATGGCCTCTTTCTTTGACGCCTTTGTCATCGGAGAGGGGGAAGAGGTGGTCGGAGAGATCGCCCGCACGGTAATGGATGGGAAGGAACGGGGGATTGGGCGTTCCGGCCTTCTTGATCTCCTGGCGAAGATCGACGGCGTCTGGGTCCCCTCCCTCCATGGCAGTGACACAAAGATTCGCAAGCGGGCGGTGACCGATCTCGAGGAATGGCACGGCCCGTCTCGGCCCATCGTTCCCATCGTGGGAACCGTCCATGACCGGATCACTCTTGAGGTGGCCCGGGGCTGCACCAGGGGATGCCGTTTCTGTCAGGCGGGGATGGTCTGGAGGCCTGTCAGGGAGAGATCCCCCCATACCCTGGAAGAGATGGCGCACAGCATGCTCTCTTCGACGGGACAGGATGAGATATCCCTCCTGTCTCTCAGCTCAGGCGACTATTCCAGTATCGAGTATCTTCTCACATCGCTCATGGATCGATACTGCGACAGCCGGATTGCCCTCGCCCTTCCCTCGCTCCGGGTGGAGACTCTGACCGACACCCTGATCAACCAGATCAAACGGGTCAGAAAGACAAGTTTCACCCTCGCACCGGAGGCGGGGACTCAGCGGCTGCGTGACGTGATCAACAAGGGCAACACCGAAGAGGAACTCCTGGCAACGGCGCGAAAGGTGTTCGACGCGGGCTGGAAATCGATCAAGCTCTACTTCATGATCGGCCTCCCCTCGGAAACGAGGGAAGACCTCGAGGGGATCGTTGATCTGGCTTACAAAGTCCTCAAGGAGGGGCAGAACCGGCGGCAGGTGAGCGTCAGCATCTCCACGTTCGTGCCGAAGCCCTTTACCCCTTTCCAGTGGCACCGCCAGTTGACAATTGAAGAAACGCGGGAAAAACAGGATTTCTTCAAAAAACATATCCGGCACAAAAACATGAATCTCAAGTGGCACAACCCGGAGATGAGTTTTCTCGAAGGGCTCATGGCGCGGGGAGACGAACGGATGGCTGTCCTTGTGGCGGGTGTTTTTCAGGCAGGATGCCGGTTCGACGGCTGGAGCGACCGGTTCCAATTCGATATCTGGCGGCGGATCATGGAAGAGATGGGAATCGACCCGACCGGGCATCTTGCTGAGAAGAGCATGGACGATTCCCTTCCCTGGGATATGATCGACTGCGGTGTCGAGAAGGCCTTTCTCGCACGGGAATACATCCATTCCCGGAAGGGGCAGTTGACCGGCGATTGCCGGTCGGCCGAATGCCACGCCTGCGGGGTATGTTCCGAAGACCTGAACATGGTCATCACCGAGACCCCTCATGCCATTGCAGTCCCCCCAAGGCCCGGACCGTCCCTCGACGAAAGCGTGGTCACACAACTCAGAATACAATTCGTCAAGCGGGGCAAGGCTGCTTTCTTATCACACCTGGAGCTGTCTTCGGCTATCATCCGGGCGATCACGATCGGCGGGTTCTCTTTCTCTTTTTCGGAAGGATTTCATCCCCACCCCAGGATCTCTTTCCCTTACGCCCTTCCGGTCGGGATAGAGAGCCTGGACGAATACGCCGATATCCAGCTTCGGACCTATCGAGGCTCCGCGGATGAATTTATCTCCAGGGTCAATTCCTCCCTGCCTGAAGGGATAACAATCCTGCGCGCCGAGACAATCGCGCCCCATAGTCCGTCCCTTTCGTCCCTCATTGACGGGTTCAACTACCGGATCTGCCTGTCTCAGGGAGTCGGACCGTTCATGACGGAAAGGATAGAGACGTTTCTTTCGTCGGATACCTTCCCGGTATCCCGCTACAAAAAGGGGGGAACCATCGTAAAAGATATCCGCCCCCTGGTAACCGGACTGAGCATCAACTCATCAGGAGAGATCCTCACCCTCTCAACGCGCTTCGATCCGACCGGCGGTGTGAAACCCTTTGAGATCCTGACGCAGATCCTCGGGCATGATGACGACACGGCCAAAAGGGCGAAGGTGATAAAGACCCGGGTCCGCAGGAAGAGAGATTTCCCAGGCACATAAAACGATACCGCTATTTTGAGCGAATTGAGGCACGAGGACAACAATGTCAAAAGAAATCATATGTAACTGCACTGAATATGAATCGCGGATCGCCATACTGGAAGATCGAGCGCTCTCGAACCTGTATGTTGAGCGAAGCAATGAGCAGTCCATCGCTGGAAACATATATAAGGGGAAAGTCGTGCGTATTGTTCCGGGGATTCAGGCCGCCTTTGTTGATATCGGCCTGGACCGCACGGCCTTTCTGTATATCCCTGATACCGGTCATGACGTATCCGAAGAAACGGGCCTCATCGCCGACAGAGACGACAATCCCTTCGAATACTCTCTCGACAACCGCATCTTCCCCGGTGAGGATACGCTGAAGGAAGGACAGGAGATCCTTGTCCAGGTATCAAAGGAGGCGCTGAAGACCAAGGGAGCGCGGGTGACGACGCACATATCGCTGCCGGGGAGAAACCTCGTCCTTATGCCGACAGTCAGTCATATCGGCGTGTCGAGAAGAATTACCGACGAAAGGGAACGGGAGCGTCTTCGGGAGATCATAGAGAGAATGCGTCCCGGGGAATGCGGCGTCATCGCCCGGACCGCGAGCGAAGGCAAAGAGGAAACCGACCTGAAAGGCGATTTCGAGTATCTCTACAGACTATGGAATACCATTACAGAAAAGGAACGGTGTGCCAGCGCCCCGGGGCTTGTGCACAGGGAATTGAGCATAACGCTCCGTGCGATTCGAGACCTTTACACGGAAGACGTGACACGGATCGTCATCGATTCGGAAGAAGAGCACGGAAAGGCAAGAGATTTCATGGACAGTTTCATGCCCCACAGGACATGTTCTGTCGATTGGTACCGGGAAGCGATCCCTATCTTCGATCATTTCGGCATTGAACTGGACATAAGCAAGATGCTCCAGAAAAAAATGTGGTTGAAATCGGGAGGATACATTGTTATCGAGGAGACGGAGGCTTTGTGCTCGATCGACGTGAATACGGGGAAATATGTGGGCAAGAAGAACATGGAAGAAACCATCTTCAAGACAAATATGGAAGCCGTAGATGAGATCGCCAATCAGCTCCCCTTGCGGAACATAGGAGGAATTATCATCATCGATTTCATAGATATGGAGACGGAGGCAAACCGCGAAAAGGTGTTCAACGCCCTCTCTGCGGCGATGTCAAAAGACCGGAGCCGGACCAACATACAGAAAATATCCGAATTCGGTCTCATAGAGATGACCCGGCAGAGGCGAAGAAAAAGTCTGAGCGACACCGTGTGTGAGCCCTGTCCCTGCTGTTCGGGAAGGGGGAAGGTGAAATCACGGGCGAGCGTCTGTTACGAGATCTTCAGAGAAATTGAACGGGAAGCAGCGCATGGAACAACTCAAACGTTCTGTGTGCTTGTCCATCCTGAGGTGGAGCAGTGCCTGCTGGAAGAAGAAAACCATGTCCTCAGAAATCTGGAGGCGAGGCTGGGTCGGAAGCTCCTCGTAGAATCAGACAACAGCTTCAACAGGGAGACTTTTGAAATAATACCGGTGCAGTAAAGTGGCCGCCCGCTCTATTGATGTTTCATCCGTTCGTAACAGATAATTCTGCCGCGGAACAGAATTCAGGAATAAGGGCCTCCATGTCACATTCAGGCATTTATTTATTGACAAAAGGAACTTGATTCCTATAATAAGCGTTTCCAATTCAATTCGATAAGGAATGAGGATATGTACGCAGTCATAAAAACCGGAGGGAAGCAGTACAAGGTTTCCGAGGGAGAGGTCCTGAGCTTCGAAAAGATTGAAGGCGAGAAGGGCGACACCGTTTCTTTCGACGAGGTGCTACTGGTTTCCGGGGACGGAGAAGTCATGGTTGGCACGCCGTTCGTGAAGGGGGCAAAGGTTGTCGGCGAAATCATATCGCAGGCCAGAGGGCCCAAGATCGTCGTATTCAAGATGAAGCGAAGGAAGGGATACAGCAAAAAAACGGGACACCGGCAGGATTTGACCAGTCTCAAGATCAAGGAAATTGTTGTGTAACGGAGGAAGGACAGATGGCTCACAAGAAAGGCCAGGGAAGTTCGCGTAACGGAAGAGACAGCCAGTCGCAGAGACGGGGCGTAAAGGTATATGGCGGGCAGAGCATCGCCGCCGGCGGCATCATCATACGTCAGCTGGGAACCAGGATACACCCGGGTGCCAATGTCGGCATGGGAAAGGACTACACCCTTTTTGCCAAGATCGACGGCGTCGTCAAGTTCGAGAGGAAAGACCGGGACAAGAAGAAGGTAAGCGTGTACGCTTCTTAGCAGATTTTCCTGATCCGGCATAATTTCGTGTAAAAGGTGTTAGTGTTCGAGAGCTAACACCTTTTTTAGTTTCCAGTTCCCGACAGGCATTGTTTATGAGATTTGTCGACGAAGCAAAGATATACATCAAGTCCGGAGACGGCGGGCCGGGATGCGTCAGCTTCCGGCGGGAGAAGTATGTTCCAAGGGGCGGCCCGGACGGGGGAGACGGGGGCAAGGGGGGAGATATCGTCGCCGTCGCGTCCCGCAGTCACCGGACACTGCTCGACATGAAGTTCAACCAGCATCACGTGGCCCGGAGGGGCGGCCCGGGTGAGGGGAGTAACCGGACCGGTAAAAGCAGCGAGGACGTGGAAATCGTTGTTCCCGTGGGCACCGTTATCAGGGACATGGAGACCGGGGAACTCCTGGCCGACATGATCGAGGACGGCCAGAGGGTCGTTCTGGCACGGGGCGGGATAGGCGGCAAGGGAAACGCCCGCTTCAAGACCGCCACAAATCAGGCGCCCCGCTACGCACAGGACGGTCTCCCGGGAGAAGAGAAAACGGTCAGTCTGGAGCTCAAACTGATCGCCGATGTGGGGATCGTCGGATTACCGAATGTGGGAAAGTCGACCCTGATCGCGCGCATCTCTGCGGCACGTCCCAAGATCGCCGACTACCCCTTTACCACCCTGAAACCCAACCTGGGAGTCGTTCGTCTGGGAGACCGTCAGACCTTCGTCGTTGCCGACATACCGGGGCTCATAGAGGGCGCTCACCAAGGAGCGGGGCTGGGAACGAAATTCTTGCGCCACATAGAAAGAACCTCTATACTCCTCCACATCATAGACATATCGAAGGAACCGTTTACCGGCGCGTGGAATGATTTCGAGACGATCAACAGCGAGCTGGCTTCCTTCAGCCCAGCCGTTCGGGAGAAACCCCAGATTGTGGCCATCAGCAAAATTGATCTGACATCGACACGGGAACGGCTGGACGAGACGGCTGCTTTTTTCCGGGAAAAGGGCATCCGGATCTTCCCCGTCTCCGCCGCCACGGGAGAGGGAATCCGGGAACTGCTGCAGGAAATCGGGAAACGACTGGATGATTATTCCCGCGCTCAGACGGAAGGCTGAGTACAAGAGAGGGCACACAGACACCATGTCGGAAGAGCGGATCAGGATACTCAAAGGCGCCAGGAGAATACTTGTCAAGATAGGGAGCGGCGTATTGACGGGCAGCGACGGTCTTGACCTTGACATACTCGAACAACTGGTGGATGAAATTTCTGTTCATTCCAAGAAGGGATATCATTTCGTTATCGTCTCGTCGGGAGCTATCGCGTCCGGCACCCACCGGATGGGATTCAAGAAAAAACTCAAGAACCTCCCCCAGAAGCAGGCGGCCGCGGCCGTAGGACAGGGAAGGCTGATGCGAGTCTATTCGCAGGCCTTCGGCAGACACGGCCTCATACCCGCCCAGATACTGCTGACCATGAGCGATCTCACTGACCGGCAGCGATTCCTCAATGTCCGCAACACCCTCTCAACCCTTATGGAATGGGGCGTCATCCCCATCATAAACGAGAACGATACCGTCTCGGTGGATGAGATCAAGTTCGGGGACAATGACAACCTCGCCGCCATGATGGCGAATATCATCGAGGCAAATCTGCTCATCAACCTCACCAACACGGAGGGGCTGTACGACGGGGATCCCCGGCGATCACAGGGATCCAGATTGATCCCTCTGGTCAGAGAGATAACCGCTCAGATCGAGACTGCCGCTTCATCCGAGGCCGATACCGTTGGGATGGGAGGGATGCGGAGCAAGGTGATCGCCGCAAAGAAGGTGACCGCCTTCGGGATTCCCTATATCATCGCCCACGGCAAGAAGGCGGGCATCGTGGGTGAGATCCTCTCGGGACGGGAGACAGGGACGCTTTTTCTGCCCGGTGCGCAGCACCTGAAGAGCAAAAAACACTGGATCGCCTTTACTCTGCGGTCCAGGGGCAAGATCGTGATCGACGAAGGGGCGCGGGACGCTATCAGGAATCAGGGGAAAAGCCTCCTCCCTTCAGGCGTCGTAAGCGTCGAAGGGGATTTCGGCGTGGGAGACCCGGTGACGTGCGTCGACTCGGATGGCGTTTCCATCGCCAAGGGGCTTGTCAATTATTCGTCTTCCGACATCAACAAAATACGGGGACTCAATACTTCGCGGATTGAGCAGATCCTGGGAGAAAAACCCTACGATGAGATCATCCATCGTGATAACATGGCGGTCTCTCAGTAAGGCCTACTCTTAACGGAAAAAGGCGGGGGATACCCTCCCACCGTCCTCGATTGCGATACCCTCAAGGCGGAGGAGGGCTTTTTTCATCTCTATCCCCCCACCGAACCGGCCGATGAACCCGTCGGCCTTCACGACACGGTGGCACGGGATAATGAGGGGAAAGGGATTGCGGGCAAGCGCCGTTCCAACGGCCCGCGCGGCCCTCGGCGCATGAATCGCCTCCGCCAGCGCGCCGTATGACGTTACCCTCCCCCGGGGGATGCGCGCGGTCTCACGAAGCACCCTCCCCTGAAATCCGCTGAGCCGATCAATCGCCGCGGAGTGCAGGGAAAAATCGATCCGAACCCCCTCAAGGAAACGGCCCACCTCTTCGCATATTTTTGTCAGATTTGCGTGAAATTGCGGGGCGGCGTCAGGATACTCCGCGTTGATCTTCTCAGGGGTTGGCATGTCCGGGTGGGGCAGCACAATGCCAATGACGGACGGTATCTTCTCCTCGCCTTGCCATACGATACCGACATCGCCCAGTGATGACGACAGCAGGTGGTACCACACCGCGCTTGAACCGTGAAAGACTCGATCTTCCCCGCGGCGTCCTCCGGAGCGGGTTTTCTTTCCAGTCAGATCACACCTCTCTCTTGATGACATAATCCGCAATGGCGCAGAGTGCCTCCCGGGGGGTTGAGTCTTCGAAGATATCCAGAAAAGATTTCCCCTCTTCCACAAGGCTGCCGGCCTTTTCGAGGGAATATTCTATCCCCCTGTATGTATTGATAAGGCGTCTAATCTCCTCAATAGAATCTTTTGCACCATCCTGCACAGCTTGTTCAATCCATTTTTTCTCGTCGGGGGTGCAGTGTTTGAAGGTCCTGATCAGGGGGAGGGTGATCTTCCCCTCGGTAAGATCCATGCCGATCGTCTTGCCGAAGGCATCCTCTCTGGCCACATAATCGAGGGTGTCGTCGGTCAGTTGAAAGGCCGTTCCCAGCCTCATGCCGAACTTGGTCAGAGCTTCAACTTTTTCATCGGATGCCTCCGCCAGGATCGCGCCGATGGCGCACGCCGCGGAGATGAGGATGGCCGTCTTCTTTTCGATAATGGAAAAGTATTCCCGTTCGCTGGTGTTGATGTCCCCGCTTCGGGCCAGCTGGATGATCTCCCCCTCCGCCATGGCCGAGGTCGTGATGGAGAGGAGTTTCTGGATCGCCTGGTCCCCGTCTTCGGCCATGACATTGAAAGAACTCGCGTACAGATAGTCTCCCACAAGGACGCTTGCTGAATTTCCCCAGATAGTGTTCGCTGACGGCCGTCCCCTCCTGACGACGGCATGATCGATCACGTCATCATGAAGGAGGGATGCCGTATGGATATATTCCATGACCGAGGCCAGGGGAAACCGCCGGTCCCCTCCGTAACCGCACAGGTCCGAGGATATGATGACCAGAAGAGGCCTCAGCCTCTTGCCGCCCCCCTTTATGATGTGATCCGCAATCTCGGGGATGAGTTCCACATAGGAACGCATACGGCTCTCAATGAGCGCTTCGACCTCGTTCATCTCGCTCATATATTTCTGGAAAACATCCTGAATTTCCATAACGCGTTCCCGTCCCGGTCCCGTTTGCCCAGTCTATAGTGGATGCCCTTCGAAATGTCAAAGGTTTTCGGGAATGCGCTGCAGCAGCCCAGGGAATCCACGACCTCAGATGGGGCTTGATGGCAGAGCGCCGGAAAAGCATTCCCCCTTAACGCACATTCATTGTTTGACATTTTCCATACACGGTCTTATAAACACTCCGAAAGAAAGCGGCGAGGCGGGAGTCCGATTTGGGCCTGTTATGCCTATGCAAAGAGAGATTCGGGAAGGTCACAACCGGTGAACTGGACACATAAATGTATCGCCCTTGCCCTCGGCGGAGGGGGGGCCCGGGGATTCGCGCACATAGGGGTGCTCAAGGCGCTCTCCAGGGAGAAGATCCCTGTTGATTTGATCGTGGGAACCAGCAGCGGCGCCCTGATCGGTGGGGCATACGCCAGCGGCATTACACCCCAAGAGGTAGAGCTGAAGATAGGTGAATACCTGAACAGCAAGGAATATCAATCTTCCGCGGTTCGGGCCATAGAACGGGCGCACGACGGAGAACGTGTTTCCCTCACCCGGAAGTTACAGGGTTTTTTCCAGAACAAGTTTCTCCTTCTGCAGGCCATGTTTAAACCGGGGATCCTCTCACCGGAAGAGTTCCAGTCCATGATCGATTTCTTCATACCGGACATCATGATCCAGGACACGGCGATTCCCTTCCGGGCGGTCGCCACTGATCTTATCAGCGGTGAGCAGGTCGTCTTTTCCGAAGGGTCTCTGCGGGAAGCCGTCATGATCAGCAGCTCGGTTCCCGGGGCGATAGGACCCAGGCAATTCAGGGGCATGCTTCTCTCCGACGGAGGAATCATCTCCCTGGTCCCGGTCAATGCGGCCCGCAAGGAAGGTGCCGACATCGTCATAGCCGTGGATATTACCCGAGGCATCTTCTCCGATGAAGAAATCGATACCGCGCAGGGGATATGCGACAGGGCGTCCGATATAGCCGCGTATCACCTGACGCGGCATGAACTGGCGGCGGCGGACGTCGTGATCCGCCCGCGGGTCGGCAATCTTCACTGGTCCGTTTTCTCCCACGCGGAAAACCTGATCGCCGAAGGTGAAAAGGCCGCTGAAGAAAAGATGCGCGACATCAAGAAGGTGATCCCCTTCTTTACCCGCTTCGGCGCGAAACGTTCCAAAGCGCGCTCTGTCGCGGTGTAAATGCTCCGGCGGTATCGTATAATTCCTCGCCGCCCCGACACCGTGATACCCCTTGATTATTTTCCAGAGTGCCATTATACTGTAGGCGTCTGATGAAATGTTGCCGTCGCTCCAGCATTCGGGCGTCGGCACAAGGCCGGAAATAACCTCTCGGATGGGAAAAAGGAGAAAGAACGCCATGTATCAGATACCGCGCATCAGTTTTTCCGGTTACAAATTCAAGGCCGAACAAATACGGGAGCGGGCGACCGTCCTTGCCTTTTCTGCCTACCTGCCGGTGCTACTCGTCTTGCTTACGTTGAACACCTTCCTCTGCGCCATTGCGGCGATTCTGGCTGCCTATGTCGATTCGCAGAACCGTGGCCACGCTGTGGCCCGATTCTGGTCCCGGCTGAACCTTGCTCTGTCGGGCGTTTCCGTGTCACTGGAAGGAGAAGACCGTATCGATAAGAACCAATCCTATATCGTCATGGCGAATCATCAGAGCCAGTATGATGTCTTTGCCTTGATGGGCCTGATCCCCCTGCAGCTGAGGTGGATCATCAAGATGGAGCTGCGGAAGATCCCCCTGTTCGGGTACGCATGCGAGAGGGTGGGATACATCTTCATCGACAGGGGTAATCATGAAAAGGCAATGCAAAGCCTCAAGGCGGCGGGAGAAAAGATACGGGCCGGCGCATCGGTCATCTTTTTCCCCGAAGGAACCCGAAGCGTGGACGGCACGCTCCGAACGTTCAAGAAGGGAGGATTCGTCATAGCCCTGGAGGCACGGGTGCCGATTCTGCCGGTAACCGTCCTCGGCGGAAAGGAAATCCTGCCCAAGGGGAGCCTCCGCATCCTGCCGGGGGAGATGAAACTTATTATACATGACCCGATCCCCGTCCACGGATACACCTATGAAACGAAGGAACAACTCATGGAGCGGGTCAGGACAGCCATAGAAGCGGATCTGGAGTAAGGCGCTGAATCCCCTTCCCGGATTCACCGCGTACCGGGCTCTTCGCCTGCAGATTTTTTCAACGACACATTGGCCATACAGCACACAATCAATCATGCCCCGGCGCGCCCCTATCAGGCAGCCGGGGGATTGCACTTTCCCTGCCATGAATCCCTTTGTTCCAGTTCATCATCGATGGCATTGAGAACCGCCATTTTATTGATCCCCCACGGGGGGGCCAGGTAGATATCCCGGTAGCCGTCCGCCGTGAGACGCTGTATAACCACTCCGGCGGGGAGCACCTCCAGTATATCGCAGACGGTGGTTACATATTCTTCCTGGGATATCATCCGGATATCGCCCTTTTCATACAAGTCGCCGAGGGGGGTGCCGGAGAGGGCCAGGAGAAGATGAATCTTGATCCCCTGGATCGGCAGGGATGCCAGCACCTGTGCCGTCCGCATCATCTCGGTCTTCGTCTCCCCGGGAAGTCCCAGAATAATATGGACACAGATATTGATGCCGCGCCCGGCGGTGCGCTTAACCGCATCGAGAAATGTCCCGGAGTCGTGTCCACGATTGATCAGCGCGAGTGTGCGATCATGGATTGACTGGAGACCGTATTCCAGCCACACATGCCGGTCCCTCGCGTACCCTTCGAACAGGTCGAGCACCGGATCGGGGACGCAGTCCGGACGCGTGCCGACCGATAGCCCCACGACATCGTCCTGTGCCAGCGCCTCGTCATACAGGGCCTTGAGCCTGTCCACAGGTGCGTAGGTGTTGGTGGCGGTCTGGAAGTAGGCGATGAATTTCTGCGCCCCCCGCTTTCCCCGGTAGAACACCTTGCCGTTTTCAATCTGCTCAGTCACCGATGGGAGGGAACCCTGTCGCCGCAGCCGCGAGAAGCGGCCGTCACAGTAGATGCACCCGCCGTACCCCAACCTCCCGTCGCGATTGGGGCAGGTGAATCCGGCATCGATCTGGAGCTTGTAAACCGTGCACCCGAAACGGTTCACGAAGAAACTTTTTAAATCGTAGTATCGTTTCGTATTGTTCCAGAATTGCGGTTTCTGCATCACTGGCCCTGCAGCGCTCACCGGGACGCCCTATTTTTTTATTGTCTTTTCGCGGTCAATGCTATTAGACTGCCGCTGGTATTTCAAGCGATTATATCAGGGTGGGCGCATGAGTTTTCCGGATGAATTCGATGTGATCGTTGTCGGAGCGGGCCATGCCGGCTGCGAGGGGGCACTCGCGGCCGCGCGGATGGGATGCCGGACGCTCCTCTTCAACATCAATCTCGACTCCATCGCCCTCATGTCCTGCAACCCTGCAATCGGAGGTCTCGCCAAGGGGCAGTTGGTGAAGGAGATCGACGCCCTCGGGGGCGAGATGGGAAAGATAGCTGACCGGACGGCCTGCCACTTCAGACTCCTCAACCGGTCCAAGGGACCCGCCGTCCAGTCCTCTCGGGTCCAGTGCGACAAACAGCTCTACCGCCTCGCCATGAAAGAGGTCGTTGAGCGGCAACCGAATCTGTACATCCGGCAGGGGCTGGTGGAAAAACTGGTTGTCGAGGACAGCAGAATTGCCGGAGTCACCGACAACACGGGTTTCTTTTACCGGGGCGCTGCGGTGGTGGTCACCACGGGAACCTTCCTCAACGGCCTCGTCCATGTGGGAACCTCACGCCAGTCTGCGGGGCGGGCGGGGGAGATCGCTTCCATCGAGCTGGCCGAATCGCTGAGAGGGCTGGGGTTCGAGATGGGACGGATGAAAACGGGAACCCCGCCGCGACTGCGCGCCTCTTCCATCGATTTTTCGATTCTCGAACGGCAGGACAGCGACCCGGATCCGCGGCCTTTCTCATTTGCCACCGAACACCTGCGTGATGAGCGTCTTCCCTCTTATTTCTCCAGTACCACGGCCGAGACGCATCGGTTGATTCGGGACAATATCCTGAAATCACCACTCTATTCCGGCGCCATCACGGGGGTCAGCGCGCGCTACTGCCCCTCGCTTGAGGATAAGGTGATGCGCTTCGCAGACAAGGAGAGCCACCCCGTCGTTCTGGAGTTCGAGGGACTGGAAACGGAAGAGGTCTACGCCAAGGGGTTGGGAAACAGCCTTCCTCTGGATTTGCAGGAGAAGCTGGTCCGTTCCGTGCCAGGCCTGGAACAGGCGGAGATCATGCGAAGCGCCTACGCCATCGAATACGACTTCGTCCAGCCCACCCAGCTCACGCAGACACTCGAGACCAAGCTGGTGAGGAGACTGTATCTCGCCGGTCAGATCAACGGCACGTCCGGCTACGAAGAGGCGGCAGCCCAGGGAATGTGGGCCGGGATCAACGCCGCCCTGGCGGTTCAGAAACGTCCCCCCTTCATACTCGACCGCTCCGACGCCTATATGGGGGTTCTCGTGGACGACCTGATCACGCGGGGAGTCGACGAACCGTACCGAATGTTCACGTCCAGGGCTGAATACCGGCTGATCCTGCGGGAAGACAACGCGACCATCCGCCTCATGGGAAAGGGATGCGATCTGGGGCTGATTCCGCGCCACCGGTACAGCGAACTGGAAGAACGGATCCGGGAAATCGAGCGCCGCATCCGGGACCTTTCCGTTACAAAGGTCTTCCCCTCCGCCGCAGTGAATGAAACATTGGAAAAACTGAAAACCGCCCCCATCAAAAACCCCATGACCCTCTCACATCTGCTGAAGCGGCCCGGGATCGCGTACAACGACCTCAAAGTGCTGGACGGGTGGGAAGAGATCCCCGACGAGGCCGTGAAGCGGGCGGTTGAAATAGAGATCAAGTATGAGGGATACATCAGGCGGCAGATCGAGTCAGTCGAGCGATTCAAGAGTCTGGAGGGGAAAAAAATACCCCCGGGATTCGACTACACGGCCGTTCCGGGACTTTCCAACGAACTGATCAAGAAGCTGTCAACGGTTCAGCCGGTCTCAATCGGACAGGCGCAGCGGATATCGGGAATGACTCAAGCCGCCCTGACAGCCGTCCTTGTCTGGCTGAAAAAGGCCGAAACGGCGGGGAAGACCTCAACGAAAACGCAGATTATCTGATGGAGGAAATGGCATGAATGAGGGATACCGGGCGAGCGACATGGTTGCCGCTCTGATGAAAAAGGGGGTCACAATTCCCAACCCCTGCGGTGTGGAGATCGACGATACGGTCAAGCCGGAGAGGATATCGGAGAAGGGGGTGATCCTCCACTCGGGAACGAAGCTCTATGGCGCGAAAACACTGATCTGTGAGGGCGCCGAACTGGGATTCGAGGGGCCGGTGACGGTGGTGGACTGTCAGATCGGGCGGCGGGTCAAACTGAACGGTGGATTTTTCAAGGGGTCCGCCTTTCTGGATGGAGTGGAGGTCTCCTGCGGCGCGCACGTCCGGGAAGGATGTATCTTGGAGGAGGAGGCCCGCGCGGCCCACACGGTGGGCCTGAAACAGACGATTCTTTTCCCCTTTGTGACCCTGGGCAGCCTCATCAATTTCTGCGACTGCCTTATGTCGGGGGGAACGGACAGCAAAAATCACAGCGAGGTGGGGAGTTCCTACATCCATTTCAATTACACCCCCAATCAGGATAAGGCAACCGCGTCACTGATCGGGTATGTCCCGACAGGGGTGATGCTCGATCAGCCGCCCATCTTCCTGGGCGGCCAGGGAGGGCTGGTAGGACCCGCGCGGATCGGTCACGGCACCGTCATAGCGGCGGGGACGGTCTACCGGAAGGACTCCCCCGAAGGGGGAAAACTCCTGAGGGGTGACCTCCTTACGCCCGGCGCGGGGGATTTCCACCGGGGGCTCTACTGCGCCGTGAGCAGAAAGGTTCGCAATAACATATGCTACATCGCTCACCTGCTCGCCCTCAAAGAGTGGTACCTCCACCTCCGGCGTCCCCTTTTTCAGGAAGCTGCACTCGGCCCGGAATTGTGGGTCGGGGCTCTTGAAAAACTGGAGATGGCCATCACGGAACGGATCAAGCGCCTGAAGGCCTTTGCAGGAAATATGGCGGAATCGGCGCGGATCGGCAGAAGCGTTTCGGCTGCGGGGCAACCGGCCACGGACTTCATGGTGGAGGAAGAGATATCTCTGAACTGGCCGCGGCTGGAGGAGTGCTTCACGAGGGGGCTGGAAGCCTCCGCAGCCCTGGATGAACGAAACCGGTTTCTGTCCAGTTTCCACACCGAGCGGCCTGCCGGGGCAGGTTACGTCGAGACCATCAGGGCGCTGAGCGGAGAGACCAAAAAGCTCGGGACTGAGTGGCTGCAGGGGATCGTGGACAGGATCACGGGGGAGGCTTTCGCGGCGGTTCCTCTGTGTCAGTAACAACCGTTCAATCCGGCAAGGGGCCTTCTTCCGTCCGCATGCGAAATGAGATTCTCACGGTGTCACGGCTGCCAGCCACCGAAGAAAAGGACCGCTCGACGAAGCTGACATTCCCCTCCCCGTCGACAAGGATGACCGTTGAGGAGCGGGTGCCGTACCCCTCGCTCCGGATGAACATGGCGGAGAGAACCCGTTCCCATGCAACCCCCACCCCGGTATCCGGGAGCTGCCGGTCATCGGGGTGGGTGGTGTTGGCGAGGATACGGAATATCTCCTCGGGAGAGACATCCCGGCGGTCCGATATGATATCTTCCAGCAGTCTCTTCCCCCGTTCCACCTTCGGCCAAGGTGTGTCCAGGAGGTGATTGCTGATTCCATGCATCCCGGGCGCAATTTTCTGGAAGGCGTCGGTCATGTTCGAAAAATGAAAAAGGGCGCCCCCCTCTCCCAGGATCAGATTGAAGCCGGAGTATCTGCCCGCATCGGCCCGTATCCGCTGAATATATTCCTCCGGAGATTCGTCGCCGCGGAGAAAGCCGCTGACCAGAGTGCCCCGTGATGGGGCATGATCCCTCACGGCGCGGGGGTCCCGGTAGTTGGTAATCGCCGCGAGACGTCCCGTCCTCGTGATCCCGAGCCAGGTTCCCCCTTCTTTCAGGTCCCGCCCCGCCAGGATGTGGGGGGCATCATCCCAGAAGGCGGCCGGCGCGGTTGGGCGTTCGTAGAATTCGTCCCGGTTCGCGGCGAGGATGAGCGGATATGAAGGATGGGATCGGTATGAAAAGAGTATGAGGCACATGGCCGCTCCCCTATATTCTTTCCCCGACCTTTTCCACGATCGCGGACATGACGTCCCCCGCTTTTCCCTCGATCAGGATATCGGCCCGGGAGTCGTACGGGGTGTCGCCTATGTTGACGATGATGAGCCGCGCTCCCGCATCGGTGGCGTATGCGGGCATCAGGGCCGCGGGATGCACGACGAGAGATGATCCCACGACGAGAAAGATATCGCACCGCATGGAGCGGGCCGTGGCGGCGTTCAAGATGTCAGGGGGGAGCATCTCCCCGAAGAAAACCACATCGGGTTTGAGGATTCCGTTGCACTTCTCACATTCAGGAACTTCGATCCCCATCCGCAAGACCTCCCTGATCCTGTCCACGCTGTATCGTTCGCCGCAGTCCAGACACCGGATCCACTGCATGGTGCCGTGCAGTTCGAATACCCGGTCCGGGGAGTTCCCCGCCTTCTGGTGGAGATTATCGATATTCTGGGTAATGACACAGTCGAGTTTTTCCATTTCTGGGGTATCCATTTGACTAAG
>DIXO01000008.1 GCA_002428735.1 Syntrophaceae bacterium UBA6078 | reverse complement strand
TTAATCAGTTTTTCAACGGCCTGTTCGTGGTGGAGCCCAGGCTTTCCGTGGCTGATCTGGCTGATCGGCTATCTGCCCTTCTGGCTGGCGGCCTTCCGGATTCACGATCTGGGGAGCACCCGGAAGCAGGCCATGGCGGCGGGAGGCATCCTTGCCTTCGATGTTGCCTGCCTGGATATAGCGTGTGCCTGAGGAGAAAAAGGGGAAGCGATCTGCTGCATGAAGCATATAATCCTTATAGTTTCCATTGGGGCGGTTGTTCTGGGATGCTCAGCGGGGGAAGTGGCCCGCGTGGGGCGGATTGTGGCGACGGGGGATGTCGCTTCCGCCCAGCGGATTGCCGCCGCAAAGGCCGCCCGGTATGCCGCGAACCCGAAGGCACTGGAGCGGGACATCCAGCGTCTCCAGCGTGAGACCGCGAAGATTGTCGCTGCATTCAGAACGGCCGTGGGCGGGGAGTGGGGAGATCGGGAGATCAAGGAGCCCACCTCTAAAGAATATGTGAAATACACTCAGAACTATCTGTCGCGCGCCTCGGTTGATTTCGACCGGGGGAAGATTACCGTCGAGACGCTCGATGCGGAAGATCCGCTGAAAAGCCTCAAAAACGCCATCGTCACCACTCTCCTTACCCCTGAAGACCCCCGGGCCGTGGATCTCTATTCCGCGCGCACCGTCGAATTGGGGGAGGTGCCCTTTCTCTACGGCGAGGTTACGGACCACCGGGGGCAAACGATTCGGTGGTCCTGGCGGGCAGAAGTCTTTGCCGACTACCTCATCGAAAACGAGGTGCGCAGCCGGCGGATTGAGGCCGGTGATGTGACGAAGGATGTCCTCTCTGTGGTGATCGGGATGGTGAAAGATCACCATGAGGTGCGGGCCCTCAAGTACCGACCCCTTGTCGAGCGATTCGCGAAGGATTTTTCGGTCAGCAAAAACCTCATCTACGCCATTATCAAGACGGAGAGCGGTTTCAATCCTTACGCGGTGAGCCACGCCCCGGCCTTCGGGCTGATGCAGGTCGTTCCCGCCACCGCGGGGCAGGATGTCCATCGGTTTCTCACCAATACGGATGGCATCCCCTCAAAGGAGCTTCTTCTCAGCCCCGAGGGTAACATCCGGTACGGAACCGCCTATCTTCATCTGCTGCAGGGCCGATACCTGAAAGATATCCGGGACCCCGCCTCCCGGGAGTACTGCGTTATCGCCGCTTACAATGCGGGAGCGGGCACTGTCCTTCGCACCTTTGATCCGGACAGAGACCAGGCGCCGGATCTGATCAACAGTATGCCTCCTCTTGACGTCCTTGCAGTCCTTCGAACGGAGCTTTCCAGCGATGAGGGAAGGAGATACCTGGTCAAGGTGATGGACGCCAAACGGGATTTCGTGAATTTCTAGCGGATCATGTGACGGTATCGCACTGGAGTGCGCGTGCCGGGGACAGACGGAAACGGCGCAGTCGTTACACCGACTGCGCCGTTCGAGGTTTATCAGAAGATTATCATTCCATTACGGTATCCCTACTTGTGAGCCTTCTTTCTCCTGCTTGCCCCCACAAGACCGACCAGGCCGACTCCCAGAAGGAGCATCGTTCCCGGTTCGGGTACGGGTGCCCCCGGAGGGCCGTCACCGGTGTAGTCGTAAGAGATCGTTACCGTCCCCGAGTAATCGCTCGCGGGATCAATCATAGCGGTTACTGCCTGTCCTGCGAATGAGACATTCTGGTTGACTAACACATTAAAGGTATAGGTTCCAACGCCCTCGTATGCGGCTGTAAACGCGCCTCCAACCAGCCCTGTTGTCGAATCGGTATAGTGAAGTCCACCGAACTCAACCGATTCACCGTGGGCAAGATTGTATATGAAATCATTGCTGTCCAATAGCTTGTCAGCGCCCGACCCGATTGTGGCAAACGCCGCGGTCAGCAGGGGCGGCACACCTGGGCTGGTCAAACCGGCGTCGACATTGAAACTCGCGGTTCCCGATGCCGGATTCCCCGTGTTGTTGGTCAGAGTAAAGTCGGAGGAGAGGATGTCCATCTCGAAATAAACCGTTACGCTGTTCAGAACCCCCCAATCGGTATTCCAGAATTCAAAGGTAAGAGCCTCGTTAGCGGTACTGAAGGTATCGCTCGTTTCGTAGATAGCTGCCATCCCTGATGGGGCCCACAGGAAGGTCACCATCCCGGCCACCATCACCACGCACGCCAATCGTTTTAATGTCTTCATGATAAACCTCGCATTATGCTGATAGAATTTCTATTCCTCATTGTATGGTGAAGTCTAACGCTTCCTCATACATACGGTCAATACGAATGGGAACTGAATATTTACGTATTTTGCTGATTATTTTGTCTACTCAAAAAGTAGTAGAAAAAAGGGTCTCTCATACTTTTTGCGTACCCGCTGCCTGCTCTCTTTCTTTTTCCCCGGTTACGGCGGGGGCGATCATGCTACTCCGGTATGGGTGAGATCCGGTACTTCTTGTCGAAGACTATGGCCATTCCCCGTTCCCCCGTACGGATCACCGCTCCCTTGACCTTGATATTCGCCCGTTTCCCCTCGATCTTTTTCAGCTCATCGAGAGGGAGTATGAGGTCAACTTCCATCTGGGTCCCCACCGGGAGGGGCTTATCGGTATGAAAGAACGCTCCCCCCGCGGAAATATCAATGGTGACGGCGTCGAGGCAATCGGTTCCCGTCCCGTCACAATCCACAAAAATGCGGGCGGGCAGCTCAAGGGGGAATCTCTCCAGCTTTCTTTTTCCAAGTCCAGGCATGGTCTTATGTCCTTCTGTGGTAAACCGGTATCTACACTTTGCGACGGTTTCTCTCTCCATTGGGTGAAACTGTAGCAATTCGCCGAATGGAGTTCAATACGAAAAGGGTATGATTCTTATCTCATCATTCTCACGCAGAGGCATACGAAGAAGGTGCTATCCGGATAACTTTTCTTCGGTCGAGCCATCCATTCCTTTCCCTGCACGGGAAGGAGTACTATATCTATAGATACTTCGCGACCCACAGCATGGCCTGCAGGCGATTCGTTGTGTTGATCTTCTTGTAGATGTTGTAGATATGCGTTCTGACCGTGTGGGGGCTTATGGAAAGATCGCTTGCTATGTCCTCGTTGCTGGCTCCGGAGGCAATGCCGATAAGGATCTCCTTTTCCCGGGAGGTAAGGATATCGGCGGCTGCGAGAGAGGATGCCGTTCGCCCCGTGCCGGGATCCATGATCCTCTTGGAGAGGGCCTTTCTGGAATACCACATCTCGCCGTCGAGCATCGCCCTGACCCCCCGGGGAAACATGTCCAGAGGATCGCTCAGGTAAAAAATGCCATGAATACCCCGGTCCATGACCTCTTTTTCTCTCCCCGCATGCGCGTCAAGGTTGAAAAGGGCGATGCGGCATCCCGTCGTGTTGACCGCCGGGCCGCGCTCGATCATCGCCCAGAGATGCCCCAGTTCAGTGCCCCGGCAGTCGAGGAGCAACAGGCATCCGGCAGATGCGCAGCCGGAGATGATATTCCCGTCCAGTTCAGGCCTGAATGAGCACGGGAGACCCGTTTCCTTTTCAAGGAATCGGGCCAGGAGCTCATTCTGAAGCGCGTTGGGACCGATGATAAGGACCCGGGGTTTTGGTGGAAAATCAGGGGTTTCTTTTCCCTTCTGTGCCTTCACGTCCATAGCGTTGACCCATGCTCCGTTCGGTGCTGTCGATTATGCCTGGTTTTCCCTGCCGGAAGAGATGTGCCCCCATTCATGCTCGTTCATCTATACATTTTCAGCGGAAAAGCAATAACACCATGTCAATCGTATGTCAAATGCAGATTTTACAGTGAGATATCAATGATTATCGATTCCGGCACTCGCAAAGTTGAAGGGTGCTCCGGAAGAAGGGTAGAAGGTCAACGAGCGATGAGCGATCATATATATCTTCAGAATGAATTGACAATTATTAAAACAGGTGTACTATCAAAAGCAGGCATTCGGGTATGGGAAAGGCGATTTTTTATGGGGGGGGATGCGGGGTCAACGGTCCTGTTAGGGAGCGGCTCTGGAGGAAGCGATTGGTCTCTATAGGGGAAAGACAGGCACAGACCCTTACGAAACGAAAGAGAGCATATTGCGGGAGATCCTGCCGCGATCCTCTGCGGTGGTAAATCGAGGAGCTACCGATGGAGATTGACAACAGAAAGACGATCATAAGCTGGGCCCTCTACGACTGGGCGAACTCGGCATTCGCCACGACAGTGATGGCGGCCTTTTTCCCTATCTTCTTCAAAAAGTTCTGGAGCGCCGGAGTTGATCCCGTGGAGAGCACGGCAAAGCTGGGTCTGGCCAATTCGATCGCCGGAATGGTCGTCGCACTCTGCGCTCCCGTACTGGGTGCCATCGCCGACAAGGGAAGCGCGAAGAAAAAGTTTCTCCTCTTCTTCGCCTTTATAGGCATCGTGATGACGGCATCCCTCTACATGGTTGCACAGGGGGACTGGGTACTGGCCATCGCCGTCTATGTCCTGGCGACGATTGGTTTCTCGGGGGGGAATATATTCTATGATTCCCTTCTCACTGCGGTCGCGTCTGAGAAGCGGATGGACTTCGTCTCCGCCCTGGGGTTTTCGCTGGGATACCTCGGGGGCGGTATCCTCTTCGCCTTCAATGTCTGGATGACCCTCAAACCGGCGATGTTCGGATTCGCCGACGCGGGGGCGGCCGTGCGCTTTTCCTTCCTCTCCGTTGCGATCTGGTGGGCTCTTTTTTCGATCCCTGTCTTTCTCTTCGTTCGAGAACCGGCGCCTCAGAAGAGCGGTACGACGGGAGCAGTCATCCTGGCGGGATTGCGCCAACTGAGGCGGACATTCGAAGAGATACGCCACCTGCGCGTGATCTTTCTCTTTCTCATCGCCTACTGGCTTTATATCGACGGCGTCGATACGATCATCCGCATGGCCCTGGATTACGGCATGTCGATCGGTTTCAACTCAGACGACCTGATCCTGGCCCTCCTCATCACCCAGTTCGTCGGGTTCCCATCGGCAATCGCCTTCGGATATCTGGGAGGGAGGATCGGTACCAAACGGTCCATCTACATCGCCATCGGTGTGTACCTCTGCGTGACGATTTACGCCTCCTTCATCACGAGAGCGTACGAATTCTATCTCCTCGCCATCGTCATCGGCCTGGTTCAGGGAGGGATCCAGGCACTGAGCAGATCTCTCTTCGCCAAGATGATACCGCCCGATAAGTCGGGTGAATTTTTCGGATTCTACAACCTTATTGGCAAGTTTTCCGTGGTCGCGGGTCCTGTCTTCCTCGGAGTGACGGCCCTCCTGGTCAGGTCGATGGGATATTCGAGCGACATCGCCTCCCGCGTGAGCATCACGTCGATCGCCGTCCTTTTCGTGGCGGGGGCAATCCTTTTATCGTTCGTCGACGAGGAAGCCGGGAAGAAGGCTGCCCGCCACCTCTAAAAAGGTGATTGTGAGATCACATGACATCTTCCGACATTGTGAAAAAGGTTATGGATGATCCGTACGCTGCTTCCCTGGGGATACGGATCGATGCGGTTGAAGAGGGACGCGCCGTCTGCTCGGTAACCATCACGGAGAAGATGCTCAATTTCCTCGGTGTAGCGCACGGCGGGCTCATCTTCAGCCTGGCCGATGTCGCATTCAGCGCGGCCTCGAACGGCGATCATTTTCCCTCGTACGCCCTCGATGTGAGCGGCTCCTTTCTCAGAGCGCCTCAGGTTGGCGACCGTGTCACCGCCGAGGCCAAGCAGGTCCATTCTACAAAACGTACGGGCGTGTATAGGATTGAAGTGGCAACCGGGGAAAAACTGATCGCGACATTTAATGGGACGGTCTTCCGGAAAAGTGATTAATAAAGAGGTTCCCTGCGGGTCCATTTCCCCGGCCCGTGCATGCACGGGCCGGGGAAACAAGATATTGATTACATGTCCGGCGGCAATGGAATGACGAAGACGGGTTTCCTGGTCCGTCTCAGAACCCGCTCGGCGACGCTCCCCAGGAAGGTGTGGGATATGACTCCCTTACCGTGGGTCCCCATAATGATGATGTCACAGTTTTCCTCATCCGCGACACTGAGGATTACTTCTGCCGGATACCCTTCCACCACCTTGGTACGTTTGATTCTCTTCATACACTCAGGTCTTTCCCGAAGTTCGCTCTCGCAGAATTCATCGAGACGATGATTCAGTTCATCCATAGCTTCCTTTTTAAGACCTGTTAAATCCCGATCAAACATGTATGCACGCACAGAAGAGGGTATTTCTTCGATAACGTGCAAAACGATCATTTCGGCGTCGTGTTTTTCAGCGGTGTTCACTGCGTATCGAAATGCATACGCTGAATTCTCCGAAAGATCCGTTGCGTAGAGAACCCTTTTTATTTTTGGTATCATTATAATTTCCCCCTCATAATAATTTTGCATATTATATTACACTGTTTGAAAGATGAAAACAATAGAAAATCTATTTGGCAATAACGAAAGCGCCTGATATCCTCCGTCGCTATTACGTGACTGACTGCAGGGATGAAAAGGAGTCAATCTTGATTTGACTTTTTGTTATGATTCAGAGTGATAAGAACCGTCATGGGGTCCCCTATTTTTTAGACATCAACTACCTGGGAGTAAGGGGTATGTAGCATCCAGAAAAAACGGGGTAATGCTGCTGAGGGATGGTTCTGGACCCGGGTGATGAAGCGAAGGATCCTTGGCTCGCCGCTTCAGATCTATACGACGCTGGAGCTGAACAACCGGATCATCTTCCTCTATGACAAAATGGACTATCACCTTGCCGTGGGATATACTCGGTAAGGCTGGACGGGTAAGCGCCTGTCTGATATATATAACGCGCAGTGCTAAAGGAAGATCTGATGGGTGATGCCTTTATCACGCCACCCGGGTGGGAGGCTTACGATGATGAACAGAGATACGCATAATCAGGGATCGCCGGGGATCGTTTCGCACCGGGGCTGGTTGAAGCCGCTGGTGATGGTGATCTGTGCGGCTGCCATCGCGACGGTAATTGCCGTGTGGGTCATCACGCATTACATTTTCCCTGTCCAGTTGCGACCAGTCACATTAAGCGGGAGCGAAGAGCGGGTTCTGGACGCGAAGGTCAAGAGCCTGAGTTCCTTGCAACAGAAGGAGACCCAATCCCATCAACCGCCGGAATCGGCCCGTGGAATAACCCTGAAACCTGAACGGTACAGTGAAGAGGGGGCCGGACGGGAGATCACTCTCAGTGAAAAGGAGATCAACGCCCTCCTGGCGAGGAATTCCGATCTTGCCAGAAAGCTGGCTATCGATCTTGATGATGACATGGTAAGCATGAAACTGCTCATACCCGTGGAAGAGGGAATGCCTTTTCTCGGAGGAAAAACGATCCTGGTAACTGCCGGAGTCGAGCTTGCCTATGCCGGCGGCAGACCGGTGGTGGCGCTCAAAGGGGTCAGTCTCTGGGGAATCCCTCTACCGAATGCCTGGCTGGGGAATATGAAAAATATCGATCTTGTGAAAGAGTACGGCGCTGGGAACGGCTTCTGGCATTCCTTCGCGGCGGGGGTGGATGGCATGAAGGTTGAGAAGGGAAGCCTGAAGATCCGCCTCAAGGAATAGGACTCCCGTCACGGGGCTGATCGAACGGCACAAACAACGCGCGGAGGAACAGACCATGCGGATCATACGACGGAGACTCCAGCTTTTTCTCGCTCTTCTGGTTATGATAACGGTGATAGGGACCGCTTGTTTCATGGCCTTGGAAGATCTCTCGCTCCCCGAAGCCCTTTATTTTAACCTTGTTACCATGTCGACGGTGGGATACGGCGACATCCATCCCACGAGCAACCCAAGCCGCCTCTTTGCCATCCTCTTGATTGTCCTGGGGGGCGGAACCTTTATCGGCGTCATCGCGAACGCGACCGAGATGCTCATCCTCAGACGAGAGCAACAGCACTGGCTGCATAAGATCAACATGGTACGGGGGATCTTCTTCAATGAGGTAGGGTACAGCCTCCTCCGCCTTCTTTCCTCTTTCGATAGTGATATAGAAAAGACGCGGAGCAGCTTTATCGTGAAGCCTGATTGGTCGGAGCGTCATTTTTCGATTGCACAAAAGGCGCTCAAGGAACATGCCTTTGATGTGGAGGTAGAATGTGTCGATGTCGAGCCTCTTTTTGACCTCCTTGGGAATAAGCAGAACTTTATCACGCGGCTGCTGGAAAATCCGGCCTTGATCGAGCAGGAGGAGTTTACCGAACTTCTGTTGGCTGTCTTCCATCTTGCCGATGAACTGGCCAGCCGTCACGAACTCAGGGATCTTCCCCGGTCGGATATCGATCACCTCGTGGGAGATATAAACCGCGTATACGGACTGCTGATCGACCAATGGCTCGTATATCTGAGGCACGTGAAAGACCGGTATCCGTACCTGTACTCGCTGGCTGTCCGCAAGAATCCCTTTGACGAGGACGCGACCCCTGTTGTCAGTTAATGGATCGTATGGCGGAAACCGCCCGCGAAGAAATGGAGGTATCTATATGATGCCCTTGAAATGTGCACGGTGTCGCCCAGCCGGTATGACGGTTATTCTACTAGCCGTGGTTTTTCTGGCAGTCGGGTCAGCCCGGGCAGCACATGGCTGGCTGGAGAAAGGGGGCAGTCTTCTGAAGACCTTCGGAGGAGTCGGCCAGAAGACGGGTCTCACCGTTGAAGAGATCACCGCCGGGCTCCAGGACGCCTTGCGTGTCGGTTCGGAGCGTGTGGTCTCCCGTCTGGGAGCGGTGGATGGATTCAATACAGACCCTGCCGTTCATATCCCCCTGCCGAAAAAGCTGGAGACTGTAAAATCAGCACTGGGGAAGATCGGCATGGCCGATTCGCTCAAGGATCTGGAGCTGAAACTCAACCGGGCCGCGGAGGCGGCTGTCCCCAAGGCGAAGGAACTCTTCCGTCAGGCAATCGCAGAGATGACCTTCGATGACGCACAAGCGATCTATAACGGGGCAGAGGATGCGGCTACCCGGTATTTCCGCGATAAGATGTCCCCCTCTCTCGCGCGGGACATGTACCCTGTCGTCAAGAGCAGCCTCTCAAAGGTTGGGGCGGTGCAGGCCTACGAGGGCATTATGAAGAAATATCGATCCATTCCCCTTATGCCGGAAGTGAAAGCAGACCTGAATGGGTATGTAGTCGAGAAGGGAATGGATGGAATCTTTCACTACATGGCGATGGAAGAGGCGGCAATCCGCCGGGATCCCGCCAAGCGCACCACGGAACTGCTCAAGAGGGTATTCGGGAGCAAATAGACCGGATGAGAAATCTCCAGAAAGGAATGATTCACAATGAACGCGAAACTGATTATTTGCCTTATCCTGGCCGGTCTGGTCGTAATCTTTATCATACAGAACGTCACGGTTATCGACATACGGTTTTTGTTCTGGACCTTGTCCATGTCCCGGGCGCTGTTGATGTTCTTCGTCCTGGCCACAGGGGTAGTTATCGGGTGGTCCCTCCATAGTCTGTCCGTATCGCGGCGGGAAGAGTGAGGGAGGCGGGATGGGCAGGCGCAAGCAGTCGATCATTGCTCACGGTCTCCTTTTGGATATACGCGTAAACGCGCGTGGGGTCGTTTAACAGGCCGCAGATCACTTTTCGTATACCCCTGCGGGAGGCTGAACGGGACGGCCTGAAGGCTATTGTCGAAAGAGAAAGAAGGTTCCCCTGTGATGAGAAGTGATTTAATCAACATTTTATACAGGAGGTGAAACCGGTGGATGCAGATTTGAATATTCAGCTTGAAGAGGGCAACTATTACGAAAAACTGGCAAATCGCATAATACAGAATTTTACCAGAAAGGGGATAAACGCTTGTTTTGCGAACAATATTAAGCAAGCATGTTCGATGGTTATGAAGATGATCCCCGAAGGGGCAGTGGTTGGAACTGCCGATTCGATGACTCTGCTCCAGGTCGGAGTCTTCTCAGCTCTCAGAAAAAGAGGGAAAAACGAAGTTCTTAACCCGTTTGTAAGGGACGATGATGGAAAGCTGGTTTTCAGCGGGGATGAAAGACAGGAACTCATGAGGAGGGTGCTCTTGTCGGATGTGTACATCATCGGTACCAACGCGGTTACCATGGACGGGAAATTGGTGAACATCGATGCGCATGGTAACCGAGTGGCACCCATGATATTCGGGCCCAGAAAGGTGATTGTCGTTGTGGGGGCAAATAAGATTGTAAAAAATGTGGAGGAAGCCATAACCCGTATAAAGGGGGTATGCGCTCCCATTAACGCCATAAGGCATGGCCTGAAGCACCACCATCCTGACTTTCTTGAACTTCCCTGCGCAAAGACAGGGATATGCGTTGATTGTAATCATTCCTGGCGGATATGCCGATACACAACTATTATCGAAGGCGCCAACCCTCCCCGAAAGGATTGCTTTCATGTGGTTATTGTAGGTGAAAGGCTGGGCCTGTAGAACTCATCGTGGTGGCGAGCTTGCGATGATGAAAACTCTATTTTACTTATTTATCAAGTACATAAGTGGATATCTCAGTCACTGGAGATAAGATGTGGTACGTTGTAAATTCAGTACCCAGTTTGTGAAAGGGAGGAACTTAAGGTTTGCCGAGCAGCAAAACAACTCTTGCAGTCTGATAGGATTCTTCATTGACAAACAACCCTCCCCCTTATACTGTTCCGAAGCAGAGAATAATACCCCTAAGACTGTTACCGGAGATTGGAGGAACGATTGATGATTGAATATTTGCAGGCTACTGCGGCTATAGAAGCAGAACTTCCGCTGATTAAGGCCAAGGCTGATGAACTCGCGGGAGATGCGACTTCGGGGCGTGACAAAATACTTCGTCTCTTTACCTTTGTACGCGACCAGATTCCCTATAATCTCTTTATGATCTCCATGCACCCGGATGATTTCCGGGCTTCCTTTATACTGGAGTCTAAGAAGGGATACTGCGTTCAGAAGGCCGTTTTGCTGTGCGCCCTGGCACGTGCCTGTGGCGTTCCCTCGCGACTGGCACTTGCGCGGATCCGCAACCATCGCATACCCCCGGCCCTTCAGGCCCGTTTGGGACGAAACGAGTTCCCCGGTCACGGATACAATCAGTTTTTTCTCGACGAGCGCTGGGTTTCGGCCGCCGCCACCTTTGACGTGGCCCTTTGTGCGCGGGTGGGTGTGCCGGTGGTGGAATTTGACGGTCAACACGATGCCATGCTGCCGGATAGGGCGCTGGACGGGAGCCCGTATATAGAATATCTCGAGCATTACGGCTACTTCGCCGACCTTCCGTTGGACTTTATCACCGAGCGCACTTCAAAGATCTGGGGCCGGGACAAACGTTCCTGGCTCCGCCCCGAGGATGACACCGGATTCCCTTGAGATGAACTGTTGATTGGGGACAGAGCCTCTATCGGGCCGAGTCATAAAAAAGCTAAAGCACAGCGGCCGGAATCACTCTTCACCGATATCCTCAACCATATCAGTAGCTCCCGTGCATCTTGAAGTGGCGGAGATATTAGATCAGTGGATGGAATAGCTTTCGCTATCCTATTTCTTTCCTTTGCCGTTATCCCCTTTGCCCTGCTTTCCTGATTCCTTTCCATATGCTTCGCGAGACTGCTTTGCTTCTTTTTCCGTTTCTTTATATTTCTTACTCTGTTCCCTTTGCTCTTCTCCGTAGCGCTTTTTCTCTTCCCGCTGTTTCTGTGCTTCCTCTTTTCTGCTTTCCTTTTCGGATGTCTTGCGGGCCTTCATTTCTTCCCTTGTTTTTTCTTTGTTTTCTTTGGCCTCTTCTCTTTGCGTTTCATCGGCACGTTTACGCTCCTCCAGCGCCTGCTCTCGCTCCTGTTTGAAGCGATCGAGCTCAACCTTTTTCTCGCGTTTTACCGCTTCCGTTTGTTCTTTTGCTGGTTCGTCGGCGAGGGCAGTTATATGCAGAGATGCCAGACAAAACGCAAAAACAATAAAGAATGAGAACTTTTTCATGATACCATTTCTCCTTTTGCATGTAGATTAAAAAATACCGGTGATTTTTATGCTATAGACAGCCTTCCTGTTTCATTTGAAAAATAACCTTTCTCCAAAAGGCAAGAGGAAGCGCTTGCAATGGCGATTATTCCAGCACGCGCAGATTATCGGCAGTAAGGTACTTCTGCCTGAGTCGCTCTTTACCCTCCGGAGAAACGTCGAAATGTCCCCCCTTCCATTGTGTCAGTTGAAGAACGACGCCATTTCCCGTTTTTGGACCGACAAGAGCCTCAGGATATTCCTCATCTTTCAACTGACTTTTATCGACTTTGACCCCCTGTTTTTCCAAATGGGCAACATACTCTTCGAGATTATCTATTTCGAGACCGATGTGCTGAACGCCAACCCCTTTAGCCTGGATGTGCTGAGCAATAAAACTGCTGTCATCGGTTGGTTCAAGGACGCTGATAATACTCTCGCCGAGTTGAATACACGCTCCCTTGTAATTCTTGTCAGTGCATTCGAATTTCAGCATCAGTTCACCCCCGAGGTTCTCCACAGCGGATCTGATTGCCTCATCCATATTTTTCACTGCAAACGCAACGTGGTTGATTCTGACAACTTTTGCCATAACGCCTCCTTTTTTAAGGTTATTATCATGATAAGCCTGAATATATTCTTCACTGATAAATAATACAAGCAATAAGGCTTTCAGACAGCATCGTCTCAATGTCTGACTCTGACCACACGTTTTCTATATCATTGAGCCCGGGCAGGCTTCATGTTTCCTTTGATGGGGATTGTTTTCACGAGATATCCTTTCATGCCGCGGATGCTGTTGGAGATGAAGTCCCGTTCTCTCGTCCTTATGTCTTCCGGCAGAAGGTGGTAGCCCTGCATGCAGGGGTCCTGAGCCAGCAGCTCTTTGAAGACAATCTCTTCGAAGTCCTCGCTTTTCTCCCGGAGGTGCGTTTCCATAATGCCGAGCCACCGTGGTATCTGGGCCTTGGCATGACTTAACAGCGATTGAGGGTCATGCCTGATGCCGTAGTGGCCGAGGCAGACGGTGGAGATATCGAGCGAAGCGACCTTTTCAAGCGATCGCATCTGTGTTTCCAGATCGAAGACGGGGGGCGTGGCGGGACGAAGATATAATCCCCCTTCCAAGGGGCAGGTTACGCCCGCGACCTCGCCCGCGAAGAGGTAGTCCCCTGCGAGGAAAGATAGATGATGGGGCGCATGCCCCGGTGTTTGCAGTACCCTCACCGGTCCGCTTTCCAGTTCAACGATGTCCTGAAAGGCGATACGCTCCGGGGGAATCGGAGCGATTTCTCCGTAAAGCTCCGCCAGGGGGCCCAGCACTTGCTGCGATGATTTCCAGAGTCTCTCCGGTTGCACCATGTGCTGAATGCCTTTTGGATGGCAGATAACTTGCGCCTCAGGGTAGTCGTCCATCAAGAGTCCCGTTCCCCCGGCGTGATCGATATGGATATGCGTTAGAAGGATGTACCCTATTGTCGTAATCCCCAGTTCCTTGAGGGCCTTTTTCAAAACGGGGATGGTCGAACGGGGGCCGGTATCGACGAGAACGGCTCCGCCCTTTTCGAGAAGAATCCAGCTGCTGATGAAATGCCTGAATCCCTCTCTGGGCTGGTCGAGATCGATAAGAAAAAGGTTATTGCCGCATTCGTGTATCATGGCACCACTTCCTTGTTATGGCACGCCGGCTCCGTCCAAGCCGATGGAATAATCTGTCCTTACCATGTGTCGGGAAAACAGACAAGGGGACAAATCGCAGGAACGGAGGATGGGAAGAGAGTCGATTCCATAACAAGACAGACAATGAATGATCGCAGACCTGCTTTCAGGGGACCGTCTTAAGAAATTCTGCTCTTCTGCCAGTTGCCGGCCGATACAGAGGCCAATGGTATTCTCGGAAATTGCGAAACTTCTCCATCAACAGTATGGCCCTTTATGAAGTGTACAATGCCCGGCATCACTACTTGAGATTCCCGGTTCCCATGGCGGTATTGAAAAATCGGGATCGGCTGTTCCTTGCCTTTAACCGTCACCTTCCGCAGGAAAGTAAACAGGGCGGCGTTTTCCGCATGCAGACGCCCATAGGTCGCCTCGGAAATGGCGATTGTATCGGGATCTGTCATACTCTGAATACGGGAGGCCGCGTTGACCGTATCGCCGATCACCGTCAGGTCCTTCCGTTCCGCCGATCCCACATTGCCGCGGATCACATGACCACTGTTGATGCCGATGCGGATATGGACGGGCTCCAGACCCTGTTCGCGTCGATGGGTGTTCATCTGGACCAGTGTTTTGTCGAGGATGCGGACAGCCGCTTCGATGGCGTCGTTGGCGTCGATAAATACGGCCATGACGCTGTCACCCATGTATTTGTCGATATCCCCGTGATACGTACGGATAATCACTTCGCATATTCCGAAGACCTCGTTCAGCATCAAGACCACCTCAGCCGGGGATCTGGTCTCGGAATAGGCGGTAAATCCGACGATATCAATAAAGAGCACCGTTACATCCTTCAGAGAGGGGTTTTCGTCACCGCCGACCCGGGCCTGCGTCATGACTTCATCAAAGGTGGCGGCAGAGACATATTTCTTAATGAGTGCGCTGAACTTTTCCTGGAGGTGGCGGAAATCTTCTTCCAGTGTGATGTCACGGAATATCTCGATGCCGGCGATGATTTTCCCCCTTTCATCCCGGATGGGGGCGACATGAGTGAGGGTAGGAAATCGTCTGCCGTCCTTATGAAGGGGGTAGACCTTGGCCTCGATCTCCTGCCCGGTTTGAATCGCCTTGAGCAGGGGGCAGGCGCTCCGGCATAAGAGGGTGCCGTCCGAATCGATATGATTCAGGATGTTTGCGGAGCAGCGACGCCCCGCCACTTCATCGGCGCTGTAGCCGGTGATCTTCTCGGCCCCCCGATTCCAGAAAAGAATCCGCCGGTTTTTGTCCACGATATAGACCCCGTCATAGAGGCTGTCCAGAACGGCGCTCAACTGGTTATCACGGCGGCTGAGGTCTTCGATGGTCAGGATCCGGCTCATAGTGTGCCCCTGGCTTTCATTATCTGGATGCGCTCATCGATACTACTCCGGTGTCTGGCTGTCTCTTCCACAATTTCTCTTACCAGAGCCAGATACTCATGATCCGATGTCTTGACGATCTCACCGTAATTTTTTTCCATAATAGAGTGTTCCATGTCCCGTGTTATGAACAGCAGCCTCTCCCGCCTGATCGCCCCTTCTTCAAGACGGTTCATATTTTCTTTGATACCCTTCATGACCGTTTGGGCAGCCGCCTGGCTGAAGGGTCTTCCGATTTCAAAACGCTCCGGCTTCTCGGCAATAATTGCAGCCATCCTTTCGATATACCGGGCGTGCTGTTCTTCTTCCTCCGCGATGTGGGACCAGAATGGCCGATCTTCTTCCCACTTTTCAGCGCATGCCCGATAAAAATCGCCAATGAGCCGCTCGGTGGCGGCCATAATTTTCATGATCTCAAACAGATTTTCCAATCCCTTTGCTGTGATCATATGGATGATCTTCCTCTTAAAGTCGCTCTAACAGGCCGTTGAAAAACTGAT
>DIXO01000078.1 GCA_002428735.1 Syntrophaceae bacterium UBA6078 | reverse complement strand
CAAAGCGGACAACTCATGTGCTACAAATCCGGACAGTTCTATTTGCTCTTGACACCAAGACCCCGTAAGCCCCAAATCCACCGCCTGATACACATTCCTTTAGTAATAAGGTCTTGCATCAATTTTGCCTGCACCCGAGTACTACAAATAAAACAGTATAAACGTATGGTTCTCAAGGGTTCTCCGATTTTGATGGTGGATTGGGGAAGCGAGACCCGAGACCGTGAGCAGGTCGACCCCCGCCCCATACACATGGGCATTTCTTTCGATCCGGTAGGCAATCTTTACCCCTCTTTTTACCCTTCCGTCACGGCACCACATTCATAACCATTTGATATCTTACTTTATATTCCGGGTTCGTTCGGTGGTATGTCTCTTGCTATTTCTCCCTGCAAGCGGGACGCCGCAGCGGCACAGCCCGGTTCCTGCGGCGGGGAAACTGGTCACGAATGTGATGGTGCGAATAACCCTCCCCGCGTCAGTCCTTTACGACAAGGAGATAGAAGCTCCGGTGACAGCAGAATTGAGTACGGTACAGCAGAAACAGGAAGGCGCCCCTCCGGATGGCCGCGGGCAATCGCGTGGCGGAAACCCCGGCGGAGAGGCGGCAGGTCTGATTCCCTTCGCCTGTATTATGGAAGGCGCGCGGCGCGCGGCGCCCCAGGAAGGGGGCAAACTGCATCTTCATCCCCGCGGTGGCGGGGCGGGCGCAGGGCGCGTTGATGAAGGAGACGGCGCCGGAGAAAAGAACGGTCTTCCCCCCGCGATGAAAGGGAACGAAGGGGGCGACAAAACCGCCGTTGGAGCGATGAGGGGACATCTTCCTTACGCACAAGAAGCGCAGGCAGCCCACGTGAAACAGAAACTCGGGCCCGCACACGCCGTGCCGGATAAGACAGAGAAGGGGCAGGGTGCCGATCCCGTCGCCGTTCTATCGCGGAAACAAACAGCCGGGGCGGACGGACCGACCGCGTCCCTGTTGCGGAATAACGGCGGCAGCCGGACCGACGTGCAGGCGGAAGGCATGCGGCGGCATCCGGTCCCGAACGGCCGCAGCGCCAAAGGGGTGCGGTCCCCGGCGGCTGAACCGGAGCCGGGAAAGACGGCCTTTCGCGCGGTCCTTTCGGACTCCCTGCCGGCCGGTGCCGCGCGAGGCGGGAAAGACAGCCACCCCCACATACAGGAACCGAAAAAAGCCGTTCCTGCCGGAAAAGATGGGGGAACGGACAGGGAATCGATCACCACCCTAAAGAATAACGACGGCGCGGGGAGCGATGGGGGAAAGAAGATCGCTGGCAGGGAAGAGATCGACCCGTCGCTGAAGTCCGGATTGAAAGAGGGGGAGGCCCTGCGGGGAAGGATGACACTTCTCCGACCCGAAGGGGGCGAAGCGGCAAAATCCGCCGACCTAAAGGAGGATGTCGCGGATGTTCTGAAGTCGGCACCGAAGGACCGGGCCGGCGTCAACGGAGCGAAAATCGCGGCTCATGGCGGCGCTGAGAAGACAATTTCCCATAGGGCGGTGGGCGAAAGGGGCGCGGCGGGAGATCCGTCGGCCCTGAAGGCGGAGATCGCGGCCGCGGGACTTGAGAAGGCCGGGGACAGAAAAAGCCGCGGCCAGGGGTCGGGGATTTCCCGCCGGGAGACGTCCTCCCTGTCCTCTCCGTCGGAAAGGGATGTTTCAGTCGGTACCTATCAGCAGAATACCGCTCTTCATGGCGCGGGAAAGGCGTCGCTCCTCTCCGGAAACGGGGGGATATCGCCCCGGACGCTGATCGATCAGATCGCCGGGGGCGTGAAGACGCCCGGCAGGGTGAGAATAGCCCTCAATCCCCCCAGCCTGGGGACGCTCGATATGGATGTGATGGTCAGGGGCACCAAGGTGCATGTGGTACTCCAGACGGATAATAATGAGGTGAAGCAGATACTCCAGTCCCATGTGGAGAGCCTCAGGGGATCGCTCCGCAGCCAGGGGCTGGTGGCGGACAGCATACAGGTATTGACGCAGGATAAATCGGACGGCGGCGCTTACGGGTACGAGCGGAACGAACCATTCTTCGGAGAGAGCGGCGACCGTGAGAAAAACGACGATGGCCGGGATGAGAGCGGCACAGTTTCCCGGTACGTCCCCCCTTCTTCGGGGGAAGAACCCCGTTCAGTTCGGAGTGACGGGCGCATCAGCGTGTTCGCGTAATAACGGTTCCGGCCCTGCCGGAGGTGAGGAGGAGATGGAATGGCAGCAATAGAAGGATTGATCGGCAATGCAATGGGGAGCGCGGTAGCGTCGCAGGCGGCCTCGCTGGGGAAGGATGATTTTCTCAAGATGATGATAGCCCAGCTTCAGAACCAGGATCCGCTTAATCCCCTCGACGGCACGGATTTTACGGCCCAGCTCGCCCAGTTTTCGAGCCTCGAGCAGCTCTACAATATGACGAAGCAGATCGAAACCATGAGCCTCTATCAGTCGTCCCTGAATAACGTGGGCGCCCTCAGTCTGATCGGCAAGGAGATTGCCGCGGCGGGCGATACCGTGACGGTTGAGGGAAGCTCCGCTCAGGTTTCGTACAGCCTGGCGCAGAACGCCGGCAAGGTCACTATCGAGATCTATGATGATAAAGGAACACTCGTGGCCACCCTCGAACCCGGGGATGAAGGCCGGAAGGCGGGGGAGAATACGATTACCTGGGATTGCAGCGGCGTGAAAAGCGGCACCTATACCTTCGATGTGTCCGCCGTTTCGGTCAGCGGAGATGCCATAGAGGCCGATACGGTCATGACGGGACGGGTGACGGGGGTTACCTTCGTGGACGGCGCCCCCTTTCTGAGCGTGGGCGGGCGGAGCGTATCGTTCGGGGACCTCATATCCGTGAGGGAGCCTGGCACATAATAAGGAGGATTTTAAATTGATGCGCCGTGATCCCGCCGGATCAAGCGGCACCGGATGAATGATACATTTTATATAATACAGCAAGGGAGGTAACAGGAAATGGCGAGTTCATTATTTGCCGGTATATCGGGCCTGACGGCCAGCAGCAAGCAGATGGATGTGGTTGGTAACAACATAGCGAATGTCAACACGATCGGATTCAAGGCGGGCAAGATACTCTTCGGGGATATCCTGAGCCAGAGCCTCACGGGGGGATCGACCTCCGAGATGCAGGTGGGCCGGGGCGTTTCAGTAAACTCCATTGCCACGCAGTTCGGAAACGGTTCCTTCGAAACGACGGAGAACGCCCTGGACCTTGCCATCGACGGCGACGGGTTCTTCACGGTCCAGGATACGGACGGCGCGGAATACTATACCCGGGCCGGATCATTCCATCTGGATAACGACGGCGACCTGGTCGACGTGAACGGGTACACCGTGCAGGGGTACAACCTGACATCGTCCACGCCGACCACCCTGGCGGACATCAATCTTTCCAACATACATTCCGCCCCCGACGCCACCACCACCATCTCCGTGGGCACCAACCTCGATTCCGCCACCGACACGGGGGAAACCTTCAACGCCTCCCAGACGGTGTATGATTCACTCGGCGCGGTCCACTCGCTCAAGCTGACCTTTCAGAAGACGGAGGGGACCGGATATTGGGGATTCAAGGCCTATCTGGATGACACAGCCGCCACGGCCCAGTCCTATTCGGGTATGAAATTCGACACGGACGGCGCCCTCGAGTATGTGTACAGCGCAGCCGTGACCGGAGGCGCGACGGAGGGGGCGGACACGATGTACACCACCGCCGGTGACGGGTCGGCGGCCATCACTATCAATAATCAGGGCCAGCTCTACAAGGATACGACGTCCGAGATCGTTCTCACCCGGGCCGGAACGGACAGCTGGACGGTCACGTCGAACGGCGGCTACGCGAATATGTCCCTTACCTATGGAACGGTGGGGGATGATGACGAGGTGGCGGTCGATCTGGACGGCTCCGGAGGGGCCGATATCACCTTCGCCCTTTCCGATACCTGGGCCAACGGCGATACGATCGAGTTCACCATCGCCCAGACGGAGGTTGCCGCCGCTGATGTGGACCTCACCATGCCCTCCATCACCGGTGCGACCATCGGAACCGCCGGTGTTATCACTTGGGATCTGGCGGGTTCCACCGCGGAGACGGTGACAAATTACGCGAGCACGTCGGTGGTGAAAACCCTGGTTCATGACGGGTATTCTTCCGGTTCGCTCAAGTCCCTGTCTGTGGCCGCGGACGGCACCATCAGCGGGTTCTTCACCAACGGCCAGACATCCGAGATCGCCCAGCTCGTCCTGAACGATTTTGCGAATCCATACGGCCTGAAACGGATGGGGGACAACCTATTCGCCACCACCGTCGAGTCGGGCGATCCCGTTCCGAACGTGGCCGGATCGGGGGGGATGGGAGACATCAGTCCGAACTCGCTGGAGATGTCCAACACGGATATCGCCACTGAATTCATCAGCATGATTACGGCGCAGCGGGCCTACCAGGCCAACGCGAAGGTCGTGACGGTAACGGATGCGATGCTCTCCGAACTGATGAATATCAAGAGATAGTTGTCAATTTTCTGACGAATCGTCAAAATCCTTTTTCTGACGGAGGGCGCGCCGGTTGGCGCGCCCTCCGTCTCTTTAACAGCCATTCCACGGCGGTGTGCCGTCCGGCGGCCGGGTATGGAACACCCGGCGGTCACGCGCTCCGGCGACTTCGGGGATGGCACAACCGTTTTCTCCTGTGGCCCGAAACCAGCGGGCACGGGGTGCGCCGCCGGTGGCACAGTCCTTGCTCTACCATGAGCCTGCTATGGATATATCAACTATCTTGGGAATAATCGTCGGGTTCGGGCTTGTTGTCGGCGCCATGGGTCAGGGCGGGGGCCTGATGTGGTTTTTCAATGTCCCCTCCGCGATGATCGTGGTGGGAGGAACGATCGGGGCCGTCCTTATCAACTATCCCATGTCCGATATCCTCGGGGTCACAAAGATAGCCAAGAATGTCTTTTTTCAGAAGGAACTGGGGACGGACAAGGCGATCAAAACGCTGGTGGAGATGTCGCGCATCGCCAGGCGCGACGGGGTGCTGGCCCTGGAGCACAAACTGGAAGAGATCAACGATCCCTTCTTTAGCAAGGGGATCATGCTGATGATAGACGGGCTTGAACCGTCCGCTCTCTCCCGGATACTGAACACGGAACTTGAATTTGTCGCCGAGCGGCACCGGGTGGGGGCCGAGATCTTCACGACCATGGGCAATTTCGCCCCGGCCATGGGGATGATGGGAACCCTCATCGGGCTGGTGAAGATGCTCATGCAGATGGATGATCCGTCTTCGATAGGGCCGGCCATGGCCGTCGCCTTGATCACGACCTTCTACGGCGTCATCCTGGCGAATCTCGTCTTTCTGCCGGCGGCGGGAAAACTGAAGACGCGGAGCGCCGCCGAACTCACGGTCAAGCAACTGATCATAAACGGCGTTCTGTCGGTTCAGTCCGGCGACAACCCGAGGATACTGGAGGAGAAACTTCATTCCTTCATATCCCCCGGTGAGAGAAAGAGCACGTCCTAGAGATGGAAGAGGAGCCGAAACCGCGCAGAGAAGAAGGGGAAGCCCCCGTCGCGGGATGGCAGACCATATACTGTTCTCTCGCCCTGATCCTGGTGGCCTTCTTCGCCATGCTCGTTTCCTATTCAAGCCTGGAGGAGAAGAAGGTGTCCCTTTTCATACACGGGCGGGGAAATATAGACGCGGGGAATCCCCTCTCCGGACTCGATATGATGAAGCTTTCGCGGCAGAAAGCGGCGGAACGGGAGGAGCATATCATGACGGCCATGGAGTCGCTCACCGCGTACCTGGGAAGAATGGGTCTCGATCAGGTGGTTTACATAGAACGAACGACGCGGGGGTTCAAGGTCACCTTCCCCAGCCATCTCTTTTTCGAATCGGGGGGGGCGGCGATCAAAGAGGAGGCTCACCCCAGCCTGAAGGAGATCGGAAAGATCGTGAAGGCGGGAAACTTCTCCCTGCGGGTAGAGGGGCACACGGATGATGTCCCCATACATACCGCCGAATTCCCGTCGAACTGGGAGCTGTCCACGACCCGGGCGGTCAATGTTCTGCGGTATATCCATGAAACGGGAGACATCTCCACGGGGAAGCTCTCGGCGGAGGGGTTCAGCCAGTACCAGCCTCTCTTGCCGAACGACACCCCCGAGAAGAGACAGAAAAACCGGCGGGTCGCCTTCGCTTTTGATCTTCCCGAGTGACGGCAGGCGGGTTGAGCATGAGGTCCTGAATGAAGATAGGCGCCAGACGTTCTGAAGATGAGGGAGGAAAGTGGCTGTTAACCTTCAACGATATGGTGACGCTCCTTCTGACCTTCTTTGTCCTGATCCTTTCCATGTCGAAGCTCGATGCGCCGAAACTGAAGGAGGCGGCATCCTCCATGCGCTCTGTCTTTAACCTGACGGAGCGGGGCGAGAAGGAGAAGATAACGGTATTTACCCCCTTTGTTATCCCCCTCGGGAGGGGGATCCCCATGGATGAGGCGTCCCAGGCATTCGAGAGGGAGCGGGTGGACCTGGCGGAGCGCATCAACCGGGAGGCGCGGATGATAGCGGAAACGATCGAAAAGGGAACCGCCGCCGTGCCCGATGCGGGCCCTCCGTCAGGGGAACCTCTCATGGAGGCGCGGGTAGTGAGGGATGGTGTTTCCGTTTCCCTGGGCGAGAAGCTCCTCTTCGAGACGGGAAAGGCCGAGATGGGAGGGGGGAATATCCCGGCCCTCGACGCCCTGTCCGCCATCCTCAAGGAGACGGACTGCCGGATACGGGTGGAGGGGAATACGGACGAAACCCCCATCAGCACGGAACGATTTCCGTCCAACTGGGAGCTGTCGGTGGCGCGGGCGGTGAATGTGGTCAAGTACTTCATCTCCCGGGGAGCGATTTCACCGGAGCGCCTCTCCGCGGCAGGGTACGCGGATTCGCGGCCCCGTGTGGAGATTGTGAACGACGGGAACAGGGAGTTGAACAGGCGAGTGGATATTCTTTTGATGTTAAACAGGAACGGAGGAGGGCGCAGTAATGGCTGAAGAAAAGCAGGAGCAGCAGGAAGAGCAGGAACCGAAGAAAGGAAAGAAATCCTTCGTCAAGTGGATTGTGGTGGCCTTTCTGGTGATCGGCCTCGGGACCGGGGGATTCGCCGGGTGGAAGTTCTATACGGGGCTTTCGTCCGGAGGGGCGAAACAGGAGGAGAAAAAGGTTGCTCAGAAGCCCGGCATCTGGTCTCTGGGTTCCCTCGTGGTGAACCTCATGGACAACAACGGGGAACGATACCTGAAGACGACGATCCAACTCGAGGTGTCCAGCCAGGATGGCCTGGCGGAACTGGAAGAGCTGAGGCCGAAGGTGACGGACAGTATACTGGTTCTTCTCTCCTCCAAGAACTACAAGGAAATAGCCGGGTTTGAAGGAAAGCAGAGTCTCAGGGACGAGATAGCCGTGCGGACGAACCGGTATATGACGAAGGGGCAGGTCAAGAGAATCTATTTTACCGAGTTTCTCATACAGTAACCGGAGGGGCCGGTATGACGGGCCGTTCGACGTACATTGATGCATTGATGAGAGGATAGAGATGTCCCAGGTACTGTCACAGGAAGAGGTCGATACCCTCTTGAAGGGGGTGTCGGACGGTGAGGTCGAAACGGAACAGGAAGAATCAATCGATCCCTCCGAGATCCGGCCCTATGATCTGACGGCCCAGGACCGCATCATCGGCCAGAAGATGCCGACCCTGGACCTGGCGGCCGATAAATTCACCCGGCTCTTCAGGACGACCCTTTCAGCCCTGCTGAAACGGGTTATCACCGTGAACGCCGTGGCCATGAACGTGCTCAAATATTCGGATTTCGTGAAATCGCTTCAGCTCCCCGCGAGCCTCCATATCTTTCAGATGAAGCCCCTGGGGGGAAGCGCGCTGCTGACCGTCGAGCCCCAGGTCGCCTTTACCCTGGTGGATCTCATCTTCGGCGGGTCGGGGCGGGAGTCATTCAAGATGGACGGACGGGATTTTACCGTCATTGAGAATAACGTCATCAAGAGGATCGCGCTGAACGCGCTCTCCGATTTTGAAAAGGTATGGGAAACGATCCTGAAAATCGAGGTCGTCTACCAGCGGCAGGAAACAAACCCCCAGTTCGCACAGCTCGTCATGCCCGCCGACACGGTCATTGTTCTGCCCTTTGAGATCGATATGGGGGTCGCTTCGGGAGAGATCAAGTTCTGTATTCCCTACTCGACCATCGAACCCATCAGGGACAAGTTGCAGGTGAGCTACCGGACGGATACCGCCGATGTGGACAAGAAATGGGCGAGCCGTTTTGTGGAGAGGCTTTACACGTCAATGGTATCCCTGACCGTCGAACTGGGGAAAGCGGAATTGACCGGAAGGGACGTGATCAGTCTGAAGAAGGGGGATGTAATCCCCCTGGATACGCATATCAATGACACCCTGAACGTGTTCGTGGAGGACATTCTCAAGTTCAAGGGGCGTCCGGGGAGCTACAAGGGAAACCAGGCCGTTGAGATAATTGCCTGTACGGATGAGAAAGGAGGGCTTTTACATGGGACAGGATGAAACGGAAGGTGAGGTGCGAGAGATGCATACAGGTGCAGAAAACGGCACGGACGATGCCCGGAAAGAAGGGGCACACGAGGGATCTCCGTCCGTGGAACGGGAGGTCAGCAGTATCAGGTTCAGCGAGATGGAGCAGGGAGACGTGCAAGAATCGCTCATGGGGCTGGATTTTATCCTGGATATTCCCCTGACCGTGTCTGTCGAACTGGGAAGGGGGAAAATGATGATAAGCGAACTCCTCAAACTGGGACGGGGATCAATCGTGGAACTGACAAAGCTGGCCGGGGAGCCGCTTGATGTCTTTGTCAACAACCGCCTGATTGCCATGGGGGAAGTTGTTCTGGCCAATGAAAAGTTCGGGATCAGATTGACCGATGTGGTCTCTCATGCCGAGAGAATCAATCAGCTGAAATAAGGGCCGGTGATGCGATGGATTCACCCGAACTCTTTTCCTCTCTTCTGAAGATCGCCTCGGCCCTTGCCGTGACGATAGGCGTCTTGATCATGACGGCCTGGCTGTTCAGAAAGATCATGAGGCGGGGAGGGGGAGCAATCAATGACAGGGAGCTCATACGGATTCTGTCTTCCCTCTATCTGGGGCCCAAAAGCAGCATCATGCTTGTTGATGTGCTGGGACGCGTGATCGTCGTCGGCATCACGAGCGGCACCATATCCCTCCTCACGGAGATCATGGACCCCGAATCACTCGAACACCTGAAAGACGCCCGGGTCAAGAAAGAGGGGGTCTCATCCTTCTCCAATTACTTGAAAGGTTTTGTAAAGAGGTCGCGCCTTGATTCGTGATGGTTCAGCACAATCGAGAACGATTGACCGCGCATGGGCGGCGGGTCGCCGGACAGGTGAAGGCGGGGCCGGGATCGGGAAAGGCGTTGTCTCCGCTATCCTGATACTTGCCGTTATCTTTTTCCTTGCAGTCTCTTCGTGGGGAGAGCCCTTTTCCATTCCCTCCATCAGCCTGAATGTGGGGGAGGGCACGGATGAACCGGGGAGGGTATCGGTTGTTCTCCAGCTTCTGTTTCTCCTCACCATACTCTCTCTTGCCCCCGCCATCCTGATCATGCTGACCTCGTTTACGCGGATCGTGGTCGTCCTTTCTCTTCTCCGGCACGCCTTGGGGACGCAGCAGATGCCGGCGAATCAGATTATCGTCGGGCTGTCTCTCTTCCTGACCTTTTTTATCATGACCCCCGTCTGGAATACGGTGAATTCGCAGGCCCTGCGGCCCTATCTCCAGGAGGAAATATCGGGCGAAAGGGCCCTCAATCTGGCGGCTCAGCCCATAAAGGCATTCATGCTGAAACAGGCGAGGGAAAAGGATATCGCCCTTTTTGTAAAAATCGCGAAGGGGGAACGACCCCGGAACGCCGATGAAATCACGCTTCCCGTTTTGATTCCCGCCTTTGTCATCAGTGAACTGAAGACGGCCTTTCAGATCGGGTTCATGATCTATCTGCCCTTCTTGATTCTGGATATGGTTATCGCCAGCGTGCTGTTGTCAATGGGTATGATGATGCTGCCGCCCATCATGATCAGTCTGCCGTTCAAGCTCCTCCTTTTCGTTCTGGTAGACGGGTGGAATCTCATCGTCGGCTCGCTGGTGCAAAGCTTCGGATAGGGGATCGGAAGGCGCATACCGCGTCTTTCCGGCAGGAAATAGATTTTTAACGCTCATGCCCCGCTGGCGGGGATGACAAGGTGAGAAACGGATGTCAGCCGATCTGGTCATAGGGCTCATGGCGGAAGCAGTCAAGGTTACTCTGCTCCTGGCCGCTCCCATGCTTGTGGTGGGTCTCATCGTGGGACTGATCGTCAGCATCTTTCAGGCCGTCACACAGATACAGGAGATGACGCTGACCTTCGTTCCCAAGATCGTGGGCGTCATGGTTGCCCTCATCGTCGCGCTCCCCTGGATGCTCAATCTTATCGTTACCTATACCCAGAAACTTTTTAACACCATACCGATGTATATACGATAGGAGAAGAGACGGCGATGAATATGCTGAATATAACCGCAGCCGAGATAGAGACATTCATCTTCGTCTTCCTGCGGGTGGGGGCAATCGTGGTCACCATCCCCATCTTCGGGAGCACCTCGGCCCCGGCCAGAGTGAAGGCCGGTCTCTCCCTGATGATAGCCCTTCTCATCTTCCCCTTTGTGGAGATGAGCCCTCCCCCTCCCGAGGTCCTGCCGCTCATCGTGCGGATGCTGGGAGAGGTCATGATCGGTATCATTATCGGCTTTGCGGGAAGTCTCATCTTTGCCGGGGTCCAGATGGCGGGGCAGCTCGTGGGTTTTCAGATGGGGTTTGCCATCGTGAATGTCTTCGACCCTGTCACCAGTTCCCAGGTATCGATTCTGGCTCAGTTCCAGTACCTCTTTGCCGTTCTGCTCTTCCTCGCCCTGGACGGCCACCATGTCTATCTGTCCGCCGTCGCCGACAGCTACCGGCTGGTTGTTCCCTTCGAATTCTCCTTTTCGGGGGAACTGGTCCGGTCCATTGCCGGACTGGCGAAGGATCTCTTCATCATCGCCGTCAAGGTGGGGGCCCCTGCCGTGGCAGTGCTCCTCATGGTCGACATCGGGTTTGGTCTGATCGCCCGTACCGTTCCCCAGATGAATATCCTCATTGTGGGGTTTCCCGTGAAGATAGCCATGGGACTGGTCGGTATCGGCCTCGCCCTCCCTCTTGTCTCGCGGATGATGGGCTCCATCTTTATCGGTTTCGGAGACAGGCTCCACGAACTCTTGCGGCTCATGTGATGATTTCTTGACAGGACCGTCAGCGGATAGACGGCTAATCCGCCGGCATCGAGGGTGCGCGTATGGCTGAACAGAACAAGGATCAGGAACGGAACGAGCGAGCCACCCCCAAGAAGCGCGAGGATGCGCGGAAAAAGGGGCAGGTGGCGAAGAGCAGAGAGGTCTCGTCCGTGGCGGTCCTGGTGGCGGGACTGATCTTCTTCTGGTTCGGTTCAGCCGCCACGGGGGAGAAGATCATGGAGCTCACCCGGTGGTCCTTGAGCCAGTCGGCCGGGTTCGGCGTTGATTACAGCAATATCCACGCCCTCTCCATCGACGTCATATATCGGGTGTTCGTGCTGGTTTTTCCTCTCTTTCTGGCCGCCCTCTTTGTCAGCCTCCTTGTAAACTATCTCCAGGTCGGTTTTGTGCTCTCGGCGGAGTCGGTTCAGCCGAAATTTTCCAAGATCGATCCCATTCAGGGATTCGGGCGTCTCTTTTCCATCAGATCTCTGGTGGAACTGGTGAAGAACATCTTCAAGATCGCGATTGTCGGTTTCGCCGTCTACATCATCATGAGGGGGGAAGCGGAGAGATTCGTCCTCCTCGTGGACCAGAGCGTGTGGGGAATACTGCTCTATATCTGCGGAGTTTCATTCAAGATCATCCTCAGCGTCTGCCTGGTTCTGATAGTCCTGGCGGCGCTCGATTACGCCTATCAGAAATGGGAATTTGAAAAAGAGCTGCGGATGACGAAACAGGAGATAAAAGACGAGTCCAAGCAGTCGGAAGGGGATCCCCTCATCAAGGCGCGCATACGGCGCCTCCAGCGGGAAGCGGCCCGAAAGCGGATGATGGCGAATGTCCCCAAGGCGGATGTGGTCATTACCAACCCCACCCATCTTGCCGTGGCGCTCCTCTACGATCAGGAAAAGATGTCCGCTCCGACGGTGGTGGCCAAGGGCGCCGATTTTATTGCTCAGAATATCAAGGACATCGCCAGAAAACACCATGTTCCCATCGTGAACAACAAACCGCTGGCACAGGTATTGTATAGGAAGGTCGATGTGGATGAAATAATACCGGCAAATCTGTACCGCGCCGTTGCCGAGGTTCTGGCGTTCGTGTACGGGATGAAGATGAAACGAGGGTAACCGATGGCAAGCTCATACGCCGACATAGCCAGCTTCAGCCGCCTCTTCAAAGGGAGCAATACGGCCCTGGCCGCCGGGATCGCGGGCATCCTTCTGGTCATGATGATACCGCTGCCCCCCTTCCTTCTTGATATTCTTCTTTCCTTCAGCATCACCTTTGCCCTGATTATCCTCCTCGTGTCCGTGTACGTGGCCCGGCCCCTCGACTTTTCCGTTTTTCCGTCCATTCTGTTGATCGCCACGCTCCTTCGCCTCTCCCTCAACGTGGCCACGACCCGTATCATCCTTATCCACGGCGGCGAGGGTCCGGGAGCGGCGGGACAGGTCATTCAGGCTTTTGGTTCCTTCGTTGTTGGGGGCAACTACGTGGTCGGGTTCATCATATTTCTGGTGCTGGTCCTGATCAATTTCGTCGTCATAACCAAGGGCTCGACGAGAATAGCCGAGGTGGCGGCGCGGTTCACCCTCGACGCCATGCCCGGGAAGCAGATGAGTATCGACGCCGATCTTAACGCGGGACTGATCAACGATGCGGAGGCGCGGCGAAGAAGGCATGAGATCAGCCTGGAGGCCGATTTCTACGGGGCCATGGACGGGGCGAGCAAGTTTGTCCGGGGGGATGCCATCGCGGGGATTGTCATCACCATCACCAATATTCTCGGCGGTCTGATTGTGGGGGTGATGCAGCAGGGGATGTCGGTGACGGATGCGGCACATGTCTATACCCTCCTCACCGTGGGGGATGGACTGGTGACCCAGATTCCGGCGCTGGTGGTATCGACCGCGGCGGGGATGCTTATATCGCGCACCACGGCCTCGAGCGATCTGAGCAGGGAGGTGACGGCACAACTCTTCATCCAGCCCAAGGTGATCGCTTCAGCTTCGGCGATCCTCCTTGTATTCGGGCTGATCCCCGGGATGCCGAAGGTTTCGTTTCTGCTCCTCTCACTCGCCACAGGGATTATCGCGTACAGAACACTCAAGGCGTCACGAAGAACCGAAGCAAAGAAAGCCACGGAGGAACGGCCCGCTGAGACGGCGACGGAGTCGATGGAGGCACTTCCGCCTCTCGATTCCCTTGAACTGGAGATGGGGTACAGCCTGGTCCCTCTTGTTGATTCGGCACAGGGAGGGGAACTGCTGAAGAGGATAAAGGTTCTGAGAAGGCAGATGGCCATTGAGATGGGGTTCATCATGCCCCCCATACATATCCGGGACAACCTGCAGATAAAACCCGGCGAGTATATCGTGAAGCTGAAGGGGGTCGAGGTTGCCCGCGGGGAGATACAGATGGGGCACTATCTCGCCATCACCGGCGGGGAGGAAGGGCCGGCCATAGAGGGAATCAAGACGACAGAACCCTCCTTCGGGTTGCCTGCCGTCTGGATAGATGGAAAGAAAAAGGAATCGGTTCAAGCCAAGGGGGTAGTCGTCGTGGATCCGGCCACGGTCGTTACAACTCACGTGACAGAAATCGTCAAGACCCATGCGGGCGAACTTCTGGGCAGGCAGGAGGTCCAGTCGCTCCTGGACAGCCTGGCGAACACCCACCCCAAGGTGGTGGAGGAGATCGTACCGAAGATCGTGTCCCTCGGCATGCTCCAGAAGGTGCTCCAGAGGCTCCTGAGAGAGCGGGTGTCCATCCGCGATTTTCTCACCATACTGGAAACGGTGGCGGATTACGCGCCCCTGACAAAGAACGTCGACGTCCTGACCGGCTATGTGAGGCAGGCCCTCTCCCGTCTGATCACGCGGGAATACCGGGACGCGGAGGGGAACATGACCGTTATCATGGTTTCACCCGACATCGAGGAGCGTATCGATAAATCGGTTCAGCATTCCGAATATGAGTCATTCGTTGTGGCGGACCCCACGACGATCCAGAAGATCGTGGGCAATCTCCAGAAATTCGTCAAGACCTTCACCGAAAAGGGGTTGCAGCCGATCATCCTCTGCTCCCCCGGCGTCAGGATATATCTGAGGAATATACTGGAAAAGTTTTTCCCCACCATCGTCGTTCTTTCTCACAACGAGATTACCCGCGACGTGAACATCAAATCTCTGGGTATGCTGGTGATGAGCGATGCAGATTAAACGGTATGAAGCGGCGACCGCGAGGGAAGCCATGGAAAAGATCAAGAAGGATCTGGGGCCGGATGCCGTCGTTCTTTCCACCCGCAAACTGCGGGGGGGGATCGAGGTGGTTGCCGCCAGGGATACCCTTGCGCTGGGCCTGGTAAACGAAGAGACGGGGGGAGAGGGTATGCTTGCCCTCTTCAAGTCCGAAATGGATCAGTTGAAAACCCTGATCCGTGATTTCGGGAGGGACGGAGATATTCATGCCGAACTGGCGGAATTGAAGGAGACCGTGGGCGCCCTCTATGACATGCTCGGCATTCGGCGGGACGGTACGGTTCCGCCCCACCTGACGAAGGTCTATCACCATCTCCTGTCGGTCGGCATATCAAAGGAACGGGCCGGTTCGCTGATACAGGGGGTGACGAATGCCTGCCCCCCGGATGGAGACAGCCGGGAGCGCTATCGCCGATCCCTCGGATTGGTGGTTGACGCCATCACGCGATCCGTCACCCCTTCCTATAAGCGGCCGAAGAAGAAACGGCTCTGCGCTTTCGTTGGCCCTGCGGGTGAGGGGAAGACAACCACCCTGGCAAAGGTGGCGGCCCGCGCCCTGTGCGAAGAAAAACGGAGCGTGGGGGTTATAACGACGGATACCTATCGCATCGGCGCCATCGAACAACTGAGGATATACACGGATATCATGGAGATTCCCCTGGAGATAGCCGCCGAAAGGAAGGATTTCGAGAGGATCCTCGGGAGGTTTTCCGACAGGGACCTCATACTGATCGATACGCCCGGGAAGAGCCGCGGAGATGAAGGGTCTCTGCTGAGAATGCAGGAATACTGCCCAAAGGACTCTCCCCTTGAGATGAATCTCGTTTTGAGCATGACGTCGAGCCAGGAACGGATGATGGATGCCGCTGCCGGTTTCGGCTGCGTCGATTACGACACTATCATACTGACGAAACTGGATGACGCGCGGAAGCTGGGCGCCATGTACAACATGGTCGATTCCGTCGGCAAACCGGTGTCGTACATCGCCAACGGACAGAATGTCCCCCGGGACCTGCGGGAGATGGACCCCCGGCGGCTCGCACGGCTGATCGTTGAAAACAGGGTACATTGATTTTTGGATGCATGCGTTTATGATCGAAAGAGGAATGGGAGCGTCACCATCCACGATTGAAAGCGGCGCGGATGAAGGGAAGGGGCCGGGGGATCTCTCCCCCAACGGTGTTTCTTCTCCCATGGACGCCCATCTTGTGAGGGAGGTACGGTGAGTGGATCAGGCAGCAGCGATGAGAGAGAATAAGAAAGACGAAACGGTTTCGGCGGCCAGGCGGAAAAGACGCACTGGTGATGTGCGCGTCATCGCCGTTACCAGCGGCAAGGGAGGTGTGGGGAAAACAAATATAACGGTCAATTTCGCCTACCTTCTCGCGAAGATGGGGAAGAAGGCGTTGCTTCTCGATGCCGATGCCGGACTGGCCAACATAGATGTGATCCTGGGGATTGCCCCGCAATTTAATCTGTGTCACCTCCTCAGGGGGGAGAAGACCCTGTCCGATATCATCGTCGAGGGTCCGGGGGGGATCAGGATTCTTCCCTCGGCCTCGGGAATCCAGGAAATGGCGGAGTTGTCCAAAGGGCACAAGCTGACCCTCCTGGATGAACTGGAAGGGCTCGATGAGGATATCGATTTCATGCTCATCGACACCGCGGCGGGGATTACCGGGAATGTTCTGTATTTCAACATGGCCGCCAAGGAGGTGATCGTGGTTGTTTCCACCGAACCGACCTCGCTCACGGACGCCTATGCCCTGATCAAGATACTCTACCAGGGATACCGGACGCAGCGGTTTATGCTGATTGTGAATATGGCGAAGGATGCAAGCGAAGCCAGGGGGGTGTATCAGCGGCTGAACAATGCGACGAATCATTTTCTGGGGTTTCCCATCGAGTACCTCGGGCATATTCCCCATGATCAGAATGTGGCAAAGGCGGTGAAGAGCCAGAAACTCCTGGCTGAGAAATTTCCCGATTCGAAGGCGACCAAACAGATGTCTGAAATTGTAGAAAAGCTGTGCCGGAAAGGGCCGGATGAGTATGAAAATGGAACCATTAAATTCTTTGACCGCTCCGTCGTGGGGAGCAACGGTCAATAAGAAGGAACGGGAACGGCTGATCATGCAGTATGTGCCTCTCGTGAAGAATATCGTCGGGAGGATCGCCATGAAACTTCCCAGTCATGTGGGCAAGGATGATCTCATCAATGCCGGGATCATCGGATTGATGTCGGCCCTGGAGAAGTTTGACGAAACCCGGAATGTGCTCTTTGAGACATACGCCGGTTTCAGGATCCGTGGCGCCATACTGGACGAACTGAGATCGCGGGATGTCGTGTCCCGGTCGGACAGAAACAAGAAGACGCGGATCGAGGACGCGCTGGAGGAATTGCAGAAAGAGCTCGGACGCAGCCCCACAGAAGATGAGATCGCGGCCCGCCTCGACCTGCCCCTCGACGATTATTACCGACTTCTGAACGATGCGAAGGGGGTTTCCATCCTGAGCAGCGACGACCTGCCCCCCGATTATTGCGAAACCCATACCCAGTCCGAAGTCATGGAACAGATCGCCGAGAACAATCCCTTCGCGCTTCTCTCGCGCACGGAGATGAAAGAAGTTTTGCGGGAAGCCATCGAGTCCCTTCCGGAGAAGGAGGCCCTGGTCCTGTCGCTTTATTACTACGAGGAGCTGACCCTGAAGGAGATCGGCCTGGTCATGGAGTTGTCGGAGTCGAGGATTTCCCAGCTCCACTCCCAGGCGGTACTGAGATTGCGGAGCGTTCTTAAGAAGTTGCGATATGATGCCCACTAGTCACAGTGCGTGTACAGGTTTAGTGAAAAAAGGGATGGCGGTTCTCTTCCTGTCTCTCGCGCTGTGCGCGGGCGGCAGCGCATGGGGAAGTTCTTCCGGAGATGCGCCCGCTCCGGGACCGGTGAGCGGCCCCCGTGAGGCGGCCATAAACGGCGATTCCGAACCGGCGGCTCCCCGCGAAACCGCTTCCTCTGAAGAGCGATTTGCACACTTTGACGAGTTTATCATTCGTTTGACGGACGATAACTCCGGGGACAGGATTCTCGTGTGCACCGTGGCCATGGAGCTGAATCCGGGGATGGCATTGCCGGAAGAGAGGCTTGCCCTGCGGAAGATTGTCTATAAGACATTGAAAGAACACGCTGATTTTTTCAAAATCGGCGAGGGGATCAGGGAAGAGATCAGAGAGCGGCTGAATGCATTCATGGGAATGAAAAAAATAAAAAATGTGTATTTTACGAAATTTATCGTATTGTAAAGACTGAAAAATGGTGTCAAGATCGCAGAAAAAACACGGGAGGAGATGCCCATGGAGCTCCAGAGTCGTGAGGCGGTAGGGGGAGGGGTGTTTTTCAAAGGTCTGGAACAGGAGTTCGAATCGACCTTCGGAGACCTTATCCCCGGGATCATTCACGATTTCGCCAGCCCCCTCAATGGGATCCTGGGCCGTTCCGAGCTTCTGGGACGACGGGCGGGGAAAACCCTTGAGCGCGCCATGGGGAACGGCGGCGGAGCCGACGGCGATTTTCTGGAAGACTGTAAGAAGATACACGGCGATGCCGGACTGCTTGCCAAGGAAGCGGACCGTCTCTTCGATCTCTTCAACAGCGTGGCGGAGAAATTCCGTATGCTGAAAGACCGGTCGGTTCATGAGATCAATCTATCCGATCTGGTAGAAGCGGAAGCGCAATTCCAGTGGTTTTACCCGGGCATCAAATACGATATTAAAAAGAAACTGGTATTGGATCGGGATATCCCCTTCGTAACGGGGGTGAAAGCCGATTATTCCATCGCGCTGGCGGCGATTATCAGACGCGCCATCCATGCGATGAAGGACAGTGAAGAAAAGAATCTGATTATCACGACGGGCCATGACGATTCGCACGTGTATGTGCGGATCGAGGACACGGGAACACCCATAACCGAAACGCACATGCAGGACATGCTCGAAGAGGGGGATCAGGCCACTGATCCCTCCGGCGATCTGAACGCACAGAAAGGGTTTTTCTGGGCCCTTGCTCTCCTGAAGCAGTACGGCGCCCTTCTTCAGATTTCCCGCGAGTCGGGGATTACCGGTGTCTCCATACGGATACCGTATTAACTGTTCTCATACGAGGCATCAGAATCCCGCAGGCCCATTGAAGCGGTTTTTTAATCCCAGAGATGCACGATGCTTTTTCACCCGTCAAACCGACACAGATCGTAATTCAGCCCAGATCGGTCTTCCGCTCGAAAAGGGTTAAAGATTATGCCGGATTATGACGATACAGGAGATGAAGGCTGCCGTACTATACGGCATTTTTGATCCTCAGCGCGAAAAGGGGGTGCACCGGGTATGCTCAGATCGCTTGATGTCCAGCAGGTGCTCTTGCAGTCAAGCGCGATTGAGCGGGTTCAGCAGGTTCAGCAGCAGCAGGGCGACGCTCAACAGAGGCATTTCCACGCCCAGCTCCTCGAAGAGAAGCGTGAACTGAGAGAGAAGGTGAAAGATCCCGACGAGGCCGAGCGGCTCATGGTGCGGGATGAAGACGGGCGGGAGAAGCGGGAAGGGTCCCCGGGTAAAGGCGGGCCCGAGGACGGAGGGCGGGAGGACGGCGCCGATGCCGCCACCGTCGCCCCTGAGGGGAAAATAGATATACGGGTGTAGAAGAATGACCGTCGAGTTCATGGCAACGATTCAGATCCTTGCCGATATAGCGCTCCTGATTTCCATTCTTTTCCTTATATGGGCGGTAACCAGGGAACGGAACAGGAGACCCGCGGGAGCGGATGCCGAGACCTTCGCTGAATTCAAGAAGCTGATCGAAGAATCCCGGCGTTCTTCGGATCATCTTTTCAAGGCGCTCCAGGACGTCAAAGAGGCCGTGTCCGCCCTCGATGAAAAAGAGAGACGATTACGGGGCATGGCGGGGGACGGGAGCGGTGGCACCGGCGGCCGCACAGCGGGGGGCGCGGGCCGCGGAGGAACATCCTTGCCCCAGGGGCGAGGAACATCCTTGCCCGGAGGGCGAGGAAAGCATGAGGATGTGGTGAGGATGGCCGGTCAGGGCCTGACCGAAAAAGAGATCGCCGAAACACTTCATCTCACCGAGGGGGAGATATGTCTCATCCTGGATCTCCATCGAAAGAAGAATGAAAATTCTACCCGCCGCGCTGCTGCCTCCTAGATCCGATTCCCTTTTACATATCCCCGGAAGGGGAGAACCGCTTCCCCTTCTTTCCGCCGGCGAAGAAGTGAAGGCCTATGTCCTGGAAGACGCCCGTTCGGGCAGGGTCCGTATATCCCTGAAAAACAGCATAGTGACGGCGGATTCGAAGGTGCCCCTCGCGAAGGGGGAAACGATCGTCGTGCGGGTCGCACAAACCCACCCCGCCATTATCCTTCGCCTTCTCCCGGGTCCGGTTGCGGAACGGGGACGCCTGGCCGATCACCTGAGACTCTTCCATGCGCATCCGGAGGCCCTCTCCGATCTCCTCATGGAAGGGGTCGACCGGTTCGACCCGGACAAGCTGGGAGACCTTGCGGCTCGCCTCGGGGCGGATGACGCGAAAAATGTACAGAATCTGTTAAAGTCGCTCATATTTTCCCGAGATAGCCTGAAAAACCCTCTCTTCTTCAGGGAGTATGTGCACGCCCTCGGGTACCTCATGGAACACAAGCTGGGCGAAGCGCTGAAACGTGTGCTGGGCAGAGCTGCGCATGTCGACGAAGCCTTGAACAATCTGAAGGCGTCATTCACAAAGATATCGGGCAGGCTCCAGCCGCTCGTGGAGGCGGGGGGAGCCGAGGCGGAAAGACTTGCCGGGTTTGTCCGCTCGTCGCTCCAGGTCATCGATTCCCACCAGGTCGTGAACTATCTCTTTCAGGAAGACAAGAACGCGTATCTGTTTCAGGTCCCCCTTCTCTTCCCCGGCAAAAAGGGAACGGCGGAGATATTTATCAGATTCGGGGATGGAGATTCACGGGGCGAAACCCGGGGCGGGGTGAAAACCCTTCTTTTTCTGCTCACCATGGATGCCCTGGGGGAGATTGTGGCCGAGGCGAAGGTCGAGGGGAAACGAATGGGCTGTGTGCTGAGGTGCGAGGACGAGCGCAGCCGCGATTTCATACATCCTCTTCTCGGGGAGCTGGGGGGCAAGCTAGTGGCGCTGGGGTATGATATGGAAAGCCTGGAATGCGTGGTGAACCGGAAGGATACCGCGGAGATGAAGGATTCTTTGCACCGCGAATTTCAAACCCTTTTTGCCCCGGAGGGGCTGCACATTCTGGCGTGAAAAAGGTCCCATATCCTTGATCGCAGGATCGTTTTGATTCGTCCGGAGAAAATGACCAATGAAAAAAAACGCAGAACAACCACCCGTTGCCGTCGCTCTTGAATATGACAGGGAACGGGACGCCGCCCCGCGGGTGACCGCCCGGGGGAAGGGGAGCGCTGCGGAAAAGATCATAGGCCTCGCGAAAAAACATGGCGTGCCCATCAAGGAAGATCCCGAGCTCGTCCAGATCCTGAGCCGTCTCGATATAGACGAACAGATCCCCGCCGAGCTGTACCGGGCCGTCGCCGAAATACTCTCCTTTGTCTATTCCCTCAACGAACGGTACCGGGGCGCCCGCGAGGGATAAGCTTCCTGCGGCACGGGAAATATTTTCCCAATCCGGCCCCTTCGTATCCTCTGGAAGGTAATCCCCGTGTTTCCCCCTCCCGGTATGGCCCGAGACCTTTCGTATTCAATCCGTGAAACGGATGCCATCCGCCACACTAACCCAGTGCGTAGATGTGGCTGGAAACGTGCCCCCCGCGGCACGACACCTCGGGAGCTTCTGATCCCCCCACACATCTGCGTCTATCCCTGACACCCCTCTGAATCCTTTGTGGCACGCAAGTTGCTAAGTTATCCCTGCGAGAAAGGCGGTTACGAAAGATGATCGACGGAACGGGAATCAAGGTGATGGCAAGCGCGGCCACGCGCGAGGCGTACCGGCTTGACAGCACCGCCCGCAATATTGCCAACGTGAACACCGCCGGCTTCAAAGCGGAATGGGTCCGTTTCCTTGAAGGAGGCGTTGAACGTAAGGCGGCGCAAGGGCCGACGGCAACGATCGATTATTCCCAGGGCGCGCTACAGAAGACCGGCAATGTCCTCGACCTGGCCATAGAGGGGGACGGATTTTTCACCGTTCAGGGGAAGGACGGCATCGCCTACACCAGGGACGGCCGGGCGACCCTCAATGAAGAGGGGGAACTGGTCTCTCTCTCCGGTGAATATTTCCTGGGGAGAGGGGGGAAGATCACCATCTCGGGGGACGATATCCAGGTCTGCGCAAACGGCTCGGTACTCGTTGATGGCAATGAGGTCGACACCTTGAAGGTAACGAGCTTTCAGAATCCGTCGGCTCTTGTCCAACTCAACGCCCGGCTCTATCTGAATGTCGACGACGCGGCGGGGATGCGCGAGGAAGAGAAGCCGCAGGTACGGTCCGGATATATGGAACTTTCCAATGTCCAGATTGTGCGGGAGATGGTTGAGATGATCAATATTCAGCGCACCTTCGAATCATATCAGAAGGCGATTCAGACGATTGACGAACAGAACGAGGCATCGACAAGCCGCATTGGACGGCTCTAACAGGGAGGAACAGATACGATGATACGTGCATTATGGACAGCCGCGAACGGCATGGAGGCGCAGCAGATAACACAGGATGTGACCGCCAATAATCTGGCGAATATCAACACCGTGGGATTCAAGAAGGCGAGGGCCGATTTCCAGGACCTCATGTATCAGGTGTATTCGAAGTCGGGGGCCGAGACAACCGGCGGAAGCCAGCTTCCGGTAGGGATAGAAATCGGCATGGGGGTGAAGCCGGTGTCCGTTCAGAAAATGTTCACCCAGGGAGATTACATGCAGACGGACAATAGATTCGATCTGGCCATCGAGGGGGACGGGTTCTTCCAGATCGATGACGACGGCGATACCGTGTACACCCGCGCCGGGAGTTTCAGGACCGACAGCGAAGGCGTTCTGTGCAATTCCGAGGGGCTCAAGCTGATCCCCGAGGTGACTATCCCCGATGATGCGGTCAATTTTACCGTTGACAGCGGCGGGACATGGACGGCGACCGACGAATTCGGGAATTCCCTGGGAAGCGGCCGCATAGAACTTGCCAAATTCATCAATCCCGCCGGGCTCACGAGCCTGGGGAGAAATCTCTACGCCAAGACGGAAGGCTCCGGCGAGGCAACGGTCGGTAATCCCGGAGAGACGGGATTCGGGACCCTCTCCCAGAATTTTCTGGAGATGTCGAACGTCAACGTGGTCGATGAGATGGTCAAGATGATTGTGGGCCAGAGGGCCTATGAAATCAATTCCAAGGCAATCCAGACGGCGGATTCCATGATGCAGGTGGTGAACAACCTCAAGAGATAACGGGGGAGGCGCTGGTGAGAGTTTCAGGTAACATATGCTGGATGGCTGGATGTATCGCCCTTGCCGCGTGTGTGGTCCTCCTGGCGGGGATTCCATCCGCGGCTGCCGCCGGAGTGATACGGGGCCAGGCGATAGAAGAGGCGATCCGGGCCTATGTGTCAAAAAATATTTTCCAGACAGGTCGAGACACGAGGATAGATTTTCCGGGCGGGATATCCGATGTGACCCTCGATGGGGAGGATATCACCTGGCAGGTTCAGAGCAGGAGGAATGAAGATTTTTTCGGGAACACCTCTTTCAGCGTCCGGTTTTACGAAGACGGCAGACTGCTCGATGAAAAGATCATCAAGGCGCGGTTGGAGGTTCTCATGCATGTGGTGGTCAGCGCTCGTTCCCTCGGCAGGGATACCGTTATTTCTCCCCACGACGTGCGGGTCATGGCGCGATGGTTCACGCGCCCGCCCCGTAATATCGTTTCGAGTCTGGACGGCGTTGTGGGGAAGAAGCTGCGCGCCGGCGTCAGCCCCAACACCGAAATAACCCGTAACAGGCTGGAAGACGTGCCGGCGGTAAAGAAGGGAAGACCGGTGAAGATCGTTGTCGATAACGGCCTCATGGGCATAACGACTATCGGCATATCCGAGCAGGACGGGATGCATGGGGAACTGGTGAAGGTCAAGAACGCGTCGTCACACAAGACGATCTATGCCCGGGTGGTGGATAATTCCCTGGTGGAAGTGGAGTTTTAGGCATGCGACGGCACTCATGTTTGTTTGTTATTTTCCTTATTTGTTTCATTTTGGCGGTGGCGGGGTGTTCCACGCGCGCCGATGTGGTGGAGAAGGATGAATTTATCCCCGTTCAGGAGGAAAAACCCGTTCCTCCTCCCACAGGGTCCATCTGGCCGGGTGAAAACGCCAGAAATTCGCTCTTCAGCGACAACAAGGCACGTCATGTCAACGATATCGTGACCATCGTTGTAGAGGAGTCCTCTTCCGGGAGCAACTCCGCCAATACGACGACGGCGCGGGATACCGAAACCCTCGCCGGGATATCCTCACTCCTCGGGATGGACAGGAAGATCGCGAGGTCCAACAAGGATCTGACCGACGGAGACGACATCTATACGGCGGGACTGCTCCCCTCGATTCAGGTGGGGGGGTCATCCTCGAACAGCCTGACGGGGAAGGGGACCACGTCGCGGGACAGTGAACTCCAGGCGCGGATAACGGCCCGGGTTGTGGAGGTGCTCCCCAACGGGAATCTGAACATAGAAGGAAAACGTCGGCTGGCGGTCAACGCCGAGGATCAGTATATCGTTATCTCCGGCACGGTGAGGCCCGAGGACATCACTTCGGACAACGTCATATCGTCACAGTACATTGCCGACGCAAAGATCGTCTATACCGGCAAAGGGGTGGTGGACGACAAGATGCGGCCGGGCTGGCTGACGCGCGTCGTAGACTGGGCCTGGCCGTTCTGACCGGGATGGAGGACATAATCGTATGATGAAGACGAAGGCGAAAAAAATTTCCATCGGTGTGGCAGTCTTTTTCATGGCGGGCCTTATCGCTGCCTCTTCTCTTTCCGCCGCCCGCATCAAGGATATTGCCAGTATCGGCGGGATCAGGGACAACCAGCTCATCGGGTACGGTCTTGTTGTCGGTCTGGCCGGGACCGGGGATGATATTGAAAACGGATTCACCAAGGAGACCCTTGCCAATATGCTGAGCAGGCAGGGGCTGGGGATGAAGGAGTCGGCACGGGAAGACCTGGATTCGGACAATGTAGCGTCGGTCATGGTCAGCGCCGATCTTCCCCCCTTCGCCAAGGTGGGATCGAAGATAGATGTTGCGGTCTCATCCATCGGCAACGCAGAAAGCCTGCGTGGCGGGATGCTGCTCATGACCCCCCTTCGGGGCGCGGATGGCGCGGTATACGCCGTGGCGCAGGGGCCGGTATCCGTAGGTGGTTTTTCCGCAGGGGGAAGCGGAGCGAGCGTTTCCAAGAACCACCCCACTTCGGGGCGGATCACCAACGGTGCTTCCGTCGAGAAGGAGCTGAAATACGATTTCGAGGAACGACGAGTCGTTTCCATCAATCTCTATCGCCCCGATTTCACGACCGCCACAGGGGTGGCGACCGCCATTCCCGCAATTGTGGCGGGGGTGAAGGCGAAGATTATGGACGCGTCAACGGTGACGGTGAACCTGGAGGAGAGCTTCCGGGGGAACGCCCTTGAACTGGTCTCCATCATTGAGAATGTAAATATTGAAGTCGATTCTCCCGCTATGGTTGTCATCGATGAGAAGACAGGGACGATCGTCATGGGTGAAAATGTCCGGATATCGACCGTTGCGGTGGCCCACGGCAACCTGTATATACAGATCAAGGAGACGAAGGATGTGTCGCAGCCGGCCCCCTTTGCTCCCGCTCCTCCCGCGGGCAGCACGGCGATTGACGCGGGCGGCGGCACAGTAGTTGCTCCTGGAGGACAGACGGTGGTGACGACCGATACGACCGTCGGCGTGGAAGAAGAAAAGAATCGTCTGGTGGTGGTTCCCCGGGGGGTGACGATTCAGGATGTCGTGAGGGCGCTGAACGCCATAGGCGTCACACCGGGGGATCTGATCACCATACTGCAGACCATCAAGTCGGCTGGCGCTCTGCAGGCGGACTTGAAACTCATCTAGGGGACGGGGAGAATCGGATGGAACAGGTCACTATGAGACAATCGGCGACGCTCCCGGAGGGGAACGGGGCACCCCGGCACGGAAAGCGGCAGGGGGATGTGACGGAGGAGCGCCTGCAAAAGGCCTGTGCCGATTTTGAAGCCATCTTCATAAGCTACCTGTTGAAAACCATGCGAAACACGATCCCGAAGAGCGGTTTGAATGAGTTCCCCGGTAAGGATACGTACACCATGCTCATGGACCAGAAGGTTGCTGAAGATCTGGCGAAGAGGGGAGGGGGCATGGGCATTCAGAAGATGCTTCTTCACCAGTTCAGAGGGCTTCGCCCATCGGACGATGCTGAGGGACGGTAACCGTCTGTAATCAGATTGTTTTATCCCTCTTTCTAAAGTTTTACGGCAAACCGTCCGATATGAAGTAGGAGAGAAGAAAAAGGAAAAAGGAGATATCACCGATGAAAATTTCTGAAACAAGCAACTCGCCGGCGGAACTCGTTTCGCAGCACAGGATCAGTGATAAGAAAGCGGCCGCAGAGGCCGGCAAGCAGGCAACGGCCGGTGTCATCGCGGAAGAGAAGGTAAGTCTCTCCTCCCAGGCCCGTGATCTGCAGGAGGCGAAGAAGGCGGTCGAAGCCCTTCCCGAGGTGCGGTCTGAAAAGGTGCGGGAACTGAAGGAACAGATAGAAGCGGAACGCTACACCATAAACGGGGAAAAGATTGCCGAGAAGATGGTAAGCGAATCGCTTCTCGATATCCTGGTGTGAGATGATGAATGCCGACCTGCATACCCTCTATGATGCCCTGATAACAGCCCTGAGGGAAGAGATCGAGGTCTTCAGCGAACTTCACGGCGCCCTGGTGCAGGAGAAAGAGATCCTGGCCGGAGCTTCGGTCGATGAGCTCTACGCGAGCAATGCCGCAAAGGAGGAGAGTATCCTCAAGGCCGGTGTGCTGGAAGGAAACAGGGCGGCCCTGATGAAAAAAATCGCCGCCGCTCTCGGTCTTGACAAAAAGGGGATCACCCTTTCGGCGCTCCTGCCGCATGGAGACGAAACGCAGAAAGAGGCACTGCAGGAGTGCCGGTCGGTCCTGCGGTCTCTTGTGGCGGATATTCAGGAACTGAATGAACTCAACAAGATGCTTCTCGACGACTCCCTTGCATACGTTCAGAAGTCCGTCGATTTTCTGGGGCAGCTCATCTACCCCTTCGGCACGTACATGAACACGGGGAGACTGCGGGAAAACAACATGAATGGAAGACTCGTAAGCCGGGAAGGATAGAACCATGTCGGGGATCGACATTCTCAATATCGCGCGGGACAGTCTGCTCAGCCACCAGACCGCGATCAATCTGACGGGAAGCAATGTCGCCAACGCGAACACGGAGGGATACTCGCGGCAGCGCGCGATCTTCAGCACCATGGATCCCGGTGTCCGGATAGCGGGGATCGAGAGGATGTACGATCAGTTCCTCGGCGTTCAGATCAACGGGCAGACCAACAGTCTGGAAGGGAATGAAGCACGTCAGGACGCGCTGAGCAGGATCGAAATGATCTTCAACGAGACCGACGGCGGCGGTATCAGCGAACTCCTGAATGAATTCTGGAATGCCTGGGAGGGTCTGTCGGTGAATCCCTCCGGACAGGCCGAACGGATGACGGTGGTTTCCGTTTCCCAGAGCCTGGCCTCACTTTTTCGTTCCTACGGGGATGATCTTCTCGACGTACAGTACGACGCGAATACCCGCGTATCCAGTCTGGTGACCGAGATCAACGGCTACGCCGAGGATATGGCGGACATCAACGGAAAGGTTACCCAACTGGCGGGGACGGGGAGCAGCTCCGGCCTGAACGCCCTGAAGGATGAGCAGGAGAGTCTTCTTACCTCTCTCGCCGGGATTGTGGATATCCACTATACCCGAAACACCGACGATTCGGTCAGCATATTCCTCTCCAACGGTCTCACGCTGGTCGACGGGAACCGGAGCTGGGCACTCGATACCGTGGCTGACGCCCAGACCTCCTTCAATAACGTCGTTTTTGCCGATGATCCCGCAACATCGATAAACAGCTCCATCACGGAGGGAAGCCTCGCGGCCTATCTCGAGATCCGCGATACCACGGTCGAGGGATATCTCGGAACCCTCGACACCCTTGCCACCTCTCTCGCGACGGAGATCAATGCACAGCATGCCCTGGGATACGATCTGGATCAGAATGTGGGGGGAGACTTCTTCTTTTTCGATGTGGACCCGGAGGTCCAGGAAGCCCGGTATCTGAAGGTCAGCGAAGCTATCGTTGCCGATGTAAACAAGGTGGCGGCGTCGGCAACGGTCAACGGCGACGGCGGGAATGCCGCGGCCATGAGCGCTCTCAGGGACGAACTCACCATGAACAGCGGCGCGTCCACCTTCAACGGGTATTATGCGTCGTTTATCGGCGAGATCGGGCAGGATGTGGCGTACGTGAACAGAAGCGTCGACCACGATACCGTCCTTATGACCCAGTTGACCGATAAACGGGAAGAACTTTCCGGGGTGTCGATCGACGAGGAGATGATGAACCTGATCAAATATCAGACCGGCTATAACGCGTCGGCCAGACTGTTTGTCGCCGCCCAGGAACTGTCGAATACCCTGATGGATCTGGTCGGATAACGTAAAAGGGAAGAGGACTCTGTCTCATGGTAATGCGCGTATCGGAGAACATGAAGTACAATGCGCTCATGGACAATATGTTCACGGTGCAGGACGACTACAACAAACTCATGGAGAAGATGTCCTCCCTCAAGGAGATAAACCGGCCGTCCGATGATCCCATCGGCATGAGCAAGGTGCTCAATCTGCGGGAATCACAGGCCTCCGTCGCGCAGTACAGCAAAAACATCGAAAGCTGCCAGTCGTGGCTCACCATTTCGGAATCGAAGCTCTCGTCGGCGGGAGACCTCCTGGTCAGCGCCCGGGAGATTGCCATTGCCCAGGCGACGGCCACGGCATCCGCCGAAACCCGTGAAACGGGAGCAGGGATCGTTGAGCAGCTCATGGAAGAGATGCTCTCTCTCGCCAACGCCACCTATCAGGGGAATTACCTCTTTTCAGGGACGACGACGGGGACGACCCCCTTCTCGTCAACGGCGAGAGACGCAGCCCAGATCGGCGCCGCTTCGGGTTCCAACGGAAACACCTTTGACGGGGCCGTTACCTCGGGCGGCACCTATACCGGTTTGACAAACAAGACCTATGTGGTGAAGATTACCGATTGGGACGATGCCACGGAAACGGCCACCTACAGCGTGTCCGCCGACGGCGGTGAGAACTGGACGACAACGGGAGCAACCTTTGTTCTCCCGGCCGCCGGTTCCGTATCCACCGGAGACATCGGCGACGGGATAGAATTGACCTTTGATGACACCGGCTCCGCGGCGCTGGCGGAAAACGATGTGTTCTCTGTTCATGCCTATGCCGCAGGATATTACAACGGAGACGGCGGAGAGCTTACGGTCAATATCGGCGAAGGAACACCGTTCGCGTACTCCATTTCGGGGGAAGCTGCCTTTACGGACAAGGGGGACGGGGAAGTCGATGTGTTCGGTGTTCTCAACTCCTTGAAGGAGGCGTTGGAGAACAACAGCCAGGCCGGCATCTCCGATCTGATAGACGATCTGGAGGCGGCATCCCAACAGGTATCGAACAGCATCTCCCGGTGCGGGACAAAGGGAAATCGACTGGAGATAGCAAGCGGTAACATGGCCGAAAGGGAACTGGATCTGGCAGGGTTGTTATCCAACACGGAGGATGCGGACGTGACGGAAATAATCACCAAACTTTCCATGAAGCAGATCGCCCTCCAGGCGTCTTACAGCGCGGCGTCCCGCATAGGGAGCATGACCCTGCTCGATTGGCTCCGTTAGACAGTGCGCCGGCAGGAGATGGAGACAGCGGCGCTTTCTCGTCTCCGGGGGAGGACCCCATCGCGGGCGTGTCTTCCTCATCACGATAACACTTTTGAAAAGAGAGCAGTGATATGCTTATCCTGACACGGAAGTTGGGAGAGACAATACGAATCGGCAATGACATCAAGATTGCCATTCTGGATATCAGGGGAAAACAGATACGGATCGGGATTGAAGCCCCCCCGGACGTGGCGGTTCATCGCGAGGAAGTCTACCGCGCGGTGATGGAACAGAATATCCTGGCGGCGGAAGCGGGACGCTCCGACACCATGGGCGCGGGGCTGTCCCATGTATGGAACAGGTTGAAGAATCCGAAGGAGGATGTTGAGTGAAGGTTTCCACCACGCGCTTTGGAGATATCAGTATTGATGAAACGCGGATCATAGAGATGAAGGAGGGGATGCTGGGGTTCGAGCATCTGAAGCGCTACGTTCTCCTCACCCAGGATAAAGAAACCCCCTTCATGTGGTTTCAATCCGTTGACGACGGTTCCCTCGCCTTCGTCGTTATCCATTCCTTTGTGGTCAAGGATGATTACGAACCGGTCATTTCCGACAGCGATGTGAGGCTTCTTGACATTCCGTCATCCCCCGCGCCTGAAGATATCGTTGTCTTGTCCACCGTGACGATCCGCTCCGATCCCTTCAGGGTGACGGCAAACCTGCGGGCGCCCATTGTGATCAACGCCAGGAAGATGCTGGCAAAGCAGGTTGTCCTTATGGAAGATGAGTATCCCGTTCAGTATCCTCTCACGGTGAATCAGACTGCCCTCGAGAAAAAGGCCGCGGAAAAGGGGACCATTGCCCCCACCCCGCTGGCTCCCTGAAGAGAGTTCCCCCCGATCGCTCACCCTCTCCCGTCCCAATAGCTTCCCCTCCATTTCAAACCACGTCCTGATAGCGGTAAGCGCGGCAACGGATCCGAAACGCACCCTCCATGAATTAACGCCTGAATATCCTTACACACCTGTTCATCTCTCTCCTATCAATTTGATGCCCTTCAACAGGCGAGAATGGCATGTGTTTTGCTTCTTTCACGGGTAAGGATCGTGTGAAGAAAGGATATTCCTATGAGCGATACTGCCGAATTGAAATATACGCCGGGGTTGTCCGGGAATGAATCTCATTTCTTCAAATGGCTGATTAAGGTCGGCGAGGATATCGCTGAAAAGAACCGGAAACTTCTCCTTGAAAACCGCACCCTCCAATCAGAGATAGAACGGTTGAAAAACATCAATTTCATTGACGAAACAACCGGTATTCATAACAAGAGATATCTCCAGGTACGGTTGAAGGAAGAGTTTGCCCGGGCGCGCAGACATGGACTGCCTCTTTCCGCGTTATTTATCGATCTGGACGATTTCAAGGCAATCAATGACACCCATGGCCATATTATTGGCGACCGGCTGCTCAAAGAGGTGGCGGCTATTCTGGCGGGTCTGTGCCGGAGTGAAGACGCCCTCGTCCGTTTCGGGGGGGAGGAGTTTGTTGTCCTCATGTCGGACACGGACGACCGCGAAGCCGTTATATTGGCTGAAAGGATTAGAAAAGAAATTGCGGAGCATCTCTTTGTTTATGAAAGTGTCGAGATTTCACTGACGGTCAGCCTGGGCGTGAGCACCATTAATGATGGTGATTTTGAATGGGTGACCGATCCGGAGGAATTGATCGTCACGGCGGATAGTTCCATGTATAGGGCCAAAAAAAGTGGGAAGAACAACACCTGTTACGTGCCTCTCCGTCCTGAAAGGGAGAACCCCCTTCCTTCGAGATGTGCTGAACGGGACTATGAAAGGATATCATGGTAAGGAACTGATTTACCTGTGGGCATATCGCGCTTTTATGGGAAAAATATTCCCCCTCTGTCTGCTGCCATGAGGGGGGCGGGACGAGTCAGGGGAAAACCGTTTTGATCGGTACTTGTCCTCGCTGATACACCGGGAACTGTCAGGCGAGATTATATCTCTTGAGTTTTTCCACAAGGGTTGTTCTGTTTAATTTCAACAGCTTCGCGGCCCTGTTTTTTATCCCATCCGATTCCTCCAGGGCTTTCCGGAGGAGATTTTTTTCAAACTCACCAATTGTTTCATTCAGATCCAGGCCGCTTTCGGGAATTGGAATATCGTTTGTAATCCGTTCACCTCCTCCCGCGTTGAGCCGGATTTTACGGGGAAGATCTTCCAGTTCGATGGAGCCATACTCTTTCATCACCACGAGCATCTCCGTCAGATTCTGCAGTTCCCGCACATTGCCCGGCCATTGATATCGCATGAGACAATCCATGGCTTCCGGCATCAGTTTTTCCACGTTCTTCTTTTTTAACTTGTTGAAGGTTCTCAGGAAATGGTTTGTCAGGACCGGAATATCCACCTTTCGCTCCCTGAGGGGGGGAAGATGGATGGGAATGACATTGATGCGGTAAAAGAGATCCTCCCGGAACTTTTTTTCCGCCACGGCCTTCTCAAGATCCTGGTTTGTCGCGGTGATAATCCGTACGTCCACATCGATGGTTCGCATGCCGCCGATCCGTTCGAACTGTTTCTCCTGCAGTACCCGTAATACCTTTACCTGCAATGAGGGGCTCATGTCGCCGATTTCATCGAGGAAGATCGTTCCCCCGTGGGCCAGTTCAAATCGTCCCGTTCTGCTTCGTATGGCGCCGGTAAAGGCGCCCTTTTCATGGCCGAACAGTTCGCTTTCGAGGAGTTCTTCGGGGATCGCCCCGCAGTTGACGGTAACGAGAGGACCATTTTTCCGGTCACTGTTGAAATGGAGCGCCTGGGCGACCAGTTCCTTGCCGGTTCCGCTTTCGCCGTAGATGGCGACGGTGCTGTCCGAGGCGGCCACCTTCTTGATCTTCTCAACAACGTTCTTCATGCCGTCGCTGTAAGATACGATCTTGCCGAAATTGTACTTCTTCTCCAGATGGCTCTTGAGGGCGATATTTTCATCCCGCAGCTTCACGTGGGAGAGTGCCCGTTTTACCGTCAGATCAACAAGTTCTTTCTTGAGGGGCTTGGTGATATAATCAAAAGCCCCCATTCTCATGGCATCGACGGCGCTGTCCACGGTGGCATGACCGGTGATCACTATAGCGATATTTTCGGGATTGATCTCTTTTATGAATTTGAGGAGATGCAGCCCATCGACGTGCGGCATCTTCATGTCGGTGATGACCAGATCGTATTTGTCGCAGGGAAAGGCATCCATTGCCTCTTTCCCGTCCTTGACCGCTTTTACCTCATAACCGCTTTCGGAAAGGAGTTCCGCCAGATTCTCTCTGCTGAGATCATTGTCTTCCGCGATCAATATCTTGATTTTTTTCATGGCAGCTCAGTTCGACAATGGGATCAAAAAATAATCATCCCGACCGGCAACGGCTTTTCCTTGCCCGGAGGGCGAGGACTTTGCGGGATCTCATGCGTGAGAATGCAGGGTCCATAACGGTAGCAGCTCTGCCTGCATACCATGACGAAAGGAGACCCTCTCAACACATCGGCGCCCGATTCTATGGGATGAAAAATATTATAGCAAGAATTTTCTAGGGGATTTTTTGTGGTTTGTCAAATCTTAAGCCATGAAAATCGAAAATAAAATGTTTGATATTTCCCCCTGAGTCAGTGGATACTGGCGGCACGAGACGCGGACCATAAGGAGAGCGCATGTATAAATACAAGATCACCCTGGAGTACGACGGAACCGGGTACCGCGGATGGCAGTCTCAAAAGAATGCCCGAAGTGTTCAGGAAACCCTCATACAGGCGGCGATGACCGTGACCGGCGGCGCCGTGGATATCCAGGGGGCGGGACGGACCGACGCCGGCGTCCACGCCCTGGCTCAGGTGGCTCATCTGGAAACCAGAAAAAAGATGGAGCCCCGCAGCATCATGGAAGGGACGAACGATATCCTCCCCGCCGGGATCAATATAATCAGGGTGGAGCGGGCCTCATCCCAGTTTCATGCCCGCCATCACGCGAAGGCCAGGAGTTACGTCTATCTGATTTCGAAGCGCCGGACGGCCTTTGGAAAACGCTACGTCTGGTGGATCAGGGACCGCCTCGACTGCGGCGCAATGGCGGAAGTGGGACAGGTTTTTCAGGGGTTTCATGATTTTGCCTCCTTTGCCGACAAACGGGGCGGCAGGGAGACCTCGACGCTGGTCCAGATAGACCTGGTAGAGCTCCTGGAGACAGACAGCCTCATCATCTTCAGGATCGTCGCTTCGCACTTCCTGTGGAAGATGGTCCGCCGCATCGTGGGGGTTATAGTGGAAGTGGGACGGGGAACGTTATCACAGCAGGAGGTGGCGGGGATGTTCGACCACCCCTCCGACCTTCCCGCCCGGCTCACCGCGCCCCCCTCGGGACTCTTCCTGGAACAGGTCCTCTACGAGGGGGACACCCTGCGGTGGGCAGGCTCGTTCCCGCCCATTCCCGTTCCCGGATTGTAATGTCCGCCGGTGATGGTGTAAGGGATGCATCACATTGCCGCATCACGACACTCGGCCCGATTCTGGAAGGCACAAAATATTTTCCCCCGTATCGCTGTCAAAGATATGCGCCCGATCCATGTCGAAGATGACGGGCATCGATCTACCGGGTGCCGCCTCTGCTGTTGCCTCCGTCACCAGGGTAAGGGCGATTCCGTCCATGCGTGCTTCCACGATATTTCTGTCCCCTAACGGTTCGACGACCTCAACCATCACGTCGACGCTATTGATGTCAGGGAGGTCCGCCGCATATGAATCCCTTCGATGGATGTGCTCCGGCCGAATACCGAACACTACCTCCCGGTCACGGTAAGGACGGCACGTCTCCCGCCATGGCTCAGGGATCCCGCATTGGCAGGGACCGAGATCGATGATCAGACCGCCATCATTTTCCCTGATCGAGGCTGGGATCAAATTGATGGAGGGACTGCCGATGAAACCGGCCACAAACATATTGTCCGGCTTTGAGTAGACATCCAGAGGGGTCCCCACCTGGGACAGTTTTCCCTCTTCCATAATGGCGATGCGGTCGCTGAGGCTCATAGCCTCCACCTGATCGTGTGTCACGTAGAGGATGGTCGATTTCAGACGCCGGTGGATGCGCTTCAGTTCTGCCCGCATGCGAAGCCGCAGTGTCGCGTCGAGGTTACTCAGGGGTTCGTCGAGGAGGAGCACCTTCGGTTCCAGAACCAGGGCCCGGGCGAGGGCCACCCGTTGTCGCTGGCCGCCGCTTAAATCACGGGGCAGACGCCCTTCCAGTTTGTGAAGATTCAGCAGTTCCACCGCCCAATCGATCTTCGCGAGGATTGCATCGCGCGGGGATTTTTTCAGTTTCAGTCCGAAGGCGATATTTTCCGCCACCGTCATGTGCGGGAAGAGTGCGTAACTCTGGAAGACCATGGCGATACCCCGTTTCTGGGGGGGGACAGGGTTCGCGTGAACATCACCGATATAGATATCACCTTCCGTCGTTTCCTCGAGCCCCGCCAGCATGCGAAGCGTAGTCGTCTTGCCGCACCCGGACGGACCGACCAGGGTCACGAATTCGCCGTCTTCGACGGTGAGATTCAGGTTTTGTATGACTTTCGTATTACCGAACCTTTTGCACACGTTTTTAAATATGACTGTCGCCATAGAAACACGCCCCTCATTTGATCGCGCCGGCCGTCGCCCCGGTCTGCATGTACTTCTGGACGATAAAGGTAAACAGGATCACCGGAATAGAGAGCATGACCGAAATGGCCGCCAGCAGGTTGTGCTGGGGGGTCCAGGACAGTATCTTCTGCAGCAGCACGGGAAGTGTCGACAGATCGCCGAAGATCAGGAGAAAGTAGGCGAAGATGAACTCATCCCAGGAGAGGAGAAAAACGTATATGGACGCCGCCGCCAGTCCCGGGAGTGCCACGGGAAGGATAACGCGAATGAAGCTATAGGCCTTGCTCGCTCCCAGTACCTGGGCCTGTTCGTCCAGATCCCGGGGAATCGCCTCAAAGACCCCCATGGCGATAAATATGACGTAGGGAATCGACAGGAGCGAATGGGCCATGGCGACGCCGGCGACGCTGTTCACCAGGCCGACGGTGGTGAAGGTTTCAACAATCGGAATAACGGACACAATATCCGGGAAGAACCGCACCGATATCAAAAAGGTGGCCAGTACCAGGGCGCCCGGAAACCGGTGCCGAACCAGTGCGTAGGCCGCGGGCGTCCCGATGATGAGCGAGATAACGACAGAAAGCAGGGCAATCTCCAGGCTCGTCAGGGCGGCCTCCGCAAACCGATCCATGGCCGCCAGAGCCCGGAATTGCTCGAGGGTCGGGTGGTAGGGCCAGAGGGGTATCACCGCTCCGCCGGTTACCACGCTTGACCGGTCGCTGATCGAGTACTTGACCATCATGAAAAGAGGCGCCATAACGATGCCGATCATCACGACCATGCCCGTGAGCCACACCCATTTTGTTGCCCTCGTTTTTTTCATTGCCTATATCCGGACCAGGCGTTTTCTCAGCCACTTGAGCGTGTAAAAAATTAGTACCGTTGACAGGATGATCAACAGGAGAAGAATCAGCGCGATGGCCGATGCCTCGCGGGGATTTCTCCATTCATGGTAGGCCCGTTCGATCAGCGTGGAAAGGAGCGGGTAACTTCCTGCCAGGATAAAAGGAAAGATAAACTCCTTCCACAGTTCGATGGATCGCAAGACCAGCACCGTCGCTATAGCCGGGGCCAGCAGGGGAAGCGTAATCCTCATGAACCGTTGCAATGCCGTTGCTCCCAGCGTCGCAGCGGCCTCCAGTTGATCCCGATTGATGGCCTGAAGGCCCGCGAGGATGATCAGCATGGAGATGGGCATGTCACGCCACACCTTGCCGAAGAGAGAGACCATGAGGGCGAAAAAGCCGGACCCTCTCCAGTTGATCGGATAGGAGAGAACCTGAAAGGGGAAAAAGGAATGCCGTCCCGTGATGATGTCGTTGATGTGGCCGCCGGGATAATCGAAGAGGATGTAGAGAATGATTGCCGTCACGATTGCGGGGACGGCCAGGGGAAGGACCAGCACGCTCCTGATGATCCCGCGGCCCCTGAACTCCTCCACGACGAGAAAGGCCGCGGCAATGCCGGTGAACAGTTCCAGCGGCGTGCCGATGAGGGTGAACCAGACGGTCCGGATAAGGGCTTCCCTGAATTCAGGATTTCCCGCAAGAGTGATAAAGTTGACCGCCGAGGGGAAGATCGCGCCCTCCGGCCCCGCCTCTGTCAGGGCCAGAGCGGTAACCTTGAACAGGATGATCAGCAGAAACCCGGCGAGGTATAAAAAGGCCGGTGTCAGTATCAGAATAGCAAAAAGGTTTTTCCTGATACCCTGGAATAGGTAGTGCATAGCCATTTCCCCTGGCGGATGATGAGGCGGTTTCAGGTAGGCCCGATTAGTCGATCAGACCGTACGGCCACCCGTGATCATTGAGGATACTTCGTACCGAGAACGGCCTTGATCCTGGGCACATACTTTTTTTCAAGCGCAGCCTTGACATGGCTTCTGTCGACTCTGTTCCCCGGGCCGTAGTTTTCCTCCGCCACGATATCGTACCACGCATCCAGATAGATCTTCCCCACATCCGAATATTCGGGGAGAAGAGGAACGGTGGCGTTCCCATTCAGCGCAATCTGCTTCATCGACGTATCAAACACGGCGGCCATCCATTTCTCGGGGAAGACCCCCTGGAGATCCGAGGTGATGTCCTGGCGAATGGGCATCATGCCGAATATGCGGCACTCCGAGAGATGATTGTCGTAATTGGTGATCCATTGGGCCAGAGCTGCGGACAGTTCAGGATGGGGCGACGTTTTCGGGATGCCCCACCACCACCCGGCGGTGCCGGCCTTCCTGCTCCCGATCCGTAACGGACCTCCCTGGCTGCCCAGTTCAAAGGTGTGTCCCAGGGGCATCACGGCTATGCCCATGTCATCGGGATGTGCCAGGTATCCCTGCATCTGCGGATGGGTGCCTCCGTGAATAAAGAAACAGTCGATCTGGTGCATCATTGCCAGAAACACCTTGCCGTCCTTCATGGCGTTCCAGATGCCGCCGCCGCTCCAGGGATCCTGCCACATGCCTGGATGGTACAGACCGTTTTTCCGGTAGACAGCTTCCCAGACAAGCATGTCGACAACGGGGTCAGCGGACATCCTGAGAACATCTTCAGCCGTCCCGCCCATCTGAAATACGCGATCGACGAGACCGACGACGGTTCCGCCGTACTTCTTTCCCCGGTGTGCCATGCGGGGCATCTTGATTCCGAAGTAAGGGGTTTTCGCCCAGTAGGAGGCCACGACGAACAGGTCATAGTAATCCCACTGGTTGGGGTCCGGTTCCAGGACATAACCGGCGGGGAGACCGAAGCCGTTATCCTCTTTGAGGGCTGCATTGATCTCACCCTCGAACTGTCGCCACCCCTCAACCGCCTCGTCCACCCTCGGTTTTACGTAGACCATCATCCTCGTTTCCAGCTTGCGCGGCAGGTAATAGAGCTTGCCGTCAATGATCCCCCGTTCCAGCGCGGCCGGATCGTATTGTGCTGCCAGCTCCTTCAGGTTGTCTGGGCTCATGATATCGTCATAGGGACGCATGTATTTCTGAAGAGGGCGGGTGATCTCCAGAGGGGTTTTGACGAGGCCGATGGAACGGCGCTTTCCTTCCTCTTCCAGTTTTAGCATAAACTCCAAGTCCCAGAATTTGTCGAAGGAGGCAACCGTTATCGCGGCGCCGTGTTTTTTTTCAAAGGGAGGAATAATGTTTTCCCGGAACCAGGCATCCTGGATGCCCATCATCCTGATAAGAAGGATGAACTTTCCCTCTTTTCCCGCCGCCGGACTGATGGCGCCGGACAGCGCTGCAACAAGAAGAACACATACGAAAATGAAGATTTCTTTTGACCGGATCATTGTCCCAACCTCCTTTCGTAGTGGTCAATGGTGCGCGCGGTGACGGATGGCTGCCATGCAGGGACATTACTGCAGAACAAGAGACAGGAGCGGAGGAATCAGCAGTTTGATTGGCTGTGCTGTTGGTTCGGAACAACAATGCGCGCAAGGCTTTATTCGTAGAAAAGGATGCCCTTTATCTGGTATTGTGCATGAGTGAATGGAAACAGTCAAGGGCATTTCCCCCAGATAAAAGCCGAGAGTGCTCAGGTGCATAAGCTCTCGGGCTCGAGATCAGTATTTGCATCCCTGGCGATTATTGGGGCAGATCCTGAGGCACTCGTCGCAATCGAGCCAGTAATCGTACCCGGCAGTGTTGATAACGCGCTCAATGTGTTTCAATCCATCAGAATCCTTGAGCGCCAGCGGATAGATGGCATGCTTGACAGTGTGGGCCATACAGATCATCTTTCGGAACGTCCCATCGGCCTCAAAGGCCCCGGCCGGACAGATCATCTGACATGCCCGGCACTTCGGGGGGCAGGGGTCCTTATCGATAATGGGGTCGCCGGGGATTTCCGCATTCGTTACAACAGCCGCAAGACGCAGGCGTGCGCCGTAGGTGGGGTGATATACCTGACCGCTCCGGCCGAAGGCACCCAAACCGGCCAGGACGGCCGCATGTTTCAGCGAAAGGAGCCCCCACGGCTCTACTTTGTGAAAGACCATGGGGGCATAGCTGGGCACCATGACAGCGGTGAAGGGGCCCTGTGATTCAATCAAGTTACACAGTCCCAGACTGATTTCATCGAGCCTGCGGTAAAGGGTGTGGTAGGAACGGTGCAGGGTGTGCAAGTTGTAGCTCGGCGATTCAAGAATGCCTTGTGGTATCTGGATTCCGAAGACGACCACCGTCTTTGCCCCCTTGCATACAACGGCCGGATGGTGCTTCTCCGGAGCGTCGGCAAAACGCTCCACCGGTGCGAATCCAACCGCCGACGCACGATTTTCCAGATGGTGAATCATCAACTCCTTCAAGACGCTGCTGTCCATAGTGCCTCCATCAGTTTGAACAAATAATTAGTAGATACAATATATTGAAACGTGGTACCATATCAAGAAAAATCTGCCGACCGGATGGATCAACGTTCGATGTGTTTGACCACGCGGGGGAGCCGGTTCCCCGGGTCGACATCGATTCATTGCCTGCCGGGTCAATCAACGGCGCCAGGGAGGTCTATGATGAAGAATACGGTGTATGAACAGATACTCTACAATGTCAAAAATGAGATTCTCACGATTACCCTCAATCGTCCCGAGAGGCTGAATGCCTGGACCCGTGATGTAATGCTGCGTGAATGTCTGGATGCCTTTGACAGGGCTGACGCAGATGATGAAATTCGCGCAATTATCGTTACAGGCGCAGGGCGCGCCTTCTGCGCCGGTGTGGACCTCACTGTGAGCTACGAGAATCCGGATAAGAATGCGGGTTTCAACGCGGGTCGTGATCGTGATACGGGAGGACAGTTTGCGCTGCGGATCTTCAAATGCATGAAACCCGTTATTGCCGCGATCAATGGCCCCGCCGTCGGGGTGGGTATCACGATGACTCTTCCTATGGACATACGGATCGCCGCCGATACGGCAACGTTCGGTTTTGTCTTCGCCAGACGGGGTATTGTGCCGGAAGCGTGCTCGAGCTGGTTTCTCCCCCGCATTGTCGGCATTAGCAAGGCCCTGGAGTGGACCTATTCCGGACGAGTTTTTTCAGCCCAAGAAGCCCTGGCGGGCGGTCTGATTCGCAGTATCCATCCCGGGGGAAAGCTCCTGGAAGCTGCCGAATCGATCGCCCGGGAGATCGCCGACACGACGTCCGCCGTCTCCATTTCTCTCACGCGCCAGATGATGTGGCGCATGCTTGGTTCGAATCATCCCATGGATGCACACAAGATCGATTCGCGCGCTGTGTATTACACCCGAAACTCGGCAGACGGCAAAGAGGCGAGAGCGGCCTTTTTAGAAAAGAGGCCCGTACGATTCACGGGCAGACCGAGTATCGATATGCCCGAATTTTATCCATGGTGGCACGATGAGCCGTTCGAATAACGGTAACAGGTGCGTATTGGAATGGACATATTGCACGGCATAGCGTCGGCAGCAGGGTAAAAGGGGGCGCGAAGCGCAAAAAAGGGGCACTTCCGTGTTTCAACCACGGATGTGCCCCCCTATCTAAAAATTTCTCTGAGAGTGTCTAGTTAATCCAGGGCTTGCCGGCCGGGAGTACATCCCTTCCGAAGACATCGCCCAGGATGATGTGTGCCATGGTATACCAGGCCATCAGAGCGCAGGCCATCAATTCGTACCCGGCAACCTTTGTCAGGGCCGGAAATCCGAAATGGGCGAGATCAAGGAGGATAAATCCGATCAGGAGGAGCGTAAACGTGAGCGCAAGGGCTCCGTTGATACGCATGGAACCGATCCACATGATTGCCGTATAAATCGTAAACGCAACCAGGAACCAGCCCACATCAGTCGTGCTCGCTTTATAAATACCGAAATGATTGAAAAGAAGAATGATGGCAAGGCAAATCCAGAAGGCGCCGTAAGTAGTGAAGGCGCTGTATCCGAAATTATTCCCCGTTTTCATTTCCTGGAGACCGGCGATCATTTGAGCCAGTCCCCCGAAAATCAAACCCAGGGCGATCACCGGGCCGGCTCCGCACCAGCCCACGTTGTGAAACTGCAATACCAGCGTCGTCAACCCGAACCCAGCCAGCCCCACCACGGCGGGATTTCCCAATTTTTGCTCAGACATACTCAACCCTCCTCATAAATTTTCAGGCCTTATAACACAAATCAAGGCGGCAGGCGACACAAAATTGTCTTAGGAGTGGCGGCGCCGATGTAATTATTTGTCCGTGAATAATATAGAGAGACTGCGGCCGGTCTCTTTCAGGAACTTTTCGGTTTTATGTTCCAGCCGGTCGAACTCTTTAATGAGTTTCTTCGCTTCGTCTGTCAGGTGCATGCCCTTTCCCTGTGAACGCTCAACCAGCTTCATCCCCATGCGTTCCTCGGAGGCTTTGAGCCTGCCCCACGCGGCCCGGTATGACATGTTGAGTTCTTTGGCCGCCGAATTCAGGGAGTGCGATTCTTCGATTGCCTTGAGCAGCTTGTAGCGCCCCTCACCAAAAAGGACCTTGCCGTTCTGTTCGAGCCAGATTTTATGACGTATTTCCATTCTGCTACCCCAACCGCTGACCACTAATAAAACTGATTGAGAAAGGTACTCTTCCGTTGAAGGAAACCTATACGAGAAAGAGCCTTCTGAGTCAATGCTATAATGGCTTCAGCCCACACCGTTCAAAGTTATCATCATATCAAGGCAGCCGGTGTGCCGGGGTTTCTAACGGCCGAAGGGACACAGAGGGAACATACAGTCCCGAGATTCGAGACAGAAGGCACCGCTTCCCATCCGCGCGAGGTCTTGCCGGGATATGGCGAGGCCGGCAGCAGGCGCGGAACAAGCAGATCAAAACTGGTCGTCTTGAAATAGAGCGCGGCGGCGGGGACTCCGATAACTTGCACCTCTCCGATGCGGGCGAGGAGCGTCATCGCCCCGGGCAGTAGGGGGGCTCCGTAAAGCATATCGGTGTCCCCGGTTCTGGTGCGAGAAACAGCGCCACAAATGGCTGAGAGAAATGGAAGAAGAAGGAAAGCTTGAAGTCTACGGCGAAGAGAAGGCTGCTGCGGAACATCAGTAAGCGCCCTCTCTTCATGTGAAAAGGAAAAGGACCCGCACGTTGTTGGCTGCGGGTCCTCTTTTATGGCTCATCCGGTTGATGCGTACCTATCACCCCCTCGCTTTGTTTCTTCCTGAACGCGGTGGAATACATGCCAAGGAGAATACAAAGGTCTTCATTTTGTAACCTGCAAGGAAGTGCTTTCAAAAAAAATAGGTAAAGTGTCGCCGGGTTTGGGGGTTTTGGGTGGTTAGCTAATTCTTGGTAATTCTTTCTTCTGCATATTTGATATTACGCATTTCCCCAAAACATCAAAAATTAAATTACAATTTGAAAAAATATGAATCTTATCAAACATTATTGAACAATCAAAATTTGTTGCATTATATTTTTGCCTCAACATTTTTATTGCTTTATCTTCGTCCTTTATAAAACTTGCAGGAAAAGTATCTTCAATAAATAACTCATTTTGAGTTTGTTTGGAAAAATGCTCTTTATTTAATAACATCAATTTTTCTTTTACAGTTTTTAAAATACATACCACCCATTGCTCTTCAACCTCATCACCCTCCCACCCATTACTTTTTAAAGAATGTCCTAGTTCTATAATACCAATATCAGACTCTTTATTTGGTAACGGATTGAACGGAGAATAAAATGGTAATTCGATTATGCTTCCTTCAGGATGATTTTTAAGTTCTTTAGATGCAATTTTATATTGTCCAATTGTTGATTGACTATGCTCAAGACCAATTTCATTATTAACAATAAAATCAGGATGTTCGGATTTCAATACTCTGAATGGGAATTTCAAATAGGAAATCTTATAGATTCCAGCAATATAAATATAAATTGAGAAAAGTTCGTGTATATTTGAATTGTCTGAATCGGAAAATTGAAAATTCTGTAAAAAACCTAAAATTTCTTTCAAGTCAGATGGTTGATTAAGTACGATTTCTTTTTCTTTATCAGTAAATTTCATAATATTTATAGCTACCGTGCAGTTTGAAGGCACGGAGACAGCAAGCAAGGCTTGCTGGCAGAGCGATCCACTCGAAGTGTTTTGGGAGCTATCACCGTTTGATGATAGGCCCCATTGTGGCGATAACCAATCTGGCGTCGTAGCTTTTCAACATACCTTCAGGCTTCTGACCATGATGCATCTTGATGACAGCAGTAGACATTACCCCGCCCTTACCGTATTTCGGGTGCCACACGGTTTCTCCTTCTCGTTCATTGATGATGAACCATTCAAAACCGAACTCAATAGTGACCTCGGCCGCACGATAGATGAGATAGCTTTCAACAGTGCTCCGGTTTGAATATCCATTCCCTTCGAAGGTAACTCTCACCGTAGTTGGATCAAGTTGAATTTCTGAATACCCACCCGAAAAACCCTTTGGTTGATATGCCGTAGCACACGCTACAAGTATAAGTGGCAAGACAATCGCAAAAATCGTGTGGCTGATCTTCATATGAGTTCCTAATGTTTATCCGGATCCTGATAAAAATCTAAACACTTCAATCTTGCCGCCTATAAGACCCATTGTGTAAATCTATAAATCTGTGTAAAGAGGGGAACATCTTAACTATTTCGGTTCGACAGAAATCAGTGTGACATCACCATGGTTGCCATCACACTGCACCTACGTTAATCCAGACTACCCACACAACACAAAAGCCCCATCTCTCTTTTTGAGAAACAGGGCTTTGATGATCGGACCATAATCCCCCCTTTGGGTACAGCCGTTCACAAGCAGAAAAAACGTCAAGATCAAAATCGTTATCTAGGTAACTCTAGGATGATGTATTGTCAAGAGATTTTCCCCGTCTGTGCAAAGGAAAGAGAGGTGGGAATATCGGCAAGGCATCTCCCTCGAACCTCAGGGTACCGTTCCCGCGATGCTCATGGCGGCCCGTATTCCATCCGCGCCGCTCGATATGATCCCTCCCGCCCAGCCGCTTCCTTCCCCGACGACATAAAGGTTTTCAAAGCCGGAACACCTGCCGCACGTGTCTCGTACAACCTGAACCGGCGAGGAGGTCTTGCTCTCGAGGCCCATGATCGAACCCGTCTCGAATCCTCTGATTTTCCGTGAAAAGTCCCTGAGTCCTGCGCGTAGGGCCTCACTCACCAGCGGAGGGAGCAGTTTCCACAGGGGAGCGGTTTTCAGCTCCAGCGGATAGCTCGACGCGCGGATCGCGCCCGATTCCTTTCCCTCGATGAAATCGGCTATCGTGCAGAACGGCGCCGCGAACCTTTCGGAAAAGCAGAAGAACTTTTCTTCCAACGCTTCCAGTAGATCGAGAATTTCCAAAGCGCTCACTTCTCTGCCCGCAAGATCCTCAGGCTTCACCCCCGCCACGCAGGCCGCGTTGGCGAAGATCCCGTCGCGCCGGTAGCGGCTCATTCCGTTAACGATATTGGTGTGCGCGTAGGCGGTGGCGGGAACGACCACACCGCCGGGGCACATGCAGAAGGTATAGACCGGGAGGGTACCGTCTCCCCGCGAGGTCAGGCGATATTCCGCGGCCTTGACCCCCGGCAGCTTTTCTCGTCCCCACTGAGCGAGATTGATCATCTCCTGGAGGTGCTCCACGCGGGAGCCGAGAGCGAAGGGTTTGGCGCGGAATCCGACTCCCCGCCCGATCAGCATCCGGTAGGTTTCATAGGCAGAATGACCCGGGGCGATGACAAGGTAGTCGGTCTCGATTTCCCCTGCGGATGTCACTGCCTCGGTTACCCGTCTCTCTTTGATCCTGATATCCTCCAGAAGGGTCTCAAAAAGGACGCACCCGCCCAGGTCCAGGAATTCTCTTCTCAGATTTGCGACAATTATTTTCAGGTTGTCGCTCCCCAGGTGCGGGTGCGCCAGGTACCGTATCTCTTGGGGAGCGCCCGCCCGGATGTAGCTTTCGATGATGAAGCGCTTTTCCTTCGATATATGCTTGGATCGCGACGTGAGCTTCCCGTCGGAAAAGGTCCCGGCACCCCCCTCGCCGAAGGCGTAGTTGCTTACCGGGTCGAAGCAACCGGTCTGCTCGAAGGTCTTGATCCCTTCGGCCCGCTTCTGTACCTCGGCCCCCCGCTCGATCAGGGTCGTCCGGAAACCTGCTTTCTGAAGAACCAGAGCCGCGAAAAACCCCGCGGGGCCGCTCCCGACGACAACGGCCTTTTCCTTTCTCGCGTGCGAGGGGATCACCAGCTCCGACGAAGCGGGGGGTTCGCCCCCCGTGATCTCCTCCGACAGGACAGAGACTCGAGCCAACCAGTGGATGTCGCTTTTCCTGCGGGCGTCGAGGCTCTTGTGTGCGATCTGCCAGGAGAACGTTCCTATCCCCAGCTCCTTCGCAATCGCGTCCCGCAGATCCCCTTCCTGATAGTCGGGAGGGAGATTGAACGACAGTTCCCGGTATCCCATGTTCACACACACCCGTTCCGGTCATGAGGAACCCTGCAAATCCCAATAAAATTCGGAAATGGACGGGACTTCATTTATGGATTATGTGTTTGTTATATTTCTGTTTTTGGGTCTTCCTATAACAGAATCTGGTGCTTTGAGTAAAACAGCCTCTGCTTCAGCGATAATTCTCTCTATTAAATCCTTTACGTTAGGCAGATCATGAATGGCTCCAATCGCCTGACCAGCATACATGAAGCCTTCTCTGGTATCGCCCTCATAGATCGCCTTCTGGTGACGAACTGCGCCTGTAGCCATACGGGCCATCTGGATTGCATTCTGCCCTTCGCCAAACATCATTGACCAGGCAGTAGCCATAAACTGGCTCCAGTTTTGCTTTAGAACCTTTTTGATCTTCAGGGCATTCGGTATAGCCCGAAGTAGCGTAAGGGAATCCCCTCCCATCATTTTTTCAGACATGGCAGATTTAAGTGCCCTTCCAGGCATGCCGTCAAAGACATTGCTGTACAGGGTGTCCTGTTCAGTGGCTTCCAGGCAGAGTTGCTTAAAGTTTTGATGGACTGTGCTCTCCTCCGTAAGGATGAAACGGGTTCCCATCGAAATACCTGAGGCGCCCAGTGCAAGAGCAGCGGCAAGTCCCCGTCCGTCACAAAATCCTCCAGCTGCAATAAGAGGAACTTTCACCATACTGGCCACGAGAGGAACCAGAATCAGCGATGTCGCATCGGCGCCGTGGGCCGCAGCTTCATGTCCGGTTACCACGAGAGCATCGGCTCCCAGCTTCACTGCATTTGTCGCATGCTTGGCAATGGCTATCGTTCCAACAACCTTACCGCCGTACGCATGCACTTGATCGATGAACCAAGGCTTCCCGAGGGAGTAGTTGATAAACGGGACTTTTTCTTCGATTGCCACCTGAATATTCTCTTTGGCGGTTGCCCTGACCAATGGCTGATTGATCATGATGGGTTTGTCGGTCATTTCCCTGATCTCGCGAATGTTCTTTCTTGTGTTTTCCGGCGATAGCGATGCCGCAGCCAGTGTCCCCAGTCCGCCCGCATTGGAAACCGCTGCAACAATTTGAGGGGTTGATATCCAGTTCATTCCCGCCAGCATAATGGGGTGCTGAATTCCGAATAAATCCGTCATTCTGGTTTTAATCATATAACCCTCCTAAATTCATAGGAATTTTGCTGCACTTTTTGTAACATGAACATCTTTTCATGTAAAGTTCTTAACTGGGGTATCCATATGACTA
>DIXO01000018.1 GCA_002428735.1 Syntrophaceae bacterium UBA6078 | reverse complement strand
CAAAAGTTGGTGGTGGATTACGGTTTTCTGAGGGGGTTGTAAACTTCATGTGAAACTGCTAGACTTCCGCGCAAAATGCAGGAGAATGCTAACCATTCAGAGGGCAATGAAACAGCTGCGCACCTTTTTCCTTCTAATACTGATGACGGTCTTCACGATCGGCTCGGAGGCATTCGCGTCGGTCGATCTCCTGAATGTCAGACACTGGACGGCTCCCAGCCACACGAGAGTTGTGCTGGACCTGACCGGCGAAGCCTCCTTCAAGATCGTACAGGAAGGCCATACCGTATACGTGGACCTGGAAGATGCGATCCTGAGCGAAGAGATTCTCCTTGCCTATGACATCAACCAGCCCGCCGTTGAGAAGGTCCTCCTGGGCTCTCTCCCCGGCGGGGGCATCAGGGTTGAACTGCGGGTAACGGAGAATGTCAAAACCAATGTCTTCACGCTGGGGGCTATCCTCGACAAGCCGCATCGCGTCGTCATCGATGTGCTCCTTCCCGCTATCGAAAAACAGGAAAGCGAAGAGCGGGAGAAGGTCAAGGTTCTGAAGAAAAAGGTCGTGGTGATCGATCCGGGGCACGGCGGCGAGGACCCGGGTGCCATAGGCCGCAGGGGGACACGGGAGAAGACCGTGGTCCTCGGCATAGCGGAGAAGCTTCAAAAAATCCTCAAGACACGAGGATACGAGGCCTTTCTGACCCGGACGGGCGATTATTTCATCTCTCTGAAAAACAGGGGCACGATAGCCCGCGAATACGGAGCTGACATCTTCGTCAGCATCCACGCGGACGCCTGCAGGAGCAGGAGCGCGCGCGGATCGTCCGTGTACTGTCTGTCGACGGGAGGGGCGAGCAGCGAGGCCGCGAAGCTCCTGGCCCAGAGCGAAAACCTGTCTGATATCATCGGCGGGTCCGAGAATGAAAATGGAAACGGCGATTCAGGTCCGATTGCTCTCGATATGCTCCAGACGGAAACCCTGAACCGGTCACGGGCACTCGGCACGGTTGCCCTGGAAAAGATGAAGGACGTGAACCGTCTGAAATCCTCCCGTGTGCAGGAGGCCCCTTTCAGGGTCCTCAAGCTTCCCGATGTCACCTCCCTGCTCATAGAAACCGCCTATATCTCAAACCCTGAGGAGGAACTGATGCTCCGGTCTTCCTCCGGTCAGACCGATATGGCGTGGGCGATCGCTTACGCCATCGACGAATTTCTCCCCCTTCCCGAACCGGCGGACGAGAAATGGTGTAAGGAGTTCATTACCCCGGTGACACCAACCGGCGTGTACCTTGTCCAGAAAGGGGATACCCTGAAAGGGATCGCGAGAAAACACGGCACCACGCTCACCGCCCTCATGGAGGCCAACAAGATCCAGTCAAAAGACAGGATTTACGTCGGCCAGAAGCTGAAGCTTCACCCTGCGCATGAGGATGCCGAAAAGCCGTCGGTATATGTGGTGAAACGGGGTGATGTCCTCGGAACAATAGCCAGAGAATACGGAACCACCACCCAAGCCCTGATGGAAATCAACGGGATCGGGTCCGGGAACAAGATATACATCGGACAGAAACTGAAGATCCCCTCCGGCGCTACGGTCCAAGCTCCCCCCAGGCCGTCAGTACACGTGGTACAGCGGGGGGACAATCTGGAGAGTATCGCCCGGGACAACGGCACCACGGTCGCGGCCCTGATGAGGACAAACAAGATCAGATCCAAGAACAGGATATACGTCGGCCAGAAATTGAAAATTCCTTCCGGGACCACCGTCGACACTCCTTCGAAACCCACGGTATACGTCGTCAAGCGGGGGGACAGTCTGGGGAGTATTGCGGTACGGCACGGCACGACGATCAAGACCCTGATGGAGGTCAACAGGATCAACTCCATGAACAGGATCTATGTGGGCCAGAAACTGAAGATACCCTACGCGTAGGACCCTTCGGAGACATCACTCCGGAACAGCCCCGCCCGCCGCGGGTCGCCGCCGGAGGGGTCGACCCGGACGACCTCCGCACGGCGGTCAGTCAGGCACATGGCGAGTGCGGGGCCGCACATTCAACTGGTTAGTGACTTTTTCAAACAAGAGCAAGGAACCGTCCTCACCAACCATTTGAATTTATTCAATCCTTAACCGAGCTGAGATAATCTTCCCTAAATAGTTACCAACAAAAACCTATTTGGGGGACTGAACCGGCCGAACAAACAAGATGCACATCGCTCCAACAGCATAACATACTGCGCACACCAAGCATGCCACATTATAGCTACCGTATATCTCATAAATTTTCCCCCAGATGAGAGGACCCGAACCCCCAATAAGTCCGTGTCCGAGAGTTAGAATACCAAATAGCAAACCAACGTTAGCTCTTCCAAATACATCTCCCAGAAAAGGCGCAAAAAGGGCCAAAGGGCCCCCGTATGTGATTCCTGTCAAAACAGCAAAAATAATTAATGTTTGTGGTGTGGATACGTATTGCCATCCATAGAGCATCACCAGCATTCCCAATACCGGAGCCAAGAAGAGGATCTTTCTCTTTCCGTATCTATCTCCGCACCATCCAAGTCCTATTTTCCCCACTATGGAAGGTACGGTTATGGCAGTCATAAAAAGTCCCGCGGTTGTTGCTGCGCTTCCTGTATCCACACCCCATGCTATAATGGAAGCCAGCGTTCCCTGGATAGGAATTCCTACCATGGAATATGAGATGAACAATAGCCACAAGGGAAGTGTCCTGACGACCGTGCTTATCTTCCACGAGATATCGCTGATCGTTGAACCATCGGGGTCACAAGAGGAGAAAGATGAATTGTTGCCGTCAATTTGTAATCCCATGGATTCAGGTGTATCGCGTATGACAAAAAAACTTATCGACATAATGATAGCCCCGAAACCAATACCACACACCAGGGAAGTAAACCGCCAACCGAAGGAACCGGCCATTCCCGTAATCACAGGCATGAATATGGCGGAGCCAACAGAGAAGGCAGCAGCCATAATTCCTCCAATAATGCCGGCTTTTTTACCGAACCACTTGCGGGCTGTTGCTTGTAAGGGAACCAAATGGGTCATGCTGACCGGCAACGCCATCAGAATGCCATAAGAAAAATATAATCCCCACAGTGACTCCATGCGAGAAAGGAATATCCATCCAACAGCCGTTAAGAAACCACCAACCAAAAAGGTCTTTCGGCTGCCGATCCGGTCAATCAAGAAGCCAGCAAGAAGAACAAAGAAGGCATACATCCACATTGAAATGCTTTGTCCCAAGCCGATTGATGCGCGTGACCATCCCAACTCGGTTGAAAAAAAGGGTATAAAGGCCGCCACACTGTACCTCCCCAAAGGCCCGAGCATACCGATAATGAACAATCCGATGGTAAGCCACCATCCGTAGTATATGTGGCGATCCTCATTCATGCTGGTTTAATCCTTTCTTCATTGGGAAAATAGGAAAAGAAGGGAAAAGAGGGGAAAAGGGGAAAAGAGGGAACATCCATGATAAGGAAGGTCAAGGGGAAAACGGAGATTTCCCTTGATATCACTTATTGAAGGAGTCCCGACATCTCGTTTTGCATCCTCACCGCCGTTCGCAGAAGGTCGGCTATCGTCTCGGCATCGACCCGATCGTTCTTCTTCTTGGCAATCGTGACGGCCTTCGGCATTGCAGGATGTGCCACTTTCAAGGCAACTGCATGCGGCTTCAGGAAATCTTATACCCATCCGGTGAAGAGGGTCGCTTCCATCGCTCCGATCCAGGGACCGGAGCGACTGCCGTCCCATGTTCTCAGCAACTGCCTGTCTGCCGGTATTGTCCCCTGATCAACAACAGGGCCGTTAAGGGTCTTGATGCAATAGGCAACTGCCTTCTTGTGAATGTCCAACCCGGTATAGTACAATCCTCTCATGGGAAACCTCCTTCTGGTTCATTTCTGGGCGAGCCAGTCTCGACCCAGCAGCTTATCTATACAAACATTATCAACCGCCGGGAGGTTTCCTCCAATCTTTCTTACTTATGTATTCAAACACTTCCCATGTTTTCTATGAACTCGCCTTCATCTTTCGAGGGTGGCCCGGTTTTCCGGGTACAATCTTTTGTCGGAGCATCCCCTCCAGCCCCAGAAAAAAGGCCCCGTTTCCTAAAGAACGACCCGTGGATGTCTTGATCCTCATCTGTTGGTCCCTCTCCGGATATTTCTGCTTCAGAAATATTTTGTATGTCTCCCTGTCCGTACTGCGAAGAACCCCCTCTCCCGTCACTAACCCCTCCGCTGTTCCACTGATATTTGCCCAGCAGCTCGACCAGGGATGGTTTTCAGGCCGTGTTCCCATCCCCGACTTCACGGGATTAGTTTCAATATACCTCGCCACTGCCCACAGATACGGATCGGTATCAACAATTGTGGAGAAAAAGCTGTTCTGCCATAAACAACCGTTCCTCTTGTATTTGAGGGATTTCACCCATCCCCGACAAAGACATTAACACACTACCCTTTCTCATCGGTTTAGACGGCATGAGCCTCTCCACCCTCATGGAAGGGGAATCCCCGATGGGCTTAAAAAGCTGAACTGCTGGATAAGCGGATCAGTCTTTCGTCATTCCAGCGATCTTGCGGACGATATCCTTGCGAGTCTCGATATCGTACTGGGATGTAATGGCTATTTCCTCCATCCGTGGAGACCCGCCGCCATGGAGTGCGCCAAAACAGGCAATACCACCCTTTGCGGAGCAGGCCAGGTCGCCGACATGACGCCACAGTTGCGCCTGGTTTTCCGACGACATCTTACTGCTGCGGGTCGTATATTTCTTGGCGAACTCGGCTGTCTCAGGATTGACGAATTCCCCTTCATGGGGAAAGGTGGCCGGAATGCCGCCGGATATATCGGCCAGCATTTCCATCTCGTGAAAAACTGCCTCACCGGTCAGACAGCGGCCCACATTGGCATAGATGGAGTGGGGAATATAGTTCCCGGGACCATAGGCAATAAAACCCTTCCCCGGCATGTACACCTCAGGTTTTCCCAACTCAGAGGCAGTAAAACCGGCGGCATACCCCAACTCCGTCACCTTGATGATCTCCGCATATTTGGAAGCCACATGTTTGGCCTTACTGATACCGTTGGCATCGGCAGCCAAGGCGCAGGTCCCCAGCATCAGATCTCCCAGTGCTGGTTTGCACCCCGAGTAGCTGTGACGGTGGAAGAGAGCAAAAAGAAGGGCCAGAATCCCGCCATGCTGATATTCGCCGCAAAGAAAAACCCGCTCCCAGGGAACAAAAACATTATCGAATATTAGATAAGAATCGTTGCTCCCCGAATTGAACCCCTTGGGAAAATATTTCCGATCTCTGAAATTATGAATCGTCACCAAGTGCTTCAATCCATCCCAGTCACCGGGAATAGCAAAGGAAACGGCATAATCTTTATCAGCTTCTACTAAGGCCCTCGTAGGAACCACAAGGATCTCGTCGGCGATCGCTGATTCCGAGATGTGAAGCTTAGCACCGGAAACGACAATACCGTCCTTATTCTTCTCGACCACATGAACATAAGAATCGGGGTCAGGTTGCTGATGGGGCCGAAGCATCCTGTCACCTTTGACGTCCGTCTGGGCGCAGCATCCCACCAGATCTTCCGTCTGAAACCGCTCGAGCCACTTCTTGAAATTTTCATGATACTGAGTCTCACCCTTGTTTTCCTTGTCCCCTTCATATGAGACGGTATAGATGGCATTTGCCGCGTCTACTCCCATGCACCGTTGAACGCACCCGCCCACAACCTGGCAGTAGAGGCGGGTCATATCCTGCTTCTTATGGAGATCTTCCTTGTTCTGATGAATATGGGTGAAGCGGTTGATCTTTTTCCCGGTCAGGTGTGACGTGGCCGTCAGGAAACCTTCATACTCAGGTTTTGCCGCAAGCTCAAAGGTGGTTCCCATCACATTGTAACTCGGAATAAACCGTTCATCGTCACGCCCTATCCTTTCACCATTGATGAAAAGGTTCCTTTTCATCTTACTCAGGCCTTCAATATACTGCTTTTTTGTTCTCATTGTTCTTCTCCTTTTGGTTGTGTGTTGGGTTTAAACGAAAGCCAGTGAAAGGGATTCGGCGACACACGCGGGCTTTTCCTGACCCTCGATCTCAATGGTATGGGTCGTAGCCATGAGAATCCTTCCACCCTTAGATTCTTCCATTCGTGAAAGCACAATTCTGTCTCGTATCTTTGAATCCACAGGTACCGGATTGAGAAACCTTACTTTGTTGAGGCCGTAATTTATTGTCATTTTTGTTCCTTCCGGTATAATAGCTCCTTTATTAGCAAAAAAAGGGATGTGCGACAGGGTCAGAAAGCCGTGGGCTATGGTCTTACCAAAGGGTCCATGGGCAGCTTTCTTCGGATCAACATGGATCCATTGATAATCACCTGTTGCGTCAGCAAATCGGTTGATTTGATCCTGGTCAATTTTCTTCCAGTCCGACACGAAAATCTCTGTCCCCAAAAGCTTCCTGATCTCCTCCAGCGGCAATTCCTGTCTCATATATCCCCTCCCTTTCAATTTGTTTTACCGCTGAATATACTACATTTCTATCCCAGCCACAATAAGGGTCGGGCGGGCTATCTACCCGACCCATTCCCAGATCGCCGCGGCCCCCTGGCCGTGACCGATACACATGCTCTCGACGGCATACTTGACCCCGTAGTAAGGCATCTCATGCATGAGGGTGACGGCGATCCTCGTCCCCGTACATCCCAGAGGATGGCCCAGTGAAATACCGCTCCCCCGGGGGTTGAGGAGTTCATGATTCCGGATGCCGAGTTTCTCCGTGCAATACACCGCCTGTGAAGCGAAAGCCTCATTTATTTCCCACAGTTGGATCTGATCCATCGTCATTCCAGCGTGTTTCAGGACCTTCGGAATCGCCAGAGAGGGACCGATACCCATATATTTCGGATCGACGCCGACGACAGCATAATCAACGAGCCGCATCTTCGGTTTCAAACCCAGTTCCTTGCACTTCTCCCCGCTGCCAACCAGGACGCAGGCAGCGGCATCATTGACTTGGCTGGAGTTTCCCGCCGTGACGGTTGCTTTCTCATCATTCATGAAAACCGGGGGGAGGGTTGCGAGGCTTTCCATCGTCGTTTCCGGCCTGATCCCCTGATCCCGGTTGACCACCATCCGCTCCGTGCCACCATCCGCGGTGGGGATATCTGTCTCGATAGGCAGAATTTCCTCCTTGAAAAGGCCTTCAACTGTCGCTTTGTGAGCCTTGGCGTGGCTCTCCACGGCCATCTGATCCTGTTTCTCCCGGGAAACATTGAAGTCTCGTGCCACCATTTCGGCCGTGTACCCCATAGCCACCATGCGGGGATCGCAGAATTCTCCGAGCCGAGGGTTGGGAGACGATCCCGTCCCCATAGGGACATGGGTCATGTGCTGCACACCTCCCGCAATGATGAGGTTCATCCACCCTGTATTGATGGTTGCAATGGCGGTTGCGATTGACTGCAAACCTGAGGCGCAGAACCGGTCGATGGTACACCCCGGTACGCTGTATGGAAGACCTGCCATAATACCGGCATAGCGGCCGATATTCGACCCCATATCATTCATAAGGGCGGTCCCACCCAGAATGACATCATCGATCAGTTCTTTTTTATCTTCCAGTCCAGTCCTTCGAATCAGCTCATTGATGACCTTTGCCGCAAGATCATCCGCCCGGACATTGGTGAACCAGGATCTCTTTCCCGCGCGCGCCACAGCTGTCCTTAAACCATCAACAAGATAGATTTCTTTCATGTTCAGTAACTCCTTATGTAATTTTTATGGGATAATTCAACACCAATACTTCGTATTTATTTAACAACAAGCGATTCTTCCGGGCAGTCCAGACAGGTCCGGTCCTCGCTCTTGATCATCTCCGTCAGCATGAAGGTGGCGGGAAGGATCTGGTTCGCATAATATCGGGCGCTGGCAAGTTTCCCCTCATAGAAAGGCCGATCAAAGTGATCCGCGGGAAGATTTTCAAGCTTTCCGGTAGCAATCACAGCTTGATCAAGCAAGCACTGGGCTACCTGAAGCTGCCCGCATATCGTCATCACACGGACAGCATTAAGTGGAATAAGTTGCTTCTTCTCGGCCATGTTTTCATACCAAGCATCGTAAAGAGTGCGTATCTCAGCGACGCAATCATAGGCCTTTTGAAGCATCCCCATTTCTGAGGTAAAGCCGGGGAGGGTTCTATGAGCATCGATGAAATCCCCGATTGTAGCCATCCATTTATCAAAGGGAACGCCTTCCTCCATCCGCATTTTGCGCCCCACCAAATCATTCCCATGGATGAAAGTGGTTCCCTCCCAGATAGTCAGAATCTTCGAATCACGCATCAATTGTTCGATGGGGTATTCGGTCGTATAGCCGACACCGCCCAAAACCTGCATCGCCTCAGCGATGACGCCGAGGCTGACTTCACTGCCATACCCTTTGACAAGCGGAGTCAAAACTGCCGCCAGCCCCGCACAGATTTTGGCTTTTTCTTTGTCAGACGAGTTGCCTGCTATGTCGAGATAATAAAAGCCCTTAAAGATCATGGCCCTGACCCCTTCGGTAATGGCCTTCATATCAAGGAGCATCCTTCTTATGTCTTCGTGTTTGATAATAGGAACCCTCTCGGCTTTCTGATCCCCGAAAGGCCTGCCCTGAATGCGTTCCGTGGCATACCGCGAGGCATAAGAATAGGCTGCCGCAGCCTGCGTGTTTGCGTTGTGACCCGTACCGATCCGGGACTCATTCATCATGTTGAACATCATCGCCAGCCCCTTGGAACGTCCCTTCTCGTCAGGCATGGGCCCCATTCTGAAACCGTAGCATTCGTCATTCTCCCCGAAATTAAGAAGCGCCGTCGCCTGAGCTCTCAGCCCCATCTTGTGTTCGATCCCGACCGTTATCACATCATTGAACTCACCCAGGGACTGATCATCTTTCACCCGGTACTTGGGAACGATGTACAGGCCGAGGCCCGCCGATCCCGCAGCACCTCCCTCAGGCCGCGCCAAGACCATATGGATCGTGTTCTCGCAGGTACCCGCGTCACCGCCGGTAATGAACATCTTCGTCCCTTTGATTTTCCAGACTGCAGGATCCTCCGTGGGGAAGGCCCTCGTGGTGGAATCCCCTACGTCAGAACCGGCATTCGGTTCGGTAATACACATTGTCCCCTGCCAGTCGCCACTCAGAAGCTTGGGGAGAAATCGCGCTTTTTGCTTTTCATCGCCAAATTCGATCAGAAGATTGGAAGCGCCACTATTGAGTTTGATATACGACATAACAGCGGGACAGGCTGCTTGATTGATCTCAAAGATGGCCTTATAGAGGGTCAGCGGCATCCCACCTTCCAGTTTGATGCACTCACTCGTCGATCCCCAACCGTTCCCCTGGAGAAACTTGTACACATCCGCATACCCCGGAGGCGCCGTTACCACGCTATCACTGAATATTGCGCCGATTTTATCTCCCTCGGCATTGATCGGGCTCACCACTTCGCGCGCCACTTTGTATCCCTCATTCAGATACATGTCCACGTCATCCAGACCGTAATTATCCTTGAAGCGGTCGCACCCCAGAACTTCCTCCGTTGGAAGCCATTCTTTCAGTACAAACTGTAAATCTCTCACATCATATCTAAAATCCATGTGTCATACCCCCTGTGCTATATAGTTTTATGTATTCAAGAAATATCTTTCAGGCTTTCCGTTCACACTACTCTCCTGTAAATGATGGTTTACGCTTCTCAATCATTGCTTGCACACCTTCTTTGGCATCCCTGCTCTGGTTCGCAGAATCAGCAAGACGCTTCAGCTCTTCCTCGACAACCGGATCAATTGGCGGTTCTTCAAAGAGCTTGCGCATGGTCTGTTTAGTAACTCTGACTGCAAGAGGGGAGGCTCCTTCAGCCAAGTCACGAGAGAATTCCTCGGTAATTGACTCGAGTTCATCGTGGCCCACCATGGTATTGATCAACCCCATCTGAAATGCGCGCTGGGAATTTATCAGCTTTCCTGTGAGAAGTATCTCTTTGGCAGCGGATAAGCCGATAAGACGGGTCAAACGCCCTATCGCTGTGTAATAATAGGTTCGTCCAAGTCGCACGAGCGGCGCACCGAATTTTGCTTGTTCTTCGGCAATTCTGAAATCGGAAATAACAGCCATATCAAGCCCGGCGCCTATGGCGGAACCAAAGATCATACTGATAGTGGGGCACGAACATTCAATTAATCCTGTAAGGCAATAATCCAACCCTTCGATGGTTTTTTTGAAGTTGGAAGAGCCTCCTGAAAGATCCACTCCGGCGCAGAAAGCTTTGTCCCCTTCACCCCGAAGTACGATCACTCTCGCAAACTTCTTCTGCTCTATGTTTCGGACTAGATCACCGACGGCAAAAAGAGCGTCAGCATTTAGCGCGTTACGCTTCTCCGGCCGGTTAAAGCTAATCGTTGTAACAAACCCGGATTTGCTTTCTTTCACTTCTCCATCCATTTCATTCCCTCAATGATAGATTTTTTAGTCTCCGGCAGGGTGGATACTTTTTTTCCTTTAAGAACTGAATATATCCAAAACCTGCAACATGGATCAGATTGACCGCCCTATTTCGGCACCTTCTCGGATTGCCTCCAAGGCATCTCGTGCCTCGAGACTATCGCCAATTGTATAAACTTCCATATCTGGAAATGCCGCTTTAATATTTTCATACACCGACTTTTGAGACACAACTCCAACCGCCAATACGACCGTATCTGCTTTGATAAAAAGCAGATTTGATCCGTATAACACATAGACACCATCATCGCAGATCTCCTCAAGCGGTGAATAAGGATAGATATACACACCCTGCTGAATCAGCCGATCCCGTAAGGTCACAAGGGTGTATCGCTCCATAAAATGATGATTTTGTCCCAACGCCCTTTCGGTCACGATGGAGATTCGCTTCCCTTTTTCCGCAAGCATGAGAGCTGTCTCCATGCCAAGAGAGCGACCACCGACAACAACAATCTTCTCGCCGACTTCAACCTTTCCTTTCAGTACATCCAATGCCTGAACAACATGGGGAAGGTCTGCCCCCTGCACTGCCAGATTTCTGGGGACGGCGCCTGTGGCAACAATAACGACGTCCGGTGATATCTGGCGGACAAGTTCCACTGTTGCCTCGCGTCCGAGCATGACTTCCGCCCCGGACTCGACAAGATCACTGCAAAGCTGCTGGGTAAATCGTGCATATAAATCCTTTCCCTTCAGAAGGGAGGCAACATTCCATTGTCCACCTAATGCCGTGTCTTTTTCACAGAGAATCGTTTGGTGGCAACGCTTTGCGAGCGTTCGGGCTGTTTCAATCCCGGCAAGACCACCTCCTATGACGAGTACCTTGCGTGGATTCGCTGTTTTTTTCAGGACAAATTCCTTCTCTCGCAGCAAGCCGGGATTGACGGTACAACAGAGACCCCGCGATCTCTTCGTTAAATCCCAGCAGTTATTACAGTAAATGCACCGTCGAATCTTGTCCAGATCACCTGCCTTCGCCTTATTCGGAAGGTAAGGATCAGCCAGCAAGGGACGCCCCATAACAATATAGTCCGCCTTCTTGCATTCAATAAGCCGTTCCGCCAGTTCGGGATCACCGATTTTACCCACCACCATAACGGGAACGGAAACCACCTGCTTTATTGAAGCCGCAAGGTCCGAGAAAATGGCATCGGGGTGGAGATAGCACGGGTTGGTAATATGAGCCATTTCGACAACACCCCCCGAGATCTCAAGCGCATCCGCCCCTGCCCCAGCGATAAGGGGGGCCTGAATCAGTGAATCGTCTAACGAAATCCCCCCTTTGATAAATTCGCTTCCGCTCATCCGAAAAATGACGGGGAAATGTGAGCCGACGCGGTCCTTTATGGCTGAGACTATTTCGCAGGCAAAACGTGCCCTTTTCTCCGGGTTACCGCCGTATTCATCATTTCTTTTATTGGTACGCGGCGAAAGAAACTGGCCAATGCCATATCCATGAGCGCCATTGACTTCAATGGCATCAAAACCGGCTTTTTGGGCGCGAAATGCCGCTTCCGCAAAGCCCCGCACAAGGCGCAGGATATCCTCCCTAGTTGCCTCTATGGGTACTTCCTTGTTTTTGCCGCCCCAGGGAATTGCCGACGGTGCCAGAGGTATAATCTTTTCAGGATTCTCCATCCTCTTTCGATGGGATGTCAATAATTTGCCGTGGTGGAGGATTTGCATCGCACACTTTCCCCCATGTCTGTGAACCGCATCGGCAATTTTTCTCAATCCCGGAATAAACTTATCGTCCCAGATAGACAGCCGTCCCGGCGCGCAAGATTCGACAAGGATCATCGAAGACTGACATATAATAAGACCTACTCCCCCCTTCGCACGCTCTTCATAAAAGTCTACGGTCCTGTCAAGAACAAATCCCTCTGTATAATCATTTGAAGAGGTGCCCATCGGTGCCATTACCAAACGATTGTCCAGTTTCATTGCACCGATATATCCGGGTGAGAATAAATATTGTAAACGTGTCATTGTATTGTTAACACTCTGCTTGATTTCGTTTTTATGGTCGTTATTAATCAAGTAATCCCGTAACAGCTCCAAGTATCGTTACAATAAATTTGGCTCTCCCGGCAAAGATCATGTGTTGATTCTTGAAGAACAAGTCTCAAGGGCACCAAATGGATCATCTTACAGCGACAGCAGCAACGTCTCATAAAACGCTCGCGGCCAACTCCAGTAATACAACCACAAAAAGGCAGCAACCTGGCATCGGTTAAGCCAATCACTCTCCCAACTGCGCCTGGATCGGTTGTATCATCTCTTGAACAACGGAATATGGATCACTCTGACGATCAAGGACCTTTTGAACCAAGGCATCAAAATCTCCGTTCTTCTCCCATCTAGACCTTACCGAAGAGGCAATCTCCCTCTCCATCAGAACCAGTATCTCTTCTTTGAGGTGTTCTATTTCACGGGATGTCTTTCTTTCCCGCGACTCCAGAATTTTGGAGATATTGTCAGTCAGATCTTGAATACCCTCACCCTGAGTAGCAACCGTCTTGATGATTGGAATATGCGGCATTTCGTCGGAAGCGCTCATGCTCAACATACCTTGAATATCAATAGCGACTTGGTCGGCTCCCTCGCGATCGGCTTTATTGACAACAAAGATGTCAGCAATTTCCATTACTCCCGCTTTAATCGCCTGAATCGCGTCACCCTGCCCCGGTACACAGACCACAACTACAAGATCGGTAGTCTTTACAACATCAATTTCATCCTGACCCACACCAACTGTTTCAACAATGATAATATCTTTACCAAATGCGTCCAAGATTTTAGTCACGTCGCGCGTTGCCTGGCTCAAACCGCCCAAAGCACCCCTCGTTGCCATAGAGCGTATAAAAACACTGCCCAAGTCCCCTGACATCTTCATACGAATACGATCTCCCAGGAGAGCGCCGCCGGAGAAGGGACTCGATGGATCGATCGCTATTATACCCACCGACAACCCCTGCTCAGCAAATTGATACGTAATCTGATCCGTCAAGACGCTTTTCCCTGCACCAGGGGACCCCGTAATACCAATTATGCGAGATCTCCCCGTGTCTTTGAAAATGAGCTTCATGGCCTCCATCCACCCCGGTTCTCGATTCTCGACACCGGTAATCAACCGTGATAAGGCCCGAACAGATCCCTCTTTCATCTCTTCTACCAATTTTTTCCACATAACTTTCATTGAGACAATCTTTCCTTTACAATCAATAATATACAGAAGAACAGTCCTGTTGAATGATTTGAATTTGTCACCGTACGAATCTGCTTCCCGGATCGACGCTGGGTGCAAAACAGGTACTAGTGTCCCTTGAAAACCGGCTCTCTTTTTTCAAGAAAAGATGTAAATCCCTCCCCGAAATCATCACTCCTTCTACAAACTTCAAGGGCATATGCCTCGTAATCAAGCGCCTGATTCAGATCCATCTTGTAAAAGTTCTGCAGGCCTCTTTTGACAAAAGAAACCGGGATAGGAGCACTTTTTACAATCTGTTCAGCCATCTTATAGGTGGCAGGCATCAGATCCTCATGGGGCACCACCTTGTTCACCATCCCAATCGCCAAGGCTTCCCGGGCATCGATAATTTCACCCGAGAAAAGCAGTTCGGCAGCCTTGGCATAGCCAACCAGCCGGGGCAGAAAGTAAATTCCTCCCCAGTCGGGATGAGTGCCTCTTCGGGTAAACACCTCCCCAAACCTGGCTTTCTCACTGGCAATCCGTATATCACAGGAAAGAGCCAGGTTGCAGCCTCCCCCGGCCGCCACACCGTTCACTGCGGCTATAAATGGTTTTTCAATCGAATTAATGGCCAGGACGATTTGAGACATGGTATGCTTTTCACTTGAAGCAATCGGCGAAACGGCTTTGCTTGTGCCAGCGACTCTCTCGTTGACATCCCCTCCTGAGCAGAAAGCCTTGTCCCCCGATCCCGTAATCACTATCACACGAATTTCAGGGTCTGATCCTGATTTCTCGACCGCTTCAAGGAGCTCATTTCGCATATTACCGGCGAACGCGTTGTACTTATCGGGTCTGTTTAATGTTATAGTGGCAACTTTGTCTTTTTTCACCAAGAGTATAAATTCCCAGTCCATTATGTACCTCCAAATCATTCTCCACGTTATCTTAGAAAAAAATGCTCCAAGATGATCACATTTTGCGCCATGCCACCACGATCGCCAGCACTAAACTCCCTTTCGTCCGGACGTATTGTGAATCCAGCGAAAAAATCTGTTGTTTTGTCTGCATAAGCTCTTTTTCTTAAAGGACATCCGCTGCGGAGAAATGTCACACAACAGCGCTCGCGATTTTCAATCCCACGCCTTTTCTCTCGCAGCGTTTCTCCCTGCGATTCTTCCCGTGACAATACACTCAGAGAGGTTGCTTCCCCCTTCGTATATCATTCCCCACAAAGAACCAAGTTCGCCGGCGCTGTATAAACGGGAGATCGGCTTACCATCAGGCCTGAGCACCTTTGCTTTCGCATTCCTTCTGGGGCCACCTTGGGTATTCAAGAGGCGAGGATAGAGGGGCAAGGCATAGAATGGAGCCTCTCCAAGGGGTTTCAGACATTCCGCCGGTCTGTCGAACTCGTAATCATTCTTCTCATTACAATAACTGTTATAAACTTCCAAGGTGGTTCGCAACCGTTCTTCCTTCATCCTCCCTCGATTGGTCTCAGTGATAGAGATCATATGGGCCAGTTCCTCTATGGTTTCCCCCTTGACAATCCACCCACGCTCGATCTCCCGGGAGTTATCCGCAGACCACCTGTACCCTGTCTTCTTTCCCCACCCCATACGGCTATTAACAAGAGAAACTTTTTTCCTGGTACTCTCATCCAAGATGGCATAGGAAGGAATCCGGGTATACTCCTCCTTGACAGGATCAAAGTAATCGAGAACCAGATTCCAAGAATGAACATCCACACCCATCTCATTCGTAAAACGTCTTCCATATTGATCTACTAAAAACCAAGCGGGACCCTCTTGATAGTCATGATGAATCGATGGCAACGAGAATCTAAAGGCAACATCATATTCAGAAACCTTTACCCCGATTGCGCAGGAAATGCTGTTCATATGCCACAAATCGGCCCCCACCTGCATCGCCATCCGTATTCCATCTCCGGTATTACCGGGGCCACCCCCATAGTATATCGGATAGCCCCTGGAAAAATTCCTGATAAGATCATCATTGTTCTGGAATCCACCGGTGGCCAAGACAACGGCTCTCCTTGCTTTCACATTAACATCCCTTCCCCCGCGCTCTAGCGTCATACCAATGATTTGGCCATCCTTATCCTGTAACAATTTTTTTGCCGTTGTTTCCATCAACACGGAAACACCTCTATCGGCTAACGCGTTGGAAAGAATATGGAATAACCCGTTGACCGAAGACTTCCTGCGACAAATCGTCATCCATTTGTGCATTGTTTCCGCCCCGGGATGGTCGGGATAGGCTGGTTTCCCATACTCACGGAAGGAAACATCTATGCCGATGCTCTTGCCAGTTTGTTTGAGCCATTCCAGGTTATTGGGAGACATCTGCGCATATACATCAAGAAGTTTTTCGTCCATCACGGAATGAGAGCGTTCAAACAAGCTCTGCAAGTATTCCTTCGCCCTTCCGGCATCGTCCGGACAGGAAATACCACCAAGAGACACCCACGTATTCCCCTCAGGCTCTTTTCCCTTCTCCACAAGGGTGGTACGAGCGCTTTCCTCGGCGGCAACGATAGCCGCCACTGCCCCTGCCATTCCGTAACCCGCCACCAGAACATCAGTTTCCGCATTCCATGAAATCACTCTTCAACCCCACAAAAAATCATCTACACCTCATCCCTGCTTGTCCTAAGCAAATTGGCATCGGTTTGTCCGGGATAATCAGTTCACTTTAAGTGAGGATCAACGAAAAACGGCAGATAATGCATCAGCGAAGGGTCCTGATTTGTACCTGTCAAAGGATTGCCGGTTCACCCCCATGTGTTTACGGCATTTAGTCCGATGGATTGCCGAACTTGCCCTTCAACTCTATCTTTCTGACCTTTCCGGCTGCCGTCGCGGGGAGACTGTCTATTAACTGAACATAAGCGGGCATCTTAAATTTCGCCACTTTTCCTTCCAGAAATTCAAGAACTTCTGCTTTGGTGATACTTTCTCCCTCCTTTGTAACAACAAAGGCCTTGCCAACCTCTGTCCATTTCGGGTCAGGAACACCAATAATGGCAACCTGAGAAATCTTGGGATTGGCAAGGAGAAGTTTCTCAACCTCGGCAGGATAAACGTTCTCACCGCCACTTCTATACATATCCTTTATTCGATCAACAATATAGAAATAACCCTCTTCGTCTCTGTAAGCAAGGTCCCCTGTATGAAGGATACCATCCCTTATTGTCTTTGCCGTTTCCTCAGGTTTATTCCAATACCCCGACATGAGGGTAGGACCCTTAACAACAATTTCACCTTTTTCACCGGGAGGCACTTCTTTTCCGCTTTCGTCGACTATTCTTACATCGGCGTAGATAACAGGTAACCCGATTGATCCCTTTTTCCGCAGAGCATCTCTTAGCGGCAAAGAACAAATAGTTGAGGTTTCCGTCTGCCCCATTCGCTGTTGCAGTTTTAATCCCTTGCTTGCCAGCCTTTCAATCAGATCGACAGGCGTTTTTTCTCCTCCGCCTCCGAAGATTCTGACGCTGCTCAGATCGTAATTATCGATTAACCCGCTGTCCATAATGCGTTTCAGTACGGTTGTCACGGCGCCGAATGTCGTCACTTTATATGTTTCTATATCTTTCAACATTTGCTCAGGCGTATACGTTTTACGCAGCAGAATGGTGGCGCCCCGGGAAAGGGCCGGAGTACCGTAAATAAGGAGACCTGCTGAGTGAAATAAAGGATAGGGCGATAGCACAATATCTTCGACTCGTAACTCATGATAAAAAAATGCGTTCAGGGTATTAAAAAACGTTTTCCGGTGAGAAAGCATTGCGCCCTTCGGATTACCAGTAGTACCGGAAGTATACATAATAATCTGAATATCCTCCCAATCCACAGGTTGTGACAACTGTGGCTCGTCAGTCGAACACTTCCTCAGCTCACTCTTATAGTCGGTAGCCCATTCCGGTACATTCCCGTCGGCACAACAATATCCTTCTTTCTCGATGCAGGCATTTGAACGAACAGCCTCAACCTTTTCCGCCAGCGATTCATCAAACAAGAGGAAACGGGATCCGCTGTCATTCAGCTGGTATTGAATCTCCTCCGCGGTTAATCTGATGTTGATGGGGCAGAAAACGGCGCCGATTTTGGCGGCGGCAAAATAAAGATAGAGCAGCTCAGGGCAGTTTTGGAGGATCTCAGAAACCCGATCTCCCTTTTGTATCCCTTTCGCAACCAAATAGTTGGCGGTTCGGTTAACGTTTTCATTTAATTCCTTGTACGAGATTTCCTTGTCATCGAAAATCACCGCCGTCTTGTCCGGGGTATAAACACTCCACTTAGTCAATAAAGTTCCAACAGTGAATTCCATCACTTCACTCCTATGAAAATATTTTTATTGTCAGCCTTCGCAATAACCCAACCACCGGTTCGCTATCATCCCCTTTATAATAAACATACCCCGCCCCAAATCTCATTCCATGACCGGGTGACCATACAACCCATTCAGTGCTAGGCGCTCTTTAGTTCATTCACGAAAGAAAAAAGATAACTTGCCGGGGAAGCATAGCTGCCCTGCCTCCAGCTGATTCTCAATTCTACAATAAAGCTGGAATGAGACGTGTCACAAAACTGCCCTTACAATCATCTCAGGCGAAGAACCAACCTTTTGGGAAACTAATATATAAAAGTTTCCAGAAAAAAACGTAATATAAAAGGGTTATGCACACGCTAAAAATTACAAGATATATCAATCTACCCCTGTGGATCATAAGTGCCACGCACACCATCGCCACACAACCTGCAAGGGGATATCCCAGGACCTCAATGAGAATGCCCAATACAAGAAGCAGAAGCCCGATTCCAAACCCTTTGATGATTCTTGTCCCGTCGTGTACTTTGTCCGAACGAAAAGCCATAATTGCCCATAACAAAGACAAAATACAAATGAGTACTGCAAATGTATACGGCAATGTCCTTGCGTTCGGGATATCGCCTCTCCCGCTTATTTGGTCCGGAATAATGTAAACAAGAAGCACCATACCCAGCAGAAAAAAAACGAGCGATGCGGTTAATTCATATTTATCTACAAACCGATCCCTCTTTTCCATAATTCTCTCCCCTCATTAACAAAAATGTTCTGAGAAACTACCTTTCATAACAAGGATTAAGAAACCCCTGCCATTCGATGCCATTTACTGCCCTGCAAAAAACCCGTTGCATCAGAGTGAGGGCATGTTTTGTGCCTTCCCTCACTCTGATGCAGACTTAGCCACACTTCTTGAATAAATTTTCAGCTCATTTCTTCTTTACGTCTTTGTCACGCCCCATGTCTTCCATCATCTTTTTTGTCAATTCATGTAAGGCTGTTTTTGTCTTTGCAAAATATTCATCACCGCCGTCATGCACCACCGGCATCGAAAACTTGCTCGTCACATCAATAAGTCTCTGATCATAGGTAGCCTTCCGTATAGCATCCTGCAGCTTTTTCCTGACATCGGGGGGGGTCCCTGCCCGGAGGAAGACAATAACGGGATTCACAAAAGCCAACTCCGGATAGCCCAGTTGTTCCAACGTCCAGCAGTTCTTCAGATCTTCCGGCTTCACAAACTCAGCAAATATGGGCGGGTTTTTCGGATGTCCATAATCACAGAGATACCGCATCTGGCCATTTATAATGAGGGGTACCTGGCTGCTTGACATGATAAGACCATTGATCTGTTTCCCCAAGGCAAGCTTTGTGGCTTCCGCACCCCCCTTGCTGGGTACCGGCCTCCAGTCAATTTTCTCCTTCATGCCGATATATTCCGTGACCAAATGCCCGAACGTCATCGTGCCGGCGGAAGACCACTTGGCTTCACCGGGATGAGCCTTCGCCCAGTCAAGGTACTCTCGCATCGTTTTCCACGGGCTGTCAGCCAGCACAGCGAACCCGGAGTGGTAAATAGTGTAAGCGTAAAGAGGGTCTATATCCTTCATGGTATCGAAGGGAAGATCGTACTGATAGGGCGTGGTCATAATGGAACTATACGACCCGATGGCAAGGCTGTAACCGTCGGCGGGGAGCCTGGCAATCTGCCCCAGCGCGACGGTTGCGGTAGCCCCCGACTTGTCAACAATGGCTACCGGCTGCCCCAAAATATCCTCAAGAACCTTTGCCAGCACGGTCCCGGTCAATCCCGTCGTCGCACCGATCTTATACCCTACATACAGGGTAAGGGGGCGGTTGGGAAAATCATCTTTGGCATACGCCAGACCGGTAACACCTCCAATGAAAACCGCTATCAGTACAAACATTAAAACTTTTCGTACCATGCCTCTGTTACCTTTTCCTTTCATGATTCAACCTCCTTTTGTGTGTTGTAAAATGGTTATGTTATGTTGCCCCAATACTATACCGCTTCCTTCTTTCTCTTTGTTCTGATCTCACTCACAATCGCGTATACAATGCCGCACAACAGCATGATCCACAACACGATCGAAATGGGACTCGCAAAAATAACTTCTGATAGATTATTTCCTGAAATAGCCAACGCCTCGCGAGCCGCTCTCTCAAAGATTGGTTCAAGAATAAATGCAATCAGCAGCGGTCCCATCATAAATCCAAATCCCTTGAGGATAAATGCGAATATGCCCGCTACAGCCATAATATACACATCCATCATACTGTTTTGTATGGCATAAGCTCCAGAAATGCATAACAAGAAAACGGCACTGAAAATATATCGATTGTCGATCTTATACAAAGCTTTCGCTGTATAAGTGAACACAGTAACAGCTATGGGATAGAGCATGGCAGCGCCTATAAGCAACCCGATGAATACAGCCATCATCAGAGGGCCATGATCCCTGAAAATAAACGGCCCCGGCACCATTCCGTTTATGATGAGCGTACCGTATAATACCGCTGCCGTTGCACTCCCCGGGATCCCAAGGGTAATGAGCGGAACAAGGGCAGGTCCCACGGTCCCGTTATTCCCTGTTTCGCATGCAATGAGGCCTTCAATGCTTCCTTTCCCGTACAGTTCGGGATGCTTCGACGATTTTTGGGCCACTGCATAGCAGGTGAATGCCGCCGTCGCGGAACCGAGACCCGGCATGGCCCCGATAAAAGCGCCAATGAACGCAGACTTCAAAAATACCTTCCAATGAGTGAGGAACTCTCGAAGAGTATATCTCTCACCCTTAACCTGGACGCTGACGGTTTCCAGATGAATCTTGGCTCTGTCCACTATTTGAGTGATTATTTCAGGTATGGCGAAAAGACCTATGAGAAGGGGTATCAGGGTGATTCCTTCTGCCAGGTCGAGAGTACCGAAGTTGAACCGTGCACAGCTCAGCATGGGATCGATCCCTACGGTGGCAATGATAAATCCGACCGCAGCGGAAAGAAAACCCTTAATTTTGTTGTGCCCGGACGTAATAATGATTATCGACAGCGCAAGGAGAATCAGAGGAGCCGTTTCTGCTGGTCCGATTAAAAGCGCGAACTGGGCAACGAGAGGAGACAACAGGAACAATATGCTTATCCCTATTAAATCACCGCCCAGGGACGCATAGAGGGTTGCATAGAGTGGAATCTTGGCCTTACCCTGCTTTGTGAGCGGGTACCCGTCAAATACCGTTGCAGCCGCTTCAGGAGTGCCCGGCGTCCCGATGAGGATAGCGCTTATGGATCCGCCATAAACCCCACCCTTGTAAATGCCAAGCAACAGGGAAAGCCCCGGGACCGCAGGCATAAAAAGAGTAACCGGCGCAGCCAGCGCGACAGCCATGGACGGGGATAACCCCGGCAACATCCCGATTATAACCCCGATCACCACCCCCGCAAAAACCGAAAAGAGATTCTGCCACTGTAGAATGATAAAAAAACCACTGATGATATCTTCAACCATTGCTCGCCCCCCTCGTAACGCTAAGATTAATCATCGAACCAAGATTCTCTATCGTTTCCAATTCCATAATGCTTGAATAGAGGTCTTCCGACTGACCGTCCGTCAACACTTTGGTTGCGCAGCCAAAAAATTTATTTCTTAAAGACTCCTCCTTCTTTTTCGAATCCTTAAAAACCTGATTAACATCGGCACGTCTCTCTATTGTCCTGCCATCCCGGGTTTTTACTACCACATGCGAGGTATTTACCGGGATTTTTTCATCCTTCTCCATTGTCACCTTGTCCCGTATTTTGATTATCTCCGGATTTTTCAGACTCTCTTCGCCAAACTCATCTTCACCCGCTTTCCCCGCAACAAATGCCACCGCAAAGGTGTACGGAAGGCTGAATTTTCCTTCCAAACTGGTAGAGGGTTTCATAATGGAGATGGCATCATACAAACCGGGGAACGGTATCGCATGAACCGATTCTATGTCGTCCGGTTTCAATCCTTCTTCCCGTAAAGCCAGGGCGACATCAATGCTGGGGTGCGTTCCGAAGCAGGAGGCATATCTCTTAAACTTGACGTCAAGAATTTCATATCGTTTCCCCAATCCCTCCGGCACATATGCCACATTACCGTCTGGGGTGAAGGTATGGGTAAACCCCTCTTCCTCTTCCAGAATTGCTTGTGAAGCGGTAAAACCCTTTTCAGCTAATTGGGCGGCGAGCAAACCATTCATCGATGCCTTCCCGGCATGGAGCGGTTTACACATTGTGCCGAATGAAGTTCTTAATCCGGCGGCCTGGGTCCCGGCAATACCGAAAGAAGCAGTGGTTGCATCGGAATCCAGATGCAACAGGTTTGCACAGGCCGCTGCCGCACCGAAATGACCTATAGTTGCGGTTGGATGCCAGCCGCGGGCCCCATGCTTCCTCGTTTGAGACAGACCAACATGACACACCGTTTCAAAGCCGGCGACAAAAGCGGCCATGAAATCCTTTCCCGAGCACCCCTTCCATTCCCCCAATGCCAATGGGGCAGGCAATACAACCACCGTCGGATGTCCCATCATGTTAGTGTTGACATCATCAAAATCCAGAGCATGTGAGGCCGAACCATTAACGAGGGCTGCCTGCTGTAAAGATACTTTTTCGGACCTTCCGACAATGGAAGCCAAAGTGTTGCCTCCCTCCGCCATCAGAACCTGCAACAGAATATCTACTAACGGTTCTTTGGAACCTGATAATGCGACCCCAAACCAGTCGAGAACACAAAATTTTACCTCCGATATCACCTCCGGCGGCAAATCTTCATATCGAAGGCTGCTGACAAATTCGGCCAGTTTTCTTGTCAATCCCATTTTCGCATTTCCTCCTTTTTAAGAAGCAACTCGAACAGGAGCCATCCTTTGCCTTCCACTTTTCATACAAAAATAATGCACACCTCAAGAGAGACGGGAACGTATGAATTCAGAGATCTCCTTTATGGTGGCACCGGATGTAAACACACCAGCGACTCCCATTTTTTTTAATGTGGGCATGTCCTCTTCAGGTATGACTCCGCCTACCAAAAGAAGAATATCCTTCCCCCCCAGCCCTGTGAGGTTCTCGATAACCCTGCTGGTCATCGCAAGATGAGCACCGGACAGAATGGAAAGCCCAACTACATCGACATCCTCCTGTATGGCAGCAGCGGCTATCTGCTCCGGGGTTTGTCTTAATCCGGCATATATAACCTCAAAACCTTCATCCCGTAATCCATACGAAAGTACCCTGGCTCCACGTTCATGACCGTCCAGACCGGGCTTTGCTATAAGAACTCTTACTTTTTTCTGACTTTTCATATATTCCCCCTGGATTTTTCCCTTTAGACAACCATCTTCAAAAATTGTCAGACAAAATCAACTCTGCTCTATAATGGGATATTCCCGTGATGTTTAGGCTGCCGAAATACGGTCTTTCCCTTTAAGGACCTGAAAGCACTGATAATACGCTTCCTAGTTTCCTGGGGTTTAATAAGTTCAATGTTCAGATTTGACGATGCCTCAAAAATTGGATTGGCCATTGTTTGACGGTATTCCTGGACTTTTTCTTTCAAGAACGCTTCTCGATCCTCTACGGTTTCCAATTGTTCTTTATAATATAAAGCGACGGCCTGTTCCGCCCCTAAGACTCCTCGCTCCGCCGTTGGCCATATGAAGATATAATCTGTTCCAAACCCGGGAACGACACCCATTCCCAAGCTGCCTCCGCCATATGACTTTCTTAAAATCACCGCAACCCGTGGTACCACGGCTTCACACAATGCGTACAGGACCTTGGCCCCATGCCTGATAATCCCGGCATGTTCCTGGCTTGTACCCGGCATGTACGCGGGTGTGTCTACCAACAACAGCACTGGAATATTAAAGCAATCACAGAAACGGATAAATCGAGCCTGCTTGTCGGAACTATCTACGGTGAGAGAACCGGCCCGCACTTTTGGCTGGTTTGCGACAATGCCTACAGTACGGTTATCCAAACGACAAAATCCAACGACTATTTCTTGAGCAAATCCCTTTTTTATTTCAAAGAAATCCCCGTTATCAACCAACCGTTCGATTATTTTATGCACATCAAACGGTTTATAAGGATCAGCAGGTACAATATGACTCACTTCATCGTCCAATCGCTCCGCATCATCTCCCGTATCACACACAGGGGGCTCCATAGTATAATTATCGGGCAGGAATGATAACAGCCTTTTAATCCCCTCGATGCACTCTTTTTCATCCTTGCAGCGGAAATCGCACACACCCGAAACGGTTGCATGAACCTTGGCGCCACCCAGTTCGTCCATGGTAACCTTTTCCCCCATTACGCTCTCCACAATGCGAGGCCCCGTGATAAACATGTGGCTTGTCTTATCAACCATAAAGATGAAATCCGTTAACGCGGGGCTATAGACCGATATACCCCCGCACGTCCCCATGATCGCAGAAATCTGCGGAATGGCACCCGACGCACGGGTATTGGGGTAAAAAACTGCTCCACGGCCTTTTTCAACCAGTTGCGACAAGGGATGACGCCCCAATTTCTTTAGAGCTTCTACCTCATCCATGCTCTCCATACGCGCCCCGGGAGAATCATTTAATCCAATGAGCGGTACCCTCATCTGCAACGCTTTTTCGATAACCCGATACATCTTCTGCCCATGATAGAAGCCTATGGACCCGCCCCGAACCGTTGCATCTTGTGAATACACAAAAACCCGGCGCCCATTCACGTTTCCATAACCGGTCACAATACCATCGCCCGCACTTCCCGACAGATGATCTATCAGCATATCCATTTCCACAAAACTGCCCGGGTCAAGCAAGAGATCCAAACGCTCTCTCGCTGTCAATCTTCCCCGGGCGTGCTGCTTCTTGATTTTTCCTTCTTCGCCATGAACGAGCACCTGTGTTTCGATATCTTGTAATTCTTGAATTCTCTGGTTCATGACACTTTCTTCGTTGTTTTTCATGAATAGCCTTCCCTTTCTTTAATCCCTCATTCCTCTGTTTTCGATAAAGATTACAAGCTTGCCCTATCTTCATATTCACCAAAAACATCCCGGAAAACACCACACATTTCCTGCAATGTGACGTATTCCTCGGCACAGGCGACAAGTGACGGTATCGTATTCGCGCCAACATCCTTGGCAGTCTTTCTCAATTCTTCGAGCGATTTTTTTACCCCCTTGCCGTGACGTCTCTTCTTTACTTCTGCCAGATTTTTCTTCTGCAATTCTTCCGCTTTTTCTCTCTCGCTTGGATCATACGGATTCTGTACCAGTGATTTGATCCTTACATCAAGTTCATGCTCACCGGTAAAACAATTAACTCCGACGACATATTGCTCCCCTTCTTCAATCATTTTCTGACGTTGATATGCACTCTTGCCAATCTCTCGCTTGATATAACCGGATTCTATAGCTGCTGCGACGCCTCCCATGGACATGACCTTATCAAATTCTTTCCAAGCATTATCCTCTATCTCATTTGTTAACGACTCCATATAGTATGAGCCGGCGAAGGGATCGGTAACCTCAAGTATTCTTGCCTCGACTGTGAGTATCCGCTGCGCATCTTCCGCTAACTGTCTTGCTTCCAGGCTCCATCCCAAGCCCAGAGGCTCATCATAAGGAGGAAATGCGCTTGGCGATCCTCCCGAAAGACCTGATGCTATACCTCCAATTATGGACCGCGACAGGTTGTTAAGCGGCCGTTGGACGGTGGTATTGCAGCGCCCCATATGCGCACCCCTCTGCTGCCTTATGATCATGCTCTTTGACTTCTTGGCACCGAATCTTTCTTTCATCAAGGTAGCATACATTCTTCTTGAAGCGCGGTGAAAAGCGATCTCTTTGAGAAATTCCATGTCGCCACCGAAAGCATTAATGGTAAACTGAGGGGCGAATTCATCGATAGATAGTCCGGCATCTATGCCGATCTGGCAATACGTTGCGATATTCACCATGCTATAGGCCAAATCTTGCTCCCTGCTCGCTCCAGCTTCGCGCATATGATAGCCGCCACCGCTTACAATATTTGCACGAGGAATATTCCTTGCTAAAAAAACCAGACTATCACGGAACAACCTTAATGCTTTTTCCGGGGGGAAGATGTACGTCCCACGAGCTACATATTCTTTGAGAATATCATTCTGAGGAGTAAATCGTAATTTATCAAGGGAAATTCCTCGTTTTTTCGCCAAAGCAATATACATGGCAATAAAAACATTAGCCGGCGCATTGATTGTCCAGGCCGTGGCAATCTTATCGAGGTTCAATTTCCCTTGGAATGGTTCATAGATGACTTCGAAATCCCGTAACGTATCGATAGAGACCCCGACTTTCCCCACCTCCCCCGAGATAGCCGGATTGTCCGAATCATATCCTAACTGTGTGGGAAGATCGCTGGCCAGATTAGGTCCGCCTATTGAGCCTATGGCGATCATACTTTTGTAATAATCCCTCGTAGACTCCGGAGCACCGTATCCGGAATACTCGGCTGCTCGCGTTTGACCGCTTGATCCCCTCTTAAACCTGTTTGTTTCCGATTGCCCCGTATATTCCCTTAATGCAGCATTCGGATAGAAAGGATAGGGTCCCGCTGTATAGGGATACTCGCCGGGAAAACCAACTTTATTTAGAAAATCAAAATTCTGCAGGCTATCAGGTGCGTAGAACTGAGCAGGAGACTCTTGCATGTAACTAAAACGAGACACCGCGTCCTTTACGGTAGTCTCTTCCCACCGCTTCCTTCTTTTTGAAATTTCGTTAAATTTTTTATCCATTTTTCATATCCCCTCTTTTCATAAAGCAATGTGTTTGAAAGTAGAGATTTGCTTGCAGTTTTCCGAGATAAAAAAGATTTTTTATGGATTGAACCCCTTGCACCAACTACTCCGACACCTCAGTTTTACCAGACCTTCTCAACCCTATATTTAACAAAAAGAAATTCTGATTAATTTTGAACCATTTATGATCAACTCAAAAGTTAGTTTTCACGGTACATCCAAAGGAGAATATCAATATGAGAAAACGATTAAAGCTGAAGAAAAATAGAACTTACCTCACCTCCTAACAAATATCGCTCCCCTTTACCTAAATGAAACACAGAATACAACCATAAATTAATGTCAGGAATATATGAGGATAAAGCTTAGGGTATTATTTCGATAATGGACCTTGACCACTAAATCCATGCATTCTCCGTATTCTTTTAAGAAACACGCATCACGCTTTATGATATTTACGCGCCAATACAATATGTACTACAACGACATTAAGCAATATCGGAGGTTAACTTTCCGATTATTTAAATTTAATTTCCTTCTGATATTGTTCCTGTGAAAATCAACCGCCCCGACCGAAACATTCAAAAAATCAGCTATTTCTTTCGAGGTTCTTCCGTCCCTGATGAGGTTGGCTACGTGAAATTCTTTTGGTGTGAGGTTAAAGTTCTTGAGCGTCATATTATGTAAGAAGGGTGAAGTAATGCTCAACGTGTTATTCTCAATAGTGTCGATGCAGACAATTTGATCAGGAGTTAGCTGATTTTTTCTTAATTTTTGAATATACGGTATGATAATTTTCTTAACATTCGCCACCACGTTTCTTTCAAGTTCTCTTTTATCATCCCCTCGCTGTCTCAACAAAACCTTTAGGGCCGTATTTGACTCTTCAAGAAAACGAGATTTGATCTCTAACTCTTGATCTTTTTGCTTCAAAGCTTCTTCTGTCTGTTTTCGCTTGGTAATATCCCGCGCAATCCCTCTGAAACCGATTGGATTTCCGAGCGGATCACGAATCAAGGACGCAGACATCTCACGGAACTGTTCGGAACCATCCTTTCTGATAACCCGATAATCGACTATCTTCGCAGGCTTTCCGGTGGTATATATCTCATTGAAAGTTTTAAATAGAGCTGTGGCAATCTCCGGGGATACATAATCGCGGTAATTCATATCCTCCATTTCAGCTGTCGAATATCCCAGCATGTGGATTGCCGCCGAGTTGAAAAAGGTAAAATTGCCGGCAAGGTCAAGTTCAAAATAGGCCTCCCCCATATGTTCGAGAATAAGAGGGAATCTATTATCAGTTAATTCTAATCTCTCTCTTGCTCGTGCCCGTTCAAGGTTCAATTCCTTTCTAAGCTTGTCGATTTCCCGGCGCAATGCTTTCAGCTCACTCATTAACTCATCTTTGTTCTTCTCCTGATCATTCATTTTTCTTTCAAACCTCCCAAGTTAAATTATTCATAAACCCATATTGAAACTTATTTTATGCTGACGCCTCCTGCACAGTAACTGCCTCATCAGTGTGCAAAATGAACCAAAGAGGCCTATGGCTTGCCACCGGGAGATTTACTGACCATTGCGCCGGCCAGCCCACTGTTTCCCGAACTCGTTTAAGCCAAACCGAAACAACTCGCGGTCGATAATAGTAAAAACGCGCACGCCTCTATCATACCATTTCTCGAAGTGGCCGACCGCAGTTGGCAGAGCGTATACGGGAACATTATGTTTATCGCATAGTGAGAGCAACTTATCCTGTGCTCCCTTGATCTCTGAATGATCCGGCTGATCTATATGGCCCAGAGCATGCGTGAGATCCATGGTAGACAGACTGGCACAATCCAAGCCTGGAACAGTAATGATTTCTTCCAGGTGGTCAATCGACTCCCTCGTTTCCAGCGGTAGCGCAAAGACGATCATCTCCTCATTCAGTTCTTTTACTTTCTTGGCCCATGACACCCGGTCATTGAAGTTGCAGTAACCTGTCCCGTGACTCCCCGGGCAGGCCCCACGGGTACCCTCTGGCTGGAACCGTGTGGCCGCTATAGCCTTCCTGAGTTCATCGGCATTGCGAATCATGGGGACAAAAATTCCTTTTGCCCCGACATCAAGTACTTTTTGAATTAACACATGGCCTCTATCCGGCACCCTGACTAACGGAACAACGTCAGCCCATTCGGCGGCATGCACGAACTCGATAATCTTGTCTGCATAGTAGGGCGAATGTTCTAGGTCAAATATGGCAAAATCTATTGCTTTTTCTTTTCCTGCCATTTCGAGTGTGGTCATACTCGCCAGACTGCACCACATGCCTATCACAACTTCTTTCCGATCATGAATGGTCCTTTTAAGCTTGATCGCTTTTGTGGCCATTGACTTCCTCCTAAAATGTTTTTTGGTTGGCATCTTCGGCGCGCCTTATGATACAGAAGGTTCCTAATATCGTTACCTTTCTTCATCATAATCAGACCGCGTAATCTCTCTCGATCCTGTTTAATTGTTGAAAGGTCTTGACTAGCAGGCCGTTGAAAAACTGAT
>DIXO01000019.1 GCA_002428735.1 Syntrophaceae bacterium UBA6078 | reverse complement strand
GCTTAGTCAAATGGATACCCCAGAATCAGTTTTTTCAAGGCACTTTCCCAAGCGATGTCGAGCATCAGCATTCCCCTGTTCCGCAGCCTTTTGGTAGCATTCGGCAGCTTTCGTATAGTCTTGAGGAATGCCTTCGCCTTTGTCATACATAATTCCCAAGAAATATTGCGCTTCGATATCCCCTCGTTCGGTGGCTTTATGGTACCACTTAGCAGCCTCTGCATAATCTTTGCGAATTCCTAGGCCATAATAATACATAACCCCTAGCGCAGTTTGAGATTTAAAAGCCCCTCGTTCTGCCGCCTTGCGGTACCATTTTATGGCTTCTGTATAGTCTTTGGTCACACCTTGACCATTGGCATACATAGCCCCCAGGTTGTGCTGTGCTAAAACATCATCGTGTTCTGCGGCTTTGCGGTACCACATTAAAGCCTTTGTATAGTCTTGAGGAATGCCTTCGCCGTTATAGTACATCAACCCCAACTGGCACTGCGCTCGAACATTTCCTTGTTCTGCGGCTTTGTGGCACCACATTAAAGCCTCTGTATAGTCTTTGGTGACACCTTGACCTTTGCCATACATAACACCCAACTGGTACTGTGCTCGATCATCCCCCTGTTCTGCAGCTTTGCCGCACCACATTAAAGCCTTTGTATAGTCTTGAGGAATACCGTCGCCGTTATAGTACATAAGTCCCAACTGGTACTGGGCTAGAGCATCCCCCTGCTCTGCGGCTTTGCCGTACCACTCTGCAGCTTTTATGTGGTCTTTCTCAACTGGGTGGCCGGTTTCATACATGCTTCCTAAAAAATATTGAGCATTGACATTACCCCTTTCTGCGGCTAACTGATACCACTTAACAGCCTTCTTGTAGTCTTGAGGTACGCCTTCGCCAAAGAAATACTGTTCGCCCAAGTTATATTCAGCTTCGCCATCTTCCTGGCTCGCAGCTTTACAAGCATTCGTGGTTTGATCGGAGGAATGAGTATCTTGCGGTAAGTTATCGATAGATATGACCGGATGATTGACAGAGCAAGCGCTTAAAAAAAGAGCAAACAATAACAATGCCACGCCAGCATGTATCTTTTTCATGGTTGCCTCCCTGTTAAGCACACTGTTTCATCACAACTCAAATCCTATCGAGAACAACAAGGAATTGCCTTTCCTTTTTGCATCTTTTGCTCCTGATTACGATGATAGTAAATATTGTAGAGTTCCCCTGCCTTGTAAGAACTGCGCACCAGGGGACCGCTCACAACACCGGCAAATCCCATCCCAAGGGCGGTCTCGCGCCATTCATCGAATTCATGGGGAGGCACGAAGCGCTCAACGGGGAGGTTGCGCTTTGATGGCTGGAGGTACTGTCCCAGCGTTACGATGTCGCATCCCGCATGCGCCAGGTCGCTCAGCGTGCGGCTGATCTCTTCCGAAGTCTCGCCCAGTCCCAGCATCAGCCCCGATTTGACCGGCATTGCCGGGGATTCTTTTTTTGCGCTCTCCAGGAGCGCGAGCGAGCGGCGGTATGATGCCTCAGGCCTGACTGCGGGGTAGAGCCGCGGCACCGTTTCGATATTGTGATTCAGCACATCGGGGCGGGCGCTGATGACGGAGGAGAGGGCCCGGTGATCGCCCTGAAAATCGGGGATCAATATCTCTACGTCTGCCTTCGGGGAATCGTTGCGAATAGCCAGGATCGTCTCGGTAAAGTGGGAAGCGCCGCCATCGTGGAGGTCATCCCGCGTGACGGAGGTGACCACAAGATAGTCCAGACCCATTTCCCGCGCCGCGCCGGCAACCCGGCCGGGCTCTTTCGGATCGGGCGGGGCGGGTTTTCCATGGGCAATCGCGCAAAACCGGCAGTTCCGCGTGCATACGGAACCCAGGATGAGAAAGGTTGCCGTCCCCCGTGAGAAGCATTCACCCCTATTGGGGCACAGGGCCTCTTCGCAGACGGTGTGGAGCCGGTTTTTCCGGATGAGTGCGTGTATTGCCCGAGAATCATTCCTCCGGGGGAGCGATCTTCTGAGCCAGGGGGGCTTTTGCGCTCGCGTCTGCTTCGGGAGATCCATGATATTATCCCGCGAGGCAGGGTTTCCGGGCGGCAGCGGTCTCGTCCAGCCTGCGCACCTTCGGACGGCGGGGCGCCTCTTTCAAGAGGTCGGGATGATCCTGCGCCTCCTTCACAATGGCCCTCATCGCCTCGATAAAACGGTCCATATCCTCTTTCGATTCCGTTTCCGTCGGTTCGATCATCAGGGCGCCGTGCACCACGAGCGGGAAATAGATGGTCGGGGGGTGAAACCCGTAGTCCATGAGACGCTTTGCCATATCCAGCGTCGTGACCTTTTCGGCCTCCTGCAGCCTGTCGGAGAAAACGCACTCGTGCATACAGGGGCTGTCATAGGGGAGATGCAGCGATTCCTTCAGGTTTTCCTTTATGTAATTTGCGTTGAGGACGGCAAGACTGCTTGCCTGCTTCAATCCCTCGCCCCCCATGCTCATAATGTAGCAGAATGCCTTGACCATGACGCCGAAATTCCCATGAAAGGCATGCATTCTCCCGATGGATTCCGGGGAATCTTCCGACAGCCGGTAACGCCCGTTATCGGACAGCACCCTCGGCACAGGCAGAAAGGGGGCCAGAAAATCCTTCACGCACACCGGGCCCGAACCCGGTCCCCCTCCGCCGTGAGGGGTTGAAAAGGTCTTGTGGAGGTTCAGGTGCATGACGTCGAATCCGATCTTTCCCATCTGCACGATCCCCATGACGGCATTCATGTTTGCCCCGTCCCCGTAGACGAGCCCCCCCTTTGCGTGGACGATATCGGCTATCCGGCGGATGTTCTCCTCAAAAAGCCCCAGGGTGTTCGGATTCGTTATCATGATTCCCGCCGTTTCCTCATCCATAACGGCTTCGACGGCTTCGGGAGATACCACCCCCGTTTCACTTGAAGGCACCCCGACGGATGAGAATCCGCAGAGGGAAGCGCTCGCGGGGTTGGTGCCGTGGGCCGTATCGGGCACGATGATCTTGGAACGATTCGAGCCTCTGTGTGCGTGATAGGCGTGTATGATGAGCATGCCTGTGAGCTCCCCATGAGCCCCCGCGGCGGGCTGGAGGGTGACCGCATCCATTCCCGTAATCTCGGCGAGATACCGTTCCAGGCGCCACATCAGCTCCAGGGCGCCCTGAGACAATTCAGCCGGAAGAAGGGGATGCGCGCAGGCGAATCCCGAAAGGGCGGCCAGCTTTTCGTTGATCTTGGGATTGTATTTCATGGTGCACGAGCCGAGAGGATACATCCCCGTGTCGACACCGAAGTTCCACTGGGAGAGACGCGTATAATGGCGTACGACATCCACCTCGGAGAGATCGGGGATATCGGGTCCGTCTCCCGCCAGATCCGGATCAAGAGGGGAGGGGACAACATCCCTGCGGGGCATGGAGAACCCCTCTCTTCCCTCTCTTCCTTTCTCCCACAGGAGCGGTTCGTTGAGTATGAGGCCGGAGGTTCCCTGCGATTCTTTCATTGCCGCACCTCCCGGATCAGGACATCCATATCTTCCCTGCCCATCGTTTCAGTCACGCACAGCAGGGCGTGATCGGCATACTCAGGATACCAGGGGGCGAGGGGAAGTCCCGCGACAATGCGCTTTTCCAGCAGGGTATCATAGGTGTTTTTGAGACCCAGTGGAAATGCAACGACAAATTCATTGAAGGTCGGGCTGTCGAAGGTGATAGTGAGCCCGGCTTCCTTCAGTCCCCGTTTGAGATATGCGGCCTTGTCGTAATTGAGGGCTGCCAGTTCCCTGATACCGGTTCTTCCGACGGATGCCAGGTACATGGCCGATGCCAGCGCGCACAGGCTACTGTTCGTACAGATGTTGGAATTCGCCTTTTCCCGGCGTATATGCTGCTCCCGCGTGGCAAGGGTCAGGACAAAACCGGTCCTGCCGTCCCGGTCGGTGGTTTTCCCCACGAGACGCCCCGGCATGCTCCGCACGTCTTTCATCCGGCAGGCGAAGATCCCGAGCCCCGGTCCTCCGAAAGACTGTGGGATGCCAAGACTTTGTCCCTCGCCGCAGACGATATCGGCCCCCTGGAGACCGGGATTCTTGAAGAGACCGTAGGCCAGCGGCTCCGTGAAGGATACAACGAAAAGGCCTCCCGCTTCCCGTATGGCGCCGCCAGCTGCCGGGAGGTCTTCAATGCATCCGAAAAAATTGGGGGACTGGATGACAACGGCCGCGAGGCCACCCATGGCGGAGATGCCCGACACATCGGTTCGGCCGCTTTCCAGACCGGGGAGTTCCACAATTTCATACCCCCCCGGGCGCAGATATGTTCGTGCTGCCTCCCGGTAGTGGGGATGGACAAGACAGGAAATGGCAACCCGTTTTCGCCTGGTGATGCGAAGGGCCATGAGGAGCGCTTCGGCCAGGGCGGAGGCTCCGTCATACATGGAGGCGTTCGCCACCTCCATGCCGAGAAGGCGGCTGGCAAGGGTTTGATATTCGTATATTCCCTGGAGGGTCCCCTGGCTGATCTCCGGCTGATACGGCGTGTAGGCTGTGGAAAACTCGGATCTGCCGAGAAGATACGATACCGATTCCGGAATATAATGATTGTAGCTTCCCGCGCCCATGAAGATCCGGTAAGCCGGAGAGCCGGCCATTGTACCGGCGAGGCCGTTCATGGAAGTGTTCAACTCCCATTCCGTCAGGGGATCGGGCAGATCGAGCTCCCCGTGCATCCGGCAATCAGGAGGGACGGACGAAAAAAGAGCATCCATACTCTCCAGGCCCACTGTGCCCAGCATTGAGGCGATGTCTTCTTCGGTATGGGGTAGGTAGCGCATCTATTCGGCTCCTTTCAGCATCTCCATATATTCCTTGCTTGTCATAAGGGAGTGTATCTCGTCCGGATCGTTCGGTTCGATCTCAACAATCCATCCGCCGTTGTACGGTTCCTGGTTGATCAGTTCAGGCTCTTCTAGAAGGGCCTCGTTGATGGCCACAATCTTTCCCCCCACAGGCATGTATATCTCCGAGACGGCTTTGACCGATTCCAGCGTGCCGAATTCTTCCCCCTTCTCGAAGGTATCGCCTATCTCGGGAAGTTCCACAAAGACGATGTCTCCCAACTGATCCTGTGCGTAATCGTTGACTCCCACCGCCACGGTCTCTTCCTCATCCCTGGCCCATTCGTGTGATTCCGTGTAGAACACATCATCCGGCAAAAACAGTTCTTCAATATCTTTCATATACCTGCGCGCCTCCTCATGTTTGATGATCCAGCAAGAAAATTCCCCCGTCACTTCGCTTGGAAACGGTGCTATTTTTTGTTCCGCGCATGCAAAACCGATGACAGAGAATTGGTGAATTACCCGTGTCGAAATCTCAGACGTTACAACATCTGTTTAATCGCCTTACGGGCGGTGCGATCGGGACGAATGTCATCCGTGATGAGAGCCTGGATGCTCCGTTTACCGTCTTTCAACTCCACAGTCTCCCCGTAAGACAGTTCCCGTGTCACCTTCACAAATCCGCAGGAAAGACCTCGCGGTTTGAACCCTTCCGGCCGGTCAGGACTGGCGATGCTGTATATGATATCTCCCGCCCTGTCTATACCTATTTCCGTCACGCAGGTGAGAACACTGCCGATCCGGGCGCCCTTTGAGTCGATGACCATCGTCGCCCCCCCCGGAGACACTTTCCGCAGGTCAAAGCCGGCGAAGGGGTAGATATACTCAAAATCAGTTCCCTTTTCAAGGGCCTCCCGGCCGATAAATTTCTTGGTAAAACCGGTCTTGTCGGTAGTGAAGGGGAGGGCGAAATCCCACGGATTATTGATAAAAGGCCATGGGCCGATGTCCTGATGGGAGAGGGGGAGAACCGCCCCTGTCCGAAGCGAATCTCTCGCGGCGAGGCCGCAGACCGTGAGACCAAGATTTGTTCCCGTCTCCAAGGCCATGTTCCACACACGTTCAATATGGCGGGATTCCATGAAGAGTTCAAAGCCGAACTCGCCCGTATAGCCGGTTCGCGACAGCATGATGGGGGTGCCGTCAGAAAGAAGCACAGAGTCCGAAAGGGAGGATGTACCGTCAAAAAAGCCTTTGAATGAAAAATAAACCATGCCGTCAAAGACCTCATTGGGATCTCGAAGCATCCTCGCAAGCACCCTGGCCGAGAGAGGCCCCTGGATATCCATTTTTCCGATGCCGCCGGTAAGATCGCGGATACTCACATCCATACCCGTGGCGTGGCTTTCGAGGTGGCGTGTAAGAGGGTCTCCCATCCCGGCGTTTACAACGATCATGTACAGCTCTTGCGCCACTTGCGAAACCACGGCATCGTCGATGACATGCCCCCGGTCGTTGAGAAAGACGCCATAGGCACACCTTCCTACCGTAAGCGGCCCCTTGTCTTTCCCGATGCAGGCAGTCAGGTCCTTGGAAAAACAAAGCTGGAGCAGATTGAGCGCGCCGGGGCCCTCGACCAGGATAACGGCCATGTGGCTCGTGTCAAACAGGCCGGCGCCGGTAAGGACCGCGAGGTGTTCCTGCTTCGCCCCCGAAGGATACCACAGGGGCATGTCGTACCCGCCGAACAAGGCCATGTGAGCGCCCCGTTTCAGATGCCAGTCATGCAGGGGGGTTGTTTTCTGAGATATTTCAATCATTTTCCATCCTCCATGGTATGCGTATGGGGAAAGTGGATTGTGAACCTAGCACAGGGAGTCTTTGTTTACAACCGTGTTCCTGAGCCAGTTGATATCGTCTCTGTCGGGATAATCCAGATTGTAGTGAAGCCCCCGGCTCTCTTTCCTGAGCCGTGAGCACTCTATAATGATGGCGGATACCGTGGCGATGTTCCGCAGTTCGAGGAGATTGGTCGTAATGGTAAAATTACGGTAGTACTCATTGATTTCTTTCATGATCATGTCAATCCGTCTCTTCGCCCGCTCCAGCCTCTTGTCGGATCGCACGATGCCCACATAGTTCCACATGCACATCCTGATCTCATCCCAGTTATGCGAAACGACGATGGATTCATCGCTTTCCGTCGCGCCTTTCGTGTCCCAGGGGGGAATGGATATGGGGTCGGTTTTGGTGGTGGGCAGGAGTTCCTTGGCCTTTGTAAAGGCCCGATGGGCGAACACGAGAGCCTCCAGAAGCGAGTTGCTCGCGAGACGATTGGCCCCGTGAAGGCCGGTGCAGGCGACTTCTCCGCACGCGAAGAGTCCATCGATGCTGGCGCCCGCGAAGGAGTCAACGAGGACTCCGCCGCACTGATAATGGGCGGCGGGGACGACAGGGATCGGATCAGCGGCCATGTCGATTCCGAACTCAAGGCACCGGTTGTAGATATAGGGAAATCTCTTTACAAGAAAATCTTTGCCCTTGTGAGTAATATCAAGAAGGACATACTCGTCTCCGGACTTTTTCAGCTCCGTGTCGATTGCATGGGCGACCACATCCCGCGGGGCCAGTTCCTTCATGGGATGGTATCGTTCCATGAAGGCCGCGCCGTTTTTCAGCCTCAGTCTGGCCCCTTCACCCCGGACCGCCTCGCTTATGAGAAAGGATTTCGCTTCCGGATTATAGAGGCAGGTAGGATGAAACTGCATGAATTCCATATTGGCGATATCGGCGCCCGCGCGGTATGCCATGGCGACGCCGTCCCCGGTGGCTATGTCGGGATTCGTGGTAATGAGATAGACCTTTCCTGATCCGCCCGTGGCGAGCATGATAAATCTGGCCCTGAAGGTATGGACGACATTTCTCTCGACATCGAAGACATAGGCGCCGAGGCACCGGTCCCGACCTTCTTTGTTTCCGGTAATCTTCGATCTCGAAATGAGATCAATCGTAAAAAAATTTTCATGGATTGTGATGTTTTTTTTTGACGCGGCCTTTTCAATCAGCGCGCGCTCTATCTCCCGGCCGGTCAGGTCCTCGGCGTGCAAAACCCTCCGGCGGCTGTGTCCCCCCTCCCGGCCCAGGTCGTAGGCATCCTCTTCTTCCGTCTTGGTAAAATGGACGCCCCATTCGATCAGTTCCTTTATCCTCTCGGGGCCTTCCGTGACGACAAAGCGCACGACCTCCTTATCGCAGAGACCGGCTCCACTTCTCAGGGTGTCCTGTATATGGGATGCGAAGGTATCGTCATCATTGGTGACGGCGGCGATTCCCCCCTGCGCGTAATTGGTATTCGATTCCACTTTGCTCTTTTTCGTCACCACGGCGACGGTACCCAGACTCGCGGCCTTTATGGCGAAGGAGAGCCCCGCTATGCCGCTTCCCAGCACCAGGAAATCGTATTCCTTCTCCATTGATGTAATCCCTGTTTTGTATTTACAAACCAACGGGTTTCCTATATACCGCATCCAAGCTAAGTTTCAACGTTAAAGTGCGGCGTCTGTCCAGGGGATATGCCGCCAGGAGAACAGATGCTCCTTTTGGGAATAGAATCATCATGTGATGAGACAGCGGCGGCCGTGGTTTCCGACGGTACCAAGGCGCTCTCCAATGTCATCGCATCACAGATAGCGATTCACGAACAATACGGGGGAGTGGTTCCCGAGATAGCATCCCGGAAACACATGGAAGCAATACTGCCGGTCATCCAGCGGGCGCTGGATGACGCCGGCGTGTCGATGCGTGATATCGAGGGAATCGCCGCGACACGAGGTCCCGGCCTGGTGGGGTCGCTCCTTGTGGGTCTTTCAGTGGCCAAGGCGATGGCCTGCGCGGCCCGCGTTCCCTTTGCAGGAGTGAACCACATAGAGGGGCACATCGCCGCCATATTCCTCTCAGACACGGTGCCTTCCTTCCCTTTCGTCGCCCTGGTGGTTTCGGGAGGGCATACCCATATCTACCGCGCCGGTGGTTTTGGCGACTTTCAGATACTCGGACAGACGAGGGACGACGCGGCCGGTGAGGCGTTCGACAAGGCCGCCCGCATGCTGAATCTGGGTTATCCCGGCGGCGTGGTGATCGACCGGCTCGCAAAGAGCGGAAACCCTGCCGCCATCCGTTTCCCCCGCGCCATGAAGGGAAGCATTGATTTCAGTTTCAGCGGGCTGAAGACATCCCTTCTGAACCACGTGAAGGGGAGGGAAGCGGCCGTATCTCCGGACAAAATGGCCGATCTTGTCGCCAGCTATCAGGAGGCCATCGTGGATTCCCTCGTGGAAAAGACCCTCATGGCGGCAAAAGGTGCCTCCATTCCGAGGGTCGTGGTGTGCGGCGGAGTGGCATCAAACAGCCGTCTCCGAGAACGATTTTTTGATGAAGGAACAGCAGCGGGAATAGAGATATTTCTCCCTCCGCCGGTCTTCTGTACCGACAACGCGGCCATGATAGCCGTTGTCGGCGACCATCTTCTGCGCGCCGGCAGAAATGATACCCTCGACCTCAACGCCGTATCCCGGTGGCCGCTCAACTGATTTTTCAATAGTTATTCCCTGCATTCAATGAATATTATTGATGTGCTATATCTCTTGTATCAAAAAACCGCTTTAACTCAAAAACGTTGATTCCCCTGAGACACGCCATGGAATCCCCCCGCAAAATTCTTAAAAAATACCAGATCCGTCCGGTAAAGAACCTGGGGCAGTCCTTTCTCGTGGACAACAATATAACCTCCCGGATTGTCGAGGCTTCGAAGGTTGCCGAAGGAGACACGGTGGTCGAGATCGGCGCGGGGCTGGGGGCCATGACGGCCATGATCGCGACGCGGGTAAAACGGGTCATAGCCATTGAAATAGATCCGAAACTGGTGAAGGTTCTGGAGAGCGAACTCGCAGGGATCTCCAACATTGAGATAATCGAGAGGGACGTGTTGCGCTATGATTTTTCCTCTCCTTTGGAAGGCTCAGGACGCGTACAGATCGTCGGTAATATCCCCTATAATGTATCCTCCCAGATTATCTTTCGTCTGCTCGAATTCAGAAAGCACATATCCACGGCGACCTTGATGCTTCAGAGGGAAGTTGCGGACCGGATCACGGCCCCTCCCGGGATAAAGGCATACGGCATCCTCTCCGTGATCCTTTCCATGTACGCGAAGGTACGGCACGTGATGACCGTTCCCGCCACCTGCTTTTACCCCGTGCCGAAGGTGGATTCCGCTGTACTGAGACTGGAGATGCGAGAAGAACCTCTCTGCCAGATGGGGAACGATATTATTTTCATAGAAACGGTGAAAGCGGCTTTCGCCATGAGGAGAAAGACCCTGGCTAACAACCTGAAGGGGATGCCGCGGCTGTGCGGAAGGGGAGTGGACCCGCTCTCGCTCCTTCGCGAGGCGGGGATAGACGGCGGTCGGAGGGGAGAAACGCTGAGTGTCGAGGAGTTCGCCAAACTCTCGGAGATCATTTTCCGGGCGACCGAATCTTTGTAATCCCGCAGGATCGCCCGCCGCCCTGCTCAGTGTGCAGTGCTTGCTCCCTGCGCCTGCCGCTTTGACGCGCCGATGTAAAGGAGCGTGGCATCGACCCTGTTACGGGACCCCAGCTTCTCGAATATATTCCGGATGTGGGTCTTGACCGTCTTGGTACTGATAAAGAGACGGTCCGCTATCTCGTCGTTCTTGAGGCTCATGGAAACCAGCTCAAGGAGTTCCATTTCCCTTTTGGTCAGAAGAGCAAGACGATCCGTTTCTTCGGGTGACGGTGCTCTGAGTTTTCCTTCAGCCTCGCTGTAATAGCGGGAGAACTCTTCGAAGACCCGGCTGACAAGATTCGAGTCCATCCATATCTGGCCCGCGGCAACGACCCGTATGCACTTGATAATAAAATCCGATGAGATATCGCCCTTGACGAAGAATCCCTTGATTCCTTCCTCAACCATCCGGAATATCTCTTCTTCGGCGTACCGTTCCCCCATGACGACGACCCGTGTTCCGGGGAGAGTCGTCTTTAACTTTAAAAGCGTGCCCATGTCGGACGCCACGACCTCTTTGAGTATGTTAAAACTGACGAGGATCAGATTGATAGGCGCCTGGACCCCGAGCAGGAATTCTTTGGCGCTCTCCATATTCCTCCGCACGTCCACGATCTCGATATCGGGGGCCGCCTGTATGACTTCTTTCAGCTTATGTACAAAAGGGGCGTCTTCGTCAAAGATGACGATCTTGATTTTGTCCCTTTCAACTCTCTGTTCTGTTCCCATAAAAACCTCCTCACTCACGCAATAAACCCCCGAGTGTCATTTGTTGATCCAAAACCAATCGGAGAAATTTCGTCATACGATCCCAGTCCGGCATTACCCCTTGCCGGTTTTTTCATCCCGGTTCGCCACCGCTTCAAAGACACGGGCGATAAAGGTGTTGTCCATCCACATCCCACCCGAGAGCACCACACGCACGCATTTTGTGATAAGGGCGGGGGGTGTTCCCTTGAGGAAAAACCCTCGAATCCCCTCGTGTATCATGCGGAAGATCTCTTCATCCGCGTATCGTTCGCTCGTGACGATCAGCCTGGTCCCCGGCATCTTGTCCTTCAGCGCCATAAGGCCATCCAGGTTGCTCGCCACGCCCTCCTTAAGGAGGTCAAGACCGGCTATGATGACATCAGGCACTTCGTTCAACTCGTCCGTGAGGAGCGCGGTTGCCCGGGACAGGTCAGCACCCTCGCCGATGATCCGCAACCCGGGATCTCCCCCCAGGGCATCTTTCATATCGGAGAGAAAACGGCTGTCTTTTTCAAGGATCACCACCCCCTTGGCGTTTCCTGAAGCCTTCCTTTGTTTCATGTGCGTCTCCTTCTGTAACAACGAATTTCTCATGTCCGCCCGAGGAAAACATGGGCGAAGACCTTTGCGTTCCCTATCATATTGGATATAAAGCAGTTCTCGTTCGGCTGGTGCGCCATTCCGCCCAGCCTGCTCCATACCGCCGCCTGGTAACCCTTTTCTCGGAGGGGAACCGCGACGGTTCCGCCGCCGATTCCTCCGGGAAGGGCATCCACACCATACACCTCCCGCACGGCCCGCGCCAGAGCCTTTACAACCGGCGCGTTCACGTCCGTGGGGGGAGGGGCCTCTACCGTCTGGACGGGAACGATATCGATGGAGACGTCGAAAGATTCCTCCACCTCGTCCGCCATGGCGCGCATCCGGGACATGACCTGCACGAGATCACAGTCGGGAAGAATCCGGCAATCGAGGTAGAATACGTCATCTCCCGGTATCGTGTTGATATTGGGGACATTGGCATCTTTTTTCGTGGGCTCGAAGGTGCTCGTGGGAGGGGTATAGAGGGGATCAACCCTGTCGAAGATGCGGTACAGATCACGCAATTTCGTGATGAAGTGCGACGCGGCGGCAAAGGCGTTTCTCCCCAGCGCCGGTCTGCTCGCGTGACATTGCGCTCCCACCGTTCTCACCCGCAACCACAGGAGGCTCTTTTCAGCCACCTCGATCATCGATCCTTCTTCGTTGCCAAAGTCGGGGACAACGATGATATCATCCTTTTTAAAGAGCTTTTTCTTCATGCCCAGGAGGTAGACGAGCCCTTTGCTGCTCGATGTTTCCTCATCGGCAACGAAGGCAAGGCCCACCGAGAATGCCGGTTTTACGCCTTCCTCAAGAAAGGCCCTGGCCGCGAAGATGGAGGCCACCAGATCCTGCTGATTGTCCTCCGTTCCCCTGCCGAATACCTTTCCATCCTTCACATACCCTTTGTACGGATCATGATCCCAGAGCGCCCGTTCTCCCGGAGGGACAATGTCCGTGTGGGTGATAATCCAGACGGTTCTCCCGCGGTTTGTCCCGGGGATGGTTACAATGACGTTGGGGCGGCACTTATAGGCGACCCTGTCGTCAGGGGCATCGAAGGTCCTGATGGTGAGAAATCCCATCCCCTTGAGTTGTTCCACGAGGTAGCGGGCCTTCTGGTATTCTCCGTTGCCGCCGTTCTCCGGCGCCAGCGCCGGTATGGCGGTCAAGCCGAACTGGAGCGCTATCATGTCGCTCTCGTACGAGTCTATCCGGGCGCTGATCCTCTCGAAGAGTTTTTCCCCGGTATCGCCCCTTCGTGTCATCGATCGGCCCCTGCTGTGTCCCCGGTCGATCGGAACGTGCCGAAGGAGGAAAGGGGCTTTTCAAATCTTTTTTCATCGCCGAGAACAAGGACTACCCTGTTTTTCTCTGAGAGGTACCGCGAGGCTACAGTACGTATATCGTCAAAATTAACTTTTTCTATATTATTTTTGTAATCCTTCAGGAAGGTGTCGGGGAGGCCGTCGTATTCCAGCATCATCTGATCCGTAACAATCCGGTTTGGGGTGGAAAAGGAGAATATGAAGTTATTGAGGATCGATTTTTTGGCCCATTCCAGTTCCTCACGCCCCGCTCCCGTGTTCCTCATTTCGTCAAGGATCTTTTCCACGGCGGTCAGGGCGTCCACGGTTGAGGAAGCCTTTACGATCCCGTAGGCGCCGAAGATGCCGTGGTGTGGACGGGCAGAATAAAAGCTCCCGGCGCTGTAAGCGAGGCCCAGCCGGTTGCGAACCTCGCCAAAGATGCGCGAGCGGAAACCGCCACTTCCAACAATAAAATCGAGGACTTCAAAGGCGTAATAGTCGGGATTTGTCTTTCCGGGGGCAGGGTATCCCGTCAGTATGACGGACTGGGGCGTGTCCTTCCAGAGATAATCCAGGGAGGCCCCTGGATATGCCGGAGGGGGCGGGATCTTCGTCCTCTCTCCCGCCGCGCTCCATTTCCCCAGATAGGTTTGTATTTTCTTGATCAACTCGGCGCTGTGTACGTCGCCCGACACGGCAATCATTGTATTCGCGGGGCCGAAGAACCGGTGGTGGAAGGCGGCCAGGTCTTCCCGTTTTATATTCTCTATTGTTTGGACGGACGAGAGCCGTCCCCGTGGGTCGCCCTGGTAGATCAGACGATGAAACTCTCTGAAAGCGGTCCTTTGAGGATTGTCACGAATCCTTTTGAGCGCCTCAATCTCAAGAGACTGCGCCAGTGCAACCTTTTCTTCAGCGAAAACCGGGTTCATCAGCATGTCGGAAAAAATCTCCAGTCCCCTGTCGAGATCTTTTTCAAGGACCGAGAGGGAAAGAGTGGTTGATTCCTTCCCCACAGACACGGCAATGATTCCCGCAATGAGGTCCAGTTCCTCGTCCAGACGGTCTCCCGTCATGGAGGCTGTTCCTCCGGTGCGCATGACGCCCCCCGTAAGTTCGGCCACACCCTCTTTCCCGGGGGGATCATAGAAAGATCCCATCCTCGCGATGGCGGTAAGATTTACGAGGGGAAGCTCATGATCTTCAAGGAAGTAAAGAATAATGCCGTTTTCAAATTCAGTCCTCTGGACCTCAGGGGGCTCAAAGCGGAGGGCGGGATATACGATACTGTCCGGATCGCTCATCATCTCGCCGTGCCACGCGCATGAGAGGAAGAACGGAATGAGGAATATAGCGTAAAGAAAGTGTCTCTTCATTTGTCTTTCACCAGAGTGGCGACCGTTCTGTTTTGTCGGGTCAGATAGGTATCCGCTGCCGCCATAATGTCTTCGGGGGTGACCTTTTCCACCAGATCGAGGAATGTTGAAATGTAGCGCCAGTCTCCCGCCACGATTTCATAGTAGGAGAGCATCCCCGCGAGGCCGGAGTTGGTTGCGAGATTTCTCAGAAGATCGGCTTTAAGCTGATTTTTTGCCTTTTCAAGTTCTTGTGATTCCACCGGCTCCCGCTTCAGCCGGTCCACTTCTTCGTAGATGGCTGTTTCTAGGTCCGCGGTGGTGTGCGGAGATACCGGTTCCGCAAATATGACAAAAAGGTTGTGATGGCGCGAGCCCGGATATCCGTTTGCTGTTGAAACAGAGGCGGCGATCCCTTTTTCTTTTACGAGGGACTTGAAGAGGCGCGACGTTCTCCCCCCGGAAAGAATCGTGTCGATCACATCGAATACGCAATCATCAAAGGAGGGGAGGGTGGGTTTATGATATCCGATGATAATCCGGGGCGCCGCGTCGAAAACCACCTCTGCCCTTCTCTCGCCGGTCTGAGGCGGTTCTTCCGTGATCCGGCGTTCCGGTATGGCGCCCGAGGGAAAGGGACCGAAGTAGCGTCCTATGATCTCCACCACGGTGCTCGAAGATACGTCCCCCACGACAGTGATAACCGTGTTGCCGGGTATATAGTAAGTATTGAAGAAATCACTGATGGTTTTGATATCGAGGAAACGCATATCCGAAGGCCACCCGAGTATGGGCCGCCGGTAGGGATGCGCCAGGAAAGCGGCGGCCAGAAAGTGTTCCATGAGCTTCCCCCGGGGATCGGACGCCACCCGTTGTTTGCGTTCCTCCAGGATCACGTCGCGTTCGGAATAAAACTCCCGGAAAACGGGATTGGCCATCCGGTCCGCCTCTATTCTCGCCCAGAGCTCTATCTTGTTGGCGGGGAGGCTCACATGATAGGTGGTCATGTCCTGGCTCGTGAAGGCGTTGAGATCCCCGCCGCCATGTTCCGTGTACAGACGGTCTATCTCGCCGGGGATACTCCACTTTGTTGCGGCCTCTTGCTGGAGAGACTCCAGACGTGTGCGGAGATCCCGCATTTTCTGGGGGTCCGCATTATCTCCTTTTATCACTTCGCGATCGAGGGCGTCTCCTGTTTCATGGATTTTATGGAGAACCTCTTTTTCTTGTTGGTAATCCCGTGTCCCGATGGTTTTTGTTCCTTTAAAACGCAGGTGTTCGAGGAAATGAGCGATCCCCGTATGGCCGCTTATCTCATTCGCAGCGCCTACCCGGTGGCTGATGTACAGAGAGACGGTCGGACTGGCGTGCCGTTCAACAACCAGGATCTTCAGGCCGTTTTCGAGGGTGAATTCCCGGACCTTGTCCGCCAGGTTGTAAGCGAAACCGGGGATCGACATTCCCCAGACAACAAGCAAGGCAGCAGTAACAACGAGACGTTTCAGCCAAAGATTCAATGGACTTTTCACGGAGGTCACCGGACCGTTTCTACGCAAGCCGCGTTGGATCTGTCTGTTTTCTTCCCGTTTAAGAGATTTTTGTGGAATCATGTGCATCACTGACACTTCCGCCGTAAGGATTGATAGTAATATCGTTGAAACAGGCCGCGCAGAAGGCTTTCGTATCCACATGGCCGCAGCCGTACCCCCAGAGATCGAATCTCCGACAATCTCGGCAGAGAGGAATATGACAGCCATCGCAAAAGATGACGGCGGGGACGCTCCCGCATATTGCGCATGCTGTGGTGTCATTCTTTACGATAATCATGGCACTCTGCCCCAACACCTGCGTCAAAAAGCCTCAAAAGAGACCAAATTCTCTGTCAGTCGGGGAAATACCGATCATTGCCGGCGAGTTCCACCTGAAACATGAAGAAATTTCCGGCCGGATCACCGGGTTTCTCCTCCGCCCTTTATCCTCCTGAAGAACCTGAAGGCGCAATATATGAGACCGACAACGCTTACGAGGATAAGCATACTCGACGAGAAAAAATACATGATGAATTCCAATGGGTTGTCCATGCTGTAGGAAAAGACGAGGACATCAATCCCCCATACGAGAAAAAAGAGGGACGCAAGCCCGATGAACAGTTTCGGCACCCACCAGAAAATAGCATTCATGCGCCGGTTTCCTACTTCATTTTCTCGATTTCTTCCTCTACTTCTTCGGCCCCTTCGGCATAGAACTTTTCCTCATCCGGGGCCAATTCCCGAAGGAGGCGCAGGAATTCTCCGGCGTGGACCCGTTCCTCGTCGGCAATGTCCGTGAGCACCTCAATGGCCAGTTTGTTGTCCGTTGATTCGGCAAGCTGCATATATAGCTGAATCGCTTCGTATTCCGCGGCGATCATGAAACGAATGGCGCGGATCAGTTCCTCGTTTGTTAATTTCCTGTCCTGTGCAAGCCCTGAAAAGGGGGATCCAAATTCCGGCATGATGATACTCCTCTCTTTGCTTTTGATTATATTGCATTAAAAAACGATGGTCTCAGCGACCGGTCAGTCAGCCTTGTGCACATGAATATCCTGCTGCGGGAACGGGATGCTGATGCCCTCTGCGTCGAATTGCTTCTTGATGCTCTCCTGGGTCGCGAAAAAGACATCCCAGTAATCGGCGGTTTTGACCCAGGGCCGCACGGCGAAATTGACGCTGCTGTCTCCCAACGAGAGCACGCCGATTGTCGGAGCGGGATCATTCAGAACCCGTTCGTCCCCGGCAAGAATGCCTTCCAGCACCTTTCGCACCGTGTCGAGATCATCCCCGTAACTCACGCCGGCGACCAGATCGACACGCCTGATTTCCTTGGCTGAATAATTGACGATGTTGTCGCTCGTCATTTTGGCGTTCGGGACAATGATCTTCTTATTGTCAGGCGATTTGAGCTCCGTCGTGAAGATTCCAATCTCCTCCACGGCTCCCGCGACGCCTGCACCCTCGATGTAATCCCCGACCTTGAAGGGTTTGAAGATAATCATCAGGACTCCCGCGGCGAAGTTCGACAGCGAGCCTTGCAGGGCCAGGCCGACAGCCAGACCGGCGGCACCGAGTACGGCGACGAATGACGCCGTGTGCACGCCAAGCTGCCCCAACGCGGCGATAATGACAAACGCCATGATGCCGACGTAGCAGAGGTTTGCCACAAAGGACACCAGCGTCTCGTCTATACGTCCCTTGCGAAGCATCTTCCGGATGAGGGACGTGACCCCCTTGGCCGCCCAACGACCGATAATCAATATGACGATGGCGGCTATCACCTTCAAACCGTACAGTGCGATCCACTCCTGCACTTTGTCTGCTATCTGTTCCATGTGCGCGATCCTTTCCGTGTTATCCTTTTTTTTCGGCTATACCCGGTTGAACGGGAGCATACCGGGATAGCTTTACGGCCTGCCGATCCGCTCCTCTTAACCGGCTCTGTGCTCCGTTTTTATTCCCTATGATTTGATCATAGTCAATAACATTTTAAAACGGGTGACCGATTTCAGAGCATGTGGTTCATGGGCGGGCATGATAACAATCTCACCCGTTTTCAGATGAAAAGGCTCCCCGGAAATCCTGATTTCCACCTCTCCGTCAAGGATCTGTACCAGGGCATCAAAAGGAGCCGTATGCTCACTCAAACCCTGGCCCATGTCAAAGGCGAACACGGTCACCGTTCCCGCCGTCTTCTCAATGATGGTTTTGCTGACAACCGCGTCCTTTTGATAATCGACTATATCAGCTAAAGAAGCCGGTATTACTTTCTTATGCATTGTCCCCTCCTTTTGCAATCCAGCGGTCGTTCAGTCTGGCTTCAATGCCGTGACCACGTTTTCGTATTTTTCATGAATCATCTTCCCGTCAAATTCCCGGAACCGGGCAAGCATGACCTGGTCCTCTTCTTCCGTGAAGTAGCCTCTGGAAGCGGGGAAGAACACCTTGTCCTCCTTCTCGATGTGGGTCGGATAGAATTCGATCAGGTTTTGAAATTTTTCGGCAATCTCCGGCAGCGCCGTCTCATCACCGTTCCGGTAGCGGGTGTTTGCTTCAACGAGGGCCTTGGTTGTCCGCCGTCCAAACACGTGCTCCTCGATGAGTTCGTTCATGAAACGACGGTCCTCTTCAGACAGAGGTTTCTCTTTCATTGCCTCGAAAAGGATTTCTTCTTCCTTGCCGTGATGCGTCCGGTTGGCGTATGTACGAATGAAGTCGACAAGCGTATCCACAAGTACCGGATCAATGGCCCGATCTTCCTCAAGCCGCTTCAGAATGTCCTGAATCGCCTTGAGCATACGTTCGATCAGACGATGTTCGATCATGAGCGGTCCACGCGCTTGCATTGTCTCACTCTTTTCACCCTTCTTGTGGACATCAGAGCCACAGGGATTCAAACGTAATAAATCAAAGTTTTAACGTGTCCCGGTGATGCCCCCTTGATCTTGTTCACGACCAGTTTCAACGGAATGTACGGTATATTACTGTGAAATTGATTTTTACGCAAGGAAATGCGGCTGCCTTGGGAATGAGGCTGTCCTTAACTCAGCGAAGAACTCGAAGTATTACCGCGGGATTTTCAAAGGGGAGATACACGATTTTTTCTTGCATGATTTTAAGGAGTTGAAGGTTCGCAATCCAGGAAGACAGAAATCCGCTTCAGAGTCTGAGATTATCCATCAGTACCAGTCCACCGCCGAGGCCTTGAAGAGGGCCCACACCTCTTTTCCCGGGACGAGTTGGAGGCTTTGCACGGCGGAGGGGGTCAGGCGGGAGAGGAGTGAAAGGCCGCCCGAATCCACTTCTACCAGGATGTCGCTGGAATCCCTTTCCATGGTCATGTGGGTGACGATCCCCCGGAGGATGTTACGGGTGGATATCCCGTCGGGCTGCACGACTGAGATGACGATATCGGAGGGATTGACTACACCGGCGGCATCTGCACGAGGCGGTTTCGTTACAAAGAGGGCCTGCCCGTCTGAGAGCATCCTGGTATAAAGACCGTTTTCGCCATGATCCCAGGGTCCCGCAAGGATGTTCTCAGCGCCCGTTCCCACGATTCGCCCTTCGTGCATGCGCTTGACTGTATCCGTGGCGCTGCTGAGCCACACCCGGTCGTGACTGGCGATGATGAGCGACATCCCGAATTGTGCGCGGCACTCGATAATCGCCTCCTTGATAAGGCGGGCGCTCTGCTGGTCAACGCTCGCGGTCGGCTCATCGAGGATCAGGACCTTGGGCCGCAGGACAAGACGGGAGGCCAGCGCGATCCGCTGGGCCTCACCCCCCGAGAGTTCGTGCCACCGGCGCCGGGCGAATTCCTTCGGGGACAGCCCCACCAGTTCCATCGCCCCGCAGACCCGTTTCTTCAAACCTTTCCGGTCATCACGGATCTTCAACCCGAAGGCCACGTTCTCAAAGACGGAACGTTTGAGCAGATAGGGTTCCTGGAGGAGCATGGTGACGTCCCGCTTCATTCCGCCATTGGTCTTTGCCATCAGCGCGCCGTCGAACCGAATATCCCCCTCCTCCGGCATCTCGATAAAAGCGAGGAGCCGCAGCAGGGTAGACTTACCGCTCCCGTTCGAGCCCGCCAGGCCGATGGAAGCCCCTTGTTCGATGGTCAACTCCGGAACATTGAGCTCGAAGTGCTCCCCATACCGGTATTTGAGATTTGTTATCTGGTAAAGAGGGGGCATAGGCATTACGATCTCTTCTTGAGCAGCGTGAGCGAGCTGTTCACGACAAGGGCGAGGGTCAAAAGGACGATGCCCAGCGCCATCCCGACAGCGAAATCGCCCTTTCCCGTTTCCAGGGCGATCGCCGTGGTGATGGTCCGGGTATGCCATTTGATGTTACCGCCGATCATCATGGAAATCCCCACTTCGGAGATGGCGCGCCCATAAGCGGTGACGGCCGCCACGAGGACGGCGTACCGCGCTTCCATAAGACTTGTGATCAGGATCTGCCTTCCCCGCGCGCCCAAGGCGATGAGGGTCGCCCGCAGACGCCTGTCAAGGCTCTCTACGGCCGTGGCTGTCAGCGAGACCACGATCGGTGTAATCAGGATGGTCTGGGCGGCGGCGATACCGGTGAGTGTAAAGAGTATCCCCCATTCGCCGAGGGGTCCCCGGCGGGAGATGAAGGCATAGACAAAGAGGCCGACCACCACCGTGGGGAGGGCGAGCAGCGTGTCAACAACCGCCCGCACCTGCCGTTTCCCCGGGAAATCGAAATACCCCAAGAGAAAGCCGAGGGGTATCCCGATAAGCAGGCTGGCAACGATCGAGAGGGACGAGATCCTCAGTGTGGTGAAGATCGCCGAATACGTCTCGGGATCACCGGCAAGGAGAAGCTGGATCGATCGTATGAAGCCTTGTGCAATATAATCCATATGAAACGAAGGGGACCCTTTTGTCTATTTTGCATTCGCGAAAAAGAGCTGTTTCCCCATCAACTTGAAGTCCCCGATGAGTTTCTGTACCTTATGCGACGCCATCCACGCGATATAGCGTTTTGCCAGATCGTACTTTACATTCGAACATTTCTGAGGGTTGACAGCAAGGGCGCTGTACTGATTCCGCAGGGACGCGTCCCCTTCCACAAGGATCACCAGGGGCGGTTTTCCCTTCCAGTTGGATTCGTATTTGATGAATGTCCCCCGGTCGGTCATGGTGTAGGCATCGCGCTCCGCCGCAATATTGATGGTGTTCAACATCCCCTGGCCGGTCTGGATGTACCATGTCTCCTTATCGGGGACGGCAAGCTGAGCGTTTTTCCAGAGCTCCAGCTCTTTTTTGTGCGTACCGGAATTATCTCCCCTGCTCGCGAAAGGGGCCTTCTTGGATGCGATCACCCCGAGGGCCTCCTTCACCGATTTTCCTTTCAGCCCTGCGGGGTCCATGGGGGGGCCGATAAAGATAAAATCGTTGTACATCAGCTCCGTACGGTCGGTGGCGCTCCCGTCCTGGACGAGTTTCATCTCGGCCGCCGGGGCGTGAACGAGCAGGACGTCAACATCGCAGTTCTTCCCCAAGGCGAGGGCCTTGCCGGTCCCCACGGAAACCCATTGGAGTTCGATCCCCGTGTCGGCCTTGAATACGGGCGCAAGATAATCGAGAAGCCCCGTATTGTCCGTACTGGTCGTCGTCGCCATTCTCAGCACGTCTTCCGCGACGGCGCCAGTCGAAACCCCGATCAGACACGCCATTACACAGGCCGCCACACACAACTTCTTCAACATCATCTTCATTACCCCACTCCTTTCGCTACTCTTTTGTTTTTGCATAGATGATCTTCCCGGTATCCCGGGAATTATACCCTCTCATGTTCTTCAGCAGTTCCCTGAAGCGTTCCGATCTGAGGAATTCGACGAAGACCTGGATATTTTTGTCAAAGAAGATCTCCTTTCGGACAACCATATCGAACCGCTCCTCCAGAATCGTGTAAAATGGGAGGTTCGCGCCGCTGGCGACGGCCTCTGCCACGATTCCCGCGTCGGCCCTGTCGCTGCTGATATGGTTGATGACATCGAGATGGGTGAAGGCCTCGTCTTCAAAACCCTTTATATCTGAAACGGGTACCCCCTCCGTCTCGATGAGGTGATCGACAAGCGCCCGTATCCCGGAGCCACTCTGACGATTGACGAAGCGCAGGTTGCGGTCGATAAGTTCGCTGAATGAGGTGACCTCCCGGTCTTTTGCGGCGAAACCGACTCGCCGGTAGAACAGATTCACGAGGGTCACCGTATCGGTGGAACCAACATAACGTTCCAGAAAAGGAAAATTGAAGTCATCGGCATCGGGATCGTACAGGTGACAGACGGCTATATGGCAAAATCCCTCACCCAGAAGTCTCAGTCCCTCTCCGCTGCCAACGCTGGAAGAAAAGAAAGTGTAGCCAGGATTCTCTTTATGAAAGAATCCCTGGGCCATGCACAGGACAGGGTCGTCGGAGCCGCAGGCGAGGATTACTTTTCTGTCGATCACCGATTCAAAGAAAGACCTGCGCAGGGTCTGCTGGGCCATTAATCGAAGGTATTCTTCCAGTTCGGGCCGGGGGAAAATCCATTTCCCCGTTACCTTCGTCCCGGGGAGTTTCCCCTCCTGGGCAAGGGAGTACACCTTTTTTTCATTGGTGTTAAGGAGTTGTGATGCCTCTCTTGCGGTCAGTAAATCGCTTATTTTTCCGCGCATACACTCTTTCCTGAAAATACTTACTTATAATGACTTATGGTAACTACTACAGGAAGGATTTTTTGTCAAAGGTTTTTCGGAAATGCGGCTGCCAATGTTCTGCGCTTAATCGGTGATATCCCACACCGTATCGGGATACCGCACACGCTATGGGATCAGTCATGATTGATAAACATGAGTTTCGCCGTTTCGAAACCGCGGGCGGCCGCTTTTTCCATGAGCATGTCCCGTATCTGATTCTCTATCTTCGGTTTTCTCGCCAGGATCCAGAGATACGATCTATCGGGTCCGCATACCAGCGAATACTGATAATGCTCATGGTCAAGTTCGAAAATGATATACGAGCCGTAAAAAGGCCCCCAGAAAGAAACTTTCAGAAATCCCTGATCCGATGCTTGAACAAAATACGCCTTGCCTTCCGCTTCCTGCCACGCATCTTTCGCGGCGGAATAGCCGCGGTTGATGACTCTGACGCCGCCGTCATCCCGCAAGGTGTAATCGGCAGTCACGTGCGTCAGCCCTCGCTCGAATGAATGATCCAGCCGCGCGATTTCGTACCATGTGCCCAGATATCTTTCCAACCTGAAATTTTCGACGGGCGTTACGTTCTCAGGTATTCCAACGCACCCGGTTAAAAGCACGAGCAGCAGAATGGATAATCTTTTCATAGAAGGGTTCCAGGAACCATGAACAAAGACGAGCAATATACTGACTATATCAACTGGTGCTCATTTGTTCTTCGCCACAACCCATACGGCGTGAACAATACCCGGAATATAGCCGAGCAGAGTCAGAAGTATGTTAATCCAGAAATGCTTTCCGATACCGACCTGTAAAAAAACACCTAACGGCGGCAATATAATTGCGCAAATAATCTTGATAATCTCCATAAAATCCTCCTTTCGCTTCTGTGACAGTGTTTATTGAAATCAACTTGATCCGTCCTTGCCCCTGCTGGAAAGATCGCACGACCCACGTCCTGTCCGCGGAAGGGGAGGGGGCTTTTCTCCCCATCTTTCCCTGTTATTCCCCGGTTTTCGAAATTACCGGGTCCATGGGCTCCTCATTCACGCGGAGCTGAAAGATGTCCGGCCGGCTGTAATGGCCTGCAACATCCATGTCGAACTTTCCGCGGGCGATCTCACCCAGATCAAGCGTCGCCGTAAGAATAGTCTCGCCTTCGAAATTCGGCCCCGCCAGCACGGCGCCCAACGGACTGATGATAGCGCTCCCGCCGCGCATCAATACCGAATCCGGTCCATCCCCCAGAGACACACGCACCGTTTCCGGAAAATCCCCCTTGCGGATGAACTGGCACGCGGTCATCACAAAACAGCGTCCTTCGAGGGCCACGTGCCGCATTGACATCAGCCATGTATCTCTGTCATCGGCGGTAGGGGCGCAATAGAGGGCGACGTTCTTGGCGTACATGGCCATACGGAGCATGGGCATGTAATTCTCCCAGCAGATGACGGAGCCGATCCGTCCATAGGGGCTCTGGACGACCGTCAGCGTTGACCCGTCCCCGAATCCCCAGATCATCCGTTCCAGAGCGGTCGGCATGAGTTTGCGATGCTTGCCGAGCAGGCTGCCGTCGGGACCGAAAAAGAGCACGGTGCAGTAACAGGTCCCGATTTCGCGCTCGATCACCCCGATCACGACATAGGCTCCATGTTCAGCCGCGGCCTCGCCGAGCCGTTGCGTCTGAGAACCCGGCACCTCGATAGCCGCGTCAAAGTATATCCGGAATTCTTCACGTCCTGCCGGGTCGCGCGCGCCCACCACGAGGCCGTAGCTCAACCCTTTCGGATATCCGCCGACGAAGGCTTCCGGAAAAAGGATCACCTTCGCGCCGGTAGCGGCAGCTTCGCCGATCAGGCGCACCGCCTTGTCAACACAGGCATCGCTGTCGAAGGGTACTGACGCCGCCTGTATGACGGCAACCTGAACCGATTGTTCTTTCCCGTGAGACGTCATAAAAGATTCCTCTGTTAACCGTTATGGTTGTGTCATCGGCATAACACGCATGCAGTCACCGATCTGCACCTTTAACTTACTCTTTACCAAGTTTTTCTTCCGGTCTGATTCAATCTCATCCAGAAAATCCCGCAGCCCCGTCAGGTTCCTTGAAATAGGGATACGCCATATCACTGACAATCAGTCTTCCGAACCAGCGCGTTTGCCGATCGGCAGCCAGTCATCTTTCTCAAAGGCGGGCCGAGGGTAGGTGTAGAACCCTTTCCCGGTCTTCAGGCCCAATTCCCTGTTCTCGACCTTGTCGGTAAGAATCTTAGGAGGGGCGTCGGCGCTGTTGCCCGACTTTTGGTGATACACTTTTTCTATATCCAGAACGGTATCCAGCCCTATTGAGTCCATCAGTGCGAAGGGGCCCGGAAATTTCTTAAAAATGGCCATGAAGATGCTCCAGGCGCGGTCCACATCTTCAAAGGTCGCTACGCCCGTGTCCGCGACGGTGAGGCATTCCTTTTTGATCGCGCGCCATATGCGGTTAAAGAGAAAACCAGTGCTCTCCTTGAGGACCATGAGCGAAACCACTTCGATATCATTCATGAATTGCCGGACTCGATCCAGCGTCTCCTCCGAGGTGGCGGTTCCCCGCATCAGTTCAACCATGGGCATCTCCCAGATGGGAGGATAAAAATGTGTGTTCAGCACCCGGTCCGGCCGTTTTGTCGCATCCTCTATGCGGGATACGGGCAACGAGGAACTCCCTGTCGCCAGAATCGTTTCCGCGGGAGAAAACCGGTCCAGACGGGCGAATATCTCCCGCTTGAGCTCGAGCTTCTCCGGAACGGTCTCGAATACGAAATCAGCTGTCGCGACTGCATTTTGTAAATCTTGCGTGAAGGAGATGCGACGGAGAATGGCTTGTTTTTCCTCGGGCGTGATGAGGCGCTTATCCTTCTGTGCATCCAATTCCTGAGAAATCTGCTCTTTCGCCCGATCTATGGCTTCCTGATTAATATCATAAATATTGACAGGATACCCATGAATTGCGCAGTGAAGTCCAAAAACCCAGCCCATGTATCCGCAGCCGATAACACTGACGGTTTGAATCCGGTTCTCTTTCATTTCCACAAACTCCTTATCATATTAAAAATACGGGAGATATCCCCTGTCTCTTTATTATTTCTACTTTTTGAGAGGGCCTTATCGAGTTCAGAGGGGCGGAATCGAAGTTGTCTGGAGCGATTGACTGGAGGCCTTCTTCTGCATAAATTTCTCTGCCTCTCCCATTCCGAGATCATACCCCCGCTGGCCAGCCCGCCCTTTAGCAGTGGTATCCCACTCTATCATCAAGGGCGAACTGCCGGACAAGACTGTATCGAAGCCACGTTTGAACCATTTCAGGAAAGCGTTCCGGACTTGCGGTTGAGAATCATACGGCGTAACTGCTGAAATTACCGCGATCCCCTGGTCTGAAACCGTGTAGGTCAGGATGTTTTGGTCTGCCGCGTTCGTTTCCGCGGTCACCGGCACCATGATTGCAACCAGCAGTACCAGAACAGGAAGTGTTCTCATGTGAGTCTTCATCGTATATGTCAATTCCACGGGAAAACAGCCGGTCATGGCCGGCAGACCAAGCCGGGGTTTGTGTTGAGCCATTCATGATTACCCGCTCATGTCCTATAGCAAAAGCGCGGGAAGTTCAAGAAGTCTCCACTGTAGCATGGCCTTGAATTCTGGAAAAGAATGATTAAGTTGAATAGCAAATATAACCATCAGGAAGGAGACATGCGCGGCATGCTTAAGATGATGACTGTCGGCCCGATTCAGGCCAACTGTTATATACTGGGGTGCAAGAAAAGTATGGAGGGTGTTGTCATTGATCCCGGCGCCGAGGCGTTTCGCATCGTAAAAGTGATAACCAGTACCGGCCTCAGAATCAAATATATCCTGATCACGCACGGCCATTTTGACCATACGGGCGCGGCCAGAGAACTGAAAGATATCGTCAAGGCCCCCGTGTGGATACACAGGCTTGATGCCCACGGGCTGGGGTTTCCGCCTGACGGGGATCTGACGGACGGTCAGGAAATTAAGGTCGGCACCTACCGAATCAGGGTGATCCACACCCCCGGACATTCTCCCGGCGGTGTGTGTTTTTCCGCGCCCGGCGCGGTCTTTACGGGGGATACCCTTTTTTACGGCTCCATTGGGCGCACTGACTTTCCGGGCGGGGACCATAACCGGCTGATCGCGGGGGTCAAAGAAAGGATATTTCCTTTGGGAGACGATGTGCGGGTCTATCCGGGACACGGGCCCGCCTCAACCATCGGGCGGGAGCGGCGGACGAATCCCTTTTTCAGGCAGTAGATTTTATAGGGTAATGATCATGCCGTCATAAGCGGTTTCATAGGAAAGCTCTTTCAGACGGCCAAGCATATCATCGCTCATGTGTGTGAGAACGACCCGTTTGGCGTTCATCTGCGGCAACCGCGCCGCGAGCGACTGAAGATCAAGATGCATCTTTACCTTTTTCTCGAAAAAGTAGGCTTCGGCGACAAAAAGATCCGCATCTTTCGCGGCTGAAATCAATTCATCGGTCCACTCGGTGTCGCCGGTGTATGCGATGATTTTCCCCTCCGCTTCAAAACGGTACGAAAAACAAAGGCCGCCCGGGTCTCCATGCTTCGCCTGAAACGATTGCACATTGACCCCCGCCACCGTCCTCTGTTCGTCTGCGGATATTTCCACAAGAGATACGGAAAACGTCGGCACCGTTTTTGATGATCCTGGAAAGGCAGTTTCCATTACCCGTTCGAACCAGGAGGAGAGCCCCGGCGGCCCCACGATTGTCAGCGGCTCGCTGCGCTTGGAAAAAAACTGCGCGTCCAGCATGAAAAACGGGATGCCTCCGAAATGATCTGCGTGAAAGTGGGTAACGAATATGGCTTGAATGGCGTTCAGGAAAATCCGATTCGCCTTCAGACCGATGAGAGAAGACGCCCCGCAGTCAATGAGAAAATTCGCATGCTCTCCTGTCACATGGAAGCACGTATGAAGGCGACCGCCGCTTCCAAAGGCGTCCCCGCATCCGACGAATGTAAACCGCATAAGTCAAACCCTCCAACGAAATACGTTGTAATTCGCTGTAGTGCGAAATTCTTACTACCCTTTCTTTCTTGAAATAAATCGGATTAGATAGTGCGCTGTGAGCCCAGCCAAAAAACCGTAAGCCATATTAGTGGTCAATGAAACGATGACGGTTATGGACATGGGAATCAGATCCTTGTCTGCCCGAATATCTTTGGCAAACTTGGTAAGTTCTATCCCTACAAGAAACAGCATGGCACCAATAATGGCTGTGGGAAAGAAAGCAAATATCCCGGCGATAGAGCCAGCCAGAAACAACCCCATCGCGACTTCTATCAATCCCTCTATAATATTTGCCCCACCTGTCCGTGCGCCAAAGTAATACTGGCCGGCCAGGCCGCCGGCCCCATGACACATTGGCATGCCGCCAAAGAAAGGTGGAATCAGGTTCATAATGCCTTGGCTCCAGGAAAGCCGCCTCTCGCTTACCGCTTTCTCCGGCCAGTATGTTTTTATCAGGGAAGAAGTGGCAATGGTTGCGTTTGTAACTGTCAATGGAACCTGGGCGAAACCCGCGAGGAGCAGCGTCTGCCAAACTTCCTCGAGAGAAAAGCCCGTAAGATGCGGGAAGCTGAAGGATGGAGGGCTCACGTGCTGAAATTGTCCCTTGATAAACATAATGGCCACGCCGAGAAGCATCAGCACAATAGCAGCCGGGGCATAGCGATTCTGGCGTAATAATAGGACTATGATAATGGAGACGATACCAATTGTCCACCATGTAGAAATCATTTTGATAGCCGCAATAGCCAGGAGCACGCCGAGCGATGCCTGGATTCCACGAATAACAGAATTGGGTGTTACCTTTGCAATCCAGCCTATGACCCCAGTCAGAGCAAAGACTATCCAGATAACACCCATTGCGAACCCGGACGCATAAACCATTGATGGAGTCCAGTGTTGAGCAATTGCCACCACCGCCAGAATTTTCATCGGTTCTATAGGCATGGGAAGCCGGTACATGAGCCCGGTGACAATATTTGCCAGGCCCATCATTACCAGAAACCCTGCCGGATTGAGACCGCAGACAACGATATAGCCGATTGCTAACGGAAAAAGGGTCCCGAAGTCGCCCATGGAGCCGGCCAATTCTCTTAGATTGAACTCAAATGACTTGACCTTCATTATCGAGAGACCACCCTCCTGTAGGTTACGCGATAGACGTAAGTCGGTCTTAATATCTTTGGACTGGCTTTCTTTGTCACCGCCAGCCAATAATATGACCCGCTTTTGTCCTATTCTTCCAAAGTACACCCGATAACCGTGGTCATAATCGTTACATGTGCCGTGAATCATACGCCCACTGGAGCAAGGCCTGGCGCTGTCGGGGCCGGCAATTCCGGTCGCCGGGACGGCAGTGCTTCTTTATTTGCGCGACATGCCGCTGAAACGCGCGCCACCGTCTGATCTGACGGTCATCGTCCGGACACCGCCGCCCCATGTAGTAGCGGCAGTACCACTGAAACCAGCCACGCGGATCTTCGTGGTAGATCCATCCCTTTTCTCGCCAGTAAGACAGCGGCTGGGACGCGTTCACGCCGAAGCAGTTCAATGCCGCATCATGGCGTTCGGGACAGAGTTTGGCGTTGGTGAACCAGTCGGCCGGGAATTCCTCCGCGCAGTCCGTCATGTATTTTCCGCCGAAGACGCCAAGAACAAGCATCTCTTGCGGGGTCAGCTGAGGGCGAAAATCAGGGTGAAAGCTTCCGCCGATCGGCTCAGTCAGAAAGTATGCATAGCCCTGTTGCATCAGATCATTGACTTCGACACGCACGGGTTTCATCTCTACTACCCCCACTGGTCACAGAACGTGAAGCTGCACGGCCTTCGCGGCTTTTTGCTCAGGTCCGTTTGAGCGCAGTGTTGGACGTATTACATTACAGCACACCTGACATGAGCCCTAAAGAAACCACAACAAGAAGTACCGACACCACTACCTGTATGGATTTGATAGTGATTTTCTTGAGCAGTTTAGACCCGAAATATGCACCAATGAATGCTGAGACGGATGCCGCGATGACAAGCGGCCACTGGACAGCGTGACGTTGCCCGGACATCTCCCAACCGTATATCAGCATGCGGGACATATCGACCATAACGGCCAGCATCACGCCGGTGGCCACGAACTCCTCTTTGCTGAGGCCGATCTTGAGCAGGAACATGCTTCTGAACGCACCCTGATGGCCAGATAGACCGCCAAAGAATCCGCTGACCACGCCGCCATATGGGAGGTACTTCCTGTCCACCGCGATGGACGAGAACCGGGGGGACAACTCAAGCGCGACGAAGGCCAGAATCAGCATTCCTACGACCAGCTTTAGAGGCGACACCTGCATTTGCTTTCCGAATGCAGCGTACTCAAAAACCGAGGGGACGGACGAAAGCCAACCGAGAACCAATGCGCCCAGAAATGCGGAAATGACAGCCGGAATACCAAAACCCAAGAGCACAGATCGGCTGGCCTTCTTTCCGAGTAAGGCAACTTTGAACACGTTGTTTGCCAGATGCACCATGGCCGTAATTGCAATGGCGATTTCAACAGGAAAGAAGATCGCGACAACGGGCATGAGCAATGTCCCCAGGCCAAACCCGGAGAAAAGGGTTAACGCAGAAGCAAATAGTGCAGCTATTGAAACAACAATAATATCCACAATACCTCCTGATACGTCTAACGGCTGTGAATTGCGATGTGATTCCCCCCACAAATCAACCGAAAACCGGGTTGCTCCAAGGTGCTTATAACTTTCTTAATGACGGCGTCTGCTGAGAAATTCGCATTAAACGGCCACTCCAGCATCGGCAATGAATGCCTCGAAGTCCGATAACCACTCCTTTCAATCCCTAAGGGTAAGCGACATATGTATCGGGATGTTCTTCGATCACTATCTTAAATTGCTTCATCTTTTACACTGCCATCCTTCAACGGCTGGAATGGAGCGTAGCTGAATGCCTGTCCGGGTGCGTTTCGGCTCGACAATTGTGTGCTTGTCTTGACTCAGATCTTCTTCCCGATATAGAAGACATAGCCGTAAAACTCCTTATATGTGTAATACAACTCCGCTTCATGCCGTTGGTTTGCGATCAGCTCTTCAGCGATCTTATTCCCCGCGTACGTTTTAAGAAATTTTTCCTGTGCGGAAACTTGCGGGGTATAAAAATGTTCCGTCCAGCAATTTTCAGGCAGAACAAACGTGGCCATGGAAATGTATCCGGCCTTCTGCATCTGCGCAACCTTATGGGCAATCGTATCCATCTCCGGATATTCCTCCGTCCAGAACCTGTCGATTTCGTGAGGGCGCCCTTCGGTAAACCACGATGCCTCAGAAACGGCAATAAAGCCACCCGTTTTCAGAAACGTACGCCATTCATTCAAGCCGCGTTCAAACCCGATATTATAGATTGCGCCTTCCGACCAGATCAGGTCCAGTTCTTCGTGTTGAAAAGGCAGATTGTCCATGGAACAGACAATGCCATTTACTCTATCCTGAAGATTCAGTTTGTGAGCATGCGCGTTAAAGAGATCGATAAAGAGGGGGAACAGGTCAATGCCGGTTATGTGTCCCGGCGCGTGGTGAGCCATTACCATTGTTTGACCACCGGTCCCGCACCCGATATCGGCGATGCGAGATTCGTCCGTCAGATTATCGATAAAGCTCAAGGCCTTGATGGTGACTTCAGGGCTGCCGGGCCCCTGTCTCTCTAGCTGTGAAAAATATTCGCAGATCAGTGAGAAGTCAAATTCGTGAATAGATTTCAGTTGTTCGCCCATGACGGTTATCCTGGTTTCTCGAAAAAAATGAGTCAAACATCCAGTGATGGGGGAGTCTTTACTAAGCGGAGTGGCGCTTCCTCACCGAATTATATTGACTCTAGCCGGGCGGATTCCCCCCTGCGTTTTCGGGTTCGTCTCCAGGGCAGGGGAGAAGGCGCGTGCTTTTCATTTTACTCCTGTCATAAGTCCCACTGTTCCTAACATGAAGGGGAGTTTCAGTGCCGTTGGAATGAACGGTAATGCGCGGGTATCGACAAATTCTACCTCACGTACCCCCCAACTTTTGATTGTTGTCAGAAGGTCTTCGGGCGTGCCGTAGAAGTGCCTGATATGGAACAGATCCTGAAATGTGAATGTGCCGCCCTTCTTCAATACACGCAGGGCTTCTTTTATGAGAGAGACTTTATTGGAGGTGTCTTTTACCTCGTGGAAAACCAGGTTGCTGACCACAGCGTCGAATTCTTCATCCCCAAAGGGAAGTGAAGAAGCGCTTGCCTTCTGGAATGTGACACGATCGGCCACATCTTCCTGGCTCGCATTCCGTTGGCATGCACCCTCGGAGTATCCCCACATTCCTCCCCAGTAATCGATGCCTGCCACTTTCGCGTTGGGGTATTTCTTTGCGATTTGTATTGTCAGAGCACCGCTCCCGCACCCAATATCCAAAGCGCGGCCTTGACCGTCCCAGTCAAGTTTCTCCATTACTACCGAGCACACCTGTTCCTGGATATTCCCTCCCGTCGGAGAGAAGAGATGCCGTGCATAGAGAAAATAACCTGCAATGAGCAGAAACACTCCGGTTGGAATCAAAAAGTAGGGAGAAATAACAATCAATACTGCCGAAATCACAGCAAGAAAAACCGGCACGAGGATGAGTCGGGGAGAGACCCAGTTTCCGTAAGCACTCACGTTTGTTACGGTTTCAGTCACGTTGGTCGCCCGTTGTTCTTTCTGCGATCGCTTTTGCGCGCAATAACCCCAATCGAATGCCAGCGTGGGCTGGAAGCTTCTTCACTCGTGGGAGAAAAAGGCATGTTCACTTTGTCTGATACAAAACCGCAGACTTGATTTCTTCAGCCCCTTGCTCACTATCAAGCTTGAACATTTTGACCGTCCAGGCTATGCCGGGCTTCACTTTAATATAGTAAACATCTCCCGCCTTGGCGGTGAGCGTCAGATCGGCCAGAAGGGGCTTGGTAATCAACGAATTCTTAAACACCGCAACGGTAACTTCGCCGGGATCGGCAGGTACGGGAAGATAGCCATTGTTGAGCAGCATCCCCTTCATAGTGCCATTGACCTCAAGCTTGAACATTTCACCCCGGGCAAAAGCGCTCTCCGGTCGAAACACATAAATAAGGGCCTTGCTTTGATCAACATCAACCTTCTGGAATGAAGTGGTGCCGGCGCAACCCGCCATAAGACTGAGCAGCAGACCGCTCAAAGCTATGATGACGGCAATTCGAGTTTTCATTGTAGCCTCCTGTCGGGGAAATACCCGGAATTTTTCGAGGCGCCATACTACATAGTGATGTCATGTTTTGCAAGGATTGATTTGGAGAACTGATTTGCGGAATTGATTTGGGATTTATTTGCACCGGGCCGCCTTCGAAAGGGGAAGGGGGGTCATAGAAAATACGGGAAGTATCCCTGGTTCCGTTATTTCTATCGTATGGAAATAGGTACGATGCCCCCAGATTTCTAAAGATTTTCCCCAAGCGCTTTCACCTACTCCTGACTATACTTGTTCCAAAGGGCTTCGACCGGCATACCACCTTCTTCTAGATAGCACTGGTATTTTTTCCACAACTCTGGGTGTTGTTTCTCGAAACTGCTGTACACGGGTGCTAAGCTAATGTTCATCTCGCCCAAATGGAGTTTCAAGATATATATCTCCTGTGCATCGAACCCCGCCAGCGCCAGCGGGCGCTCAACCGGATCACGGAGCGACAGCGAAAATTCTTCAATTTCTTTTGCTTTCTTATCAAACGCTTCGTTGGCCTTTTCCATTTCTTCGACTTGCTTGGAGAGATCCCAAACATTGCTTCGCAAATTTGATATGACTTTTCTTTGAGAGAATAGAGCCCAAATAACGCCCGCGAATCCTATAAGAAATACCCAACCCAATATGCTCATATATTCACCTAACGATAAGTGATAATCGGCGGCTGAAGGCCGTCAGGCGTATTGATTTATTATGTATTATTAATTACTTGGAGCATCTCTGATGCAATACCAAGTCTCGATTCCTTCATTTTGAGCGGCTTTCGATAAATTCTCGTCTGCGGTAATGAAGAGGGTATGTGATTTGCCAGTGAGGCTGCTGAATGGGCCTGAGCTGACGGATAAAAGCTGGAAAGCATCTATAAGGTCAATTCCATGATTTTTAACAAGATGGCATGCTTCAGTAAAATTTCTATTACTGAGAAAATCAAATTCAAATGCCCTTATAGTCTTATGTCCAAGCATCACTTTCAAACGATTGGCAACAATGAGATAACCATCCAAATTGAGACTTCGATTTTTTTTGCTGCCGAAATGCTTTGACTTGATCACGGTTAGAGCTTCAGTGATGCATAAGTTGATTGTACCAAAGTTGGAGTTGTCTCTGCGATAGTCTGCGAGTCTTTCGCTGCCTTCTTCGATTATGTCTGGATGAAGCAGTAGTTTGACTAATGCTGAAGCATCAAGAAAATGGAATCGTGCATAGTCTATCATTTAATACTTTCCCCCTTTGTATAACGCCATAATCAGCAGCAGCCAGAAATTAGTAAGATGTCCCCCGAATATCCGATTATCCTCCTTTTTTGAAATGGTCTTCTCCCTATTGATGGCTTTTATTAGGGACAATACGGGGACAGTATATTTATTTATCGGCTTTGTTCTTGATAAATTAGTAAGATGTCCCCCAATTATCCCAATCCCGGTGAACCGCCCGGTGCGGACCCGCACGCCGGGTGGTGTGGGGCCTGGGGAGAGAAACCTCCGCCTGCCCGATTAGCTGCTATTGAGTTAGGCCTTCTTAACTATACTGATTATATACAACAAAATAACAGCGCCAATAGTGGCCATAATTATAGAGCCTAATAACCCGCCCGTTGTTATGCCGAGCAAACCGAATACAAAGCCACCTGATACAGCGCCCACAATTCCCACAATAATATTGCCTAAGACGCCAAACCCTCTTCCCTTCACTATGTTACCAGCAAGCCAGCCAACCAGTGCGCCAATTGCTAAAAATATTATCAAGTTAATGATATCCATGTTGCCTCCAGTGTTATTTTTTAGCGAAAAGGTATATGCCGACAACAAAACTGACAGCACCAGCAATGTAGAAAATCATTACCTTATCCGTATCCGAACCCGTAACAGCCTGTGTTATTTGCGAACCGACAGAACCAGATAATTGATATCCCCATAGCGCAAGCCCAGCACCGATAACCACAAGGATAATTCCGATTATTTTCATTGTACTTGTTGATCCCCTTGCCATAGTAAACTCCTTTCGTTGAATGAAATGAAATGTTTGTAGTATTACGGCTAACGCACCGCATAACCAGCCAAAAAGGCCGGGCCGCAAGGCATGAAATTCAACCATACTGTTGACGCCGACCTTTTTGGTCTGCGTTAATGCGGTTGTTCGCAAGCGCTCAATTCTCGTTTACAAATCCGGTTTACTTTTTGGTTGTTTTCTTGATTCCTTTCTTCCCGCCAGTCATCGGTCCTTGGCCGGAGCCTTTGCCCTTACCCTTACCTTTACCATGGCCGTCTTTTGGTCCCTGACCCTTTGGTCCGGTTTCATCTTTATTCGGCATATTAATCACCTCCTTCCTACTTGCCATCAGTGTCAATAGATGAAATATGTTACATAATATTACTGTTATAGCAGGGGATCAATGTCACCTATTCTTATATTAAGTCGATATAAGCGAGAAATAACCGCTTGATTTTCCTGTTTTGTTACTATAGGCCACGTTATCATGGAAAACAAGGAAAAATTCAGGCCGGAAGCTTATTTATGGCTTATGGTTCTGGTTAGGAAGGTCATGCACTATCGTCATTACGCGTATGGCATCGAGCAAACATAGTGTGACGGGATTGCCCGGTAACAGAATACCTGTTAGACCGGTTTTCTCGCCACACGTATTAATTCCCTGTACATCTCGTAGGTAAAGTCCTTTCCCCGGCAGGGGAGGAGGGTGTTGTTGTGGTAGAGGGGTTCTTCCTGGATATTATATGGTGATGCGTTAACCGCTTCTGCCCATATCGGTGTGCCCGGTATGGGCGAGAATTCCGCGATAACGGGCCTGGCCCCGCATGAGCGGATAAAGTCTATGCTTTCGAGGACTTCGGAGAAGCTCTGGCCGGGGAGTCCGCACAGGATGTACGTCCCGATATCCTTTCCGCTGTATCCTGCCTCCCGCAGATACGTCACTGCCGTCTTTGTTTCCTCATTGGTTATTTTCCCTCCCGTGTCGGCCTGCCTGCGAGCGCTCGCGGTCTCAAAACCGAAACGTATTGTCTGAAACCCGGCCCGGAACATCAGTCCGGCCAGGGACGCGTCCATTTCTCTCAGATGGAGACCGTTGGGACAGTGAAAGGTACAGGCCAGCCCTCTTTGCAATGCTTCCTCCAGCATGGGAATGACGCGTCGCTCCCGATCGATAAGAAGGGCGTCATCGTAAAAAGAGAAGTTCGTGATGCCGAACTCCCTGTTCCAGAAGGCTATTTCGTCCACAACCCGCAGGGGATTGCGGGTTCTGAATCCGCCGCTCAGGAGGGCCGATGCGCAGTAGGAACACCGGAAGGGGCAGCCCCGTGATGTCATGATGGAGACCTGATCGCGGTGCGGAATAAGATCAAAGGCAGGGTAGGGGAGGGAATCGAGATCGTCCCTGTCCGGAATGCGGGAGGAAGAATCGTTGAACAATTCCTTTAAGACTCCTGGAAGGACATCTTCTCCTGCTCCGGCAGTCACAATGTCGGTGCCTGCATGTCGCAGCGCATGATCTGTGCAGAGGGTGGCGTAGATTCCCCCCAGAACAATGGGAACACGGGGAAGGACCTGGCGGACCATCTCTATCGCCTCGAAGACGCCCGGATACCAGTAGGTCATGATCGATGTGACGAAGACGGCGTCCGGGCGCGGTATTCGGCGCAGTTCGTTCTCGAAGAGGGAAGGGGGGATGCCGTACCGGCTGTATTTCCGGGGGAAGTCCCTTAGGGCCAACGGTTTTGTGATTTCTTCCTTGTAGAAGGTTCCCCTTCCGGCGGGGGTTCGCGTCAGGGGCTTGCTTCCGCTCTGGAGGTCAAGGGCAGGGTGGAAGGGGTTCAAACAGTCGATCAGAGATACCTTATAGCCGTTTTCCCGCAGGATGGCGCCGAGCGAGAGGAGTCCCAGGGGGGCGGCCCAGAGATCATAGGCCGCGAAATCATGTATCCAGGGGTTAATGAGGAGAATCCGTTTCGACATGCCCCGTAGCTATCTGAACCTCTTTATAAAATCAAGGGGTTCTTAAAATACATTGATGTTTTCCCCCGCATCTGATAGATCAGGGAAAAATTTTATGGACCGTATTTTTCCGCTCTTAAAGGGCATACTGTTATGAAAATCGGCTGGATAGGTACAGGCGTCATGGGGTGTTCCATGGCGGGTCATGTCCGCGACGCGGGGCATGATCTCTTCCTGTACAACAGGACGCGGGAGAAGGCGCAGAGGCTCATTGAGAGGGGAGGGCGCTGGTGCGATTCCCCTGCCGAGGTGGCCCGGAACGCGGAGGTCGTGTTCACCATAGTCGGTTATCCCCGGGACGTGGAAGAAGTATATCTCGGAAACGAAGGAATCCTGTCTGCCGGAGGGCAGTGCCGTACGGTAGTGGATATGACCACAAGCAGCCCCGGTCTGGCGGTGCGAATAGCCGAAGCGGCTTCTCATAAGGGAATTGCAAGCCTCGACGCCCCGGTCTCCGGCGGCGATATCGGGGCGAGGGAGGCAACGCTCGCCATTATGGTCGGGGGAGACAGGGACGCCTTCGAGCGGGTCCTGCCCATCTTCCGATTAATGGGGAAAGAGATATCTCTGATGGGCGGCCCCGGAGCCGGTCAGCACACGAAGATGTGCAACCAGATTCTCGTTGCCGGGACGATGATCGGCGTATGCGAATCCCTCCTCTACGCTTCGAAACAAGGGCTCGACGAAGAGGCGGTTATCGGCGTCATCGGCAAGGGAGCGGCCAGTTCCTGGCTCATCAACAATCTGGGGCCGAAGATTGTGCGCGTGGACTACGCACCCGGTTTCTACGTGGAGCACTTCATCAAGGATATGGGGATCGCACTGGATGAGGCGGCAGCGTGCGATCTCTCGCTCCCCGGTCTCGCCCTCATGCGGCAGCTCTACATCGCCGTGAAGGCGCAGGGACACGGCAGACGGGGAACGCAGGCGCTTATCCTCGCGCTCAGAAAAATGAATGGCATGGAATAGGACGGGGACGGTGAACGAAAAAGCCAAATTGATCAAAATGATAGAGGATAGAACCGCGAAGGTGGGAATTATCGGGCTGGGATATGTGGGCCTCCCCCTTGCGATCCATTTCGGAGCGAGTGGTTTCAGGGTTCTTGGTTTCGACTTGGATTCCGATAAGATAGATAAGCTCCTTAAAGGAAAATCGTATATAAAACACGTCCCCATAGAACCGGTTACCGGCATGATCAGGGAAAAACGGTTTGACGCGACGACCGACTTCGGCCGCTTAAAAGAGGCCGACTGCATCCTTATCTGTGTGCCCACACCCCTGACGGACAAAATGGAGCCCGATCTGACCTATCTCCTGCAGACCACGGAAACCATCGGAGCGCGCCTGCGGAAGGGACAGCTCGTGATTCTGGAGAGCACCACCTACCCCGGCACCACAGAGGAAATGCTCCTCCCCCGCTTGAGAGACGGGGGAATGGCGGCAGGGAGTGATTTCTTCCTCGCCTACTCGCCCGAACGGGAGGACCCGGGAAACAAGACCTTCAGCGCCTCGAACACGCCGAAGGTCATCGGGGGGGTGACCCCCGCCTGTCTGGAAGTGGCGCAGGCGCTGTATAACTGTATTACGCGTGCCGTGCCCGTATCGTCGGCCAGGGCGGCGGAAATGGTGAAGATACTCGAAAACACGTACCGTTCAGTCAATATCGCGCTGGTGAACGAACTCAAGGTTCTCGCCCACAAGATGGGGATCGATATATTCGAGGTGATCAACGCGGCCGCCACCAAACCGTTCGGTTTTTCCCCCTTCTATCCGGGCCCCGGCCTCGGAGGCCACTGCATACCGATCGATCCCTTCTATCTCTCATGGAAGGCCCGTGAATACGACTTCTCAACCCGCTTTATCCATCTCGCGGGGGAGATCAACGTGTCCATGCCGGCATATGTCGTAGAGAAGACCGCGGAAGCCCTGAACAGGGGGCGGAAAAGCGTGAATGGAAGCAGGATACTGGTCCTGGGTGTGGCCTATAAAAAGGATGTTGACGACGAGAGAGAGTCGCCGAGTTACGTGATCATGAAGATGCTGCTGGAAAGGGGCGCGGAGGTTTCCTATAACGATCCGTGGATACCGCGCCTCAGGCCGACACGAAAACATGATTTTCGCATGCAATCGACTCCCCTTACGCCGGAGACCCTCGCGAAGGCTGACGCGGTGATCATCGTGACGGATCACTCGGCCTACGATTTTGCCGATATCGTCAACAACGCGCGTCTCGTGATCGACACGCGAAACGCGACGCAGGGGATCACCGGCGCAGGCGATAAAATTGTCATGGCTTAGAGCCATCTGAAACCAGAGATATGGGAGAAGCGGTGAAGGCTGTTGTCCAAAGGGTCAGCTCCGCGGCGGTTTCCGTCGCCGACCGGACGGTCGGTGAAATAGGGCCGGGGATGGTGGTGTTTCTCGGCGTCGCGCGGGGAGATACGGAAAAGGACGCCGATTATCTTGCCGAGAAGACAGTCAATCTCCGGATATTTGAAGACGCGGACGGAAAGATGAATCTCTCCCTTCTGGACGTGGCCGGTGAGATGCTGGTAGTCTCGCAGTTCACCCTTCTCGCCGACTGCCGGAAGGGAAGACGTCCTTCGTTCATCTATGCAGCCGGTTTTGAGGAGGCGGACGGGCTCTACGAGTATTTTGTAAAGAAGGCACGGGGATATATCGCCAAAGTGGCAACAGGGCAATTCCGGACCATGATGAAGGTTTCTCTCGTCAATGACGGGCCGGTGACGATGATTCTCGAAAGTATATAAGAAACAGGCGGTGATTATGACCGGAAAAAATGACGACATACCTTCCCTTGCCATCAGGGTGGACAAGGAGGGCCTCTGGTATTACGAAGGAGCCCTTATGTTTCGGAAGGATATCCTTGAGGTCTTTTTCCAGAACCTGAAACGGGACGAGAAGGGGAGGTATCTGGTTGATTACAAAGGAGAAAAATCCCGTATCGAGGTTGAAGATACCCCCTTCGTCGTGGAGAGAGTCATTAAACATGATACAACCATAGAGATTTTTCTCAGTGATTTTACGTCTGAAACGCTTGATCCCACGACGCTGCGCATGAACGCGGACAATGTCCTCTATTGCACGATCAGGAATGGAGAACTCCCCGCGCGTTTCCTGCGTGCGGCCTATTACCAGATCGCCGAATACATAGTGCATGACACAAAAACAGAGCGTTACTATATTCCCTTGGGCGGAAAGAACTACTACATCGAACATCATACATAAGGAGGGACGCATGCTGGATAAAGACAAGATACAAGAAGGACTTACCTTTGACGACCTCCTGCTTCTGCCGGCGGAATCGAGCATACTTCCGAGAGAGGTTGACACATCAACCAAACTCACTGGCAATATCTCCCTGAGTATCCCCATTATCAGCGCGGCCATGGACACAGTCACCGAATCACGGGTCGCCATCTGCATGGCCCAGGAAGGGGGCATGGGAATCATACATAGAAATCTCAGCATCGAGGATCAGGCCTTGGAGGTGGACAAGGTGAAAAAGTCCGAGAGCGGCATGGTCGTTGATCCCATCACCATAGAACCTGATCAGAAGGTTACCGACGCCCTGGCTCTGATGAGCAAGTATCAGATATCGGGCGTCCCGGTTGTTCGGGGGCAGAAGCTCGTGGGAATTCTGACAAACCGCGATCTGCGGTTCGAGACAAATCTGGATCAGCCGGTATCAGCCGTGATGACCAAGGATAACCTGGTAACCGTCTCCTCCGATATCACGCTGGAAGATTCCAAGAAGATACTGCACGCGCATCGGATAGAGAAACTCCTTGTGGTTGACGACACATACAATCTCAAAGGCCTTATTACGATAAAGGATATCGAGAAGATACGGAAATATCCCTATGCCTGCAAGGATTCACTTGGACGGCTGCGGGTCGGCGCGGCCGTGGGGATTCTCGACAGAGAAAAGCGGGTGGACGCCCTCCTGAAGGCGGGAGCTGACGTCATTGTCATCGATACCTCTCACGGGCATTCCAAGGGGGTGATCGACGCGGTCAAAGCCACAAAGACCACCTTTCCCGGCTGTGAACTTATCGCGGGAAACGTGGCGACCCGCGAAGGGGCTGAAGCGCTTATAAAGGCGGGGGTTGATGCGGTAAAGGTGGGGGTAGGGCCCGGTTCCATCTGTACGACACGGGTGGTTGCAGGGGTTGGCGTTCCCCAGATAACGGCAATACAAAACTGTTTCGGGGCGTGCCGCAAACACGGCATTCCGCTCATAGCCGATGGAGGAATCAAATTCTCTGGTGATGTGGTCAAGGCCCTCGGCGCCGGAGCCCATTCAGTAATGATCGGAGGACTGTTCGCCGGAACTGAAGAGAGTCCGGGCGAAACAGTTCTTTTCCAGGGGCGAAGTTACAAGGTGTACCGGGGAATGGGCTCCCTCGAGGCCATGAAGGCGGGCAGCAAAGACCGTTACTATTTGGAAGACGATATGGAAAGCGAGATGAAGCTGGTACCGGAGGGGATTGTTGGCCGCGTGCCCTTCCGCGGGTCCCTCTCTGCGAGCATACAGCAGCTTGTCGGAGGGGTAAAGGCGGGAATGGGGTACGTGGGGTGCCGAACGATTGAAGAGCTGAGGGCGAAAGCGCGGTTTATAAAGATCACCACCGCCGGTCTGCGCGAAAGCCATGTTCACGATGTCATTATAACCAAGGAAGCCCCGAACTACTGGCTGGATTAAGAGTCTCAGAAATCTCAATTCAAAGATTCCGGATCTCCATATTCATTACAACAACCCTGAGAGAGAACCTGCATGCATTATTCTGATTTCGTTCATCTTCATGTGCATACCCAGTACAGCCTTCTTGACGGGGCCATTCGGCTCGATGATCTGTTTGAACGGGTAAAGAAATATCAGATGCCGGCGGTGGCGATGACCGATCACGGCAATATGTTCGGTGCTGTCGACTTTTACCAGAAGGCATACAGGGCGGGCGTGAAACCCATCATTGGTTGCGAGTTGTACGTGGCCCCCGGAAGCCGGTTTGACCGCACTGAAGGCCACCGGCACCTAGTCGTCCTTGCCCGGGACAGCCACGGATACAAAAATCTCATGAAGCTTACCACCGCCGGGTATCTGGAAGGATTTTACTACAAGCCCCGCGTGGACAAGGAATTGCTGGCCCGTCACAGCGAGGGCCTTATCTGCATGAGCGCGTGCCTGAACGGCGAAATCGCCTCTCTCCTGCTCCAGGGAGACAGGACCGGCGCGAGGCGGGTTGCTGAAGAATACCGGGATATGTTCGGAGAGGAAAATTTTTATCTCGAGATCATGGAAAACGGTCTCGAGGAACAGAAGCGGGCCAATCGGGAACTGATCGAACTGGGAAAACAACTTTCGATTCCCCTGGTGGCCACCAACGATTGCCACTATCTGAACCGGGAAGACGCCGAGGCTCACGAAGTGCTTCTGTGCATACAGACCGGAACAACCATGGATGACGAAAAAAGGATGCGCTTTCAGACTGAGGAGTTCTATCTGAAATCACCCGACGAGATGAAGCAAAACTTTGACTATTGCCCTGAGGCAATTGAGAATACCGTAAATATAGCGAACAGATGCAACCTGAGTCTCGACCTGAACAACCAGTTTTTCCTGCCCCATTATGAAACCGAACCGGGGCTTACCCAGGAAGAACACCTGGCGAAGCTGGCCAGGGAAGGGCTTGAGCGGCTGATGCCGGATATAATCGCCAGAGCGGGAAGCGAAGACCCTGAAGAGATCAGAAAAAAATATCAGAAACGGCTGGAGATGGAGCTTGAGATAATAAACTCCATGGAATTCCCGGGCTATTTTCTTATTGTCGCCGATTTTATCAACTACGCGAAGAAAAAGAATATCCCCGTGGGACCGGGCCGAGGGTCCGCTGCCGGAAGCCTTGTTGCCTACGCCCTGGGGATTACCACTATAGACCCTATACGTTACGGTCTCTTCTTTGAACGGTTTCTGAATCCCAGCCGGAGGAGCATGCCCGACATTGACACGGATTTCTGCATGGAGGGACGGGACGAGATCATACGCTATGTCACTGAAAAATACGGGAGCGACCAGGTTTCCCAGATTATCACCTTCGGAAAAATGCAGGCGAAGGCGGTCGTAAGAGATGTCGGCAGGGCTCTGAATATGCCCTATGGCGAAGTGGACGGTATCGCGAAGATGATTCCCACTATGCCGCTGGGAATTAGCTTGAAGCAGGCGATCAAGGATGAACCCCGCCTCGCGGAGGAAGAGCGCAAAAATGAGAAGGTCAGAAGACTTCTTTCCCTCTCCCAGTCACTCGAAGGTCTGAATCGCCACGCATCCACCCACGCAGCCGGAGTGGTGATCTCGGACGTGCCCCTGGTAGAGCGGGTTCCCCTCTATAAGAGCCCCAACAATGACGATATCGTGTCGCAGTATTCCATGAACGATCTCCAGGAAGTGGGACTGACAAAGTTTGATTTCCTGGGTCTCAGAACTCTGACCGTCATCAGGAATGCCATGCAATTCATCCGGGAGGGGAGGGGAGAAAAGGATTTCTCCATCGATGACATTCCCCTCGACGACGCGGCAACCTATGAACTTCTCGCGAAGGGACAGACGGATGGCGTTTTCCAGCTTGAAAGCGCCGGCATGAAGGATATTCTTATCAGGATGAAGCCTGATTCGATCGAGGACATTATCGCCCTGATATCCCTCTACCGTCCCGGCCCCATGAAGTATGCCGATGATTTTATCGCGCAAAAACAGGGGAAGAAGAAGATTGTGTATGAAGATCAGCGCCTTGAGCCGATCCTGAAAGAAACCTACGGTATCCCCCTCTACCAGGAACAGGTGATGCAGATCGCCGGGGTTATCGGCGGTTTCAGCATGGCGGACGCGGACAATCTTCGACGGGCGATGAGCAAGAAGAAGATAGACGCAATGGAAAAGGAGAGTTCCAAGTTCATTGCCGGTGCGAAAAAGAACGGGATCACGGAGGAAAAGGCAAAAAAGATATGGGAACAGATGGAAACCTTCTCCGGTTACGGATTCAACAAATCCCACAGCGCAGCCTACACGATGATCTCCTTTCAAACCGCTTATCTCAAAGCCCATTATCCCGTGGAGTTTATGACAGCCCTTCTCACCAGCGAGAAAAACAACCGGGACAATATCGTCAAATACATGGCAAGCTGCCGGGACATGGGGATTAACGTCCTTCCTCCGGATATCAATGAATCATCCACCGATTTCAGTGTTGTAGGAGAACATATCCGATTCGGTTTGTCCGCCGTGAAAAACGTCGGGGCAGGGGCCGTCGAGTCCATAATCACTGCCAGGGAATCGGAAGGAAAGTTCACCTCTTTCCAGAATTTCTGTGACAGAATTGATCTCCACCGCGTCAATAAAAAAGTCATAGAAAGTCTCATCAAGTGCGGGGCCTTCGATTCTCTGGAGAAAAACCGGTGCCGCCTGATGGAAGGGTATGAGGATATTGCCCTTGCGGCCCAGAGGAAGCACCGCGACCGGATGAACGGCCAGACCAGTCTCTTCGATCAGCCGGACATTGTGAACGTCACGCTGCCGGAGCTTCCCGATGTCCCGGAGTGGGACCATGACCTCCTCCTCTCCTACGAGAAGGAAATGCTGGGATTCTACATTACCGGCCACCCTCTATTGAAATACGCCGACAAGCTAAAGGGCATCGTGGACTGCGATTCCCAGACCGTATGGTCCAAACAGGACGGGAGTATCGTGTCGGTCGCCGGTGTGATGAGCAACGTGCGGACGGTCACCACAAAGAAAAAAGATACCATGGCTTATGTAACCGTTGAGGATTTAAAAGGATTTATCACAGTCATTGTCTTCGCGGACCTGTATCGTGACAATATATCGCTGATCCACAGCGGGGAACCCCTTCATGTAAAAGGACGGCTTGACATCGGCGACGAAGGGGCCAAGATTGTTGCATCCGAGATAACAAGCGTTGAAGAGGCCATAAAGACCCCTTTTTCATCGATACACTTCATGATCGATACCGAAAAGTCGAACGGAGACACCGTGGAAACACTGAAAGCGATTGTTGAAAGAAGAAGCGGCAAATACCCTGGATATATACATTTATTATCATCGAGTGGTGCTGAAACGATTCTCTCGCTTGGCGACGAAGCGCGAATTGATATCTCGGAAGAGATCAAACGGGAAGCTGATGATATCCTCGGTCCAAACGCGACACGCTTTATGTAGATAGGGGGCGTCTCATAACTCAATCCCTCGGAACCATTTCTCGTGGAATACCGCAATCGAACCTACAGAAGCAGGATTTCAAAGAACGCCCTTATTTCCTTTCAGGTAGCGGTGAAGGAAACGGACCTGTATGTCGCCGCTGACGAGGATTGTACGGACGCGGCGCTCAAATCGGTGCGTAAGCACCGGGAATGCATCGAGGAATATATCCGCCGGAATCCCCCCTTCATGGATTCCATGGTGCCGGTTGCGCAGGATCCCTTTGCTCCATTGATCATACGGGAGATGATCGAGGCGTCAGGCCGCTGCGGGGTCGGTCCCATGGCATCGGTTGCCGGGGCGATCGCGCGTCACGTTGGCCTTGATCTTATGGCGCATTCGGATAATGTCATCATCGAAAACGGCGGAGATATATTCGTGCGGTTTACCAACAGAGAAGATGTTACGGTCGGGGTTTTTGCCGGGGCTTCTCCACTCAGTCACAAGGTTTCAATTACGGTATGCCCCGGAGAAGACCCCTACGGTATCTGCACATCTTCCGGGACAGTCGGGCATTCGAAGAGCTTTGGAAAGGCTGATGCGGTCTGCGTGACGTCACGATCATCGACACTGGCGGATGCCGCGGCGACCTCAATCGCCAATCGCGTGAAAGGGGAAGGGGACATACGAAAGGCCATCGATTACGGGATGGCAATCGAAGGCGTCCTAGGTGTTCTTATCATTATAGGGGACAAACTCGGGGTAAGGGGAGAGATGGAGCTGTCATAGACAGAGGGGGTTTGGCATGAGTGAGGCGCGAAAAATCGGACTGGCGTTAGGGAGCGGCTCAGCACGCGGATGGGCGCATATCGGCGTCATACAAGGCCTTCGAGAAGAAGGAATCCCTATCGACATGGTATGCGGAACATCCATCGGCGCTATCGTCGGGGGCGCTCACGCCGCCGGCGCCCTCGATCAACTGGATGCATGGGTGCGTGAGCTGTCCTGGTCGGATATCATCGGATTCATGGATGTCATGTTCCCTCGGTCAGGCCTTATCGAAGGTGAAAAGATCATAAAATTCTTCAGGGAAAACTTCGCTGATCCCAACATCGAAGACCTCCCCATCCCTTTTGCCGCCGTGGCGACGGACCTTATGTCAGGGAGCGAGCTGTGGCTCCAGAAGGGCTCACTTATGGACGCTATGCGCGCCAGCATGTCAATGCCGGGCATCTTTGTCCCTTGTAAACGTGAAACGCAATGGCTTGTTGACGGCGGTTTGGTAAATCCCGTGCCGGTGTCTCTGTGCAGGGCCATGGGAGCGGAGATCGTCATAGCCGTTAATCTTAACTCAGATCTTATCGGAAAGCGAAGGGCAGCCCGGCGGAGGCGTTCCGACAAGAAGAATGCCAACAAAGACTCGATCAACAGGCAAAATGGAACCGGCGGATTGCGCGAACAGCTCACAGGATATATCAACAGCACAGTGAAAAGGGGAAAGTCCTTTATTCCTGAGTGGTTTGGGTTGGAAAACTCAGACCGTGATCCTTCGCTCTTTGAAGTCATGGCGACAGCAACAAACATAATGCAGGATCGCATAACGCGCCAGAGGCTCGCGGGTGATCCTCCTGATATTCTGATAACACCCCGGCTGGCTCATATCGGGTTGCTCGAATACAACAAGGCGGCTGATGCCATTCGAGAGGGGAGACACGCCTTGGATCTGAATCTGCCTCTTTTGAAAGACGTGATAGGGCGATGATACGGTTTTTTTGTGGAGAGTTCCAACGACCGTATTTAAAGTTTACATAACATATCTTATCAGACGTTAAGATTACGGGTCTGTTTTTCTATTTCCATTCGTTGGTCTTTCTGCAGCTTGCCCCGTATTGAGCGAGGGCCGCCATGGCGCGGGCGCACTGCTCAGGTGTATCGTAGATGGGTATATGGCCTTCGCCTAATATCTGCTCCATAATATCCGCTTTGACGCGTCCGAATCGGATACAAATGATCGGCTTTCCGTATATCTGTGGAAGCGACGCATAGCGCATTGCCCCGTCAATATCAACCTTGAGGGCACCGGAAGAGAGCTTGTCATTGACATCGACCTCCATGGAAGGATCCCAGGTCCGTGCGCTGACGGGAACATTGCTGATAACTCCGTCAATATAGTCCAGTTGTAGGAGCTTTTCAATAATCTCGACTTCCTGGAGGGCAGTCCGTTTTGTCCCCGCGAAATCCACAGGATTTTTTGCTTGCGGCGCATGGGGAGGAAGAAGCACTGAAATAGCCCGAGACGTATCGGGATCCAGTTCAGGCAGTTCTAGCCCGAAGGCCGAACAGGAATCGCTCCCCACTACCCCCTGTCCCCCACTCCCCAGGATAGCGACCCTGTTTCCTGGAGGCAGGGGGAGAATCGCCAGCGCTTCGGCAACTTCAAACAGGTGAAACGCTTCTGTAACCTGAATAATCCCCACCTGTCGACACATCCCGTCAAAAACCCGTTCCGATCCGGCAATCGATGCGGTATGCGACATGGTCGCCCTCGCGCCGGCCTTCGAACGGCCGGCCTTATAGACCACAATCGGTTTTTCCCGTACCACCTCCCTCGCGATCTCAAAGAAACGTCTTCCATCCCTCAAGCCCTCCAGATAGAGGATGATTACCTTGGTTTCATCATCCCCCGCCAGATATTCGAGATAGTCAGCGGCCTTAAGATCGGCCTGGTTGCCGATGCTGATAAATTTGCTGAGGCCGTATCCCTTCTGGCTCGCTACCCGGGCCATGGCACCCCCGAAGGTGCCGCTCTGGGAAACAAATGCCATGGGACCTTTCTTGGGGGCATCATCAAAACATAAGCTCAGGCGGCCAACCTCGCTCCATATCCCCATACCATTGGGACCAACAAACCGGATACCCCCTTCGCGGGCGGCAGTCACCATTTCCTCTTCAAGTCGCCTTCCCTCCTCTCCGGCTTCCGTAAAACCGGCAGTAATCACGACAGCCCCTCTGATTCCCTTCCGTGCACACTCTTGGATAATATTCGGGACAGTCGGCGCAGGGGTCGTAATAACGGCAAGATCAATATCACCGGGCACATCGATCACGGAAGGATACGTAGGAAGCCCAAGTATTTGGGACTTATGGGGGTTAATCGGATAAATAACTCCAGGATACCCTGTTTTGAGGGGTCGCTTCACCATCATATACCCCCATTTCCCAACGGTATCCGATGCGCCTATAACGGCTATGGACTTGGGCTTGAAGATGCAATCCAGTTCTTTCATCCCGCTTCTCATATATATTTGTCTCCTCACGTGTTGATGTTATGACTCAGCTTTTTCGTGGCAGCGGCAATCCGATATTCTTTTTGTGTGCACCGAGGCTGGAATAAAGGGTGGTCGACTATCTATATCCCTTCCTCGGCGAGGGACTTGATCAGTTGTGACTGTTTTTTGGTGAGTTTTTTCGGGACGGTGACAGAAAATCGCACGTAGGCATCCCCTCTTCCGGCTTTCTTGAACTTTGGAAAACCGAGGCCTTTCATCCTGATCTTGGTATTTGCCTGTGTTCCTGGCGGCACCTTGATCCGCTTTGTGTCGCCATCCGGTAAACGGATATCCATCGAGGCTCCCAAAGCTGCCTGAGGGAAGGTAATGGCCTTCTGAATATGGAGATCGTCCCCTTCCCTTGTAAAATGAGGGTGGGAAGCAAGGATAATATTGATAAACATGTCCCCCGGCGGTCCTCCGCTGGACCCGGGAAGCCCCCTGCCGGCAAGTCTGAGTTTTTTCCCCGTGTCAATCCCCTTCGGTATCTTGACGGTCACCTCGCTCAACCCACCATCATCCTTCTTGAAGGAAATCCTTTTTTCCGAACCGGTATACGCGTCCTCGATACTGATGGAAAGATTGTATTCGACATCCTGCCCCTTCCGGGGAACCTGTTGCTGGTAGTGCTGCTGCTGTTGCTGGTTTCTGAAGAGCTGAGAAAAGATATCATCACTTGCGTATGTCCGTCTCTGTCCCCGCGACCGTGCAGCCCCCCCGAAACCCCCAAGATCTCTCAATATTTCATTCAGGTCGAATCCCCGGAAAATATCTTCCCGGGAGAAGTTACGGTTGAACGCTTCCTGCGATCCGAAGCTGTCGTACTGTTTTCGCTTTTCGGCATCTCCGAGAACGGCGTATGCCTCACTTATCTTCTTGAACTGCTCTTCCGCTGACTTGTTCCCCTGATTTCGGTCCGGATGGTATTTGAGCGCGAGTTTCCGATATGACTTTTTTATCTCATCAACCGAGGCCTTCTTATCGACCTCGAGTATCTTGTAATAATCCTCTGCCATAATGCTCCTAATCTAGCAACTTCGCTTTATTTGTCAAGACCTTCCCTTTTGTACCACCAGAAATCATTGTTACTGACGGGGTCGTAATATCTGATACTTGTACCGACCTTCACCAACGGGGCACACTCCATCTCGGTATTCTCATGAATCAGCCGGTCCGCCGTCATGACAACCCCTGTCAGAAAGCCATGTTTTTTGAAAGCCTGCCGGCTGTAAGAGGCGCAGGTTGGGTACATGGGACACCGGTCGCCATCTACCCGGGATATGTATTCAGAGAAAAAATTGATTCCCGCCAAAGCCGCCCGCGCCGACAGCGAGATGACCCCTCGATCATACCGGACCGGTCGAACTGGAGCGGATTGACCGTTGAAACCCCACGGCTCGAAGGGTTCTGTTCCCCCCGATCCCGCTGTTGACGCTCCGAGAATCAGCATGCACAGTGCAGTCGTTGTTATATATTTTAACATGTTACGCCTAGAAACTCATGCTGAGCATAATACCGTTTGACGCGGTGCTCCTATCGTAAAAATATGACAGATGCGCCCGGTCTCTGAGTCCCTGGAGAAAAGTCTCCCGGGTTCGCTTATTGAATTTATGGGCGCTGCCGACGGCGCTGTATATGTTCCCGGTATACCACCCCAATTCAAGAAAAGTGACGATCCCGCCGGTGACATATTTGTCATCTTCAAAGAGCTCAATAGCGCTCCAGATAAAGAGACCGTTCAAGAGAAAGGCAACAAGGGCATCCCGCGGCCGTTCCGTGTACAGGTGGCCGGCCCCGGGGAGAACGGCAGCCAATGAGCCGGCAACAGCGGGGGATTTGTGTGGAAGATTGCCGATATTTTCAAGTCCTGCCGAAAAAACGACAGCGGAATCGTAGAATACGCTCCCCGCTGGAATCTGCGCAAACATCTCCCCTGCCCTTTTCCATTGTTGCATATCAACAAGGATGAGGGCGCTCTGGTAGATGGCTTTTTCTCGCACTTCGCCGGTTTGTGTCTCCGAGATATGCGCGAAGGTGTTGAGCGCTTCCTCATGGAGAGAAAGGTGCTTTTCGCTCATTCCCTTAAGATAAAGAGCCTCTCCGACCATTGGGCTCCCGGGGAAACGAGTGAGAAAATCGTCAAGCGCCTCTCGCGCTTTCTGCCATTGTTGTGCCTTGAAATAACTGACGCCTATTTTAAAAAATGCCTTTTCGCAGAGCGTTTCGGAACCGGGGCAGAGAAAAATCAGCCGTTTATACTCGCCAATGGCCCGGTAGAAATCAGACTCTTCAAAAAGACTCTCCGCGAAAGCAAACTGTCTCTCACATTCATTGTGAGGAAGCCCCCCGGCATGGCACGGAAAAGCCCCGCAGAGGATCATACACAAAAGAATGAGCGTGCCGAGGGGTTGTCGCATCCGTTTGCTACACTCCCCTCCCCCGCTCGAATGCCTGTTTGTTTCCCTCCAGCAGCTTCGGAGGAAAACTCTTTTCCAGAACGGTTTCCCATACCTTCTTATCGATATCCAGATGCGATGAAAGGACCCCGAGGATGACCGTATTGGCCATCCTCCTGTCTCCGGAACTGAGGGCGATTTCTGTTGCGTCGATGACCGTCACATCGGTGAAAAACTTTTTAATGAAAGATATGGCGTCGTCGGGGTAGGGTTCTTCGCCGAGATTGACAGATGGAGGATATATCTCTTCATCGTTCACGATCACCTCCCCGTCTGCCTTCAAGCAGTCGAGGTAGCGGAGAGTTTCAAGCTTTTCAAATGAAACCAGAAGATCAACATCTCCTTTCCTCGCAAGCGGTGAATAAACCTTTTCGCCAAAACGCACATAACTGCTCACGCAGCCGCCCCTCTGGGCCATCCCGTGTACCTCGCTTTTCTTCACATCGAAGCCTGCCTCCATCATGACCGCGGAGAGGATATCGCTTGCTCGTATGATTCCCTGCCCCCCGACACCGACCATCAAAACGCTTGTAACGGTTTTATTCATCTCCCGTGACCTCCACGATGGCTCCCGCGCCGCACAATTGCTGACACAGCGTGCATCCATTGCATATGGTTGAATCTATCCGGGCGATACCCTCCTGTTTTTTTGTCTTCTTTTCTGTCTGCGTATCCATATCCTCAAACCGTTGCCATGAGATCGGCGGACATCCCAGGCCAAGGCACGCCTTGCAGCCGATGCACTTGTCCGGATCAACCCTCAATGGTGCCCTGCGATCCATTTTCTGTTTTACGGCAAGCAGGGCACACGGGGCTCTCGATATAACCAGAGAAGGCCCTTTCCGGGAGAGCTCTTCTTTGATGACTCGCCTCGTGTCTTTGATATCAAAGGGATCGATCACCTGTATATTTTCGATGCCAAGTGCCTGCGCGAGTTTGACAAAATCAAGCGCCTTGGTTGCCTCGCCCTGAAGGGTGAAGCCGGTTGCGGGATGTTCCTGCATCCCCGTCATTGCGGTTGTCCGATTATCGCATATGACTATCACCGCGTTGCTCTTGTTGTAGGCCATGTTCAGGAGAGGGGTGATCCCCGAATGGATAAAGGTGGAATCACCGAGTACACCCACCACTTTCCCCTGTTCGCCCAGAACCTTGTCCATACCGTGCGCCATCCCCACGCTGGCACCCATGCAGACACACGAATGAAGCCCTTCAAGAGGTTTCATGAATGAGAGGGTGTAGCACCCGATATCGCCGGTTACAAACACCTTCAGTTTTCCCAAAACATAAAAAAGACCCCGATGCGGGCAGCCCGGGCATAGATTCGGCGGTCTCTGGGGAAGCAGGCGGTCAAGAAGGACCTCTCTCTCTGTTTTCGCCCCGGTAATCCCCGCCTCAATGATGCCGGGATCGAACTCGCCCGTGTACGGAAACGCCTCTTTACCGATGACTTCGATTCCCATCGCCCGTATCTGTTCCTCAATAATGGGATCAAGTTCTTCCACTACGTATATCTTTTTCACCTGTGAGGCGAATTCCCTGATGAGACCCGACGGAAGAGGATGCACCATGCCCAGCTTGAGATAGGAATAATCAGGGAACACGTCTTTTGCGTAATTATAGGGCATTCCGGCTGTTATAATGCCAACCCGCGTATCCCGTATTTCCATCCTGTTCTGCGGAAACGTCTCGGCGAACTCCCGAAGCCGTTCCATTCTCCTTTCGACCTCGATCCTTCGTTCCCGCGCCTTGGCAGGGACCATCACATATTTTGACGGATCATACCGGAATTCTCTTTTTCCCACATGGCGTTTGGGTTCTTCCAGATCGACAACGGATTTGGAATGGGCAAGTCTCGTAGTGGTTCTGAGAAAAACAGGCGTGTCAAATTCTTCGCTCAATCGGAAGGCGATCTTAATATATTCCTTTGCCTCGCTGCTGTCTGAGGGTTCAAGCATGGGGATCTTTGCGGCACGGGCGTAGTTGCGGTTATCCTGCTCGTTCTGGGAACTGTGCATGGATGGATCATCCGCGCTGATAATGACCAGACCTCCCTCGGTGCCGGTGTAACTGACCGTAAACAGAGGATCAGCGGCCACGTTGACTCCCACGTGCTTCATCACCACCAGAGCCCGAGCTCCGGCGAGTGCGGCGCCGATCCCGACCTCAAGAGCCACCTTTTCATTGGGCGCCCATTCGGAGTAGACGCCGTCATATTTCGAAAATGCCTCTATAATCTCCGTGCTCGGGGTTCCGGGGTACGCGGAGGCGAAGGCAACGCCGTCTTCATAGGCCCCCCTCGCGATTGCTTCATTCCCTGACATCAATACTTTCATGTTTTTTGAACGTATCCTTCCGATTGATTGTGTTGTATTCGTGCATCCGTTTCACGGGGCCAGAGACGCCAGCTTTCTTTTCACCAGGGCTTCCATAAGGGGATCCTTCATCTTACCGGCAGCGTTGCCGTAAAATTCAATGGCCTCTTTCGGCTTGCCCATCTTTTCATACATACGTGCCATATTCGCGTAATTGACATATTCAAATCGCGTTCCCTTCACTGTCCGATTCGCGTCTTCAAATGATTTCAATGCATTATCATATTCTTCGGTCTGCTCGTAACAATAACCCAGCCCCTGATGGGCAAGCGCAATCAATATATCCTGATCTCCGGATCGTTTCAGGAAGTTCCGGTACGATTCGATGGCTTTTTTCATATCATCGACGTGGAAATACAGATTCCCCATATTGTAAAGGGCGAGAGTGGCCACCCGACTGCGAGGGTAGTCCCTGACAAGTTCTTCGTATATCGTGAGAGCTTTCAGATACACGCCCCTCATGTCTTCTCCGGCAGTTCCCGGCGCCGAATAAGAGCCATAGGCAGATGAATAGAGGTTCTGGGCTTTTTTTTCATAATCCAGGCGGTAGAAGTACCATCCCCCGGCCAGGACCAGGATCAGGAGGACGATCGCTCCAGCCGTATAAAACCTCTTTCTGTGCATGGACAGATACTGGATTGCCCGCCATCCCATGGTGTGAAATTCATCCGGCTGTTCCAACTCTTTTTTTGTCAGCTTGTCCGCCATTCAAAAACTCCTTTATTGTTATTCGGTTATTTTGTCAGACACATGCTTCGGCGCCCGTACGATTTTCCCTTCCCTGCTGGTGAAGGGATGGAGGGTGAATCCCTCGGCCAGGATACGCTCCTTTGTTTCATCCCGTATCACGTAATCAAAGCGCACGCTGGCCCGCCTGATGGCGGTGATCTCTGTCTCGATCACGACTATTTCGTCATACCGGGCAGGCAACAGATAATGGCAGTGCGCCTCGATTACGGGCAGATAATATCCCTCCGTCTCCAATTCGGAATACACGATACCCATGTCGCGCATTAATTCAGACCGCCCTATCTCAAACCATTTCAGATAGTTGGCATAATAGACGACCCCCATGGCGTCTGTGTCCGCGTAGGTCACCCGAATCCGGTATTCACCCCTTTTTTTCAACAAACCCTCTCCAGTTTTCCATAAAGTAATCCATCAGCAAATAACCGGGGGAAACCATCAAACCTATATCAAAGGCCGCCGCCTCATGGTAGCAAGCGCCCGTTGCCTTATTCTCCCCGTCAACTGAAGAAAGAACCGCGAAAGGAACCGGATCCGACGAATGGGTCTTCAGCGCGATGGGGGTCGGATGATCGCTGAGCACCATTACCCTGAATTCACCGAGGGAAGCGATTCCCGAAAGCACGGTCCCCACCACTTCCCGGTCAAAGTCCTCTATGGCCCTGATTTTCCCTTCTATATTCCCTTCATGTCCCATCTCATCGGGGGCCTCTACGTGGAGAAAAACGAAGTCGCCGTCCCTGAGAAAGGCAAGGGCCTTTTCCGCCTTCCCCCGGTAGTTGGTGTCGGTGTATCCGGTTGCACCCTGGACGGGAAGAACCTCGAGGCCGGCGTAGGTGCCGATTCCCTTCAGGAGATCAACAGCTGATATGATCCCTCCCTTGATCCCGTACCGGTCGGTAAGGGGTTTCATGGCGGGCGCCCTCCCCTGCCCCCACAGCCAGATGGAGGTTGCGGGCTTTTTCCCCTGCGCCACGCGCTCCCGGTTCACGGGATGGTTTTTCAATATATCGCGCGATCGTTCCATAAGTTGTCGGATTTCATCAGAACCTTCCCCTGTGGGGAGGTGATCGCCGATCGGACGGCCGGTGATATCGTGCGGTGGAGTTGCCGTCAGTGAAGAGGGACCACCTTTGTACACCATCAGGTGACGGTATCCGACGCCGGGATAAAAGGTAATGTCGGGAGAACCCAATTCCGCGTCTAGATCCAGTACGATTTGCCGCGCCTCCTCGGAGGATATGTGACCAGACGTAAAGTCCTCCATGACGGGTTCATCCCCCGAGTCAAACGTGACAAGATTGCAGCGGAATGCCACGTCGTCGGGGGCCAAATGGATACCCATGCTTGCCGCTTCAAGAGGGCCACGCCCGGAATGATATGCCGAAGGGTCATACCCCAGGACAGAGAGATTCGCCACGTCGCTCCCGGGCGTAAAGCCGGGAGGAATCGTATCGACCAGTCCCAGCGTTCCTTCCGAAGCCATCCGATCCATGTGGGGTGTATGGGCGGCGTGCAGGGGTGTCTTTCCCCGCAGTTCGGGGAGCGGATAGTCCGCCATCCCGTCGCCCAGCAGAATAACGTATTTCATCTCAGCGATTCATCCTCTATCCGGATCAGAGTTGTCTTTCCGAAGACGACGTCATCAAGGGTATTATCGATCTCCTCGAGCGCGGCGCGAACATTCTTCTCTCGCGCCTTGTAGGTGGTGACGACAATGGGGACCCCTTTGTCCCTGTCGAGCTTCTTTTCTTTCTGGATGACCGATGATATGCTGATATCGTGTTTCCCCAGTATTCCCGATATCCTGGAAAGGACGCCGGGACGGTCGACCGCCGAGAATCTGAAGTAGTAATTCGTAACCACATCATCCATGGGAAGGAGATGGATATCTTCGATCTCCTCTTTCTTGTATGAACGCAGGGGGACTCTTCTCCATGTCCCCGCCATGATATCCCGCGATATATCGATCAGGTCTCCCACCACGGCGCTTGCCGTCGGCATCATCCCGGCCCCCTGGCCGTAGAGGAATACCGAGCCGGAGGCGTCCCCCATCAGGTGAAAGGCGTTGAAATTCCCGTTGACGCTTGCCAAGATGTGGTCGAAGGGAATCATGGTCGGGTGAATCCGGGCCTCTATCATACCCCACCGCCTGATCGCGATGGCGAGCAGTTTGATGGTATAACCCAGATCACCAGCGAACTCGATATCGAGAGGGCTCATCTTCGAAATCCCCTCGCGGTAGATGTCATCCAGTTCCACCCGTTTTCCGTAGGAAAGAGACAGGCATATCGCGAGCTTGTGGGCGGTATCGATCCCCTCGATATCATAGGATGAATCGGCCTCGGCAAATCCGAATTCCTGCGCCTCCATGAGGACCGATTGGAAATCTCTTTTCTCGCTGGTCATCCGTGTCAGGATATAGTTGCAGGTTCCGTTCATGATCCCGAAGATGGAGTCGATGTTATTCCCCGCGAGACTCTCCTTCAGGGTCTTGATGATCGGGATCGTCCCCCCGACGCTTGCCTCGAAGCCGATGTTGATCTTCTCCTCGTCAGCGGCCTCGAATATCTCGTTGCCACAGGAGGCTATGAGGGCCTTGTTGGCAGTCACCAGGTGCTTTCCGCCGCGGATCGCGTCCAGGACAATCGTCTTCGCGTGGGTACAACCTCCCACCAGTTCCACAACGATGGATATATCCGGATCGTCCAGTATCTCTTGCACATCCGTTGTAAGAAGCTGCCGGTCGACCTCGATCTGCCGGGGCGACGTAATGTCGATATCGGCTATCTTTTTTATAACCAGACGCGCTCCCAGGCGTTTTCGTATGAGCTCGCCGTTATCCTGCAGCAGCTTCACGACGCCGGTACCGATAGTGCCGAATCCGATCAAACCAATCGATATGTCTTTGTCCACAGGGGAAACCCCTTTCGTTCGGTGCAATCCATATTTGATAGCAGACAGCTATAACAGTTGGGTAAAAGTTTCAAGGTTAAAATTCGGGACTTATCCCGTTTTGGCAATCTCCAGACGGCTCTCCCAACGTCTCAGGAGGGCCTCTCTGAGTTCCGGGTGATTCTCAAGAGCGGGGTCATTTTCCACCAGAAGGAATGCCTCCCGACGCGCCTCGTCAAGCGTGGCGGCATCCCGCAGGATGCTCGCGACCCGAAAATCAGGGAGGCCCGACTGCCTGGTGCCCATGAATTCGCCGGGTCCCCGGATCAGGAGATCTTCCTCGGCGATCCGGAATCCGTCGTTTGTCTGTTCCATCACCCGAAGCCGCTTTCGCGCATCGGCGCTTCCCTGGTGCTGGGCGACCAGGGCACAATAGGAATCCAGACCGCTTCGCCCTACCCTTCCCCGAAGCTGATGCAACTGCGAAAGGCCGAACCGCTCGGCGTGTTCCACCACCATCAGGGAGGCGGTCGGGATATCGATCCCCACCTCGATCACCGTTGTAGAGACCAGAATATCCAGGGAGCGCCCCTTGAAACCCGTCATAATCGCATCTTTTTCTGTCCCGTGCATTCTCCCGTGGATCAGTCCCACGCGCAGATCGGGGAATATATCCTTCTGAAGATGGGCGGCCATGCTCGTGGCGTCCTTCAGATCGAGGGCCTCCGATTCCTCCACCAGGGGATAGACGATAAAGGCCTGGTTCCTTTTCTCCACTTCCTTGCGGATGATTTCGTACACCTGTTCCCGGCTTTTCTCGTAAAACACCTTGGTTTTTATGGGCTTCTTCCCCGGGGGCATCTCGTCGATCACAGAGAGGTCCAGGTCGCCGTACACCGTCATGGCAAGGGTCCTCGGAATCGGCGTGGCCGTCATGACGAGGACGTCCGGATTGAGCCCCTTTCCCCTGAGGGCGGCCCGCTGTACGACGCCAAAGCGGTGCTGCTCGTCGATGACGACAAAACCGAGGTTCCTGAAAGCGACCCCTTCCTGTATGATCGCATGCGTCCCCACGATAATCCCGATCTCTCCCGATTCGATCCCCGCAAGAGCGGCCTTGCGTTCAGCCGCCTTCATGTTCCCCGTGAGGAGCGCGGCTCGAATCCCCAGTTCTTCCGACCACTTCTTGATATTATTGAAGTGCTGGACCGCCAGGATCTCGGTGGGGGCCATGATGGCCGCCTGATACCCCGCCTCACACGCAGTTATCATCGCCGCCATGGAGACAACCGTCTTTCCGCTCCCCACATCTCCCTGGAGAAGGCGATGCATGGGGTGGGGGCGCGCCATATCCGCCTCGATCTCCCCGACAACCCTCTTCTGCGCCCCGGTTAGCTCGAATGATATAATATCATAGAACTTTTGCACCAAGGGGCCGCCCGTCGGAAAGGTAATTCCCCGCTCGAATATCTGCCCTTTCCTCTTGAGGGCCATTCCCAGTTCGAAGAAGAAGAACTCGTCGAATACGAGCCGCCGCCGTGCCGGAGATCTGAGTTCGTTGAGGGCTTCGATGTCCTGATCGTGATCGGGAAAATGGACATTCCGGATCGCGTACCCGATATCGACAAGGCGGTTCCGGCGGCAGATCTCCTCAGGGATAGGACTGGTGATGCAATGGGAATATTCCGTGACGACCCGCATCATGATTCGCCGGATGTACTTCTGGTGCAATCCCTCCGTCTCGGAGTAAACGGGGACGATCCGTTTGAAATGGATCATTTCATCGTCGGCCTCGTCCAATATCTCGTAATCCGGGTGCAGCATCTCCTTCCCGTACAGGAAAACCTTCACCTCCCCCGTGAGGATGACCTGCTGCCCCTCCTTGAACCGCTTGGCGAGGTAAGAGAAGTTCCCTTGGAACCACTTTGCCGTAAGAAGGCCGGTATTGTCCCCGATTGTTACTTCGAGAACGCGCCTGCTCCGGTAGCGCCGGACGATTACGTCCGTGACCGTTCCCACCACCGTCTCGCGTGCGCCGACGGCCACAGAGGAAATGGACTGTATCTGTCTGCGATCCTCGTACCGCCGCGGCAGAAAGTACAGCATGTCTTCAACGTTCTTCAACCCTTTTCGGCCGAGGAGAGCGGAAACCTTCGGACCGACCCCCTTGATATACTGGACGTCGAGTGCCAGCTTTTTGAGACACGTTGCCCGGTCCTCCCGTTCGTGAAGGGTTACTGTCGCGGCGGGAGGAGGCGGGGCCGGTTCAGCGCAAAGGTTCTTCAGTTCCCGTATATAGACGAGGGCCGCGTCGATCCGCTGCTTACGGTCCGCGACGGGAAGCGTGTCGAAACCCTGGAAGACCTTCTGGAGTTCGGCAATCGTTTCATCAGGTTGTGGAAGTGAGTCTTCGGTAAAGGCCGCCATGAGTTCGTCGAGGAACCCTGACATCGTCCGCTCGAGGTCTCTGACGATGGGGAGGTTTTTGTAGGAATCCCTTGACAGGAAGATCAGCGGGTTTTCGATCTTATTCAGGATTTTCAGGACAGCTTCCATCAATCGCGCCTCTACCACGGGAGCAGGAAATGAATTTTCTCAGTGCTTAGAACCGCTTTCAGCGCAATTTATCAATGATATTAGTTGCATAGATTAGTGTCCCCTTCGGGGATGGTTGAAACCCCTCGCCTTTAGGCGAAGAAAAGTTTATACATGTCGCTATGCGACGTTATCAAATTGGAGCTCATACAAAAACTGACTTAAAGGTACACCTCATTTGGATACCGAAATATCGAAAGCAGGCAATGAACCACTCCCTGGGCTAAAGCCCAGGGTTTCAGGTCCGCTGGCATGATCTGACTCTATGAGCGAGATTGGTTTCTTATGTATCGTTTCACAACCTCTTCATCAACTTTGCCAACTGTCTCGGCAAAATACCCATCCGCCCAGAAACTATCGCCCCATAGAAATTCTTCCAGTTCCGGGAATTCCTTACGAATGACTCGACTTGTACCACCCTTGAGAATCTGTACCACTTCCGAAACGCTTTCTCGCGGATTTGTCTGGATCACAATGTGCACATGGTCTTCCTGGATGCTGATCTCACTGATCCACCATCTGTTGGTCTTGCAAGCCTCATATAGGAGCCGCTTCAGGCGGACGGCTATTTTACCTCGCAGTACTCGTTTCCTATACTTGGGAATCCATACCACGTGGTACCGTAAACGATGTTTTGTATGTGCACCGGTTTTGTATCTGGCCATCGTCAGATCATGCCAGATTGACCTCCGCTTAGCCAGCTTTTCGCTGGCTGCGCTCCGGGCGGCCATTCATCCCCAGGCTTAAAAGCCTGGGGTTTTCTGGCCGATTTTATAAAGCGGTCGCAAAGCAGTCGAATTCATTCGACGCGACCGCTGAACCCTTCGGCTTACAGCCGATGGTAATTCAGTGGTATGAGAGAGAAATGAATTGAAGTATCCTTCTCTGTACACTTTGAATGGTTTACGGTTAAGAGATCTTCTTTGTATTCTTGGAAATGTTAAAGTCCGGGAGTACACCGGCATAGCCGGGAGTTTACCTAAATGAAATTAGAAGCTCGCCTGTTTTTCGAGCAACCTTTCCGACTAGCCGGCTACAATAGTCATGAATCCCCTCTTCCCGAGCCATTTCTAACTGCCATTGAATATTAGGGTCTAGATCAACCCCAAGAAAAGATTTCCGAATCTCGCGACAGATCACAGACCCAAACTCGCGTTCAAACCATTTATGTAGCCTGCCGACTGGCTCATATGAAGCCCGCATCTTTTCTACGTGAACATCCACAGGAAGATCCAGGTCACCGTAGTTACGCCCGTACTTCAGCCCCAGAAAGAGGTCACCCGCAATCAATGATCCACACACCAAACGCATTCGACCAATTCCGTAACCGAATCCACTAAGAGCTTTAAACAGTTCCTCGTTTTTCATTTGAAAGACTTCTTGTAACGCAAGCATAGTAGCTTGGCCACAGCCAAAACATTTCATTTCGATTTCATTTCCTCTTTTTTCAACCTTGTTTAAAATTTCTTCCCTTTCGTTTTCATTGTATGATTCAAACATTATAAATCTCCTTCCATCAATGTAATAAGCCAAGTCTTAATTGTTTACCCATTCCCATGCCCGCTTTACTTCCCCCCAGCCCGACCTGCCATCAGTTCCGCGATGGCTTCGGTCGTTTCTATCCGGCTCAGGATAATCTTGATTACGGCGGTGATGGGGACAGCGAGGAACATACCGGGCAAACCCCAGACCAGCCCCCAGAACATCAGGAAAAGAAGGACGGTTATGGGGTGCAGGTCCATGCGTTCTCCCATCAGTTTTGGTTCTATGACATTCCCGATCACGAACTGAAAGGTCGATGAAACGGCCAGGACGACCCACAACTGCCAGCCGAAACCGAACTGGAGGAGAATGACTGGCAGGGGAAGGACCGTGGCAATGATTGAACCAATATTGGGGATAAAGTTGAAGAGGATCGTGAGAACCCCGAAAAGAAAGGCCATTTCGACACGGAACGACAGAAGAAGAATGAAGACCAGAATGCCGGTGACAAGAGACGTCAGGAATTTGGTTGCCACGTACCGGGATATATTACTTTTCGTCTGTGAGATCAAATTGTTGTCGTCGCTTATGGAAGCGGTTTCTCCGATCAGAAGAAAGACGACAAAGACAATGACCAGGAGCAAATTGCCCAGGAATGCCCCGGCCGCCAGGGTGATGTTCCCCGCCATGGAGAAAAAGGGCAGTTTCTTGATATACGTTTCTATGGAGATATCCTGAATCCGGAAGCCGAATCCCTCGGCGGTAGTCCGCAGCCATGCCACGAATTCAACGATCCGGTCCTTATACTGTGCCGCGTCTCTGAAAAAACCGTTCAGGGAATTGACGATAAAGATACTGATAAGGGTGATACATATGACGAACAGCGTTGCCACCAGCACGGAAACTATCACCCGCGCCCATTTCAACCTGTGATTCAAAGCACTGATGACGGGAGACAGGATGGAGTAAAGGAAGAAGGCTATAACGAAAGGGACGAGTATCGATTTCGTGTAGATCAATGCCACGGTGACGGCCGTGGAAGCCAGGATGAGAAGGCAGACGTTGTTTATCTTTTCATAGGGTGTGCTCATGTTTCAGCCTTATGTGTACCGAGAAAATGCTTTAACAAATCAATGGTAAGTAACCGTTACCAAGAAACAAAAGACAACTTGATTCAATTATGGATGACGAGATTTTCGGCCATATCACGCCAGCGTATCAACGCCCGCATTTTCACCGAGGTCTTCATTCAGATAGTCCCTGATCAACGACAACAACCCGCTCGCCTTGAATGGTTTGGGCAGAATATGGTAGCCGTACCGGGCAATCTCTTCCTCAAACCTCCCCTTGAAGGGCGTGAGGCCGAAAAACCCGCTCACATAGATGACCTTGATCCGCGGATGGGTCTTTCTGATTTTTTCAACTACCTCCAGACCGTTCATCCGCGGCATGACGATATCGCAGAGCAGCAAATCCGGCTTGAAGCTGTGAAATGCCTCATAGCCTTTGACGCCGTCCTCGGCAATTCTCGAATCGTATCCCTCCATGAGAAGGATCTGCTGGAAAAACTTTTGTAATTCCGGCTGGTCTTCAATAACCAGTATCCTTTTTCTTTCCGGATGCGCGTCGGGCACACCACGTCTGATCATATCGAGGAGTTCCCGGTCCGTCATGCGGGAGATCGATTCATTGACCCGGTTCAAGGTCTGCTGGGTTATTTCAGCCTTCCGTTTGTTGGCGGGATTCAGGTCCGGATGATACACCTTGCTTAACAGCCGATAGCTCGACTTGATGTAGGAAAGGACAGCCGTTTCACCAAGTTCGGCGTAGATTTCGTGGGCCTTGTCAAGCAGACCGAGATATATAAGGTCCTTTTCCAGATCTGAGTCCGTAGTGCTCTCCACCGTTGATTCCTCCACGCATTATGGTTTCATGAAGCGCGCCGGTTGCCCTGCAACGCTTATTTTACAATCAAATTGTTCTGAACAACTTTGACGCCTTTAACGGTCCGGGCAACGAAGTCAGCCTTGTCCCGGGTTTTGGCTGAATCGACAAAGCCGCTCAGTTGCACCACGCCCTTGTACGTTTCCACGCTTATCTGAAACGCTTTCAAGGCCGTGTCTTTCACGAGCAAGGCTTTGACCTTAGTGGTTATGACGGAATCATCCAAATACTCCCCCGTGCTGGATGACGTGGAAGTGGACGCGCAACCGAGGAGAACTATCATAAACAGTGCACTGACAAGCAGTCCTGAGATGACACGTGATTTTGGCATGGCGTGTGCTCCTTTTCGAAGAAGTAGAATGATTGCTTTTGTTTAGCTGTCTAACTCCATTGAGATTACATGTCAAGGAGTATTATGAAAAATGAACAGTTCGGACAGTTCTCTTTCTTTTCGAAACAGCTCTGATTTTTCATCGAAGCAGCCCGAAAAAACTTGAATGATTCAACAAACAGGATTAAAGAGGTACGAAAATCAGGTTTCAGGGCTATGGCTGACAATTTGTACCGTTGCTCCCCGAAGCCCGGTTATCACTACGGAGGATAGCAATCGTGACACCATCCCGCAATCGATCCGGAAGCGCCCGGACGGCGCTTGTCATCGCTCAGGATCGATTGGTTTTTGAGACGGTCTCCAACAGTTTTAAAGGGAGGCGGGCTGTTGATGAAGCCTACAGCATCGACATAGCCCTCGAACTGGTTCGCGCACGGCATTACGATTTTCTTTTCATTGATCTTGAAATACTCCGGGGCCGAACGGGGGGGAACGGCTACAAGACGGCCCTGCAGCCGTTCTGGCTCGCCGCCCCCGATCTGGAAATCATCGTCATGTCGCCTCAGGAAGAGATCCGGGAGGCCGTGATGGCGGTGAAGGCCGGGGCAAGCAATTATCTTACCTATCCACTGGCTCCTGATGAAGTCAAATACGTCGCGGACAGCATCTACGAATCAATTGTCATGCAGTCCGAGTTCGAATATCTGCGGGACAAGTTCTGGGAGAGCGACTCGCTTGAAATAGTCCAGACAAGAAGCCCGGCCATGAAACAGGTCTTCGAAAAAGTCCGGCTGGTTGCCCCTACCAACAGCACTGTCCTGATCAGCGGCGATACCGGCACCGGCAAGAGTGTCCTGGCAAAGTTGATTCACCGGCACAGTAACCGCAAAAACGGTCCTTTTATCAGTCTTCACTGCGGCGCGATCCCGGAGACGCTCCTGGAGAGCGAACTCTTCGGGCACGAAAAGGGTTCGTTCACCGGAGCCGTGAGAAGACAACTGGGGAAATTTGAGATTGCCAAAGGGGGAACACTTTTCCTGGATGAAATCGGCACTATAACACCCTCCGCGCAGATAAAGCTCCTCCAGATACTGCAAGAGGGGACCTTCCAGCGTATCGGCGGAGAAGATGTTATCAATGCCGATGTCCGAGTCATTGCGGCAACGAATACCGACCTGAAAAAGATGATTGATTCCGGCGAATTCAGGAGAGACCTCTACTACCGTCTGAATGTGTTCCCCATTGAACTCCCGGCGCTGAGCGAGCGCAGGGAGGATATCAGATTGTTCATCGAGATATTCTTAAAGAAGTTGAACCAGTTTTCGAGCAAAGAGATCCGGGATGTTCACCCTGATGTATTGCAGGTTTTCATGAAGTACCCGTGGCCGGGCAATATCCGTGAGCTTCAGAACCTGATTGAGCGGGCGCACATTATAGAACAGTCATCGGTGCTGACGCCGGAAAGCTTTCCTGGCGAACTTTTTGAAAACGAACCCGGCGCCGGAGGGATACGAATCGATTCTTCTCTGACCCTCAAAGAGATCCGGCAAGGCGGAGTCGAGCAGATAGAACGACTCTACCTGAAAGAAATCCTTACCGAGGAACGGGGGAACATCGGCAGCTCGGCGCGGAGAGCGGGAATCACCACCCGCCAGTTGTCAAAACTCATGAACCGGTACAGCCTTCACAAAGAAGATTTCAAGACACCGAAAGAGAATTTGGCACAGTAGCATGCGCAGCTGATCGACATAATCGGAACTTGAAGTGCCCGTTTTGACACAAGGGAAACCCATAGTTCCGTTTTCTAATATTACCTTTTAGTATCAATTATTTACTATTCATTATCAAAAGAGTTGCCCCCTCTCTTTCCAAATACAAGAACTAATCGTTCCTGTTCACCCAGCGCTGTCAAAATGTTTCAGCAATAAAACAAAGGATTTATATCTATGGCATAATATTTGCTATATGGCGGGAGAATACAATTACCAGGGAATGAGATCAATAATTCCAATGAGAGGGGGTATGTAGGTATGAAAGCACAGGATGTCTGTATCGAGGATGGTGAGCCTCCTGACGGTAGGCCCGCGTCTATGTGTATTGAAACGGTTCACGTAGACGCTCAAACGGGTCAAACAGCAAAAACGGGACGAATTCGTGTCCCACGATTTAAAACTGTTTCGGGATTTTTGATAAACTCCGCTACCTTGCGGTTCCGGAGAACCTTTTACAAAGATGTGAGCGCCATCGATTGGAATGACTGGCGCTGGCAGCTTCGCCACAGGATTACCACACTGAAAGAACTGGAACGGATGTTTCGCCTCAGCGACGATGAGCGCGCCGCTCTCAGCGATCAAGGTTCGGCGCTTCCATTTGCCGTCACTCCTTACTACGCAAGCCTTTTGAACCCTGACGATCCTTCAGACCCCTTGCGGCGGTCGGTAATACCCACCATGGCCGAAAGGATCAAAACCCGGGGGGAGAATGAAGATCCCCTGGGGGAAGAAAATCACCTGAAGGTTCCGGGGCTTGTTCACCGCTATCCGGACAGGGTCCTTTTTCTCCTGACCGACTCCTGCTCCACCTACTGCAGATACTGCACACGGTCGCGAAGAGTAGGAAACGCTCAAGACAGAAGCCTGTCAACAGAAAAATGGACCAAGGCTCTCGAATACATAGAATCCAACCCGTCGGTTCGGGACGTTCTGCTGTCGGGGGGCGATCCGTTGACCCTTCCCGACGATACGCTGGAATGGCTCCTGACGAAGCTGCGGCGGATTCCCCACGTCGAAGTGGTGAGAATCGGGACAAAGACCCCTGCTGTCCTGCCGCAACGGATAACTCCCGCCCTCTGCAAGATGTTGGCGAAATTCCATCCCCTCTGGATGAGTATCCATTGCACCCATCCGGCAGAGCATACGGAAGAAATGAGAAGGGCCTGCGAAAGGCTCGCGAACGCCGGCATCCCCCTGCAGAGCCAGACGGTCCTGCTTTCCGGGATCAACGATAATGTCGATGCCATGCGCCGACTGGTTCACGGACTGGTGAAGATGCGTGTCAGACCCTATTATATCTTCCAGTGTGATCCGATTATTGGGTCGGGACATTTCAGGACTCCCGTTGAAAAAGGGCTGGAGATTATCAAGGGACTGCGGGGCTACACAAGCGGGTTCGCGGTTCCCACATACGTCATCGACTGCCCGGGCGGAGGCGGAAAAGTTCCTCTCATGCCTGATTATTTTATGGGGCGCGACGGCGACGATGTCGTTTTGAAAAACTATGAGGGCAATCTCTATCGATATTTCGATGGCGATGCGGATCCGATTCATTGAAGTCAGATTTGTAAGGAGCAACTCAGGGAATGAGGGTTGGAATTACCTATGATCTCCGCGATGATTATCTCCGCGCCGGATATGGAGAGGAAGAAACGGCTGAGTTTGACCGCGGAGACACTATCGACGCCATAGAAAAAAGCCTCGCCGAACTGGGATATGACCCGGTCCGCATCGGCAACGTGAAGGCCCTGGTTGAACGATTAAGCCGCGGGGAGCGCTGGGATATGGTGTTCAACATTGCCGAGGGTCTCCGGGGATACGGCAGAGAGGCGCAAGTTCCCGCTCTCCTTGATGCGTATGATATACCCTACACCTTTTCTGATCCGCTTATACTGTCCCTTACTCTGCACAAGGGAATGATCAAAAGGGTGGTGCGTGATCTGGGCATTCCAACTCCTCCTTTCTGCATTGTGGAAGGGGACGGCGATATCTCCTCCGTTGACCTCCCCTTCCCTCTTTTTGTCAAACCCGTGGCGGAGGGAACGGGAAAGGGAATCGACGCCACTTCAAAGATTATGGACCGGCATTCACTCAAGAACGCGTGTCGGAAACTTCTGAAGGAGTACCGGCAAGCGGTTCTGGTGGAAACGTTTCTCCCCGGTCGGGAATTTACCGTTGGAATACTGGGGACCGGAAAGGATGCGGTTTCACTCGGCGTCGTTGAAGTTGTGCTGAAGGAAAATGCCGAGCCGGAGGTGTACTCCTACGAGAACAAGGAGCGTTTCAAGGAACGGGTTGATTACCATTTAGTGCAGGACAACATGGCCCGGGAGGCGGAGAAGACTGCGCTTGCAGCCTGGCGCGGTATGGGCGGCAGAGACTCCGGACGGATTGATCTGCGCGCTGACGCATCGGGCATTCCAAACTTCATGGAGGTAAACCCCATCGCCGGACTCCACCCGGAAAATTCCGATCTCTGCATTATCGCTACAAAAAAGGGTATGACATATACTGAGCTTATCGAGGCGATTATGAACTCGGCCCAAAGCCGGTTGAGCGGCACGGGAAAGGTTTGTTGATAAGCCATGAGAAATAAACTGATAGGGCTGGTGCACAATGTCCCGCCGTCCGAGCCATACTCTTTTTCGGAAGCCTCCAGCGATGTGATGACGCAGGTTGCCTCAGTAGAAGAGAGCTTGCACCATCTCGGCTTTGGCACGAAGCGAATCCCCTTTTCAAGAGACATGGATTCGTTTCTTGCAACGCTCCGCGAAGAGCCGATAGATATGGTTTTTAACCTGTGCGAGACGGTGGACGAAAATCCGCTCTTTTCAGGACACGCGGCGGCCGTCCTCGAACTTCTCGGCGTCCCCTTTACCGGCTCTCCTTCGTGGGCGATTACCTACACCATGGACAAGGCCATGGCAAAACGGGTATTAAAGGCATGCGGGATACGGACGCCTGAATATCTCACCTACGATGATTCAGCTCAATTAGATGTCTCCGGTCTTTCTTTTCCCGTTATCGTGAAACCACGATTCGAAGATGCCAGTATCGGGATCGATCAGGAATCGATTTTTGATAATAAGGCTGCATTGCGGGAAAAACTGCCTTCACTGTATGAACGGTTCGGTCATCTCCTTGTCGAGGAATACCTGGACGGACGAGAATTCAACGTTTCCCTCTTCGGGTATCCCTCTGCCGACCTGATGCCGATAGCTGAGATAGATTTTTCCGCGTTTGACGATGGGCTCCACCGCATCGTGGGGTATCGGGCGAAGTGGGATGAGTCGTCGTCGGAATATCACAACGCCGTCAGGGTGTTCCCCGACCACATCCCCTCCCCTCTTCTTCAGTCGCTCCAAAGGATCGCTCATGAATGTTTTCAGACCTTCATGCTTCGGGATTACGGGCGGGTGGATATCAGGACTGATCGGCACAATAACCCCTCTGTGCTCGAAATTAACGCGAATCCATGTATCAGTCCGGACGCGGGGTTCGTCGCCTCTCTCGAACGGGCAGGGATCAATTATACGGAGATGGTGCGACATTTTGTAGATTTCATGTCGCTCCGATTGAACTGATATGATCAAACCAATCACATACCAGGACAGAGAAAACATACGTGCCCTGCTGAAGGAGACCGGCGTCTTCAATCAATCCGAGATTGCCGTGGCGATGGAATTAGTCGATCTGGTGCTGGCAAAAAAAGATAACGGCGACTATCAAACTTTTTCCTATCATGACGTCGACAACCAGTTCAGGGGCTATATCTGCTTCGGTCCCATACCCATGACGGATTGCCGGTATGACCTGTACTGGATAGCCGTTGATAGAAAGGCCCGGGGGAAGGGAATCGCAGAGGAACTTGTCGCTTTTATGGAGAGACAGGTTGCCCGGAACGGGGGCGGGAAGATATACGTCGATACCGCAAGCACCCCTCCCTACGGAGCAGCGCGCGGGTTCTATGAAAAACAGAGGTATTCCCCTGTGTGCGTCCTGGATGATTTCTACCGGAAGGGCGACAGCAAGATAATCTTCGTGAAAGATATCGAAGCGTCAAACTGAGAAAATCTTCTCCCCATCCATCGTGAGACGTAAAAAAAGAGACGCCCCGGAAATTTTCTTGATTTATATAATCATAATGATAGAGTCCTACGATTATCTTACCTGATTCGCTTTCCAAGAGATTATAGCAACTTAAAATACTGCGAGGAAATCATGAACATGCGCTCAAAACTGTTAGCCACGGCACTGTCTGCCCTGATCTGCACGACCTTCTTCCTTGCCTGTTCCCAGCAGGATGAAGCCCCCTCCGTCCAGAGCGGCAAGAACGCCGTCATTCCCATAGACATCGCCGGGGTCGAAGAATTAGTAAAAACAAGAGGGTGCCCTTTGATGCTTGTCGTCATGGCGTCATGGTGCGCGCCCTGCCGGGCCGAGTTGCCCGCGCTCCAGAGAATGCATGAGAAGTACAAAGACAGAGGTCTTCAGATCGTCGGCATCAGCCTTGATATAGGAGGCCCTTCGGCGATGCAGCCCCTTGTGGATCAGATGAATGTAACCTTCCCCGTCTACTGGGGGGGCGAGAAGGTTGGCACGCACTACCAGATTTCCGGCATCCCCCTTACCTATCTCATAAGGAACGGTCAAGTGGTGGATGCGCTCCTCGGTCAGCGCGATGAAGCGTTTATCGAGGAGAAAATCGTAACCCTGCTGGATGCATGCGAAAAGGAAGGGGCAAAGAGCTGACTTCGCTCCCTCCAAAAGAAGGGATTTCGTCATGGAGCATACAAGAAAAAGCGGTTTCTTTCTGCTTCTCCTCTTTGTGATCTTCCTCGTTATCGGTATTAACACGGAGGAAGTGGCCGCTGTCTGGGAGAAAGCCGTCAATATCTGCCTGAGCTGCATAGGTATCGAATGATGTTTGTCTTACGACGGTGGATACAGACGGCGGCGACCGCTCTCAGCAACGCCTATCTCCTCTTCCCCTTTACCCGGAACATCTATCAGGGAAAACTGAAGTCGGTCTGCGTTCCCGGACTGAACTGTTATTCCTGTCCGGCAGCGACAGGTGCCTGTCCCTTGGGTTCTCTTCAGACGATGCTTGCCACCGTCAGGCCGAGCGCGAAGGCGGGCAATGCCCATATCGGCCTGTACGTCCTCGGAATCCTGGGGATTATTGGGAGCCTGGTGGGCCGCATGCCCTGCGCCTGGCTGTGTCCCTTCGGTCTCCTCCAGGAACTGATCCACAAGATCCCTTCCCGGAAGATCGAAATCCCCTACTGGATGATCTACATCAAGTACGCGTTCCTGGCGTTTTTTGTGGTTTTACTGCCCCTTCTGGTCGTCGACGGATTCGGCTACGGGACAACCTGGTTCTGCAAGTATGTCTGCCCGGCCGGGACCCTTGAGGCGGGAATCCCCATGCTTATTCTGCAGCCGCAACTGCGGGAACTTGTCGGCTGGCTCTATGCGAGCAAGGTCGGTATCCTGTTAATCTTCCTGACGCTCATGGTATTCATACGCCGTCCTTTCTGCAGGATCGTCTGCCCGCTGGGCGCCATCTATTCTCTTTTCAACAAGGTCAGCGTTTTCCGGATGGTCCATCATCCCGATAAATGCGTCCTCTGCAAGGAATGCTACAATCACTGTCCCATGGGTGTCAGATTTTATGAAGGCGCCAACCAGCCGGATTGTATCCGCTGCCTCAAGTGCATGCAGGAGTCGTGTAAGTTCGGCGCTATCTCCTATGAGATTGCGGGCCTGCCGGTGGCACTGAAGAAGAAAACGACCTCTCCCCTGTAAAGCTGCTGAAGTCTTTTTTCTCCCTATCTTATCGACTTCTATAGAATGATTCCATTTCTCATTGACACAGGGGAAGATCATTTTCTATACTGTTTTCGGACCTCATGTCTGACACTCAAACGAGGTTTTTCCTCAGGAGAAGGGTATGCAGTTTTTTAGTGATTTTTTTCAGGGGATCACCGCCATGCTGGAAAATGTAACCAGCGGGAATGACCCGTGGCAATTCTTCGCGTCACTGGGGATACTGGTTGTCGGATTCTTTCTCCTGGAACTCCTCTGGCGTTACTTGAACCAAAAGATTCAGGCGATCCTGGAAAGAAAGCACGCGCAGGTGTGGTTGCCATACTTTTTGGGTTTTCTCCCCTCCCTTCGTCTTGCCGTTACTGCGCTCCTCCTCAGGGCAACAGAGATCCCCCTCGTCATACCCCAAAAGCTTCTCGTGCTCCTGCACGGGCTCGAATCCTTTCTCTTCGCAATAGCCTGCATCCTTTTCATCTTCCAACTCGTCAGACTCCTCGATATCCTTCCGGGAATACAGGATGAATCATCCAGGCCCTTCCTGAAGCGTTTCAGAAGCGTCCTGCGGATTGGCGCGGCCGTTATTGCCGCGATCATTTTCGCCTATACGCAACCAGATCTCTTTCCGCCGTGGCTCTGGAAATCATCCTGGCTGGTCTACGTGCTCCTTGTCATCATATATGCGATTCTCTTTGCGGGAGGAAAATTTCTGACAACCCTTCTGGGAACGCTGACGACCGCTCTCAGGGACGACGAAGAAAAGACTCGCCTGCACCTGCTGCTCAAGGCGGCTCTATGGCCCGTTCGGCTGCTCCTGCTTGCGATCGCCATCTACGCGACGCAGGAGATTATGAGCCTGCCGGCCCCCGTAGATCAGATTATCGAAACACTGACCAATATTGTAGGCACACTGGTGGTGGTAGTCTTCCTCTACCAGATGCTGGATGTGGTGGATTATGAACTGACAAAATTTGTCAGGAGAGAGGACAATGAGTTTGACTTGAATTTTGTCCAGATGGTGCGCATCGTCTGCAAGGTCCTCATCGTGCTCTTTGGCTCCATCTATCTCATCAAGGCTGCGACAGGCAAACCGATGACGACGCTGCTTGCGGGGCTCGGTATCGGCGGTCTGGCAGTAGCCCTTGCTGCCCAGGACACCTTGAAAAACCTTTTCGGCAGCTTCATGATTATGCTGGACAAACCCTTCAAGATCGGCGACAGGGTTGTCGCCGAGGGATATGACGGTTTTGTGGAAGAGATAGGATTCAGGACTACCCGCCTGAGAACCTTTCCGGGACACTTGGTCTCTATTCCCAATGAAAAGATGGCAAGCGCCAACATCGAAAACATTACCTTGCGTCCCAATATCCGGCGTCACACCAATATTACGATTACATACGACACTCCCGTTGCAAAGGTTGAGCGCGCCCTGTCCATTATCAAGGATATCCTGAAGGATCATGAAGGGATGCACCCCGATTATCCGCCGCGGGTCCATTTTAATGAATTCAACGACACATCTCTCAACATAGCGATATGGTACTGGCTCAGCGGGGCTGATTACTGGGCGGCGATACGATTCAACGAAGAATTTAATTTCAAGGTCATGCGCGCCTTCGAGGCCGAAGGGATCGAGTTCGCCTTCCCCACCACCACAACCTACCTTGCCCAGGACGACCGGAGACCGCTGAACATAACTCTGTCGGGGCCGAATGATCCGAAACGGACCCGTCAGGATGACAAAACGTAGCGATCTTCCCTCTGTCGGGCAATTCAACAGGTGACAAATTCACTAATGGATGTGCCGATGCCGACTTTATTCAAAAAAACATCTTCCAAAACGGGACTTTCTCCGGGTACTCTCGTCCACGTCGGCGAGAGAAAGAGCGAATCGGTGACAATCACCGTTATGACTTACGACTGGGAGACCTTCGTGGAGCGGAAGGTGCGGAGTGTGGAGGAGTGCCTCCCCTGCAAGGAATCCCCCACCGTCACCTGGATCAACGTGGACGGTCTTCACGATGTTTCCGTTATCGAAACAATCGGAAAACACTTCGGAATACACCCCCTGATCCAGGAGGACATCCTCCATACGGGACAGCGCCCGAAGATGGAAGATGCCGACTCCTATATTCTGGTCATCTTGAAGATGCTGCGCTATGACGACAACGCTGACAAGGCGCAAACGGAACAGATCAGCATTATTTTGGGGGACAATTTTGTTATCTCCTTCCAGGAAGCAGAGGGAGATGTCTTCGAACCACTGCGAGGGAGGATACGCGGCGGGAAGGGACGAATCAGGGGGATGGGGGCCAATTATCTCGCTTACGCCATCCTCGATTCCGTAGTAGATCACTATTTTGTTGTTCTGGAAAAATGGGGCGAGCGGATTGAAACTCTGGAAGAAGCATTAACCACGAATCCGAAACCGGAAACATTGCAGGCCATGCACAATCTCAAGCAGGAAATCATCTTTCTGCGAAAGTCCGTCTGGCCGCTCAGGGAGGTGATCGGAGGCCTGGAGCGGGTTGCATCACCTCTGGTCAGCGACGGGATCGCGCCCTATCTGCGCGATCTTTACGATCACACGATCCAGGTGATCGATTCCGTGGAGACATATCAGGACATACTTTCCGGAATGACTGATCTCTATCTTTCAAGCGTGAGCAATAGGATGAACGAGGTTATGAAGGTCCTGACTATCTTCGCCTCCATCTTCATCCCCCTGACCTTCATCGCCGGCATATACGGCATGAATTTCGACTTCATGCCCGAGCTTAAAATATGGTGGGCATATCCGGCTCTGTGGGGGGTGATGATCGCCGTCGCCGCCGGTTTGCTTCTGTTCTTCAAGAGAAAGAAATGGCTGTAGCAGCAGGCGATCGCGCCCCTGCTGCATATCCTCTTTTCCCTTACCGGATGATCCTTACTCAATATCCCCGAGATATTCCTTTTCGAGATAGGTGAAGTCTATCTGATCGCTCAGGTAGGGGAGCGACTCCCGTATCGGTTCAGGAATGCTGCCCCACTTTGACTCGAAATCTTCCAGAAACGCCCGGCGGCCCCGGAAAAAGTCGGCCACTTTGTTCTTGAGGCGCTCCTTGTCGGGAAACTTGGGATAAGCATTCATCAGATCCATGTTCGATCGGTCACTCTTGATCGGGCTGTGGTACCCCAGGTGATCCGGCACGGACCCGAACCTCAGCTGAACCCGCATAATATCGCTGTATGACGAAAGAGACTGGCGCAGCGATACCTTCTGCTCGTTCTCTCCGATCGTTCCGGTATTGGCCAGGTAGCACTTAATCCTGTTTCGCTTGACAATCTCATAGAAGAGCATGGCATGCTCCAGCCGGTCTCCCACCAGGAAGGGATCGAGGAAAACCACACGCTTGAAATTTCCGGCCTCCTCAGGATTTCCTCCTGTGCTTTCGATGGATTCCCCGTAGATGAACTGCATGGTCGCCTGCTCCGGTGAAAGCCTCGATATGACATTGGCCAGGGGGTTTCGCGTCAACATGATAATGTAATCAAGCCGGTCGGCCCGGAGGCTCTTGCTCGCAATCCCCAGATTATCCCTTCTGACGACCGCGCGTCCATTCCCCGTCTTGCTGGTATCTTTGAAATCCGGCGTGTAGGGGTAACGGGAGATGGCGACATTTTCGAGGAAAGTGTCTTCTCCGAGAACAGCGCGCAGGATCTCGGGCTGGCTCTCATCGAGACCCTCCGTCTTGATATACAGTCCGCCCTGCTCAAAAGCCGCGTAACTCCCATCCATTCCGATGATTCCTCCGTCATCACCGATCATCTCGGAGGATTCACGCGGCAGTTTAGCCAGTTTCCGGCAGAGAGTCGTGGTCTTTCCCGTTGCCGTCAGGCCTGAAATACCGGTGACCCGTTCCTGGAGCTCCGGCCGTTCAGTCTCAAGATCATATATCCAGAGATAGTCGCGCCGCGCGCCGCAGTGAAGAAATATTCCATCCTTATCAAGCTTCTTCACGCGCCACCCTTCAAACTGGAAAATCCCCTTCTTTGCCTCCCCCAGATAGATGGTGTTTCGGCAAATCTTCACCTGCTCCCCCCGTTTATCCCCCATCCAGAGGCGAACCGAAATGTCCTTTTCTATCAGTTTCTTGAATTTATTGGGCTCGAATGAATCATCGGTAAAAAAGATGATGGTATAGGTGGGCTTCTCTACCACCCGGGCAGCGGGCGTATCTTCGAAAAGAAGCTTTGTCCCGTAGGCGATCTGCGCACAGGTAACCGGCATGATGAAACGCGCCGTCACCCCGTCGCTGCCGTCGCCCACGATCGTGTCGAGACAGAGGATCTTCTCCCGCCCCAGCCACTCCACAGCCTTCGCGGCAAGGCTTTCCTCCTCTTCGCCAAAAACGTGATCCATGCTGTTTCTGGTATGGGGAGCCGACCGTGACATGGGCTCCGAATCGGCGGCAACCGAACCAAGGTTCGTCTGGATCACGCCATCCTGCCGCAACGCAATCTCCTTGAGCTGATCGAGCGATTGTCCCTCGATCAGTCTTCCGGATTTCTTGGCGTCACAATAAATCTTTTCCGCAGCCTCTTTGAAATAATTGCGCATAGAAACTCCCGCATCAGTTTTGGCTCATTATATCAGACTGACCATTGTAACGCCAGAAGCAGGGACAAAAAGAAGCGTGTCAAAGTAAGGTGGAAGGGTAATGGATAAGGGCCATCATGTCCACTCAGGTTCGGCCCACATGCAAGAATGAAAATGAAATGGTCGGGGCGGCAGGATTTGAACCTGCGACATCCTGCTCCCAAAGCAGGCGCGCTACCAGGCTGCGCTACGCCCCGATTGAATGGCTATTGACAGGTCGCCCTCCTGCACAGGCTTTCTTTCAGCCTGGCAAAGGCCTTTCCCCGGTGACTGATTTTGTTCTTCATGGCTGGATCGAGCTCGGCGACGGTCATGCCGTATTCCGGAACGATGAATATGGGATCATAGCCGAATCCATCATTTCCCGAAGGCCGAGAGCTTATGGTCCCCCGCAGTTCACCTTCGAAGGCCTCAAATTCTCCGTTTGTTCGATACAGAACCAGCGCACACCGGAAGGTTGCTCCCCGGTTGCCGTCGGGAACCGATTGCATCTCGGCCAGAAGTTTGGCGATGTTTTTTTCGTCCGTTGCACCAGCCCCGGAGTATCTGGCCGAATGGATGCCGGGCGCCCCTCCCAGGGAATCGACCTCCAGCCCCGAATCGTCGGCGATGACTGTCATCCCGGTATATTCGGAAACAGCCCTGGCCTTTTTGAAGGAATTTTCAAAAAAACTCGACCCGTCTTCCTCTATATCAGGTGCATCGGGAAAGTCATCAAGCGTTAATATCTCTATACTCATTCCCTCAAGTAACGCCTTAAGCTCTCGCACTTTTCCCTTGTTTCTTGAAGCAAAAACGATCCTGTGTGTTTCAGGTACATTCATGCGCGCTCAACCCTTACAGACCCCCCGAGAATATCTCTCTGCTTGTCCGTCAGCTGTGAGATACCCTCTGTTGCGGCATCGATCATTCGGTCCAGTAAATCCCGGCTGAAGGGTTTCGTCTCGGCAGTTCCTTGAATCTCGACGATGCCGCCGCTCCCGGTCATGACCATATTCAGATCGACTTCGGCAGTTGAATCCTCAGCGTAATCGAGGTCCAGGAGCACCTCACCGCCAATAATACCGACGCTGACGGCGGATATGAAATCCCGTATGGGGAATAGCTGTATGGTTCCCTCTTCCCGCAGGCGGCGGGCGGCATCCACCAGCGCTATAAACCCGCCAGTTATGGACGCGGTCCGGGTGCCTCCGTCCGCCTGAAGAACATCGCAGTCAATATAGATCGTCCGTTCCCCAAGGGCTGCCAGATCGGTCACCGACCGAAGGGACCGTCCGATCAGCCTTTGAATCTCGTGTGTTCTTCCCTTCACCGTGCCGCTGGTGGATTCCCGTGTATTTCGTGATGCTGTAGAAGCGGGAAGCATGGCGTATTCAGCTGTCAGCCACCCTCTTCCCGAATTTTTCAAAAATGGTGGAACCCGGTCTTCCAGGGAGGCTGCGCAGATCACGCGTGTATTTCCCATCTCTATGAGGGCGGACCCCTTCGCGCTCGGCAGGAAATCTCTCGTTACCCTGACCTGCCGCATCTCGTTCCATCTTCGCCCCTGCACCCGAATCATGATGCCCCGCCAGCCTGAAAGTATTCCATGACGCTGTCGGTCAAGGCATCGGCAATAGCCTGCTGGATTTTTGGATCTCTCAGTTTTTTCCGCTCGTCAAGGTGCGTGGAGAAGCCCACTTCCAGAAGGATAGCGGGCGCCTTCAGGGACCCGAAAAGGTACACCGGCGCTTCCCTGAGTCCCCTCCCCTTTCGTGGGAACACGCGTCCCATGTTCTTCTGGACCAGTTGGGCGAGGAAAACGCTGTTATTGAAGCGTCTTGTTTGTTCCATATCGCGCACGATCTCTCCTGAATCATCCTTTTGTGTTGACGGAGGAGTGTGGGCGCGGTAGTACACCTCATATCCCTCCGCCTTCTGGCCGAAGCCGGCGTTGACATGGACGCTGATAACAATGTCCACATCCGATTCCTGAAGAATCTTTTTCCGTGCCGCCAGAGAGACATTTCTGTCATCAGACCGTGTGAGCCGGACCGTAATATCGTCCGCCCGTGATAGTTTGTGCTTCACGTCCGTAGCGACAGCAAGAGCGACATCCTTCTCGTGAACCGTTCGAGACAGATTCACTCCCGCTTCTTCTCCCCCGTGGGCGGGATCCATCAACAGGGTATGTCCCGCCGCGACTGCTGACAGAGGAAACGCCAGCAGCACAACAATCATGATCAGTGTCCGTGCCACGTTTTTAACCATTACAACCTCGCTGAGAAAGCGCATAGCGCGATCCTAGTACAGCAATCTAGTGCCGAATGTCAATAGCCTCGCTCATTCTGTTCTTCCCTCGGACATTAAAGGGTTCTTTCATTCTTTCAACCGATGAAACACTCTTCAATTTCTTGAGCTCGGCCACAACCTGATTGAGCTGCCTTAAGTCTTTTATGTCCAGTTGGAAGTTGCAGATGGCGGAATTGCTTCCGGGAGTCGCGTCCACATTGACGTACGTCGCGTTAATCCCCAGAGAGTATATGACATTGCTCAATTCCGACAAAAGCCCTTTCTTGTCCCTGCACGCGACCTGAATGCCAACGGAGAAGGTCTGTTTCGGATCGACATTCCATTGTGCGGCGATAATTCTCTCGGGATCCATCTCCTGTATCCGTGCACAGCTGGAAAGATGGACGGTTATTCCCCTCCCCCGCGTCACGCAGCCGACAATATCATCCCCGGGAACCGGGCTACAGCATTTTGCGAAGCGAACGAGGATGTTATCGATCCCCGTAATGGATATCCCCGTATCGGAATCGGAAGGAGTCTTTTTAAGTTTGTCTTTAACCTTCTCCAGGATTCCCTTTTTCTCTTCCTCCCCAGCCTCTTCCTCTTCATGTAAAAACTGATGGACCACATATCGCGCAGACAGCTTTCCGTAGCCGATAAGGGCGAGAATATCATCCACCGTAGAAAGCGAATGCTCCTCCAGGATGGCGTTAAATTCATCGGCCTTGACCACCTGGTTGAATTTCAGATGATTCCGCTTGAGTTCTTTTTCGAGAATATCTCTCCCGAGAGCGATGCTCTTTTCACGCTCCTCAGTCTTGATCCACTGTTTTATCTTCGAGATGGCCCGTGATGTGACCGCGTATTTCAGCCAGTCTTTGCTCGGATAGTGGCCGGCCTGTGTCATAACCTCGATCGTATCTCCGTTCTGAAGCTTGTATTTCAGGGGAACGATGGTCCGGTTCACTTTCGCCCCGATGCACTGGTTGCCCACATCGGTATGGATGCTGTAGGCAAAATCGATGGGCGTGGCGCCTTTTGGAAAGGACTTCACATCCCCGCGAGGGGTAAAGACATACACCTCGTCCGGGTATAGGGCCAGTTTCAGGTTCCTCATGAATTCCCGGGCGTCTTTGTGCTCGCTCTGCATATCCAGCAATTCTCTGAGTCTGTTGATCTGGTCTTCGTCTTCCCGGGAGAGGCCCTTTCCCTCCTTGTATCTCCAGTGAGCGGCGATCCCTTTTTCCGCCCATTCATCCATCTCTTTTGTCCGGATCTGTATCTCTACCCGTTCCCCGTACGGGCCGATTACCGTCGTATGGAGAGAGCGATAATTGTTCGCCTTGGGCATGGCAATATAATCCTTGAAGCGTCCGGGGACGGGTTTCCAGAGGGCGTGAACCACACTGAGAACCTCGTAGCACTTTCTCTCTTCGTCTGAATCGAGGATGATCCTGAAGGCGGTGAGGTCATATACCTCATCAAAGTTGATACGCTGTTCGTGCATCTTCATAAAGATACTGTAAAAATGCTTTGACCTGCCTTTGACTTCGCCCTTGATGCCGAAGCTTTCTATCTTTTCCCGAATGATATTCTTTATCTCTTCGGTATAGTGGTCCCGCTCCTCCTTCTTCATGTTTATCCGCTCGGCCAGTTCGTTATATCCATCGGAATGGAGATATTTCAGCGACAGATCTTCCAGTTCATCCTTGATCCAGTTTATGCCCAGACGGGCGGCGAGCGGAGCGTATACCTCAAGGGTTTCCTGGGATATGAATACCTGTCTGTCCGGGGGCTGAAAATCAAGGGTTCGCATGTTATGAAGGCGGTCGGCCAGTTTTACCAGCAATATCCGGATATCGGCAGACATGGCCAGGATCATCTTTCTGAAGTTTTCCGCCTGGCGTTCCAACTGATCCCCGAAGGTTATCTTGCTGATCTTGGTCAGACCGTCAACCAGAAAGGCCACATCTTTGCCGAATGCCTCTTCAATCTGTTCAAGGGTGGCAAGGGTATCTTCCACGGTATCGTGGAGGAGACAGGTAATAAGGGTGGCAACATCAAGCCTCATACGGGCCATCATCCACGTCACCTCAAGGGGGTGGATCAGATAGGGCTCTCCCGAAAGGCGAACCTGCCCCTGATGCACGGACGCTGAAAAGATGTAGGCCTTTTCCAACATCTCCAGGTCTTTCCTGGAAAGATATTTCTGGGCTTCATCCAGTATGTCGGTTATCCGTATCATGCGTCGAGTCTCTGTTTCAGCGTACCGTGAATAAGACCGGCTCTTTATGAAGAATGAATTGACCGAACGGTTTGACTTTGATAGCACGCATCCGATTACGAACCGGCCAGAACGCCGCGGATGAAATCGCCGATTGCATCAATCGCTACTTTTTCGACCTTTCCGGATTTTCGAACCCTGACCTCTACCGCTCCCTGGGCAAGACTCTTCGAACCGATGGTAATTCGGAGGGGTATCCCTATCAGATCGGCATCCTTGAACTTCACCCCTGCCCGCTCGTCCCTGTCATCAAGGATAACCTCCACACCATCAGCGACAAGGCAGCTGTACAATTCTTCCGCGGTTCGGATGATCTGTTCATCATTCACGTTCACGGGGGTAATGATCACCTGGAACGGCGCGATTGACAGGGGCCATATGATACCGTCGTCGTCGTGGCTCTGCTCGATGCAGGCGGCGACTGTCCTACCGATGCCGATTCCGTAACAGCCCATAATCATGCTTTTTTCTTTTCCATCCGCATCGAGGAACATGGCGTGCATCGCCTTGCTGTACTTGATGCCGAGTTTGAACACATGTCCCACTTCGATGCCCCGTACAATGCGAATCTCACACCCGCAGCGCGGGCACCGATCCCCTTCCCGTATGACTTTCAGGTCCGCATACTCGTTTATCGCAAAGTCCCGCGGCGTATTGGTGTTCTTTATGTGGTAATGTTCTCTGTTTCCTCCCACCACAAAATTTTTCATGCCCAGGAGAGAATGGTCGGCGATGATGCGGCACGTGATCCCCATGGGACCGGCAAAGCCCCGGGGCGATCCGGTAACCGCCAAGATGATATCGTCCATGGCCAGTTCGAGAGATTCGCATCCCAGATAATTTCTCAGCTTTATCTCGTTTATCTCTTCATCGCCTCGCACCAGAACGGCCAAGGGGTTCCCATCGCACATGAATATCATCGTCTTCACGACGTCGGATGGAGCAACATCTAAGAAGGCACAGACTTCCTCTATTGTCCGCACGTCAGGAGTATGCACCTCTTCCAGGGGCAGACCTGTTGCTTTTGAGGTTTGTTTCGCATCCGGTCGGGGGCATTCAGCCTTTTCACGGTTGGCTGCATAGGAGCAGGACGTGCAGTAGACCATCGCGTCCTCCCCGGAATCAGCCGTCACCATGAATTCGTGAGAAAAACTTCCCCCGATATTGCCGCTGTCCGCCTCCACCGGCCTGAAGTGGAGCCCGCATCGTTCGAATATGCGGTTGTAGGCATCGAACATCTTGCGATAACTCTCCTCAGCCCCTTTCTCCGTGGCGTCGAAGCTGTAGGCATCCTTCATCCCGAATTCCCTGGATCGCATGATCCCGAACCGGGGGCGCACCTCATCACGGAATTTTGTCTGGATCTGATAGAGATTCCGGGGGAGCTGTCGGTATGTCTGTATCTCGTCGCGCACCAGCGCCGTTATCACCTCTTCGTGGGTGGGTCCGATGCAGTAATCGCGGTTGTGGCGGTCCTTGAATCTGAGCAGTTCCTTCCCGTACATATTCCATCGTCCCGATTCCATCCAGAGTTCCGCGGGCTGCACGGCGGGGAGAAAAACCTCCTGGGCGCCCGCCCGGTTCATCTCTTCGCGCACGATGTTTTCCACCTTCCTGATGACGCGGTATCCCAAGGGGAGATATGCATATATACCCCCCGCCAGTTTTCGTATCATTCCCGCCCGCAGCATCAACTGGTGGCTGACGATCTCCGCATCGGAAGGAGTCTCCTTCGTGGTTGGCAGGAACATCTCTGAATAACGCATTACTCCTCCTCACCGTATTCGAATTGGTTTCTCGCTTTCATTCTCTCTTCTCTCTTGCAGCATGGCATGAATTTCATCCATCAGGGCATCCACCAGCTCTTCTTCCCGCACCTTCCGCACGACCTGGCCCTTTTTGAAAAGAAGGCCCATATGTCGCCCCCCCGCGATACCGATATCAGCCTCGACAGCCTCTCCCGGACCGTTGACGACACAACCCATAAGGGCAATCTTAAAGTATTCCTTCATACCGGCAACCCTCTTCTCCACCTCATCGACGAGACGGAAGAGGTCTATTTCACACCGTCCGCAGGTGGGGCAGGATACGATATCGGGCCCCACCTTCCGGATGCCCAGCGCTCTCAGGATTCCATAGGCGACGGCGACTTCAGTAACGGGATCACCCGAGATGGAGACCCGTATGGTGTCGCCGATCCCTTCATTCAGGAGAATGCCCATGCCGATGGATGACTTGATGGCCGAATTGACAAGACTTCCCGCCTCGGTCACCCCGAGGTGCAGGGGATAATCCGTAGCCTGCGAAAGGGCCCTGTTCGCCTCTATCATAGCGGTGACATCGGACGCCTTGACAGACAGTTTGATGGCGTGAAAATCCATCTCTTCAAAGAACCGGATATTCTGCAGAGCGCTTTCTACAAGAGCGGCTGCCGTCGGGGAGCCGTGCCGGGTAAGGATATCCTTTTCAAGAGAGCCGGAGTTGATGCCGATTCGGATCGATATCCCTCGTGCTTTTGCCTCATCAATGATCCGGCCTACCTTGTCTTTCTCCATATTTCCGGGGTTTATCCGGATGCAATCCGCCCCGTTTCTGATGGCACCGAGGGCAAGCCGGTGATTGAAATGTATGTCGGCGATGAGAGGGATCGATATCCGTTTCTTGATCCGCGCCACAGCCCGGGCCGCTTCTTCATCGGGGACAGCCACCCGGACAACTTCGCATCCGGCGTCGGTCAATCTCCCGATCTGGGCAACCGTGGCCTCCACATCTCTCGTATCAGTGCAGGTCATGGACTGAACGACAACAGGGGCGTCTCCTCCTATGGTGACCGGCCCGACGGAGACCGGGCGTGTTTTTTTCCGTGCTGCGCTCATACTATCTATTTCCGAGAGGATACCGGCTCCTGCAAAATGGCTCCAGATTTAAGATTTTTATATCATGGACTGTGATGAAGGGCAATGCGAGAATGCCCAAACGCCGGGAAAGTGCGTGCTTTGGGGTGGCTGAGTATGACACGCGTCAGGGGAAGATGTGCTGCTCCGCAGATGCGCCATTACCCAACATATTCCGGGATTCCTATCTCTTCGGCATTCACAATGCTGGGAGCCGCTTGTGGCGGAACATCATCGAGAAATGGGAGAATATCCGATCTCTTCCATGCCGGATATCCCATCAGGATTCCCGCCACGTTTCTCGCTGCGAGAACAGCCATCCCTTCACGGGTCCATCCGGTCGCTGACCCGAGATGGGGAGCCAGGACCACATTGGTGAGGGCGCTCAATCCCGGCTTCAGTTCGGGCTCATTTTCAAAGACATCCAGACCGGCACGAAATGCAGGGTTCTTCCGGCAGTGACGTACGAGGGCCGCTTCGTCGATCATCGGTCCCCGACTGGCGTTAATAAGTATGGCGCTTTTCTTCATCAACCCCAGGCGCCGTGCGTCAATGAGATGGTGCGTGCTCGGATCGAGCACCGGATGGAGACTCACCAGATCGGCTGCCTCGAGAACCTCGTCCAAGCTCCCCGCCTGCCTGCACGTCACGGGGCATTCTCCCCGAGACACCAGGAAATCGGCGTAGGCGGCCATGTACTCTTCCAGGGCGCTGTTCCGGCACAGGTCATAATAGATGAGATTCATTTTGTGTCCCTCAACCATCATGCGCGCGTAGGCGGCGCCGATACGCCCCGCGCCGATAACGCCGACCGTCTTCCCATGGAGCAGCTCTCCGAGGAAAAGGGACGGGAGCCATCCTGTGAATTTCCCCTGGCGTACGTAGGTATCCGCTTCGACCACCCGCCGCGCCGCCGCGAATGTCAGAGCAACAGCCATCTCTGCAGTCGTTTCGGTCAAAACGCCGGGGGTGTTCCCCACAGAGATACCGTGCCGCGTGGCGGCATCAACGTCCACGTTGTTGTATCCCACGGCATAATTGCTGTACACTTTTCCTCCTGCCCTTTCGAGGGCGGAGAAGAGCCGATCCCCCCAGACCTCTGTCAGTTGTCCGATAGCCCCGTCGCAGTGGTCGCCTATGGCGGCGGTTATTTCTTCCGTCCCCGGATTGTCCTGAGACGTGCGGACATCCACTCGGCAGCCGGCCTCGGTGAGGATCTTCAGCCATCTCTCTCCCGGCAGTTGTCTGGTAACGACGACGCGCCTGTCACCCTCGCGATTGTATGCCTTCCACTTTTCATCGTTCAGCATATGCGGTCCCTTTCACGGATGTAATTTGCTGCGGTTATTGTGGTGTAAAAGGGGTACAAATGTCAACCGTTCTTGACTCTCCATATCCTTCCCTTTGATGATCCTTCTGAACCATGCCTCACGGGCAGTCTATTGCGGCAACAATAGCTGTGCAACAATAGCTGTTGGACAGAGGGCGAAGGTATGATAAGATATAAGAACAATACGGACAGGTAGCCCATCATTTGGAAACAAAAGCCCATCAAGACGTTTTTACCGACAAAGTACACTTCCCGGACAACGACAAACTGAAGGTTCTGCTGGGAGAGCAGGATAAAAATCGCAAGATTGTCGAAAAGCTGGGACGGGTCAGGCTGAATGCGAGAGGACCAATCATCTCCATATCGGGAGAACCGCAGGACTGCGCCCTTGTCAAGAATCTCCTCACCCAGATCTATGGCATCATAGAAAAAGGATATTCGATCTACCCCAATGACATTGACTATGCCCATCGAATCCTTTCACGGGACGGCTCTGCCGACCTGGAGACCATATTCCTCGATACCGTCTTCATCTCGTCAAAAAAACGGGTGATTACGCCGAAGAGCGTCGCGCAGAAGCTGTATATCGACTCCATCAGGAAATTCGATATCGTTTTTGGAATCGGCCCCGCCGGAACCGGCAAGACCTACCTTGCCATGGCCATGGCTGTTGGGGCGCTTCTCGAAAAGAGCGTGAGCAGGATCATCCTCACGCGGCCCGCTGTTGAGGCCGGCGAGCGACTGGGATTCCTTCCGGGCGATCTTTCTGAAAAGGTCAATCCCTACCTGAGGCCGGTTTATGACGCCCTCTACGATATGATGGATTTCGGACGGGCGTCCGCGCTGATCAGCAAAGGGATTATCGAGGTAGCCCCACTCGCATTCATGCGGGGAAGAACACTCAATGATTCGTTCGTCATCCTGGATGAGGCGCAGAATACCTCATCGGAACAGATGAAGATGTTTCTCACGCGGCTCGGGTTCGGTTCAAAGGCCGTCATAACCGGCGATGTGACTCAGACGGATCTCCCCCCCGACAAGATATCGGGCCTCATAGAAGTCAACGATCTCCTGAAGGGGATTGATGATATCCGGTTTGTTTACTTTTCGGAGATAGATGTGGTAAGACATCGCCTCGTTCAGGAAATCATAAAGGCGTACAACCACCTCGGCGGTAGACAGGTACGGACTGACAGCCGGTAATCGTTACTAGAAATTCATGGCCATAAAAAAACCCCCTCAAACCGGGGCAGCCAACGGTGATGTACGAATCCGATTGATCGAAAGGCTGCTCAGAACTACCTTCTCCCTGAAGTCAGGAATAACGGTCGGGGTCGCCCTGATTCTGACCCTTATCCTGTATCCTCAGATCCTCCATATCGCCCCGCCTGAATATAACGTGGGGGCGATTGCCACAAGGTACATACAGGCGGACCGTAATTTTCTCGTTATCGACAGGATCGCGACCGAACAGAAAAAGACAGCGGCCGTGGCGGCGACACGGGTCATTTATGATTTTGACAGCGACATGCCGGCCAGGATAGGCATCGCCCTGTCCAGGGGTTTTCTTGCCGCAGGAGAGTTCATTACGGGGAATCCCCACGCCTCCGCCACGGAACAAACAGCCGCGGAACACGCGAAAAAAGCTTTCGAAGATGCCGCTGGCATACCCCTCACGGACAAAGAATTCACGTTTCTTGCCAAACGTGGATTTCCCATTGATCTGTGCAATGATATCGTCCGGCTTGTGTATTGCACGTACGGCACTGGTTTCATCGGAAACAGCGCCGACCTGGACCTTCATCATGACAAGGGCATCACCATACGGGACATACGAAATCAGGCGGAGCGGGACCTGAATGACCTTTCGTCCATACTGGACGCAGAGAAATCGGGCGGTCTCATCCGCAAGAACGCTGAGATCCTCTTCGAAAACAAAAGGCCTGAAGACATCATACTGTCGCTGGCTCACAAGGCTGTTCGCCCTAATCTTACCTTCGCCAAGAACGCAACGGAAATACGAAAACAGACCGCTTCCGACGAGGTGAGACCCGTATTATACGAGGTTCAGAAAAATGAAATGCTCATCCGGGAAGGAGAGAAAATAACGCCGGCAGATTTGGATAAACTGGACGCCTTCTATAAAGGGAAAGAAGGGAACCGGCTTCTGAATGCCTCCGTTTTTTCCGGGATATTCCTGAGCATTGTGCTTCTGTCCATTGTATTCTACCGCATGTCCAGCCAACGGTTCCGCTTATCAAAGAATGTCACCACTGATATCCTGTGCATGGGCATCGTCATAATCCTTCAGGTGATTCTGGTAAAGGCAGGTATATTCATATGCGATTCTGTGGGCCTGGCGTATCCACTCATTCCGGCATCTGTCAGCGTCTATGCCATACCATTCACGATGGGCGCCATGCTTGTCGCGATTCTTATCGGCAGGAACGAAGGCCTCATATTCGCCGTCTTTTCCTCCCTGATCGTGGCCTTTTTGTTTGAAGATAAAACCTCCATATTCCTGCTTTCCCTTATGGGAAACGCGGTTGCGGCACACTGTATCATCCGGTGCGAGCGGCGCTCCGCCTTCTTCAAGATCGGTCTGGTGGTCGGGGCGGTCAATGGAGCGGCCATCCTTTGTCTCTCACTCCTTTCCGGCAACATCTTCACAGTCGAAACACTTATACGGCTGGTGATGGGAATCCTGGGAGGCGTCTTATCCGGATTCATAGTCTCCGGTCTTGTTCCTCTCTTTGAATGGCTCTTCGGCTATACGACGGACATAAAACTCCTGGAACTGGCCAACCTGAACCAGCCTATATTTCAGGACTTGCTTATGATGGCGCCCGGAACGTACCATCACAGCATTATTGTGGCGTCCCTGGTGGAAGCCGCTGCGGAAGAGATCGGCGCAAACGCCCTTCTTGCCAAGGTAAGCGCCTATTACCACGACATCGGAAAGATGAAAAAACCCCTTTACTTCATAGAAAATCAGCCGAACTGGAAGAACCGTCATGATGACCTCTCTCCGCAGATGAGCAGCCGCGTCATCATTTCACATGTCAAGGATGGATGCGATCTTGCCAAGGAGCATAATCTGGGAAAGGTGATAACGGCAATCATCCGACAACACCATGGAACGGGTCTTGTCAGCTATTTCTACGAAAAAGCCAAGAAGGAGAATAAGGTTTCCGGAAAACCGACCCTTGAGGGGGACTTTCGATACCCCGGGCCGAAGCCCCAGAAGAAGGAGGCGGGCCTCGTTCTCCTGGGGGATATTATCGAAGCCTCTTCGCGGACGCTGACCAACCCGACCCCTGCGCGAATCAGGAATCTCGTCAATGCCAGAATCCAACAGGTAGTGGAGGAAGGGCAACTCGATGAATCGGATCTGACCTTTCGTGATCTGAAAAAGATTGCCGAGACCTCCACCCGGATACTCACCGGCATATTTCACCGGCGTATCGAGTACCAGCAACCCTCTCCGAAATCATCGTCATGAACATTCTGGTCACCAACAGACAAACCATCGCACCGGTAAATGTTCCGCTGGCCAGACAGTCGATGGCCGCCATTCTGAAATCTCTGGAAATGGAGGGCCATGAAGTCAGTCTGCTCTTTGTGGACGACGCAGAGATTACGGAGATCAACCGGCACTATCTGGGAAGAAATCATCCAACGAACGTCATCGCGTTCTCAATGAACGAGGGAGACTTCGGCACTATCAATCCGCTGCTTCTCGGCGATATCGTCATCTCGGTCGAAACGGCCCTTCGGGACGCGCGTGCCGGGGAACTGCCCCTCGAAGATGAGATCAATTATCTCATGATCCACGGAGTGCTCCATCTCGTAGGATACGACCACGAACAGGCATGGGAAGCGGAAGAGATGGAGAAAAAAGAAAAAGAAATATTCTTCGCTCTGAAGAAATATCACTTGGAATAAAAGAGTCTCACCGGAGCGCGAATGATAAGCTTTTCTCAACCCTACTGGATTATCAGCACCTGTCCGGGGTGAATAACGGATCTCTCTCCAAGGTTATTCAACTGGAGAAGCTTCGTGAGATCAATCCTGTTTCGCGATGCTATGGTGGACAGCGTATCCCCTTTCTGTACCACGTACGTCTTCGATTTTGATGACAGAGCCTTGTCTCCCCCGGCACTCTCTCGAATCTTGAGGATCTGCCCGATACTGAGATCATTGCGCTGCAGACCGTTCAGTCTTTTTATCTCCGATATCGTTGTTCCGAAACGCTGCGCGATAAGCCAGAGAGAATCCCCCTTCCGCACGCTGTATACAGCGACATCTCCTTTTTGAGAGATAGACACAGATGGTTGTTCAGAATAAACATAACCGCGCGACGGAATCTTGATCCACTGCCCTTCCCTGATGTTGTGCTTGCTGGTGAGATGGTTTGCGGCCAGCATGGCGCCGACAGAGCTCTTGTACCTTCGCGCAAGGACGGAGAGAGTGTCGCCCTTTTTCACTTTATACCGTATAAAGTCGGTACCGCCCGGCTTCTTGGCTTCAGGAACCGTATCGATTACCGAAGCCAACTTCTCCCCGATTCCCGCCTGAATCTTTAACTGGTAGGAACTGGGGGTCGTTTTGTACCGCAGCTCCGGGTTCAGCGTCTCCAGTGTCTCCTCCGGAACATCGAGCCGGTGTGCCACGTCTTTCAGGGTGACACTCTTATCGATATCCGCCGTATCAAAGGGGATGGGCTTCTCCTGGTTGCGATTCAGGTCAATACCATACTTCTCGGGATCATTGATGATATGGAGCGTCGCAAGGAACCGTGGAACGTAGTTCGATGTCTCCAGAGGGAGTTGGCGATACAGATCCCAGAAGTTGTCCAGGTAATTCATCTGCTGACGCGATATGGTCTGGAGGACCCTCCCCTCGCCGCAATTATAAGCCGCCAGTACCGTGAGCCAATCCCCAAATATGCCGTGCAGTTCCTTCAGATAGTCTATCGCCGCCCGGGTCGATTTCTCGGGATCCATCCGTTCATCGATCCACAGATCACGCTTGAGCCCGTACCGGTAACCGGTCGACGGGATAATCTGCCAGAGGCCGAGGGCCCTGGCCTTTGAAAGCGCCTTGACCTTGAATCCGCTCTCCACCAAGGGAAGCCAGGAAAGCTCTTCCGGCAATCCCGCCTCTTTGAGCTGTTCAAGTATCATGGGACGGTACCGGCCCGATCGATCATAGGAGGAGAGGAAAAACGTGAGCTCTGGTCCCTGGAAGCGTTTGATGGCCCTCTCCACATCTTCATTCATAATAAGAGGGATCTCGCTCTGGTAGCCGGCGGCGACGCGGCTTCTCGATGTATAGATTTCGATGATCTTTTTGGCAATCATGACTCGGAGATCATCCTTCTGCCAGGCGATCTCGGGATCTCCGTTGACATCCAGCACGAGGGAATAGGCATCGTCGAGGAGCTTCAGGGCATTGTCAGGTTCCCCCTGTTCCCAGAGACGCTGGGCCTGCTCAAGAAAATCAAGTGCCTCGTCCATGACTGCCTGCTGGTTGTTCTGCTCCTGATTTTTTTCACTCGATTCTTCGGGGGTGGAAGCTTCCGTTTCGGGAGCGGAAGAGCTGTTCGAGAGTTTTTCACTGATAGGTTGGGGGTTACGAGCTTCTTGAGACGGCTGAAGATTCGCTTCCGCCTGGGCCGCGGGCAGCGCTTTTTCCACCTGGTTCGGCGGGGACTGCAAAAGGCCGGGTCCATTCGGTGGCACGCACGCGGAGAAGAACGCGGCAAGAAAGGCCACGCCCATAAGCCTTTTTAATAGAAACATAGTGTGAGCCTCCAGAGGAACGGCATTGAACAGCCCCTTTTTGATTAACGTGTGCCCCTGTCTAGATTATTTTATCGAGAAATGCAAGGAATAGTGACAGGAAGAGACCCGACATTTCCCAGCAGCAATCAGCTTATCAGATACGCTTCTATAAAGTCATCTATGTCTCCATCCAGCACCCGGTCCACATTGCCAACCTCTCTGTTCGTTCTGTGGTCCTTCACCATCTTGTAAGGGTGCAAAACATAGGAGCGAATCTGGCTTCCCCAGGCGATCTGTTTCTTGGTCTTGTTGACTTCGTCCATCTCCTCGGACTTCTTGCGCAGTTCTTCTTCGTAGAGACGCGATTTCAACACTTTCATCGCCATGGCCTTGTTCTTGTGCTGAGACCGTTCGTTCTGGCACTGCACGACGATTCCTGTCGGCAGGTGGGTAATCCTGACGGCGGAATCCGTCTTGTTCACATGCTGCCCTCCCGCTCCGCTGGACCGGTAGGTGTCTATCCGCAGGTCGTTCTCATTGATTTCAATATCGATATCGTCGGAGACTTCCGGATACACAAAGACCGAGGCGAATGACGTGTGTCTCCTCTTGCCCGTATCAAAAGGGGAGATTCGCACCAGCCGGTGTATCCCGATCTCGGCCTTGGCGTAACCGTATGCGTAGTGGCCCTCCACTGTTATGGTTACGCTTTTCACGCCCGCTTCGTCACCGGGCTGGAAGTCGATGATCTTCGTTTCAAACCCCTTCCGTTCAGCCCATCTGAGATACATGCGAAGGAGCATCTCAGCCCAGTCCTGAGCTTCCGTACCACCGGCGCCGGCATGGATGGTCATGATGGCGTTGCCGGGATCTCCCTCGCTCCCGAGCATCATCCTGAATTCTTCGTTTCTCACGGATGTTTCGAGAAGAGCGATATCTGCTTCTATTTCTGTGAGGATTTCATCATCGCCTTCATCACGGGCCATTTCAAAGAGCATCTCCAGATCCTGAAGGGATCTATTCAGGTTATGCCATCCGCGTACTGTTTCTTCCGCCCTGCTCCTTTCCCTGACGATCTCTCTGGCAGTTGCGGGATCGTCCCAGAAACCGTCCCGGAGGGTCTGTTTTTCAAGACGTACCATCTTTTCTTCATTGGCATCGACGTCAAAGACAGCTCCTGAGGTTTTCTATCCTCTCTTTCAGATCCCGTATGGTCTCGAAAATCTCTGCAATCATCTCTTTTTCCTCCCCAAGGAAACTAGCAGGTTGTTGAAAAACTTT
>DIXO01000064.1 GCA_002428735.1 Syntrophaceae bacterium UBA6078 | reverse complement strand
CAGTTTTTCAACGGCCTGCTAGGAGGATACTATGGCTCTGGGCGGTTTCCCTTGACTTGAGCCGGTTTCACCAGTATCTTTCGGCCTGTGCGTATTCATTATATACAGGAAAGGAGAACAGAGTGTTAAAACCTGCTAAAGATTCCATAGACCTCGGCATACTGGTCAGCGATATCAAGGCCAGCCTCAACTTTTATCAGAACCTTCTGGGACTGGAGTTTGTGGGAGAGCAGCCCGCGCTTTTCGGGACCATGTACCGGCTCCAGTTCGGGAGCAGCGTTTTGAAGCTGATCGACCCCCGTGCCGTCCCGCCACAGGGAGCCATCGGCCTGGAAAGCCAGTTGGGCTTTCGCTATCTCACCTTCGTCGTGCAAAATCTCTCAGAGGTGTGCGCGAAGCTCTTGAAGGAAGGGATAGAGTTTACGATTCCGGAGAAGGAGATTCGCCCGGGGGTACGCATCGCCATGGTGAAGGACCCTGACGGGAATATCGTGGAATTTGTGCAGCGCGGATAATGCCGGAGACGGCGCGCTTATTGGTGCGAACTGATTGTATTGGCCGTGTCTCGGCGTCTTTTTTGTGGCGGCTGTGTGTGGAAAACGAAAAGCCCTCTTTCCTGTTTCGGGAAAGAGGGCTTTCTATTAGAGAAAGATGTCGATGAAGTCGGCCGCGGAAACCTGGTTTTTGTTTTTGATGGTTCGTTTGCCGTCGGAATAATTGGTAACGGCGCATTCTTTGAAGAGCGTGCAGTTGCCGGCCTTGTCCGGCTTGAATCCCCGGCATACGCGGAGCACGTCGGGGGATATTTCATCGATGAGCACGATCTTTCCGTCCCCGTCCCGCAGCCTGCCCAGTTCGAACTTCCCGTCGATGACATGGAGGCCCTTTGACGCGAATTCCTGAGAAACGATTTCTGCGATGTCTTTGACCAGTTCCACGGACTGCTTGATCTCGCTTCTGGTCAGCGCTCCCGTTTCCTCCAGGGCCTCCAGCGTGATCAGGATATCGCTGTCCCCCTTGGTCCACGCCTCGACCACTCTGTGAACATTCTTGCAGGGGGTCACGAAGGGATACCGCCGCCAGAAGCTACCGGTCGCGTTGTTTCGCCAGGTGAATTCCAGATTCGTCAGCGGAGCTGATCCGGGGAACTCCGGAGACGCCACCTCCATGCCCAGGGGGACGGCCGGTTCGATGATCATCTCATTGTCGCTGATCGTATCGATGTAATGGGTGGGGACGCCCTTGTCTTTCAGCAATTTGAAGAAGTGCGCGGCAAACCGGCACGCAATGGCGCCTTTTCCGGGGATTTCGCCGACGACGATATCATATCCCGGGTCGAAGACGGGTCTGCCCCCCTCCATGTAACCGGTCGCCCGGTCCGTAAATACGAACCGGTATTTTCCCTTGTGCGGTCCGTCCGGTATGTTGAAGACATCTTTCGATTTTCCGCGGTACACGAGGTTTTTCTCAGCCATAGGGGTCTCCTCACAGGTCATGTTGATCGACGATGCTTTTGATCTGTCCGTGTTGATACGCCGGTATTCTCTTACACGAGAGCGTCCCCTTCGGCAAGAAGTTTGATGCCCCCTTTACAGATAGGGGGACAGAAGCCATGCCAGCGAATCGCGGAGTCTGACCGGGAAGGACCGCCCATCCACTTCATCGAGCGTGACAGTCCGGGATTTTTGTATCACAGCTTCCACATCCCTCGTCAGGATTGCCGCGAGAGACGTGTCGAAAATCTCAACGTTCAGTTCAAAGTTGAGCCGCAGACTGCGGGGATCGATATTGGCGGACCCGATATGCACGTAATAATCATCGATAATAACCAGTTTGGTATGCACAAAGGGAGGGGGCTGATAGTGCACCTGCACGCCGCGCTCCAGGAGCTCCCACAGCAGGTTGCGCGTTGCCCAGTGCACGATGCGGGAGTCGCTTTTCCCCGGAAGAATAATCGATACACGAAGGCCGCGCAGCGCCGCCGCCTGCAGGGCTACGAGCAATCCCCGCGGCGGGATGAAGTACGGTGTCATGATAACGACGGAGGTTCTGGCCGCCGCGACAGCCGCCGTGAGTATCATGGCGAGTTTGTCCATGTCCTCGTTCGGGCCGCCGGTAATGACGCGGCACCGGGCCGATCCCTCCGGCGCTGGTCCGGTCGCCTCGACGCTTTCGTACTTCCCCGTGATAAATCTCCAGTCGTCGATAAAGACCTCTTCGATCTGCCTTACCACCGGCCCCTTCAGCAGGAAGTGCATGTCAACGACACGGCTGGGATTGTCATGCCGCTCGGCCAGGTAGCTGTCGCCGATGTTGATGCCGCCCGTGAATCCGATCTCCCCGTCGGCCACAAGGATCTTCCGGTGATTGCGCAGGTTGATGGGCGCCGTGGGGGGGATCAGTTGAGGCGGGAGAAATCGGGCGACGGGCACGCCGTGTTTCTTCAGGCGTCTGCTGGCCCACCGGAGGTGAAAGACATCGCTGAGCCCGTCGATGATCACCCTCACATCAACGCCGCGTTGGGCCGCACGGACCAGCGCGTCGACAAAGGCCTTCCCGGTCCGGTTGCGTTCAAAGATATAGGTGGTGAGAAAGAGGGTCCGCCGCGCCTTGTCAATGGCGTCAAGCATTGCCGGATACGCCTCTTCTCCGCTGTGCAGCGCCTCGATGCGGTTGCCGCCCACCAGCGGCCTGTTCGTGAGAATGTCTGAAACGCGGGCGATCCCGGGATGGTCCGGTGTGTCCGTTGTGCCCGCGCCGCTCTCCGGGCCGACGGTTTGCGAGTCCGCCCGGATTGCCGTGCTTTCCTGTTTCGAGTCCGCCCGGCGCTGAAGTTTCTCGGCCCGCGTCCGCACCCGGTTGATGCCGAAGAGATAGTACAGGAAGGGGCCGCCAAAGGGGATGAGAACGCACACGGCGATCCACCCGATCGCTGATTTCGGATCACGTTTTGAAAAAAGGGCGTGGAGTGAGCTGACCACAGCGACGACGAACGCCAGACCAGCCAGCAATGTGTCAATGATATGCATGGAATGAAGTACCGGTTTCCCCTGTAGACCGCGACTGTCAGAAAATCAATAGTGCGCCCGTTACATCCGCAGGAATTCATTACCACAAGTATCGAAACATGTTCAATGAGCGAATCCTATCATTCGGCGTGATTGTGATGGCGTCGGGAGGCGGCGCGGCTGATATGAAATGGCTCTCATTTTTCGGTTGACAATCCCATCCTGAATAACTATATTCCAAAATAACGATATAACGGAGGTGGCGGGCATGAAGACATTCGTGAAGGTCATGAAGGCGCTGTCCGATCCGAGTCGGGTCAGGATCGTCAAGATGCTGCAAAAACGGGTCATGTGCGTCTGCGAGATCACGGCGGCCCTCGGCGTGGCCCAGTCCACCGCCAGCAAGCATCTGAAGATTCTGGAGGATGCCGGTCTGATTGCCTCACGCAAGGAGGGACTGTGGGTCAATTACGCTCTTGCGGACGGCGGGGCGAGCCCCTACGCGGCTTCCCTGATCGGCAATCTGAAACACTGGCTTGATGACGATCCCTCGATTGCCGAACTGGCGATCAAACTTCCCCATATCCGCAGGGAGGAGATCTGCTGTCGATAGGATGTTTTTTGTCGTCACTGAATCGTCATATCGCGAAATACGAAATTTGAGAATAACCTGAGGAATCCGTTGTGATGAAGGAACGAACCAAGGTATTGATAATCGCCGCCGTCTTTCTGGCGGCCTATTACATCCCGTGGGACCACGCGCTGATCCGGCAGTCGGGACTGGAAGCATTCATGATGCTCCGTGAGTACGCCCGTGAGCACGTCCTGACCTGTCTCATCCCCGCCTTTTTCATCGCGGGGGCGATTGCGGTCTTTGTCTCGCAGGCGTCGGTCCTGAAATATTTCGGCGCCCAGGCGAATAAGATTCTCTCCTATTCGGTGGCCTCGGTTTCCGGTACGATCCTGGCTGTCTGTTCGTGCACGGTTCTGCCGCTCTTTGCGGGAATTTACACGCGGGGGGCGGGGATCGGTCCGGCCACGGCTTTTCTCTATTCGGGGCCGGCGATCAACGTCCTGGCCATCACCCTCACGGCGAAGGTCCTGGGGTGGGAGATGGGGCTGGCCCGCGCGATCGGCGCGATCGTCTTTGCCATTATTACCGGCCTTCTCATGGCGCTGATCTTCCGGAAGGACGACGCGGCCCGGACCACAGGCCAGATCTATGTCCCGGAGAACGATGACGGGGGGCGGACGCTCCTGCAGGACGGGCTCTATCTTTTGACGATGGTGCTGATACTCATTTTCGCCTCCTTCGCGCGCCCCGCGGCGGGCGGGGCGGGACTGTGGGCGGCGATCTTCGCGTACAAGTGGTATGTCACTGCGGCCCTTCTGGCCGTCCTGGCCTTCATGGTCAAGTCCTGGTTTCGGAAGGACGAGCGCCGTGCCTGGGTGGATTCGACCTGGGGGTTCATGAAGCAGATATTTCCCCTCCTGATCGGAGGCGTTCTGGTTGCCGGATTCCTCCTGGGGAGGCCGGGGCATCCGGCCCTGATCCCGGAGCAGTACGTGCAGGCGCTCCTCGGCGGAAACTCGCTGTGGGCAAACCTCTTCGCCTCGGTGGCGGGGGCGCTCATGTATTTCGCGACCCTGACGGAGATCCCCATCCTTCAGGGGCTTCTGGGTGCCGGCATGGGAAAGGGGCCCGCGCTGGCCCTGCTCCTGGCCGGACCGGCCCTGTCGCTGCCCAACATGCTGGTGATCGGGAGCGTCATAGGGGTGAAGAAGACGGTCACCTTCTGCGGGATTATTATCGTCATGTCAACAATCGCGGGGCTTCTGTACGGAAGCTTCGCGGGATAGGAGAAGAGATCATGAAAAAACGTCTGGAGATAGAATGGCGTCATCTGGACAAGGACGGGAAGACCTGCGACCGGTGCGCCGATACAGGCGAGACGGTTCGAGAAGCGTGCGAAGCGCTGGCCGGGGACCTGGGACCGGCGGGCTGGGAGGTGCGGCTCAGGGAGACGCTCCTCACCGGCAGCGAGATCGGCGACTCGAACATGATCCTGCTGAACGGCACGCCCATCGAGGGACTGCTCCCCGACGCGCGCGCGGCCGAAAGCTGCTGCGCCTCCTGCGGTGATTTGCTCGGTGTGCCCGTCCTCTGCCGGACCCTCGAACGGGACGGCCGGACCTACGAGGCGATCCCCGCCTCCCTGATCCGGGAGGCAGCGCACAAGTTTATTCAAATTCACGACACGTAAAGGAGATATAGTATGGAAATCAAGGTACTGGGACCGGGCTGTCAACGGTGCAAGAACACGGAAGACATCGTGAGGGAAGCAGTGGCGGAGACCGGCGTGGATGCACAGATCGAGAAGGTAACCGACCCGATGAAGATCGCCGGGTACGGGGTCTTCGGGACGCCCGCCGTGGTGATCGACGGCACGGTCAAGTGCGTCGGCAAGATCCCGGGCAAGGACGAGGTCAAGGGGTGGCTGAAATCCTGACAGATGCGCACGGGCGGGATCGTGCGGGGCGCCCTCTGCATTATGGGTGATGCCCCGCCGAGTGCGGCGGTGCGGCTTATGAACCAGAGAACAGAGTGTCGGAAGGAGGGAACGGACAATGGAAATGCAGGCGGCACAAATTACGGCGTTACTGATTACGGGGATTGCCGTTGGTTTTGCCTCGGGGCTTCTGGGCGTGGGCGGCTGTTTCATCATGGTCCCCGTACAATACTGGGCGCTGACATCGGTTGGAGTAGACCCGACCATTGCCATACGGATCGCCTTCGGCACCAACCTGCTGGTGGTGCTTCCCACGGCCTTCAGCGGCGCCATGACCCATCACAGGAAAGGAGCCGTGCTGTGGAAGGCGGGTATCACCTTCGGCATCGCCGGAGCCCTGGGCGCCTTTTCCGGCGCCTTTATCGCCTCCCATCTGCCCGGCAGGGTGCTGACCATGGCCTTCGGTATCGCCGTCATTATCGGCGCCCTCCGGATGCTCACCGCGAAGCCCCCTCAGATTACGGAGGAACCGTCGGACAACCTTACCTCGTTTATCCTCTGGGGCATTCCCCTGGGGATTGTCTCCGGCATCATCGGTATCGGCGGCGGCGTCCTGATGATCCCGATCATGGTCTATTTTCTGCGGTTCAAGATGCACCAGGCGGTGGGGACATCAACGGCCCTGATGATCTTTACGGCCGCCGGGGGATCGCTTTCGTACCTGATCAACGGCCTGGGTGTCGCAGGACTTCCGCTGTACTCCACGGGGTACCTGAACTGGTTCCAGTGGATCCTGCTGGCCGGGTGCAGTATCCCCATGGCCGTGGTGGGAGCGAAGACAGCCCACCTCCTGCCGGCAAAGCAGCTCAAATATATCTTCATTATCGTTATGTTTTACATGGGTCTGAAAATGACCGGCCTGTTCGCGTATCTGGGTCTTCCCATCTAACGGCTCCCGGCACGAGGGCGGGGGTTAATCATGACCTGGCGGTTTGAGATGGTTGCGGCTCAAACGCGGGCCATCCCGGCAACCGAGGGATAAGCATATGGCGAGAGTGAATAAAAAAGCGCGTATCCTCTTTTTGTGCACTGGTAATTCCTGCCGCAGCCAGATGGCGGAGGGGTGGGCCCGGCATCTGAAGCCGAATGAGATCGAGGCATACTCGGCGGGGATCGAAAAGCGGGGCCTCGATCCTCTGGCGGTAAAGGTGATGGCCGAAGCGGGGGTTGATATCAGCGGCCAGCACTCCAAGACGATTGACGATCTGCCGGAGCACACTTTTGACTGGGTGATCACCCTGTGCGGCCACGCCAATGAAACCTGTCCGCTCTTCCCGGGCGGAACACAGAGAGTGCATATGGGTTTCGATGACCCGCCGGCTCTGGCGAAGGAGGTGTCCACCAAGGAAGAGGTTCTGGGCCATTATCGACGTGTGCGGGACGAAATCCGGGGATTCATCGAAAGATTGCCGGGAGGGCTGGTAAGCCCATAGCGCATGGTGCATCGGCCTATGAGGAGAGAGATATGGATGAGACGGCAACAAAAAAATTGAGCTTTCTTGACCGGTTCCTGACTCTGTGGATCTTTCTGGCCATGTTCGTCGGCGTCGGGGCCGGCTATCTCTACCCGGACATCCGGGACGTGATCAACCGGTTCCAGGTCGGCACCACCAATATCCCCATTGCCATCGGCCTGATACTGATGATGTATCCCCCCCTGGCCAAGGTCAAATATGAACAGTTGGGGGAGGTGTTCAAGAATGCCAGGGTGCTTGCGCTTTCTCTGGTCCAGAACTGGATCATCGGTCCGATCCTCATGTTTCTTCTGGCGATCGCCTTTCTATCGGGCCACCAGGAATACATGGTGGGTCTGATTCTGATCGGGCTGGCCCGCTGCATTGCCATGGTGATCGTCTGGAACGACCTGGCCGCCGGCGACACGGAATACTGCGCGGGGCTGGTGGCGTTCAACTCCATCTTCCAGGTCCTCTTTTTTTCCTTTTACGCCTATATTTTCATTACGGTGGTCCCCCAGTGGCTGGGTCTGAAAGGGGCCGTGGTGGCTGTTTCCATCGGCCAGATCGCCGAGAGCGTCTTTATCTACCTGGGCATCCCCTTTATCGCCGGTATCATCTCACGGGTGGTCGGCCTCAAGACAAAGGGCAGGGAATGGTATGAAAAGGAGTTCATTCCCCGGATCAGCCCGATCACATTGATCGCGCTGTTGTTTACGATCCTGGTGATGTTTTCGCTGAAAGGCGAGTATATCGTCCAGTTGCCGCTGGATGTGGTTCGGGTGGCGATACCGCTCTGCGTCTATTTTGTGGTCGTGTTCTTTGTCTCTTTTTTCCTTTCCATGAAGGCCGGCGCCACATACGAACAATCAACGACATTGAGTTTTACGGCGGCGTCCAACAACTTTGAACTGGCCATCGCCGTGGCCGTGGCCGTATTCGGGATCGATTCAGGTGTGGCCTTTGCAGCGGTAATCGGCCCCCTGGTAGAGGTCCCGGTCTTGATTGGTCTGGTCAACGTGGCCCTCCGGCTCAAGAAGAGGTATTTTCCCTATGCCGTGGAGACTCCCGCCGGGGTGTGCCACCTGTCATGCAAACCGTAAAGGGGGTATCGCAGATGTTCGGTTTAAACAATATTGCGATTACTGCCACATTTTTTCTTGTCATAGCCGGTGAACTCGTCCTCATCTTTGTGGCGGTTTCATTTTTGTGCTGAACGTGCTCGTGGTGGCGGTTATCACGGAGTACGTTGTTGATTGTCTGATATAGTAACAGAGCGCCCGCCTGGAAAGGAGGATGCAATGGACAAAAAAATCACCATTTACGGAACGGATACCTGTCCGTTCTGCAACCGGGCGAGGGAGGCCTACAAAGACCGGGCCGTCTTCATCAATGTAGACAAGGACCCGGATAAACTGGAAGAAATGCTCGCCCTCTCCGGTGGCAAGCGTCAGGTGCCGGTGATCGTGGAGGGCGACACGGTACGAGTCGGGTTCCTCGGTGAGGCATCACTGCGGGGTGCCGTTCCGATTTTCGGAGGGACCTGAACGGTGTAGCAGCCCCTCGGCGAGGGGCAGGTAACGCGGATCACGGGAGATCGGCTTGCAATGCCAATGCCCGTCCATCGATCTGACGATACGAACACATGAAAGGATGTGCGGCACAGGACTGTCCCGTATATGCGGGGGACACCGCTGGCTGTTCGATATACGACATACATGTGAAAGGATGATTATGATGTTTCAGACAACAATGATTATAACAAGGCGCGACGCCGGTCTTTCCGGCTTTCTCGCGATCACCTTCGCCCTGATCCTGTTTTTGACGGGATTCGCCGCTTATGGGCACGCCCTGACGATAAACGAAACGTATCCGGGGCTTCTCTCGGGTATTCTCGGCTCCGCCAGACTGGAACCGTTAAAAAAAGGCAGGGTGCTGATTGCCGGGGGTGTTGCCATCACCGAGGCGGACCTCAAAAAGGTCCTGAAAGGCCAGGACCCAAAAATGCGGGGTCAACTCGAAAAAAATCTCCTCTTTCTCCTGGAGCAGGAGGCCACCCAGCGATTGCTTCTCGCGGAGGCACAAAGGGAGGGAATTGCACGCAGTGACGGAGACAAAGATCAGGCTGTTATGAATTTGCTCGAACGCAGGTCGGGCCATGTGTCCGTATCTGAAGAGGAGTTGAGCGAATTTTATACGGCAAATCCGGTGCTGGTGAACCAGGCCCCCTTTGAACAGATCAAGGAGGGAATCCGAGAATACCTGCTGAACGAAAGAAAACAGATGGCAATAGCCGACTATATCAAAAATCTGGGCGATTCGTCGGGGCTCCGCGTGGATGAAAAATGGGCGAGAGCCCAAAGCAGGCTCGCCCTGGACAATCCTGTCGATCGGGCCCGGCGCTCGGGCAGGCCGACCATGGCGGAGTTCGGCGCCGCGGGGTGTGTCCCCTGTGATATGATGCAGCCGATTCTGGAGAGTTTGCGGAAGACCTATCCGGATACATTGAACGTGGTCTTTGTCCATGTGGGGGAGGAACGAATCCTGGGGGCGCGGTACGGCATTCGTTCCATCCCGGTTCAGGTGTTTTTCGATGCAAAGGGCAAAGAAACATTCCGGCACACCGGCTTTTTCCCCGAGGCCGAGGTAATGGCGCAACTCGCCCGCATGGGGGTGGGCAGATGAAAAATCGCACAACATGGTGGATCGTGGCGGCGGCGTTCATAGCCGTGACGGTTCTCTACGGCTTACACGCATACCGATTCGCGTCTCAAACATCGGATACCGGCGAACCAGTGGCCGGATCTGTCGATTTCTCCCCATCTCCCGGCAGGGTCGCCCTGATCGATCTGGGCGCCACCGACTGCGTTCCCTGCAAGATGATGGCGCCCATTATGCGGGAACTCGAAAAAGAGTATGCCGGAAAAGCGGATATCGTCTTCATAGATGTGTGGAAGCACCCCGATCAAGCCAAAAAGTACGGGGTGCGGACGATCCCGACGCAGATTTTCTTTGACGCCGAAGGCAGGGAAGCGCATCGCCATACCGGATTTATGAATAAACAGGCCATTGTCGACATGCTGTCCAGGCTGGGGGTTTCATGAGACGGCGGGATATCTCCCGCTACTGAGCACTGCGGAAAAGGAGCTGACTTCGATATGTTCGATCAAGTGTTGATAACCATAAACCAGTGGATGACGGGGGGATTCGCCATCGCGGCGGTGGGGGCCTTCCTCTGGGGGATGGTGAGCGTCCTCTTTTCACCCTGCCACCTGGCCTCCATCCCCTTGATTGTGGCCTATGTAGGGGGCCAGGAGAACGCCGTCAATCCGCGCAAGGCGGTATGGTATGCGGGTGCCTTTACCATCGGCCTTTTCATTACCATTGCCGCCATCGGGATTGTATGCGCCATATTGGGCCGCATGCTGGGAGACGTCGGCATCTGGCTGCAGGTGGCGGTGGGCGGGGTATTGATCTGGGTGGCCCTGGGCATGCTGGGGGTACAGGCCTGTTCCGTGTCGGGATCGCTGCTCTACCGGCTCAATCTCCGCGGCATACACGGCGCGTTCGGTCTCGGACTTGCCTACGGGGTGTTGTCCGGGTCCTGCACCTTCGGCTTTATCGCTCCCATCCTGGCAATCGTCACGGTGCAGCAGAAAATAGCTGCCGGATCCATTATGATGATCCTTTTCGCCCTGGGCCACTGTCTGCCTATTGTCGCAGCAGGGAGCTCCACGGCGATGGTGCGGAGGCTTACGGAAAGCGACGCCTGGCAGGGGGCTGGTCTGTGGTTCCGGCGCGGCGCCGGCGTCGTTATTGCGCTCCTGGGGATCTACTTTATCGTGAGTCCCCTTGCTGGTCTGGTCAATACACTCGTGTCGTAGAAGGCAGGGAAACATGCCGTTTCGATTTGGACAAACGTATATTCCCCTGCCCGTGGAGTTCTCCGCACCCTGCACCCCCCTGAAAGGCAATTGACTGACGAAGATACGATTTGATATGCAGCAGAATGGAGCCGATGATGCGTAACCGGGAGCGATCACCATGGAGACAGGCCCTCCGGCAGGTACCCCTGATCATTTTCATGGCGGGGGTTGTCGGGCTTGGTGCCAACTGGCTTCGTACCGACTCACTCCCCCTGGTCGGCGAGTGGTCAGTGAAAACAGGCACCGCCGGAGACAGTCTGGCAATACCGCTTGCAGAGGCCGCGCGGCTGTTTTCTGAGCAGGCGGCTCTCTTCATCGATGCGCGGTATGAGGAGGATTACGCGGACGGACATATCAAAGGGGCGCTCAATCTGCCCTGGGATGACGACGTGCACACGGTCTTTCCGGAAATTGCCGGAGCTATCCCCTCGGACAGGGTCATCATTACCTACTGCGATGGAGAGACATGCTATCTGAGCTATGCCCTGGCGGTTTTCCTGCGGGAGAAGGGGTTTGAAAAGGCCAGGGAACTGGTAAACGGCTGGACGGTCTGGCGGGATGCCGGCCTGCCCGTTGAAGAAGGCGCCGCCGGTTCACCCTGAGGACAAAAAACATGAAAAATGCAAGTGCGTACGAGAAAAAACTTGATATTGCCGGCATCGCGTACCGCGCCGCGCGGTGGATACTCGGCGCGGTGTTCATCTGTGCCAGCATCCATAAGATTCTCGACCCGGCCGCCTTCGCGCGGGCCGTCTATCTCTACCAGATTCTCCCGGATGGGCTGGTGAACCTGACGGCTCTCATTCTCCCCTGGGTTGAGCTTTTCCTGGGCGTCCTGCTCATCATCGGGATCTGGATGCCGGGGGCGGCCGTGCTCAGCACCCTCCTCTTTATGGTATTCATGGGCGCCCTGTCGTATAATCTGGCGCGGGGGCTGGATATCGGCTGCGGCTGCTTTTCCACCTCCCCGGCGGCAGAAGCGGCGAGCATCCGGACGGTAGTCCGGGACGGCATGTTTCTGGCCGTTTCTCTATACCTCCTGTGTGCCACCTTCGGAGCGGCGTCTCTGCGGGGGCTCCGGAAGCGAGGGGATTCCTGATGCACGGTCATACACACATAAGCGGAAGCGATTCCACGGGACGGCGGCTCCTCATTACCTTGGTCCTGAATTTCGTTATTCCGGCGGTGCAGATCATCGGCGGTCTCGTTGCGAACAGCATGGCGCTGATCTCCGACGCCATCCATAACTTCAGCGACTTCACTGCCATCCTCATCTCCTATATCGCCTTCCGGATCGGGAAAAGAAGCGCCTCCGTCACCAGCACCTTCGGGTACCAGCGGGCGGAGATCATGGCGGCGCTGCTCAATGTGACAATCCTGACGGCTGCATCGGCCTTCATCCTGTATGGTGCCGTCCGGCGCCTCTTTCACCCGGAGGCGATCTCCGGGCTGATTGTCGTCCTGGCCGCGGGGATCGGGATAGTGGGAAACGGCCTGTCCGCGTGGCTTCTGCGCCGCGATTCACATCACAGCCTGAACGTGCGGAGCGCCTTCCTCCACATGCTGGGGGATTTCCTTTTCTCCGTGGCCGTTCTGCTCAGCGGGGTGGTCTATCTGTACCGGCCGTGGTTCTGGCTGGACCCGCTCCTGTCGATCCTGATCGTCGTATTTATCCTGAAGAACTGCTGGTCCATCATCAGGGCAGCGACGGCGGTCCTGATGAACGCGACCCCGGCCGATCTCGATATTCAGGAGGTCAGAGACCGCCTGGAAAAGATCCCCGGTGTGATCGGCGTCCACTACCTCCATCTGTGGAGGATCAGCTCCACGAGCATTGCCTTCTCCTGCCATGTCGTTGTGCCGGATCAGCCGCTCAGCCGCACTGAGGATCTGTCGGGGACGATACGCCGGATGCTGATGGATGACTTCGGGATAGACCACCCGGTCCTCCAGTTCGAAACGGAGGCGTGCGGGAACGGCTCCCTCCTGTGCGAAGCGTTGTGCAACGGCGGCAATCCGCTCACACATTGACAGGCCGGGATTGTCTCTCGAGGCTTGCTTTTACGGGGAAAGTATGCGAGAGACCGCTCGTTTTGATACCACCGGAAGGAATAACACCATGACGAACAGCGATACCGTTTCTCCCACCGATTTCATCCGTGAAATCATAGACGCAGATCTCGCAGCCGGTAAAAACGACGGGCGGGTGGCGACGCGTTTTCCCCCGGAGCCGAATGGCTATATCCATATCGGACACGCCAAGTCGATCTGCCTCAATTTCGGCATCGCCGCCCAGTACGGCGGGACCTGCAACCTCCGGTTCGACGACACCGACCCGAGCGGCGAATCTCTCGAATACGTGGAATCGATCATCGACAATATCCGCTGGCTGGGGTTCGACTGGGAGGACCGTCAGTTCTTCGCCTCAGACTATTTCGAGCGGCTGTACCAGTTCGCTGTCCGGCTCATCGAGGCCGGGAAGGCGTACGTCTGCGATCTCAGTGCCGACGAGATACGCGAATACCGCGGGACCTTCACCGAGCCGGGAAAGGACAGCCCCTGCCGGAATCGCTCCGTCGAGGAAAACCTTGATCTCTTCAGGCGGATGCGGGATGGTGAATTCGAAGACGGCTCCCACGTCCTGCGCGCGAAGATCGACATGGCTTCCCCCAACATCGTGATGCGCGATCCCGTGATCTATCGGATCAAGCGCGAGCCTCACTATCGAACCGGGAATACGTGGGTGATCTACCCCATGTACGACTTCGCCCACTGCCTCTCCGACGCCATCGAGGGGATCACCCACTCGATCTGCACCCTCGAGTTCGAGAACAACCGCCCCCTGTATGACTGGATTCTCGATCAACTCCTGGAAGGGGACCGCCCCCGCCAGATCGAGTTCGCCCGTCTCAACCTCAGCTATACCGTCCTGAGCAAGCGGGTCCTGATCGAACTGGTCAGGGAGGGATACGTGGAGGGATGGGATGATCCCCGCATGCCCACCGTCGCGGGGATGAAACGGCGCGGCTACCCGGCGGGGGCGATCAGGGAATTCTGCGCCCAGATCGGCGTTGCGAAGAACGACAACCTGATCGATGTGGCCCTCCTCGAACACTGCGTCCGGGAGGAACTGAACGAAAAAGCCCCGCGGGCGATGGCGGTCCTGCGTCCGCTCAAGGTTGTCATTGACAACTATCCGGAAGATGTGACCGAGGAATTCGAGTGCGCCAACCACCCCCAAAATCCGGAAATGGGAACACGGATGCTCCCTTTCTCACGGGAGATCTATATCGAGCGGGACGACTTTCAGGAGGACCCCCCCGGCAAATACAAGCGGCTCGCGCCGGGGCGGGAGGTCCGACTGCGGAACGCTTATGTTATCACGTATGAGAGCATGGTGAAGGATGAAAAGACCGGCGAGGTGGTGGAACTTCACTGCTCTTACGATCCGGAAACAAAGAATGCCCCACCGGCCGACGGCAGGAAGATCAAGGGGGTCATCCACTGGCTCTCAGCACGGCACGCCATTCCCGCCGAGGTGCGCCTCTACGACCGCCTCTTCCAGGTTCCCAATCCGGCCGCCGGAGATGATGACTTCACCCGTTCCCTGAACCCTGAATCGCTGGAAACCCTGAAAAACTGTTTCGTGGAACCGGCCCTGCGAGACGCCACGCCGGGGAGCCGCTGCCAGTTCGAGCGGCTCGGCTATTTCTGCGTCGATTCCAGGGACTCCGCGCCTGACAGACCCGTATTCAACCGCGTCGTAGCGCTCCGGGACACATGGGGGAAGATGTCCGATAAAGGGTGAGCAGGCTGAAAAATGCCTCCGACAGGCGTCCTGCCGAACCCCCGGTTGACGGGAAACCCGCCGTGCCCGGGCGGGTTGTCCCCCGTGTGGTACTGTTTTCGGGTTAATCGACGCACCATCAGTCGGGATAATGGTAGATCTCGTATTCAGTCGACTCCCCGAGCAGATTGTCGATCTTCTTCTGCACCTCAGCCCGCTCCGGGTTTGCTTCCCAGGCCTTCCATGCTTCGGGTGAACTCCACGTGCTTATGACCAGGTAGTCGTGAGGCGCTTTCAGGGCTTTCAATGTCTCGCCGGACACGTAGCCCGGTTCCGACATCGCCAGCTTCCTCAGCTGGATGATGAGAGGCAACAACTCCTTTTCCTTACCGCTGTCGACTTTTCTTCTGATTAATACTTTTGCGGCCATTTCACTTCCCTCCTTTCTTTTGAATTTGAATTCAATGCGGATTCCTGTCCGCTGACGAGGCAGAAATCCCAATTGAATCAAGCCAGATAACGTTCAGAAAAGGTGAGAAGATGCGGAGCAGTTTGTGGAATGCGGAAGACTTCCCGTTGGAGCGGTCACAGGGATGGCTTTCTGTAAAAAAGCTTGAGGTAATTTTATTAAAGATCGTACCCTTGTGTCAAGTTTTTTGAGCCTTTTGAGCCGGCGTGAAATATTTAACGGTTGCATTGTTTTTTAGATGTTGTAGTATGAATCGCAATAAACTACGGAGCGTTATCTGTTCATGGCGAATTTCATCACCAACAGCAAACAGATTTCTCTTAAAAAGCGCCTCATTGAACTAATATCAAAAAGTGAAGAACTAAAATTTCTCGTCGGTTTTTTCTACTTTTCAGGAATCAGGGAACTCTATTCCGCCCTGGAAGCGAACCCTGACGTCTCCATTAAAATACTTGTTGGGTTAAACGTCGATCTCTATAACTTTAGTTTGATAGAATATGGTGAAAATCACCCTTCATCGGACGAGGAAAAAACGTACCATTTCTTTGAATCCATTAAAAAGTCCCTGAATACAGAATATTTTGACACGGAAGAATTCTATGGGCAGTTCAGATATTTCGTTGATCTCATCAAAGCCCATAAGCTGATCATCCGCAAAACTTACGAACCAAACCACGCCAAGTTATACATTTTTAAACTGGAGCAAGATCAGGTAGGAAAAAACGCGCTCTTCATCACCGGCAGCAGCAATTTAACCAAAGCCGGATTATCAACCCAAAATGAGTTTAATGTTGAAATCAGTGATTATGGCTTTGAGGACGCGGAGACCTATTTCGATGATCTCTGGAACCAGGCCGTTAAAATTACCGAGTATGAAGAAACAAAAAAGAAACTGATCGATGTCATTGAACGCGACACACTCATCAAAGACGTATCGCCCTTTGAAGCCTTCTGCCTGGTGTTGAAAACCTATCTGGATGGTTTTGATCAGAAAAAAATCGGCGATACGATTATTTCAATCATGGAGAAAAACGGCTACGAGCCGTATCGATATCAGCTTGACGCTGTTAAACAGGCATTGAAGATAATTGAGGATTACAATGGTGTCATTATTGCGGACGTTGTAGGTTTAGGAAAAACCATCATTGCCTGTGCCGTTGCCAAACAACTGGGCAAGCGCGGGGTAGTTATTTGCCCGCCCGGTCTGGTTGGCGACAGGAATTTGAATTCCGGCTGGAAGAAGTATGTTGAACAATTCAGACTTTCCGATTGGGAAGTCCGCTCGTTGGGAGATTTAGAAAACACGAGAGACTTCATCAAGAAGGTTGAAGATATCGAGGTTGTTATTATTGACGAGGCGCACCGGTTCAGGAATCAGGATACAAAAGATTACGATCTGCTGAAAAACATTTGCCGGGAAAAGATAGTTATACTTCTGACAGCCACGCCGTTCAATAACCGGCCGGGCGACATCCTTTCCCTGCTCAGCCTGTTTGTTATTCCTAAGCAGTCAGCCATCACGCTCGAGAGCAATCTGGTAGATCAATTCAGGGGGTTCAGGGGCATCTTTGACCGTCTCGGTTATATCAAGAAGTATTGGAATTCGCCGGATGAAAAAAAGCGTCTGAAGGCCCAAATCTCCTATCAAGGTCTTTTCGAGGAGAACGAAATAGACCTGAAAAAAGTCAACCAGCGCGCACGTTACCTTGCGAAGCAGATCCGTAATGTGATCGAGCCGGTAACTATCCGGCGCAACCGCCTGGATCTTCAAAACAACCCCTTCTACAAAGATGAGGTTACGCACATATCCAAATGCGTCGATCCGGTAGAATGGCTCTATAAATTAACAAAAGAGCAGTCGGAATTTTACAGCCGTACCATTGAACAATATTTCGGCGATATTGATGACGGCGGCCGATTCAAAGGCGCCATTTACCGGCCCTTTGAATATAAAGAGGGTAAAATAGAAAAGCTCGACGAGAAGGGCAACCGGCAATACATGCAACAGCGCAACTTGTTCGATTTCATGCGCCGGATGCTGGTAAAGCGCTTTGAAAGTTCTTTTGGTTCGTTTGAGCAAAGCATCAAGAATTTTAAACGCATCACATCCACCGCACAGGCGTTCATCCAAAAAACAGGCGAGTACATCCTGGACCGGGCGTTGCTTGAGCGGATATATGTATATGAAGCCGATGAAGACGAGATTGAAAGACAACTGACGGAGTATGAAGAAAAAATCAACCGAGGCGAATATCCGAAGAATCATCAGCGCTACCGGCTGAAAGAGTTTAAAGAAAGAGAAAGATTTGAAGAAGATATTCAATCGGACTTAAAACTGTTTGATGAGATACTGCATGAACTGACCGCGCTTCATCTCGTGAAACACGATCCCAAAACCGCCTGTCTGATTGAGCATCTCAAGGCGCAACTGGCGCAGAAACCAAAGCAGGGTGAACCGCACCGCAAGTTGATTATATTCTCCGAATACGTGGACACTATTCTATATTTGAAAAAGGAATTAACGAAGCATTTCGGCGATAGAATGCTGGTTGTCGCGGGGGACTTGTCGGCTTCGAAGATCAGGCAGATAAACAAAAACTTCGATGCCTCTTTGGATGAGCAAGAAGACGATTTCGACATTTTACTGACCTCGGATAGAATATCGGAAGGCTTCAATCTGAACCGCGCGGGAATGGTCGTCAACTACGATATTCCCTGGAACCCCGTCCGGGTCATACAGCGCGTCGGTCGTATCAACCGTATAAGCAAAAAAGTTTTCGAAACCCTCTATATCGTCAACTTTTTCCCGACGGAAAAAGGTGCTGAACTGGTCAAATCACGCGAGATAGCCGCAAACAAGATGTTCATGATTCACAGCGCGCTGGGAGAGGATGCCAAGATATTTGACGTGGACGAGGAACCAACACCCGCCGGGCTGTATAAACGGATACAGCAAAACCCTGATGAACAGGAAGAAGAAAGCTTTTACACAACAGCCCTCAAGGCCTTTCTTGAAATCAAAAAAGACTATCCCGAAATCATAGAAAACCTTGAATACTATCCGCCGCGCGTGAAAGTTGCCAAACACTTCACCGAAGACGAGCTTCTGGTCTTTTTTAAAAAAGGCAGGTTGTATGTTACGGCGCTGCCTTATTCCGAAGACAAACCAACACCGGAATCGAAATCTTTTGAAGATGTGTTTGACAAAGTCAAGTGCGAGCAGGCAGAAAAAGCGCTGGATTTAAGCAAAAAATTCTGGCCGGCCTACGAAGCTGTCAAAAATCACAAGCCTTACATGCCCGGCGCGACCAGCGAACAGAGCCTTGAACAGCGGGCACTCAATCAGCTCAATTATCTGATTAACAACGTACATTTGGAAACGTTGATGCCGTATAAGGATTTTCTCCGAATGCTGCGGGAAGATATTCTCGATTACGGAACGCAGTCGGAGTATGCCCTGCGACGGATCGGCAATTGGCCTGGCGATGAAAAAAAAATCGGCGATACCGTCCGCGATATTGAGCAACTGCAGAGGGAACTGGGCCGGGACTACCTTGCCAGAACAATCGCCAAGCAGAAGAAATTGGCCAAAGAGATTATCATCGCTATTGAGAACGTGAAATGAAACAGCGGATTTTTATCAGCAGCGTTCAGAAAGAATTTGTTACTGAACGACAGGCCCTGAAAGAGTATATTCTAAATAATGCCTTGCTTGCGCGTTGCCGTAAGGCCGGACTGCCGGAACCTGAATTTGCGCTGACAGACGGCTTTGTCGTCACCATCCGGCGTAAACCGCAACTGGCTTTTGAAACGGTCAGCGGGCGGAGTGAGGCGCCAGGCATGGACCAGGTCGGGACTAAGTCGGGACCAGGTCGAAATGCTTCATAACTGCATAGAATCTCAGTCAATAACTGACCTCATGGCGATTGCCGGAAGAACAAACAGAACCAAGTTCAGGGACCAGGTCTTAAGGCCTCTTCTGGAAGAAGGTCTTCTCGTTATGACCGTGCCGGATAAGCCAACCAGCAGTATTCAGAAATACCGTATCACGGATAAAGGTAAAAGCATTCTCTCCAAACTCACGAAGAAAGCAACAAATAGATGACGAACGAAGCCCGCCCGATTCTGGAAAGCATCATCGCCGATTTCGCGCCTGAAAAATTTGTTCATTTCTTCCGCAGAAAAAGCCCGCAATTTTCGCCCGTGCAAGAGGATCTGCGGAACTATAACGACGAGAACTTTGCCGAGTCGCACAAGCTGGGCGAAATCACCTTTGCCGATTCAGATCGCCTGATTGTCTGCACGCTGGCCGTCCAAAAACCACTGACGGAGCGCTCCGGCAAGAAAGCTCAATACGAAAAGGCCAAGAAGATTCTCAAAGAGCGACAAATCTATGGGGCGGGCATCTTTATCTTTTACGCCGCCGACGGCAACTTTCGCTTTTCACTGGTCTATCCCGAATACGCGGGCGCGAAACGGCAGTGGTCCAATTTTCGACGGTTTACGTATTTTGTCAGCAGCGAATTAACTAATAAAACCTTCCTTCAACGTATAGCTGCTTACGATGATGAATTTACCACTCTCGAAAAAATCAAAGAAGCGTTTTCGGTTGATAAAGTAACCAACAAATTCTTTGAGGAATTTAGAGTTATATTTGAAAAGACTAAAATCGAACTGGAAGAACCCAATAAAAATACAGTTTGTCTCTGGCTTAAGGACCATTATGACGATGAGGAATATAAAGAACAAATTAACAAATTCGCTTACACGTTTCTGGGAAGATTGGTTTTCCTTTATTTCCTGTTGCGCAAGGGTTGGATTGAAGACAAGAAAAATTATATCCGCAATGTAATTGAAGAAAAAAATACCACGAACATATACATGAATTTTTTTCAGCCACTTTTTTTCGATGTTTTTGCCAAAAAAGAGAATGAGCGACCGGCGTCAGTTAAAAATCAGTATAAAAATACGCCATACTTAAACGGAGGATTGTTTGAAAAAAGCGAACTGGAATGTGAGCTAGAAAAAGCCGGCAAGTTCATTTTATTCAGCGATAAATTCATACGCTCAGTAATTCTGGATTTTTTTGAAGCATACAATTTTACCATTGATGAAAATTCGCCGGATGACCAGGAAGTATCCATTGACCCGGAAATGCTCGGCAAGGTCTTTGAAAATACTTTAGCTGAAGAAGAACGGGACAAGAAAGGCACATTTTACACGCCGCGGGAAATCGTCCATTATATGGTCAAGTCATCTCTGTTTCAGTTTTTGCAAAATGAAACAGAGATAAAGCCTGCTATTCTTCACGACATCATCTATCACGAGGAAGCCGATCTTGATGTTTTGCATAAAGAGCAAATACGTTTTCTGGACAGCAAGCTGGAAAAAATAAAAGTATTGGACCCTGCGGTAGGATCAGCCGCTTTCCCCGTGGAAATGATGCAGGTGCTGGTCAGACTCCGCAAACTGCTTAATGTCAAGGTGGGGAAAAACATAAATGAAGTCACGTTAAAAAAGCAATTCATCAAAAATAATCTTTATGGTGTGGATATTGATCCAGGCGCGATAGAGATTGCCAAATTACGTCTATGGCTGGCGTTGATTGTTGACTATGATAAAAGTGAAGCGGAACCGTTACCCAATCTCGATTTTCAGTTTCGCACAGGCAATTCGCTACAGGAAAAAATTGATGACATAGATATTTTCAAAGAAGATATTTCCAATCAGCAAATCTTGTTCAAGAATGAATCCGAATATGAAAAAATGAAAATGAGAATGATTGGCATAAAAGACAAATTTTATATTTCGGATAATGAACAGGAGAAAAAGAAGCTTAAAAAGGAATTTGACGGTCTTGAGCATGGCCTCATTCATGCTGTGTTAAAAAAATATGAAGATGATCTAAAAGAACAAATAAAGCATGAACACTTTGTAAAAGTTAAAAAACAGATTAACGCCACCATCAACAAAATCAAAAAACTGGAGCAAAAAATCAAAGACGGCACATACAAACTGTTCAAGCCCGACTTTCATTTTTCCGAAGTATTTGATCGTGTGGATAAAGATGGTGAGAAAATCGGCGGGTTCGACATCGTTATTGGTAATCCACCTTATGGCGTCAAAGTGGATGATGACATTAAAGAGCAGCATCAATTGGGCAGCAAAGACAGTTATGGCGTTTTTATTTCCACGGCGCTGAAAAGATTTCTGAAGACGAGCGGTGTTTTATCTTATATTGTTTCAGATACCTGGCTAACAATCAAAACACATAAACCATTGCGTGTGCAGGTTTTGGATAAACAACTCCATAAAATAATCCGCCTGCATCAGGACTGCTTTGAAGCAACTGTCAATGCCTGCATTATGAGTCTGACTAACAAACCCGACAATGACGGCCCCATGATAGCCGCTGATTTGACCAATATATCCACGCGGAAAGAAATCGAAGAGCTGCGTGAAAAAATATACAATTTGAAAGATTTCCGCGGGCAATCCACACCCAAATTTGCAGTTTATGAATATAATCAGAATTTAATCAAAACTAATTCTAATTTTCCAATTTTCGTTGGTAGTCCGAAAATATTTGCGCTAATGAACGATACAAATTGCCGTACACAAGAAAAAGAGATCGCAGGTAGAAAGGTAAACGTAAGACAAATTAACCTTAATGATAAAAACATTGAGTTGGTTCGGTTTGGCGATATTTCTGACGTAAAAGTTGGCTTACAAACAGGTGATAATAAAACTTATCTTTTCCAAAATCCGGAAGCTCGCGGTTCGTACAGGAGCATCAATGATTTTAAAAAGTATTTGCTGACCGATAGCGATTTAATAAAGATTTCCGGTAATGAAGCAATAAGATTGAAAGTCATTGAAAAAGGCATTCATAAATCGAAGACAGAAAAGAATTTTGATTACGATTTATGGTTTGGCGGAAGACATATCATTCCTTATGACAAAGGTGGAGAAAGTGACACAGAAGCAGGATGGCTGCCAAACTATTATGTGCCGACGAATTATTTTATCGATTGGAGTCAAGAAGCGGTTTATCGATTAAAAACTATGACAATCAAACAAAGAGATGGTGAAGGCAAAGATGTTTTAGCTGCGGTTATTAGGAATTCAGATTGTTACTTTCAAGAAGGAATCAGTTTTTCCAGAACAGGAGTATATGCGCCGACTTTTAGAGAGAATTATTCCAGCGTATTTGATACTGAAGGAAGTGGCATATTTACATCAATCAAAACTCCTAGAGAGGTGCAATTAGCATTACTTGCATCAAAACTATCGAAATATATTCTAAAGTGTTTTATTGGTCACACAGTACATTGCCAAGTTGATGAACTGAATGAATTATCATTCTATATTTTTGAAAGGAATGAAATAATTAATTTGATTAAAAAGATAATTCACAAACAAAAACAAAAGCCTCGCTACGATTATATGAGCAATGAGCAGAAGGAAATAGACAAACTGGTTTATGAAATATATGGATTGAATGACGAAGACATTCGCGAAGTGGAAACCTGGTATGCTCGCCGTTATCCAAAATTAGCGCGGTTTTGCCAAATATAGAACATTGATGAGCCCAAGGAAATCTATCGCGCCCTCTGCCGCCTCGTCTGGAACCGCATCAGCAAAGCAAGAAGTGTCTAGTTGTAATGTAAAAAATGGTCGTGATCAGGTTAACAGTATCATGCTCAAAAGTCATAGTGCGAGTATGGAAAAAGGGGCGGAGAAAAATGAAAAGCGGGGCTCCGGCGGGACACAATCGGCAATAAAAGAAACGGGATTATAGCCGGAAGTCATAACCCCTTGATAAAAAATGGCTGGGGAACAAGGATTCGAACCTTGATTAACGGAGTCAGAGTCCGGCGTCCTACCATTGAACGATTCCCCAGCAGTGATCGGTTGGATTGCGTCCGCGCGCGGGTATGATTGACGAAGACATATAGTGCCCCCGTCCGTTTTTGTCAACCCCTTTTCTTTCTCATCTATTCGGCGGAGTCGAGAACCGCCGGCAGGGCGTGGACCGCGTGTCCATAGAACAAGCCGGCAAGCCGGTTGAACGGCTCCAGGGGACCGGTGGAGAAGAAGACGCGGCCGCCTTTCCGGGAAAGCCTTTTCTCAACTTCAGAGTGCCGGTTCAAATAGTCTTCCAGTTTGTCCGCTACGATGGGAGCCTGGCTGAGGAGAACGACATGAGGGGGGGTATGTCTCCTGAATGATTCGTACAGAAGGGGATAATGGGTGCACGAGAGGAGGAGTGTGTCGATCCCGCCGTCCTTCCGAAAGAGTTCGGCCAGGTACTGGGAAACGAGTGTGTCGCAGGCATCCTCATCCTGCCTTCCCGCTTCTATGAGGGGAACCAGCAGGGGGCAGGCCTGGTAGAATATCTCTATGGGAGGTTCCGCCGCCTCGAGTTCTTCCGTGTAGATCTTCGAGTTCACAACCCCGTTTGTCGCAAGGATGCCGACCTTTGTGCACCCCCTGGCCATCAGTTCTTCCGCCGAGGGCCTGATAACCCCCAGCACCCTGCGATCGGGGTATCTGCCCGGAAGAAACTCCTGCTGTATTCTTCGGAGTGCCCGTGAGGAGATGGTATTGCAGGCGATGATGACCAGCACGCACCCTTTCCTGAAGAGAAACTCCACGGCCTGGAGGGTATAGGCGTACACCGTCTCCTGGGAATGTTCCCCGTAGGGGACGCGCGCGCTGTCACCCAGATACAGATAGTCGTACTGCGGGAGTCTTCTCACAACGCCCTTCAAGACCGTAAGGCCGCCGAACCCGGAATCAAAAACACCGATCATCTTCTGCTCCTTCGGGCGCGGATTCTAGCAGGACTGTCTCTCCAAAGACAATAAAAATCCTTGCCATACATCCCTCCATCCAATAGCATAGAGGGGGTTTGAACGGTGCAGGGGGAGAAAACGCCGGTGCGGGGGACGGGGAATGATTGTCAAAATAACAAGCAGCGCCATACTGGGCATTGAATCCTGGCCTGTTGATGTGGAAGTGGATATCTCCCGCGGCCTCCCGCAGTTCTTCACGGTCGGCCTTCCCGATGTCTCCGTCAAGGAAAGCAAGGACCGCATAAAGGCGGCCATACAGAATTCCGGCTACACCTTTCCCGGCAACCGGGTTACCATCAATCTGGCCCCCGCGGATATCAAAAAGGAGGGGACCGGGTATGATCTTCCCATAGCCGTGGGCATTCTGGCTGCGCAGGGGATCATCACACCGGACCGATTCTCTGAGTACCTCTTCATCGGGGAGCTGTCGCTTGATGGAAGCGTCAAGAGCGTCAACGGGGCGCTCCTCGCCGCCATCCAGGCGGCGAAAATGGGATTCCGAGGCATCATCCTTCCCCGGGACAACGCCGCCGAGGCTTCCATGGTGGAATCGATAGAAATCATCGCCGTGGATTATCTGCACGATGCCGTCGAGTTCCTGAACGGCACCCGGGACATCCCTCCAATGGAAACGGATATGTCCCGGCTTTTTTCGCGGGACCTTCGCTACCCCTTCGATTTCAGCGAGGTAAACGGCCAGAATCAGGCGAAAAGAGCCCTGGAGGTGGCGGCGGCCGGCGGGCACAACATCATTATGGTCGGTCCTCCGGGATCCGGCAAGACCATGCTGGCCCAGCGCTTACTCACAATTCTCCCCGATCTCTCCTTTGAAGAGGCCATGGAAACGACGAAGGTCCACTCCGTGGCCGGCCTTCTCGGCAGGGGGGAAGCGATTCTGGCAACACGCCCCTTTCGCGCGCCTCATCACTCCATATCAGACGCGGGACTGGTGGGCGGCGGGCGCGTCCCGCGCCCCGGGGAAATCAGCCTCGCCCATAACGGCGTTCTGTTCCTGGATGAGCTGCCGGAGTTCAAGAGAAATGTCCTGGAGGTGCTGCGGCAGCCGCTGGAGAGCGGCTCCATAACCGTCTCGCGCTCTCTTGCGTCCGTGACGTATCCGGCCCGCTTCATGCTCGTGGCCGCCATGAATCCCTGTCCCTGCGGGTATTTTACCGACAGCAGGAGGCAGTGCCGGTGCGCACCTCAACAGATACGGCAGTACCGGGCGAAAATTTCAGGACCCCTCCTTGACCGGATCGATATCCATATTGAGGTTCCCTCGGTACGCTACCGCGAGTTGACCGGGCAGTCCGGAGGAGAAACATCTGAAACCATCAAAGAGCGCGTGAACCGGGCGAGGGATATCCAGAAGGGAAGATTCAGGGGAGCCGCGCTCTGTAACGCCGGAATGTCCAACAGGCAGATAAAGAGTTGCTGCGCACTGGACGAAGAATCCCGGAGATTGATCGAAATGGCGGTTGACCGCCTCGGTCTGAGCGCGCGGGCCTACACCCGTATCCTGAAGGTGGCGCGGACCATCGCGGACCTCGAAGGTGAAGAATCGATCCGACAGTCCCACGTATCGGAGGCCATCCAGTACCGGACGCTGGACAGGGATGCCATATAGGCCGGCGCACTTTTTACCCTTGACAGGCACGCACCTTTCCGAGTATTGCCTACAATTATTTTATCTTCTCACCTCAAGGGAGATACCAGGCGCGGATACTGCCCCTGTGTGGTCCCATGGATTTTTTTGAAAGGAAGATCGCAATGAAAATCAAAGTCATACGAGTCGAGCCGCACAAGATGAAACCAAAACCACGGGATGAATCGAAGCTCGGGTTCGGACGCATATTCACCGATCACTTTTTTGTTGTGAAACATGACGCCGACAGAGGGTGGCACGGAGCCACCATAGAACCGTGGCGGCCCCTGGCACTCGATCCCGCTTCCATGTGCCTCCACTACGGGCAGGAGATATTCGAAGGGATGAAGGCCTATCGGGGTGAGGACGATTCTATCTACATCTTCAGGCCGGAGGAGAACATCAAACGGATGGCCCGTTCCGCGGAAAGACTGTGCATGCCCCCCATGGACGCAGAGATGTTCATGGAGGCTCTGAAGAAGCTGATTCTCCTTGAGAAGGACTGGATACCGCACGGCGAGGGAACATCCCTGTATATCAGGCCCACCATGATCGCCACCGAGGTCGCCCTCGGTGTGCATCCAGCAAATGAGTATCTCTTCTTTATTATCCTGTGCCCGGTCGGAGCTTACTATCCTGAGGGATTCGGGCCGACCAAGATATATGTGAGCGAGAAGTACACCCGATCCGCACCCGGAGGAGTGGGTGACTGCAAAGCGGCGGGCAACTACGCGGCGAGTCTCTATGCGAGCAGGGAGGCGTCGGCAATGGGATACACACAGGTCCTGTGGCTCGACGCGAAGGAGCGCGCGCATGTGGAGGAGGTTGGAACGAGCAATATCTTTTTCCTGATCGGCGACGAACTCATAACGCCGCCCCTCTCGGGAAGCATTCTCCCCGGTGTGACCCGCGACTCCGTTATCCGTCTGGCCGCGTCGTGGGGCGTCACCGTCAAGGAAAAACAGTTGTCCATAGATGAATTGTTGCGTGCCAATGCGGATGGAACGCTGAAAGAGGCCTTCGCGTCGGGGACGGCCGCCATCGTATCGCCCGTGGGACAGATGTATTACAGGGGTAAGGAATACGTCATCGGGGACGGGGGGATCGGCGCATTAACGGACAGGCTGTATCACGAAATCCTTCAGATCCAGTATGGAAAGAAAGAGGATCCCTTCGGATGGCGGGTCAAGATCGCGTAAGTATAACCTTTTACAGGGGAGAATCGGTCCCTTCCCACGTATCAACAGAAGTGTTGACAGGCCTGTTGATAAAGCTGTTGAAAGAGAAAGCAACTATCCTGTTCACGATATCTTAGACCGGATTGCCTGCAATGCGGGCATCCGGTAATATATAATGATAATAAACAGTTAAGTACATATACGTGTTATCGCATGGTTACCGATCTCCCTATGGGCCCTTTTCATCACTTTCGTTATTTTCCGAAGATATTTCTGTTAATACTATCCGTCATTGCAGGTTTGTTTCTCTCGGCCTCGCCGGCCCCTTCGCAGGTTTTGTCCCTCGATCAACTCGCCGAAACAATTCAGGCAACCTATGATCGAACCGGTGATTTCAAGGCTGATTTTGTCCAGGAGGCAACCATCAGGTCCGTGGAACGGACAACGCGGGAAGAGGGGACGGTGTACCTCAAAAAACCCTCGCGGATGCTGTGGAATTATACGAAGCCATCCATGAAGAAGCTGGTCATCAATCCCCGGAAGGCGTGGCTCTATATGCCTGATGAGGAGATCGTGTATGTGCAGGATGCCGGGGAAGTCCTGTCATCGAAGATGGTCATACGCTTTCTGACCGGTATCGGACGACTCAGAGATGATTTTGACATGGCCCGTCCCCCCGGCGGGGCGACGGATGGAGAGGGGAATTACGTTGTGATTCTGAAGCCGCGGGGATATGAGGCGGGTATCAAGACCCTCCTGCTGACCGTGGATCGAGAGACCTTTCACATCACCGGATGCGTCTTCACCGATCTGTACGACAACGTCACCCGGCTTATCTTCAGCAACATCCAGTTCAACACCAATCCCCCGGATGAACTGTTCGAATTCACCCCTCCGCCAGGCGTTAAAACATATAACGTGGGGAGCCGGTAATCCCGCACATATTTCAGCGGCCTCTATTCATCCCACCTGAAAGGATGATCCCGGTCGAAATCCGGGACAATGCTGCTGTCGCTCACATCCTGCACGAAAAGATTCTCAAACCCCATATCCAGCGCCGTGTCCACCACCGTTTCATACTCCTCTTTCGTCACTCTTCTTCCGAGGACGGGATGGTTTGCTACGGCTGGAACAGGCGTGTACTGCGCCATGATGCTGAGAGAAACCGAGGTTGATATACCCTTGATTATACGGAGCACTTCCAGGCTGTTTTCAACCCTGCCGGGGAGCACCAGATGGCGGATGATGACGCCCTTTTGGGCGATACCGTCCTCAACCTCCAGCGAGTCTCCCGCCTGTCGCACCATCTCCCTTATGGCGGCGGCGGCATGGGCAACGTAATCTCCCGCGCCGGAAAAGGCCTGGGCATCCCGGTCGTTGCCGTACTTGAAGTCGGGGAGATAGATATCAATAATCCCGTCCAGAAGGCCGAGGATATCCCGGTTTTCGTAGCCGCCACAGTTATAGACAAGGGGGATTGAGAGCCCCTTCTGAGAGGCATCGAGAAGGGCCTCGATCAGTCCCAGCAGCTGGGGTGTCGGCGTCACGGCATCGATGTTGTGGCATCCGCTGCCCTGGAGGTCCGACATGACAAGGGACAGATCCGCACTGCCCAGCGTCTTGCCGGCTGCGTGATGACTGATCTGCCAGTTCTGGCAGTAAATACACCGCATGTTGCAGGATGAAAAAAAGATGGTACCGGCGCCGCCGTGCCCTGAAAGGACGGGTTCTTCTCCGTGGTGGGGCAGGGCGCTGTCGATCATGAGCCGTACCCCGAGATCGCAGAACCCCCGTTCCCCTGCTGTTCTGTCGACGCGGCACCGGTGAGGGCACAGGACACAGGACGTCATGACCCCCGCAAGGGTTTCCGCCGCTTTCCGCAGCTTTTCCGCGCCGCGCGGGCTGAGATATCCGGGGGTCACTCCTTACAACCTTTCCGTAACCTCGCGGAGTCTGCCGCTGTGCGCCAGATCCAGAAATTGCTCACCCAGACACTCAGAGACAGCGACCGCCCGCCTCCAATCCCGCATACGCTTCGAGGGATTGTCGGCATACTTTCTGAAATCCTCCCGGTTGGGAGCCTGTCCATAGGGGAGTCGGCGCATGAAATCGTCGGACGGATACACGAGGAGCACATCCTCCAGATACTGCCGGGGCGGCTGTCGGGAAGGGGAATGCTTGTCCAGCCAGGTGGGGATGAGGCGCCGCTGGTGGTTGAAGAGGAGCGTGATGGCGCCCCCTCCGCCGGAATATTTCTGGTTGAGATGATAGTCCATGAGACCGCCATCCCGATACATCCCTCCCGGCGCTCCATAGATGTCTCTGACGCCGGCGGCGGCAAGGGGCACTGCCGAGGATGCGAGGAGCGCAGGCTTGAAATTTGCCTCATTCAGGGGGATCGCCTGTCCTCTGAAATCGTGGTTCAGACAGAAATAGGGAATGATGGGACTGTTATGAAACACCACCCGTTGAAAAAAACGGTGGAGGAGGCGCCGGCTCATGGCATTGCAGACAAATGCAGAGCCGAGAGCAATCATCTGGACCCACCGCACGTTCGAAGCGGCAAGGTGTTTCGATCGGGCCGTCATGATGGCGAGCCGGTATTTTCTGTTGTTCAGTGCGAACTGGAGGGCGTCATCGTCAATGTATGAGTCTATGAGACTGCGGATGGCCCGGAGGATCTTCTCCGGCGTATCGCGCTTGGTAAAATGCATGGCGATGTACCCGTCGATGAGTTGATCGTAACTCTTTTCGGGCTCCGGCTGCATCCAGGCGGCGAAGCGCAACGCCCCCACTGACGAGCCGGCGAGAACCACGGGGCGTTTGTTGCCGAGCACCTCGCTTCTCAGGAGGGAACGGTCAAATCCGGTGGCCAGCAGCCACCGCGGTCCCGGAGCAGCTCCCACATAGGCGGCGATGGCATCGAAATCGAAGCCGCCGTCCTGGATAATCTCATAGGCGTTCTTGCCGGCGCTGATGCACAGTTCACTCATAGGTGTTTCTTTCTCTCCCAGCGGTTCCCGATTCAAAGGATCAGGAATTCTCCTTGATCCACCACCAAAAAAAT
>DIXO01000077.1 GCA_002428735.1 Syntrophaceae bacterium UBA6078 | reverse complement strand
TTAGTCAAATGGATACCCCAGAAAAGGGGATATCGTTATTTTCAACGATATCAGTCATCTGAAAGATTGTAAAAAGATCGCCCTTTGAGCGTTCGGTTCTGAAACACGGTGCGCTGAGTGACCAGGGAGGAACCCCTTCGGCTTATTGACCCGATGCCAAACGGTCAGTGAATCAAATGTTGCATGGTTGCTCAGGTGGACTTTCCCCCGCTGTTTTGATATTATTCCATTCGAAATGTTTGAATATTCCTTTATCAAAGAACCGCTTTCCGAAGAGATCAGCCAGATAACCGATCTTTACCGGAGAGAAAACTGGTGGAACCATGAGGGGGATAACCCTGAGATGATCAGACGTATCGTTGCGGGAAGCCATTGCTTTGCGGTTGCCCGCCGCGAGGGACGGATCATCGGTATGGGGAGAGCCATGAGTGATCGCGCCAGCGACGCCTATATACAGGATGTGACCGTTCTGAGCGCCTTCCGCGGCAAGGGGATTGGAACGAGGATTGTCAGGGAAATGATCCGCCGGCTCGAGGAGGATGGGATTCGCTGGATCGGTCTTATAGCGGAACGCGGCTCCCATCCATTTTACGAACGTCTCGGTTTCTCCATCATGGATGGGGCGACCCCCCTGCTGAGGTTGACGAAATGAAATTCAGTCCCATAACACCGTCCGATTATCCGTCTCTCAAACCCTTTTTTGAGGGACAGAGCTATCGACTCTGCTCCTACTCTCTTTCCTCCATCATTGTCTGGAACAATGATGTCTATCACCCCTGCGGCGCCGTGGATGACGGCTCCCTCATCATCTGTGCCGATTTCGCGACTCACAAAGAGAGGAATCATCTCCTGCTGCCCATTTCGCCCGGAAGGGAATATACCCCTGAAGAGCTCGCCGAAATCTCTCGTGGGGCGGGGTGCACCAGATACTGGTTTGTCCCCGGGGATTACATCGAGAGGCACCATGGAAACAGACTGGAGGAACTCTTCAGGGTCGAGAGGCAGGAGGAGTATGACGATTACGTCTATCGGACCGAAGACCTGGCAACGCTGGCAGGGAGAAACTATTCAAAAAAACGAAATCTTATCAAGCAGTTCGAGCGTGAATATCCCGAAGGGCCAGGGAATGTCAGTATGAAGCATATATCGCCGGAGGATATCCCTCGGTGCCTCGAATTTCTGGACCGGTGGTGCGAGGAGCGGGGCGGCGACGTGGACAGAGACGAAGACCTTGCCTGCGAGTGGCATGCCACCAGAAACGCCCTCAAGAATTTGGAGGCCCTGGAGTTCAGAAGCCTCATGCTCTCAATAAACGGGGAGATAGAGGCCTTTGCCCTCGCCTCACAGCTCACGGATGCAATGAGCGCGCTCCACTTCCAAAAGGCCTCCGCTCAGATCAAGGGGCTCTATCAGTTTTTCGACCGCGAATGCGCCCGCAGACTCTTTCCGGAGTTGGAATTTATCAACAAGGAAAGCGATATGGGTATTCCGGGGCTGGCCCACGTAAAAAAATCCTACTGCCCCGAGGTGATGATACCGTCCTATAAACTGATCCTTCGAGAGAAGTAATCATTCAAGTTTATGAAGAGGAGAACAACCATGAAGACGCTGAAAGAGTATTTTGAAGATACAAATGGTACAGGAGTCCTTGCCACGGCCGACGCTTCGGGCAAGGTGAATGCCGCCATATTCGGCAGGCCCCATTTCATGGGAGAGGAGACCGTTGCCTTTATCATGCCTGACCGGTTGACCCATGAGAATCTCAAGACGAACGGGAGCGCCGCCTATCTCTTCCGGGAATCGGGTGACGGATATAAGGGAAAGCGTCTGTACCTGACCAGGACGGGCGAATCGGAAGATGCCGCGCTGATCGAGAAGATCAGGTCGCGCCCCCGTCATGGGGATCATCCGGATGATCCCCATAAGAAGAGTTATTTGGTGTACTTTACTATCAACCGCGTCCTTCCGCTGATCGGGGATGGGATCGGATAGATCGGCAACCCCTTCCTGCATCATGAATGACCGACTCCCCGGAAAGAAAACAGCGTTCCCATGAATAACACATCCATGCTCTCGGCGAGACGGACAGCCGCTTTCCGTGGGACCGTCTACGATTATTACAAACGGCACGGGCGGAACCTTCCCTGGAGGGAGACGACCGACGCCTACCAGATTCTTGTCTCGGAGGTCATGCTCCAGCAGACGCAGGTGCCCCGTGTTCTTTTGAAATACAAGGAATTTCTGGATTGCTTTCCTCATGTGGCCGCCCTTGCCGCCGCGCCTCTCCGCCACGTCCTGAGCGCGTGGCAGGGGCTGGGATACAACCGCCGGGCCCTGATGCTGAAACAGGCGGCGGAGGAGATTGTTGCCCACCGCAACGGCATTGTTCCCCGTGACGAGAAAGGGCTTGTCTCATTGCCGGGAATCGGCCCCGCCACCGCCCGCGCCGTGATGGCTTTCGCCTTTAATGAGCCGGTCATCCTGATCGAGACCAACATCCGGGCCGTCTTCATTCATCATTTTTTCACCGGCGAGGAACCAGTCCCGGATTCCGCCCTCATTCCACTCATTGAAAAAACCCTCGACCGGGACAATCCAGGGCGATGGTACAACGCCCTCATGGATTACGGGACTTTTCTGAAACAGGTACACGCCAATCCGGCGCGCAGAAGCGCTCATCACCAGAGACAATCGCCCTTCGAAGGCTCTGTCCGTCAGATACGGGGGGCGATCATCCGGCTTATCCTCGAAAAGGTGAATATCTCGCCGGGGGACATTATTCAAGGGCTTCCCTTCGATGACCATACAGTAAGCGAAACCCTCGATCAGCTTGAACGGGAAGGGATCATTGCGGCAAAGATGGGCTACATCTCAATTGCGTAAACAGATCATCCTTTACTGCATAAGAGGTCTTGACACACTGAGATCGTATATCTTATGTTCACACAAGTGGCGGGTGGACGCGGGTCTGAAAAACGTTATGGAGGAGCACAGACGGATGCAGGTGGTGAGTATCGATAAAGTGGGGGAGACGATATACGGATGTCTGGATGACGGGATCAGCTACCACATCTTTTCGATCGATCCCGGCTGTTCCGTCGAATATGAGGAGAGCTATTATCTGAGCGATTACGAGGATTACGATCAGTTTGTCCTCTCGTACTCCCAGACAGATCCCTCTTTCTGTTTTCTTGAAACACCCGTGGTTATCAACGTTACCGATAAAGAAGACCTGACGTACGAAGTCATGCTGGGGGCGTGGCGGAATGTGTGGAAGGGAGAGGATGATTCGTGAAAAAGGTTATTTCTTCCCTCTCATGGCACGGAAGTAATCGGCAAGAATTTCCCCATGATCGAACATTAACGGCTCGGGAAGGGTCTCTTTTGTGAAAACTCCAATCTGTGCGGCATCGTCTGCGGCAACAGGGGTTCCCGCCGCTCTGGCCATGAAGACTGTGGATATGGTGTGCTGCCGGGGATCTCGATCGGGGCGTGAATAGGTCTTCAACTGGCCTTCAAGAGTCACATGAAGGGAAGTCTCCTCCCACGCCTCCCTCACGGCGGCTTCTTCCAGTGATTCACCATAATCGACAAAGCCGCCGGGGATCGCCCAGCCGACGGGATCGTTCTTTCTCATGATGAGAACGATTCCTCCGTCGACGGCAATGATGATATCAACCGTGGGGGTCGGGTTCCGGTAACACTCCAGCTGTGCGCCGCAGCGGGGGCAGACCTTCCGTGTTTTTCTGACCATGGCTTCTCCGTTTATCCGCGATTCTAAAAATATAAATTGAGCGGCGACGATGTGTCAAGGACGGATTTTCTTGACATGCGGGGGTTATTTATTTAGTGTCCCCCGTTATACAGGGTTATCTCCACGCTAAAATAAGGGTATTTTGGAGGAGAAATGATTGGTGTACTGATTATAACTCACGGCAATCTGGGACATGAACTGATAAAGGCCGCCGAAATGATAAAGGGTGACACGCGCGGGATCGCCTCCGTTTCGCTGGATGCCTCCACGGCCGTGGAAGACATCAAGAAAACTGTTACGTCTGCCATAAAAAAGGCCGATACGGGTGAAGGCGTGCTCGTAATGACCGACCTTTTTGGAGGGACGCCATCCAATATTTCTCTCTCATTTCTGAAGGAAGATAAAGTCGAAGTAGTTACCGGCGTGAATCTTCCCATGCTGCTCAAAATATCGGACATGCGGGAAGAGAAAAAAAAGCTGGCCGAATTTGCCAATCTCGTGAAGGTCTATGGCAGAAAAAACATCTACCTGGCCAGTGAAATCTTAAACAGAAAAGCGGGTGATTGATCTGCGACGTCTCCCATCAACGAATCCTTCTCTGATACGAATAGATAACAGGCTGGTTCATGGCCAGATACTGGAGGCGTGGGTCCCCTTTATCGGCGCTTCGCGCATCGTTATTGTCAGTGACGAGGTGGTGGGTGATCTGCTCCGGGAAACGGTGATCAGGATGGCCGTTCCTCAACAGATAGAAACGCACATCTTCGGCATCGAAGAGTTTTCACAGGGGCATGTCTACAAAAAATATCTTGAGGAGAAAAGCATCATCCTCTTTCAAAGCATCGACGACCTGCTGGATGCCTGTCATCTGGGTTTCAGATGTAAGAGCCTGAATATAGGCAATGCCTACGCCGGCAACGGAGTCTACCATCCCACGCCATCCATCTCTCTCACCGAAGATCACGTAAAAGGGTTGCTTTCTCTTGCTGATTCAGGTGTCAAGATAGAACTGCGGTGCGTCCCGAGGGACAGACCCGTTGATTTTGTGAGAGCGGGAAGAGCGTTCATCAAAACCCAGACGTAACGTTCATCCGGATACAAAAACAGGGGCAGACGTAAACTAGGCTGCTGCCGCATTGTTCTCAGCCGGAGAAGGCGGCACGTAATCTCTCACTTTTTTAAAGGCATGCCATGTGGTTAAACTCCCTGGGGGTGGCCTTTCTGGGTGGTGTTCTCTGTCTGGATCGGGTGTTCCTCCAAGCCATGATATCGCGTCCCATTGTCGCCGGGCCCGTTATCGGGTTGGTCCTTTCCGAACCCCTGACCGGGCTGACAATTGGGGCCTTTATTGAGCTCCTGTGGATTGACAGACTGCCCATGGGGCTCTACATACCTCCCAACGATTCGGTCGCCACGGTTCTCGCAACAGCGGGCGCCATACTGGCGGGGAGAGAACTGGGTTCCATTTCCCGCGAACTTATCGCTCTTGCCATCCTTCTCTTTCTCCCGACAGCTTTTCTCGCCCAGCAGGTCGATATCTGGATCGCGAAGACCAATGAAAGGCTTTCCCGGAAAGCCGCCGAATATGCCCATCTGGGCGACATACAGGGCCTTGCCGGGGAGCACAGATTCGGGCTTGTAAAAACATTTACGGGAGCCTTTCTCGTGATTATTGTGTGTCTGGTGCCGGGTGTGATGATTCTCACGTGGGCATTTCCCCTTCTTCCTGAGCGGGTTCTGAAGGCTCTCGCATATACCTATACCTTCATTCCGGTCCTTGGCATCGCGGTGGCCCTGAATACAATCAAATTGCGCGGATCCGTCCCTCTCTTCGCGGGGATCTTCCTTGTCGCCATTACCCTTTTGAAGATTTTCTAGACAGCGTTCATTCCATGACATCAATTGCTTTGGATATCGAAACACGGGAAATGGCTGCGGATGATCTCGATGATGTTCTCGTTATTGAGCACGCATCCTTTTCCATCCCCTGGTCCCGAAACATATTTCTGGGAGAGATAGAAACCTCCTTTTGCCACAGCCTGGTGGCCCTTGTGAAGGGCCGTATTGTCGGGTATATATGTTTTGCCATCGTATGCGATGAGATTCACCTCAGGAATATTGCCGTCCATCGTCAGTGGAAGAGGCGCGGGGTGGCCTCGGCACTTCTCTCGCGCATGGTCGCCGTTTCCTCCTCCGAGAAAGCCCGATACGGCACCCTGGAGGTGCGGAAATCAAATACGGCCGCATTAAATTTGTACAAAAAATTCGGCTTTGTGGTAGAAGGGATACGGCCTGCTTATTACTCAGAAACGAGGGAGGACGCCCTGATCATGTGGGCGGATTTTGGATCGTGAAACGGGATATTTGTGCAACGGTTTTCTCTCAAAGAGAAACTGTCGAGAGACATTTTCTGCTGACCGTTAGAGTGCCGGCCCATTTTGGAAACGCCCTTCCCGGACAGTTTGTCATGGTAAGGCTGAAGGGAGGTGCCGCGCCTTTCCTTTCGCGTCCCTTCAGCATCTATTCCGTCTCTTCCCGGGGCAACGATACCTGTCTGGAGATATTCTACCAGGTGGTAGGGGAGGGGACGGATATCTTTTCAAAACTGGCGGAAGGGGATCTTCTCAGTATCCGGGGCCCCCTGGGGAAAGGATTTGATATTCCTCCCGCATGTAAAACGGTAGTTCTTGTAGCGGGCGGGATCGGTGTGGCGCCCCTTTCCTTTCTCGCCCAGCGTTGCCGAGAGGAGATGGGCGACGTAGAGTTGATCTGCTACCTGGGGGCGGGAACGGCTGAATCGCTGGCGGGTCTGGAGAGGCTTGAGAAAATCTGCACGGCAGTAAAGATAAGCACGGACGACGGAAGCAGAGGATATCGCGGGCTGGTCACGGGGTTGTTTGAAAAGGATATGGATCGCTACGCCGGTGACACCGTGAGAATTTACTCCTGCGGCCCCCGCGCTATGCTCAAGAGCCTGCAATGGTTACTGAAGGATAACCCGGCTGTCTGCCAGGTTTCTCTTGAAGAGCGCATGGCGTGCGGTTTCGGCGCCTGTCTCGGGTGCGCGGTACGAATACGGTCCAATGGCGGCGGATTTGTCCGGGTTTGCACGGAAGGGCCGATATTCGATATCAGGGACGTGGAATTCAGTGGGTAGTCTCCCCCGCGGGCGGCTCCGATCGGACGGTTGTGGCAGGTGAATCGATGAAGGTACAGACGGGCGTTGACATAGGAGGCCTTACGCTGAAAAATCCGGTCATGACCTCATCGGGGACGTTCGGTTACGGAGAAGAATATGCCGATTACCTTGATATCAATCGTCTCGGCGCCATTGTGGTCAAGGGATTATCCTTGAAACCAAAAGAAGGAAATCCTCCGCCGAGGATCATGGAAACGGCCTCGGGAATGCTCAACGCCGTCGGCCTCCAGAATGTGGGAGTGGAAGCGTTCATTGAAAAAAAACTGCCCTACCTTCGCACTATCGATCCCGCCGTGGTGGTGAACATATTCGGAAACAGCGTTGAGGAATACGGCAGAATTGCCGAGATCCTGAACGATGCCAACGGGGTTGATGCGCTCGAAGTGAACATATCCTGCCCCAATGTGAAGGAGGGAGGGGTCGCTTTCGGCTCCGACCCGCTCCTCGCAGGGGAGGTAACGCGTGCGGTGAAGAGCGCGTCCCGGCTTCCCGTCATCGTGAAGCTGACACCGAACGTGACGGACATAACCGAGATTGCCCGGAGCGTGGAGATTGCCGGGGCCGACGCTGTCTCCCTTATCAATACCCTCACCGGCATGTCCATTGATATAGAAAAGAGAATTCCTCACCTGAAGAATATCACCGGCGGTCTTTCCGGACCCGCCATAAAGCCGGTTGCACTGCGGATGGTATGGGAGACGGTCAAGGCCGTCTCCATTCCCGTTATCGGTGTCGGGGGAATCATGAGCGCCTCGGACGCCCTTGAATTTCTCATCGCCGGAGCGCGGGCCATTCAGATCGGGACGGCACATTTCATCGATCCCTCCGCGGCGGCTCATGTGGTCGACGGGATCGAAGAGTACCTTTCAGAACATGGCCTTGAAGATATCCGCGATCTGATCGGCACACTCAGGACATGAAATATCCCCCCGCCATGAGAGACGATTGAATGCCGAATGCACAGCCATATGATGTCATCATAATCGGGGGCGGTCCCGGCGGCTACACGGCAGGTATCAGGGCCGCTCAGCTGGGTCTCAAGCCCTGTGTCATCGAACGGGAGAGCCTGGGGGGCGTCTGTCTGAACTGGGGATGCATCCCCACAAAGAATCTGATTCACCAAGCCGGAATCTTCCATTCCCGCCTCGAACTGGAGAGGATGGGATGCTCCGTCGATGCTTGTACGTTTCATTACGAAGCGGTGTACAACCAGTCGCGGGAGGTGGTCCGAACCCTTGTTGAAGGCGTCGAGCAGCTCCTGAAAAGGAACAGGGTCGCATATATCCACGCCGCCGCGAAAATCGTGTCACCCGGCCAGGTTGCCCTTGATGACGCGGGCGAAATCTCAGGAAAAAACATCGTAATCGCAACAGGATCCCGTCCCCTGCAGATCGAGGGATTCGAATGCGATGAGGACCGAATTCTTTCTTCAAATGGGGTCCTTTCCCTGAAAGAGCTCCCCGAGAGCCTGATCATCCTGGGGGCCGGCGCCATCGGCTGCGAATTTGCCTATATCATGAACCGGTTCGGGGTGCGGGTGCATCTGGTTGAGATGGAGAATCACATCCTCCCCGGGGAAGACGCGCGGGTGGCTTCGGTTCTCGAACGATCCTTCAAAGAGAATGGGATCGACGTGATAACGGGAGCGCGGGCTGAATCCGTGGAAACGGTTTCCGGCAGCCTATCGATTATGCTGGCGGAGAAAAAGGGCAGTGCGAAACGGATCGAGGCCAGGAAGGCGCTGTGCGCCTTCGGTCGTACGCCCAACACGGACGGGATCGGCCTGGAGAATGTGGGATTGAAGACCGAGAAGGGCTTTATCCCCGTGGGTGACTGCTACCAAACCGGAACCGAGGGGGTATATGCCATCGGCGATGTGGTGAAGACGCCGCTTCTGGCGCATGTCGCCTCGAAGGAGGGGGAGATTGCCGTCGAGCATATTGCCGGGCGCGGGCCGCTGCCCCGGATTGATCCCGATACCATTCCCTCAGCCGTCTACTGTGAACCGCAGGTCGCGAGCTTCGGCCTCAGAGAAGAGCAGGCAAAGGAGAGAGGAATTCCTTACAAAAAAGTACAGCTCCCGTATCGATCCTTAGGCAAGGCCGTTGCTGCCGGTACCACTGAAGGGATGATGAAGGCGCTCTATGATCCGGAGACGCGCGAGATCCTGGGGGCCCATATCGTGGGGCATGACGCCACGGAGCTGATTCATGAGATTCTCCTGGCCCGGACGGCGGGGGTATCCCCCGGAGACATTGCCGGTATGATCCACGCCCACCCAACCCTCTCCGAAGGGGTCATGGAACTGATGCGCATGGTGGATGCCGGGACTTGAAAGGGCCTTACACCCGTTTTTCAGCCACAAGACGGGCGAAGTGTTCGAAGGAGCGGTCATAGGAACGTTCCGCGTCCCTGTCGAAACAGCAGGCGGGAAGCTGGCGCATGCGCAGATGATACTGAAGGCAGTCGCAGCAGACCCCCTTGCGGCTGCACGGTTCGTAGGTACAGTTACACCGATCCAGATTTTTCTCTTTCTTGCATTCCATTATTTTTCTCGTTCCTGTCCGTTATCGTTTCTGCACCGTTTTTGCTTTTCTACTCAGCAATAACTATCATCATAGAGTTTTTAATCTTTTCAGCAAGTTCTTCTACTGAAGCGTGTTTTAACGGGCGTACAGTACCTATGAGTTTTTTGGGGGAAACCGAAGAAAGCAGGCCTTGAAGATAGAATATTTTGACGCCGTAATTGATGTTCTGTGGCAAGTCCCCTGTCCATCTGAACATCTTTACTGCATTTATTTTACTTGTAACAATTCCAACAACTTCCCCTTCCATATTCACCAAAGGGCCGCCGCTGTTGCCTGCCTGTATCGGTACGCTGATTTGTAGGGCGCGGGGATCATCGCCTAACCCAGAAGTTGAATTGACAACACCTTCAGCAAATTTCGGTTTGACACCCAGCAAGTCGGGATGAGGATATCCGACGGTAAAAATTCTCTCTCCCAATACGGCCGGTTTTGTTGATAGGGGTAAGGCCATGGGAAGAAGCCCGGCGTTCTCCACTTCAAGCAAAGCAAGGTCATTCGCTGTATCATGTGCTGTAACTGTTGCGGGAATCTTTAAGCCATCCTGACGTATCAGGGTAATATGATTATGACCATCAACTACATGGTTGTTCGTAACAACAAAACCAGAGGCTACCGGCCAGCCGGTACCGGAACATGGCTCTGTTTGCGTGGCCTTTTCATTTTTGTAAATTCCTGTTCTTGCATGCGAACAGACATACTCCAGTAGATCTTCACCTATTGAACCTGGCGGCACTGGACTCATCTCTACATCCGCCACTTTCTGAGTATATGACTCGATTGTTTTCCCGTTAGAATCACATTTAATATAGCTGACATGGCCAGCCATACCGCTATCGCAGTCAGCGACATGATAGTATTTTACGCATTTTTTATTGAGATGCGGTTTCGTAAAAGGCACAAACATTGTCCAAAACCAGACTAGATTATCCTGTCGTCTGATCTTGTCTTCACTAAGAAAAATAAAATCAGTATGAGTTGCTGATACATATTTCCATCCCGGAAAATCAGTTTACTGGGGTATCCATATGACT
>DIXO01000056.1 GCA_002428735.1 Syntrophaceae bacterium UBA6078 | reverse complement strand
GCTGCGGCGGAGGCCTCGGTGTCGCTACGGTCATCGAAAACCTGAAACGGTAGGAATGTTCCGTTGCTCAATTAATCACGACCATCTTGCGAATCGGTCGTTTGGTTTTTTTAAACAGATTTATGGTAGAGGAGAATAGGCGTGAATGAGCAGGGAGTGAATTATGTCGTTGAAAATGAGATTGCCTTCATAACAATCAACAACCCTCCAATGAACCCCTTGATTACTGCTGTGAGGGATGAGCTTTCAGCAATCATGCGGGAGCTTTCAGGAAGGTTGAATGATGTCAAGGCCGTGATCCTTACGGGAACAGGAAAGGCCTTTGTTGCCGGTGCTGATATCAAGTCATTTCCCGGGTTGGATCAGGAAAAAGCAAAAGCGCGATTAAAACAGACGCGCCCCCTCTATCAGCAAATGGAGGATTTTACGAGACCTGTCATTTGCGCGGTCAACGGGTACTGTCTGGGAGGCGGACTGGAGCTTGCCATGAGCTGTGACATTCGTATCGCCTCATCAACGGCTCAGTTTGGGCAGCCGGAAATCAATCTTGGCATTATCCCCGGTGGTGGAGGCACCCAGCGTCTCCCCCGGCTCGTGGGAGCCGGTATTGCCAAGGAGCTGATTTATACGGGTAAGTTCATCAGTGCCGAGCGGGCCCATGCTATTGGTCTCGTTAATGCTGTGGTTGAGCCGGACAAATTAATGAATGAGGCAAAGGAAATGGCCTCGCTTATTGCGAGTAAACCTGTCCTTGCCGTGCGAGCCGCCAAGGAGGCAATTAATCATGGTCTCAATATGACACTTCACGAAGGGCTTGATCTTGAGGCAATGCACTGGAGCTATCTCTGCGGGACTGAAGATCAGAAAGAGGGAGCCGCAGCCTTTATTGAGAAACGCAAACCGAAATTTGTTGGAAGATAGGTGAGAGACTAAGGTAAGTATCGGTGCATACCATGCCGTGGTCATGCACAGTATAGAGGCAGAGAACATATTTATTGCAATTATGAAAGGGTGATACACATGGAAATCAAAACGATCATGGTAGTAGGTGCAGGGTTAATGGGGGGCGGAATCGCACAGGTTGCTGCCCAGGCCGGCTATAATGTCATTATGAACGATGTCAAGATGGAGTTCATCGACAGAGGTTTCAATACAATTGCCGGCCTTCTGGAAAAACAGGTCAAGAAGGAAAAGATTACTAAGAAGGATAAGGAAACCATTCTGAGTCGCATTGACAAGTCTGTCGTGTTCGATGCTGCCCAAAAAGCCGATTTTGTTATTGAGGCGGCATTCGAGAATCTGGAGGTCAAGAAGGGTATTTTCCAGCAGCTCGATGCCATCTGCCGCGAGAACGTTGTCTTCGCATCGAACACGTCATCTATTCCAATCACCACACTGGCTGCGGCGACTCGGCGTCCCGACCGTTTTATCGGTATGCACTTTTTCAGCCCTGTGCCGGTTATGCGTCTGGTTGAAGTCATCCCCGGTTTGAAAACCTCCGGTCAGTCGGTCAAAACGACCGAAGAAATTGCGTCGAAGATGGGAAAAGAAACGGTCCGCGTGAAGGACGTTCCGGGATTCCTGGTCAATCGATGTAACGCTGCCTTCCGGGCGGAATGTTTCAAATGTCTGCTTGAAGGGGTTGCCAGTCTTGAAGATATCGACAAGGCAATCAAGCTTGGCCTCAACCATCCGATGGGTCCCTTTGAATTGGCGGATTTTGTTGGTGTTGAGATCGGTTATAGTGTATTCAAAACACTCTACGAAGGGTATAAGGACCCGAAATTTGCCCCCTTTCTTGTTCTGGAAAAGCTTGTCATCAGCGGAGATCTCGGCAGAAAGACAGGCAAAGGCTGGTACGATTATACCTCGGGCGAGAAGAAACCCCGTACGGATATTACCTTTTAGGAGAGACGCCAAAGGTCAGACTAAAGATAGAAATATATATTACAGTCCTGCATGCTTGCCGGTTTCTGTAATCTGAAACTAAGAGCAAAAAGGGACTATGAGGAGGTTGTATAATGAGAAAAGTGGTAATTGTTGACATGGCACGAAGCGCCATCGGCAGGCACGGCGGGACGATCAAAGACCTTCCCTTCTGGGACCTGCTGTGTCAGACGGCCAGGGCAGTTGTTGACCGGAACGGTCCGAAGATCACGCCCGAGATGTACGATTATGTCATCATGGGGCACGTCAAACAGAACGCGATTGTAGCGAACACTGCCCGCAATCTCGTTCTGATGATGGGACTTCCCGAAGAGGTTCCGGCCTTTTCCGACACCGTCGCCTGTGCCTCGGGAATGCTCTCCATCATGGAGGGGTACGAGTTTATCAAGAACGGTTTCGCCGATGTCATTCTTGCCGGCGGGGTCGAATGGATGAGCGGCGGAGAGTATTTCCTTTCCGATACGACGAACCACGCCTTCGGGAACGGAGATGTCAAACTCCTGGACTCTATAACCGCCGGCGGACCAGGGGCTGCCCCTGTAGAAAGGTACGGCAATATTCCTATGGGAATCACCGCCGAGAATCTTGTTGAGTTGCACAATATTCCTCGCGATGAGCAGGATCGCTTTTCCCTTCGCAGCCAGCAACTGGCGGTTAAGGCAATCGAAAACGGAGAGTTCAAGGCCGAGATAATTCCCGTTCAGTACGAGAAGGACGATGGGACAATCGGTGTTTTCGATGTCGATGAATTCCCCCGGAAGGACACGACACTGGAAGGGTTGGCAAAGCTTAAACCGGTTTTTAAAAAGGACGGAACTGTTACAGCGGGGAGTTCTTCGGGGAGGAACGACGGTGCCGCAGTCTGCCTTATCATGTCACGGGAAAAAGCTGACGAGTTAGGGGTGGTGCCGCGGGCGCGGATTCTCAGTTGCGGCCTGGCCGGTGTCGATCCGAAGATCATGGGAAGGGGCCCGGTTCCCTCGACTAAAATTGCGATGGAAAAGGCGGGGGTTACCCTGACCGATATGGACATTGTGGAACTGAACGAGGCATTCGCGGGTCAGAGTCTTGCAGTCATCCGTGAATGGAAGAAGATGTATGGTGTCGACGACAGATGGCTTGATACCCATATGAACCTCTGGGGCGGAGCAATCGCCCTCGGGCATCCTCTCGGCGCCAGCGGATGTATTATCACGACCAAGCTCCTTTACGGGCTGGAGCGCATGGGTAAGAGGTACGGTCTGGCTACCTTGTGCTGTGGTGGCGGTATTGGAGGCGCTATTATTATCGAACGGTTGGATCGACAGAAGAACGAAAAGCGGAAAGGAGGTGCCCAGTGAAAGAAGCGGTATTTGTCAGCGCGGTGAGGACACCGATCGGAAGATATATGGGATCCTTGAAAACCGTCAGGATTCAGGATTTGGCGGCGCATACGATGAAAGCGGCGATTAACCGGGCGGGTATCGACTCGGGCGCCCTCGATATGAGCATTTACAGCCAGTCGATGCAGAGCAGCTTTCCGGCGAACGTGGGACGGCACGCCTGGACCCTTGCCGGGTTTAGCGAAGACCCGGCAGGTTTTACCTTGAACACGCTGTGTGCCGGTGCCCTTCAAACGATCGTTAGCGGTTTTAACAAGATCGTCGGAGAGGAATATCGGGGGATGCTGGTTGGCGGAGTGGAGAGCTACAGCTTGGCGCAATACTATATCTTTCACCCCCGGTATGAATTCGGGCCACATAGCCTCTGTTTTAATGATTCGAAGGTGGAGATTGAAAAAAACGCCCAGCCGGAAGAAATCTACGGAGAGTTGACGGCAAAATCCCTGGCCGACAGCATCGCCTCCCGGTACGGTTTAAGCAGAAAAGCTCTCGATACTTACACCCTTCGAGATTATGAAAAAGCACTTTCAGCGATCGGCAATGGCCGCGCGAAGGGACAGATTGAACCACTGACCATCAAGCAGGGGAAGAAGGAGATCCTCGTTAGTGACGATGAGTTACCTGAGGCAGCGAGCTTGGAAGAATTGATGGCTCTCACGCCCGACGACGAGGGGGGAACGGCGACTGATGGAAATGTGGCGCCCTGGGCCGACGGGGCCGCATCTCTGGTCATGCTGTCAGCGGAGAGGGCGGAGGAGCTTGGGGCAAAGCCTGTGGCCAGGATGCTCGGTTTCGGAATTGCGGCCGGCAATCCCACGCTTCTTGAAAGAACGACGGCTCGTTCAATTAATAAGGCCTTGTCCATGTGTGCAATGAAGCTCGATGATCTTGATTTTCTCGATCTTCATACACCGTCGGCCGCCTATGGCCTTGCCATGCAAGAAATGCTCGGCAAGGCGTCAGAAAAGGTGAACGTGGACGGTGGCAGTCTCACCCTTGGGCATCCCGGCGCCGCAACCGGGGGGATCATGACAACCGCTATGATTCACCGTCTGGCGGGGGAAAAGAGGCGTCGGGGATTGATCAATATCGGGGCCTTTGGGGGGCAATCCCTTTCCATTGTCATCGAAGGTTGCTGAAGTATGGACTGAACATAGTATATATGCCATTAAATATTTATACAGAGAGAGGTTACTATTGATGGATTTTGCGCTTACGGAAGAACAAAAGATGCTCCAGGACATGGCGAAGAATTTCGCCGAAGGGGAGATTGCTCCTTACGTGGATGAGGACGAGGAAAAGCATCATTGGCGGAAAGAGATATACGACAAGATGGCTGAACTGGGATTCTTTGGTTTCAGTATTGATGAAGAGTACGGCGGGAACGGAATGGGCTTTGTCGAAGGGGCGCTTGCGATCGAGCAGGTATCAAAGGTTCATACCTCCTGGCGAATGGCCTTCAATATGCAGGACTGGGGTCCGGCCCTGACCATCCAGAAATTCGGGACCGATGAACAGAAGAAAGAATATATCCCGAAATTCGTCAGCGGTGAGTATATAGGCAATTTCGCCATGACAGAACCCGATTACGGTTCTGACGTGGCGGGGATGAAATGCCGCGCTGATGATAAGGGTGACTATCTTCTCGTAAACGGCGCCAAGGTGTTTGCGACAAATGGAACAGTTGTGACCCACGGTCTTTTGTATGTTAAGACTGACAAAGATGCCGGTGCCAAGGGAGTGACCTGCCTTATCATGGATTACAGTCTCCCGGGGATTACCCGGAAGAAAATGACTGAAAAGGTGGGATTATGGGCATCAGATACAGGGGAGATAACTTTTGAGGATGTTAAGGTCCCCAAGGAACTGGTTCTGGGAGATATCAATAAAGGGTTTTCGATCTGTATGACACAGCTGAACGCCACGCGTCTCGGTTGTGCTGCCGGGGCTCTCGGGCTCTCCGGCGCCTGTCTGGAGGCCTCGATCCAGTACGCCAAGGAGCGGAATCAGTTCGGCCAGCCGATCGGGAAATACCAATTGATCCAGCAGCAGATAGCCGATATGAAGATGGAACATGAGGCACTGGCAGCTCTTGTATACAAGGCAGCCTGGCTGAAGGATCACAACCTCCCCAATGTGATGGAAACCTCCATGGCGAAGCTGTTCTCAGCGAAGGTTGCCGTTCATGCGGCGAACGAGTGTATGAAGTTGCATGGTTCCTATGGGTATACGACGGAATATCCGTGTGGGCGCTTCCTGAGAGATTCGAAACAATTCGAGACACTTGAGGGTACATCAAATATGCATACCATGATTGTCGCGAACGCAGCCTTGGGTTTTGCACAGAATAGGGCATAGGTCTCCAGACAAACGGTTTGATGTGAAGATTCACGGTTCACGGTTCAGGGTCTGCAGAATACATTATGCTTCACGTTATTCATGTCACGGTGTACTCTTTATTGTGAACCGTAAACCTGATGCAGGGGCCAAAAGGGTCGGGTTTGTCATGCAGGGATATATACAGGTTTACACGGGAGATGGAAAGGGAAAGACGACGGCGGCCCTGGGGCTTGCCCTGCGGGCCGCCGGCGCCGGACTGAAGGTATATGTTGCGCAGTTTGTCAAGGGGATGCACTACAGCGAGCTTGACGCCCTCGAACGATTCAAAGATTTCATTATGGTTAAGCAGTACGGTCGTGACTGTTTTATATCCAGAGATCCCGATCAGAGGGATATCGAGGCCGCCCGTAAAGGGCTTGAGGAAACCAAGCAGATCATGTCCTCCGGCGCCTATGGTATGATCATCCTCGATGAGGCCAATATCGCCACTCACTACAATCTCTTTTCGGTGGAAGACCTCCTTGCTTTCATCGATGCGAAGCCCGCCACTGTGGAACTTATCATTACCGGAAGGAGAGCGGACGAGAGGATCATCGAACGGGCCGATCTGGTGACGGAGATGAAAGAGATCAAGCATTACTACACGAAAGGAGTGCAGGCCCGCGACGGGATAGATAAGTGACATCTCCGGACTGGGGCGATTGCATCAAACACCTATTTTTTGTTTCAGCCTGGCAGTTATCCATTATCGTAACGTATTGCTCCCGCCATAGTCCTGAAAGAAATCGATTACCTCAGGCGAAAAGTGAGCGAGATGCCTTGTTCGCTACGAGTACAAAGTGACTTCAATCCTTTGAGAGACGCTTCGGGGATCAGTTTTTTTCGTTCTCCGGTTCCAGGTGGGCAATAACATCGACTATCTGTGGACCGTCTTTCAGGAGGGCTTTTTTCACTTCTTCGGAAATCCCGTGCCCTTCCCGGACGGATATGTCCGGATCTACCAGGACATGAAGATCAACGTACAGGCTTTCACCGCATCTGCGGGTGCGTATGGCATGGACGTCCTTGACTCCCTCCACCCCCATTGCTATTTTTCTTATCTTTAGACGGTCTTTTGATGAAGCGCCGCGATCGGCGAGTTCCGCCAGCGATGGCCGTAGGATATCCCAGGCAACCTTGAGGATGAAAACGGATATGATGAGGGCGCCGATGTGATCGACGAAAAACCACGCCGGATGTATTGCGGATACCGCCACGGCTATGACGGCCGGTACCGAACTGAAGGCATCGGACCGGTGATGCCACGCGTTCGCGATAACCGCCGTGGAGCGCGCCCGTGTCCCGACGAGCACCGTCCAATGGTACAAGATTTCCTTCACGATAATGGAGAAAACGGGGCCGACAATAGCAATCCAGGAGGCATTGCGGACATGGGGCTGATAGATGGAGCACAGAGCCCTGTATCCCAGACCGATGGCGACGATGGCGAGGGTCGCGCCGATTGAGACGGTGATGATCGTCTCAATCTTCCGATGCCCGTACGGGTGATCGTCATCAGGGGGAGCGGACCAGTAGCCTACCCCCAGGATCACCGAAAGGTCCGTGGCCATATCGGACAGGCTGTGAACCGCGTCGGCGATAACGGCCTGACTGGCACCCAGAAACCCGACGATAAATTTCAGGGCGGCCAGGGCCACGTTACACAACAGACCGATCCAGGTAACCCTTTTGATCTGTTCGGTGCGATCTTCGGTTTTTTCTTCTTTCACCTTGTTCGGTCCTTTTCTCGTTCCCCTTTGCCCCCGGAAACCCTCGTAATCTCGGATCAGCCGATTCATCACATGTAAGAAAGAGGGAACTCGTTACTCGATTCCTCGTGGGGTACCGGGGAGATGCCGGGGGGCATTTCCACTCACGAAACCATGCCGATACTACCCCTGCTTCAGTCAATGTCAAGCACTTTCCCGTCTGCGTACATTCGAAGACGAGGGCCTCGATTCTGGCCCACTTTTTGCGTTCATATCGTGATAAATTTAGAAGTTACAAAAGGCGTTCATGATGACCCTGAAAACATTTTGCGGCAGCCAATCACAAAATACTCAGAAAGGCGTATTGACCGCTTGTGAGAATCCTGTCATGGTGTGCGCAAAGAATAGTTGTTGTATGCGAGTTTGATGATGCTGGCTTTGTCTTCGGGGCAAAGGAGGAGATACAAGATGGTGATCGTGACAACCGTATCCTTTAATAAGGGGAATATGTACGAGTCGAACAGACGCATGGAAGAGCTTCCTCCGGTGCCCGGATACATCAATATGATGGGACCGTATATAAAGAACGTTGAGTTCGCGGGAGACATACAGACCATTCACCTCTTTGAATTCGATGAATCCCGGCTGGACGAGGCGCGCGATTTCATCAATGAACGCATGCGCATCTATAACGAGATCGCCGATCTGACCTACGCCGTGGATCTGTGGCTCAGCGTCGAAGATGTCCTGAATATGACCGGCCTGGAACCGGGCCAACCGTACGCGTCGGCGTAACTATTTCCTCTTCACTGCATCTTTTTACGAGAAGTTGCCCAACCATCCTGCCCGTATCCCTTAATAATCATTGACAACAAACATTGCCTGCACTAAGAAAAGCACTTGACGGTACGAACAGCCGGTCAAGCAGCGGCGCCAGTACACATACCAGGCGCATTAATTGAACGTCACTGAGGAGTCATATTTTTGACGGGAACACTGGTCAATACGGGAGCCGTGATTGCGGGCGGTCTGATAGGGGTGTCTCTGGGAAAACGTCTCCCCGAACGTATCAAGGTGATCATGATGCAGGCGCTCGGACTTTCCGTTGTCCTCGTGGGCATCAAGATGGCCCTCACCGTCACCGATCTCATTGTCACGATCGGCTGCATGCTGGTCGGTGCGATAACCGGCGAATTGATCAGGATCGAGTTCTGGATCGAACAGCTTGGTGAGTGGCTCAAAAAACGCACCGGATCAAGCTCGTCAACCTTCGCGGAGGGGTTCATGTCCGCTTCGGTCCTCTATCTCACCGGGGCAATGATGATTGTGGGTTCCATCCAGGACGGAACCGTCGGTGATCCCACGACACTCTACGTCAAGTCCCTTCTTGACGGCGTGATAGCAATACCGCTTGCGTCAAGCCTGGGCATCGGGGTTGCCTTCTCAGCCCTTTCAGTGTTCGTCGTCCAGGGCGGACTTACCCTTCTCTCTTCGAGGCTGCTCTTTCTGCAGGACCCGGCCGTTCTGAATGCGATTACCGCCACCGGCGGACTTCTGATTATCGGGATCGGCGTCAATCTTTTGAAAGTTGCTCAGATACCGATAGGGAATTTTCTGCCCGCGCTCCTCTACGCGATAGCGTGGGCTGTATTCATGTAAAAGGAAGAATCAATGGAAATAGGACTGATTGGACTCCCCAATTCTGGGAAGACGACGATCTTCAACGCCCTCACGGGACGCACGGAAGAGGTTACCACATACACGGACACGGCGGCCAAACCGAATATCGCCGTTGTCGATGTAATCGACGAGCGGATCACCCGTCTTTCCGAGATGTACAAGCCCCGGAAGACCACGTACACGACGGTGCAGTTTGTTGATTTCGCCGGTCTCGCGCGCGATTCCGAGGGAAAGGTATCCTTTCCGGACGCTTCCATCGGGATGATGCGCACGGCGGGCACCCTCGCTCTGGTCGTGAGAAATTTCCCGAACATCCTCGGTGAGGCCCCCACGCCCCTGGACGATATAGAACAGATAGAGACGGAACTCCTCATAGCGGACCTGATCATATGCGAACGCAGACTCGAAAAGATCGCTCTGGGGAACAAGCGGGGGCAAAAGACTCCCGCCACGCAAGCAGAGGAAAACACCCTGAAAAAGATACAGGAATGCCTCAACAAGGGCGGTAGAATGTCCGATCTTGCGCTGGACAGAGACGAAAGGAAGATGGTAAGCGGCTTTCAATTCCTGACCGGCAAGCCCCTTCTGGTTATCCTGAATTCCAGCGAAGACAACTTTGGAAAGGATCCGCAGCTGGTTGAAGCGATATCACGGAAACACGCGGCCATAGAGTTTGCCGGAACATTTGAGATGGAGCTTTCGAGTCTGGGCGCTGACGAAAGGCGGCTTTTCATGGATGATATGGGGATCAAAGAGTCGGCCAGAGACCGGCTCACGAGATCCGCTTACCGGATCTCCCGCTTCATCAGTTTCTTTACGGTGGGAACGGATGAGGTGCGGGCCTGGAATATCCGCGAAGGTCAGACGGCCGTCGAAGCCGCCGGTGTGATTCACTCGGATCTCGCCCGGGGCTTCATCCGCGCTGAGTGCTTCTCATACGAAGACCTGATTGCCTGCGGTTCCGAAAAGGAAGTGCATGACAAAGGCAGATTTCGTCTGGAAGGGAAGGACTACATCGTCAAGGACGGAGATATTCTGTCCATCAGGTTCAGTGTATGATGCATCGCGGCTCGGAATTCGGGAGAAGGATCGCTTCTTCGGGCGCAAACGGTTCCATTCATTCAGGATACAGTCATGAACACGCGATTCCGAACAGCACAGGTGGCGGTTCTCGCCGCCCTCTTTCTCATCAATCCGGGACTCCTCCCTCACGGTTCTGATCTGCCAGCGCACGCCTCGGAACCCGCCCCCCCGGCGCGAATATCGGTCATATCGAATGCCCCGGCTGATACGAGCGTCGTGTATGCCGTTCAGGCGGCTGCATGCCGCGAAGAGAGTAACGCGCGAATCATACAGCTCCGCCTTCAGGAGAAGGGCTACACCCCGGTTCTTCATGCATGGAAGGATCCCTCCGGCACTTTCTGGCACTCTGTTTTTCTCGGTGTGTACGACGATGCCGTCAAAGCCCGGCGGATGGCCGACCGGTATAAGGAGGCAGAGAGTCGTGCCCCTTTTATTAAAACCCTCGATGGTCGTGTCCTGAAAACCTCTCCTGCCAAATCCATGGGCCCGGAACGGAACGGCTCGCCACCTTCCGTCCGCGAGGAGCGAACGCTCGCGCGGGATCAGGGGGTTCGGAGTGAAACGGTGGAGAGCGCTGAGGATGAAGCCACCCCTCTGGAGTTTTCCTGCAGCGGCTTCATCGAATTCGAGAGCTTCATCAATACCGGGACGGGACAGAGCTTGAAGGACAAAAACGAAAAGAACGAGATCAGAAACCGCCTCCAGCTGAAATATGGAACGGAAGGTCTGTTCCTCTTCTCAGTCTCCAATGTGTACCTTTTCCAGACATACCTGAACAAGCGGGCCGATGACCATTACCGGTACGCGCGCCATCAGCAGGTGTCGAGGAACCTGCGGCTCTCCTCGCAGGAGGCCGAGATATCCTTCGATGAGCTGTATCTGAACTACAGCGGTGAACGGTTCAGGCTGCGGGCGGGGAATCAGATATACGGCTGGGGGACGGCCGACGCTTTCAACCCTACCTCCTACTTCAATCCGTCCGACATGCGGGAGATGCTTTTCCGCGATGACGACGAGAACAGGGCCGGTGTTCCCTCTCTGTCGGGGATGTTTTTCCTGGGAGACTATACGCTGGAAGCCGTCTTCGTTCCGGTCCATATTCCTCCGATCATGGCCCCCGAGGGGAACTTCTGGGCCCTTGCCATCGACAGCTTCTTCCTGCCCGTCGTCACGGATGATCCGGAACGGCTCGGCGTGGATATCGACCATGTGGCATACGGGGTTCGGCTGTCGACCAGCAGGGGAGGGGTCGATATCTCGGTGAGCGGATACCGCGGTCCGGATAGAAACCAGATATTCCTTCCCTTTCGGATCGTCCGCCGGGGTTCTACGCCGGTTTCACTCGAACTCAGACCGCAATCCTCCGTTGTGACCATGCTCGGCTTCGATCTCTCGGCGGCGCTGGGGGACTTTGTCGTACAGCTCGAAGCCGCCTATTCCCCCGACAAGGCCGGGATCGTGGAACAGAGGATCGCCACCCTTGCCGATCTGAACCTCCCGTTCGAGACCGACCGGGCTCACTACATCTCCTACGCCGCCGGCTTCAACTATTTCATCCCCCTGAACAGGCTGATAGAGGGCCACACGGGAGATACGGTCTTGACCGTTGAATGGTTCCAGGGACGCTATCTGGAGGGAGGGCTGTACACGTCCCCCATCACCGATATCGCGAGCTGCAAGCTGGAAGACAGCTATTTCGACGGCCGTGTCAGGGTGACGATCAAGGGGATTTTCGAAACAAGGCACGGAGGGAAGGTTTTCTGGCCGGAGATCGGGTACGATTTTCAGAACGGATTCCTTGTCGAGGCGGGGTATGCGGCCATCCGGGGGGACAGGGGGTCATCCTGGGAGAGCGATTCCATTTTCTATTATTTCAAGGATAACGACGTCTTGATGGCGAAGGTACGGTACCGGTATTGATGGTGCAGACGCGCCGGGAGAAGGGGACCGCTGCTTTTCCTCGCGTATCCGTTCCGTTGTGAAATCGCGGGAGGATTCGGGCATTACCGGAGCGCTTCCTTATTGAAGAGCGAATCTCGCAGTTCCTTGTTGTACTCCAGTTCCAGAATCTTCAGTTCCGTGCGCCCCTTCCCGTCCGCCAGTGTCATGGTGGAGACGTACGGGGTCAGGATGCCGTCGATTTTTCGTATATCGTGATTTTCGAGGAACTTGTGAAATTCGTTCCCCTCGTAAAAATCGATGCGCACGATGAAATAGTCCGATTTTCGCACGTACAGTATTAACTTGCTGTAGACCTTTTCGCCCACCTCCTTGACCGCTTGTACCGCGTAACAGTCATTCCCCACGGCCTTCGCGTCCTCCAGAAGCGTGTAGGAGTAATCGTCGATGTCGCGCGATCCGATATCTTCATAGTAGAGGTGTGAATTGACAAACGGTTTCCCTTTGTCGGATGAGGCGATCCTCTTGATCTTCCCCGATGAGAGCCGCAGCCACTGATCATCGTCTCTCCCTTTGCAGGCGTGGGTCAGCAGTTTGATCCGGGTCGGGCGGGTGAAGGATATGAGAAGTTTGTCTTCGCTGTTCGGGTACTTCTTCGATGAACTTTCGAACTCCTTTTCCGTTACCCGCTCTCCTTTGTGAATCAGCATAAGGACCGTACTCAGGGAGGTGTCAGCCTCCGGGAGGGCGTCGTTTTTTTCCATGATCTCTCTCCCCGTGAGCGCATGGAGAGGGGTGGACAGCGAGACTACAAGAATAATCGTGAGAACATATCTCAGTTTCATCGGCAGATCCCCTCCTTCAGTCCTGTTGTGTAGTGCCATTCTGGTCGATTCCGAATGATTTGTCAATGCGCAGGTATCTCCCGAGCCGGGGACCGTTTTCTGGTGGATCGAGATTGATTCCCGTTGCCTTGATGACGGACGGGAGGACCAGGAGAGCCCCGATTGTCGTGTTGATCATGGTGGTGGCCGTGAGTATGCCGAAGAGAACGATAGGGAAAAAGTTCGACGTTGTGAGCACGGAAAATCCGAAGACCAGCGCGAATGAGGTGAACAGGATCGCTTTCCCTGAAACGGCAAGCGTGCGCCGGATCGTCTCGTCAATACTCATTCCCCGCCCCCGGTGGTGCCGAAAGGTATTGAGGAAGTGGATGGTATCGTCCACGCCGATCCCGATGGTGATGGCGGCGATCACGGAAGTAGCCATGTCCAGGTTGATGCCCAGCCACCCCATGAGACCGAAATTGATGATGACGGCAACACTCATCGGTATGAGGGCCAGGGGGCCAGCCTTGATCTGCCGGAAGAGAAGGATGACGATCAGACCCACAACCATGAGTGAGAGCAAGAGGCTCTGCAACTGACCCGTGACGATATAGCGGACCAGCTTGACATTCATCATGGGGAAGCCGCTGATGGCGTATGTGAAACCCTCGGGCAGTGTCCTGTCAAGATGCCCCGCTATCTCTGTGGCGATCCGGCTGATCTCGGTTGTTCCCACATGGTAGTCTTCCTTTTCGCACAGCCGGGCGAGAAGGTTGCAGTACCTGAAATCGATATCGACGAAGGGCTCGAACTCGTCGAATCTTCCGTCCGAGTCTTCGTCGTCCCCGGAGTATATCTCCAGGTAATCGATGATGTCCCACCGGTTTTCCGGGATCCGGTAAAAGGCGATATCATCATTGTTCATGGCCATGTGCATCGTCTTGATGAAGTCAGAAAAGGATTCGGTTCTCCCGATGTTCAAGCGGCGATTGTCGTCGGCAATCAGCCATTCGCGGAACTGTTCGATCATCATGAGAAAAGCGGGTTCTTTGACGCCATCCACCTTTCCCGAGTCGATGACAATATCGTACCCCCACCCCCCGCCGAACTTGTCGCCGATAGCCTCAGCCTGGAGCTTGACAGTGTCATGTTCTTTGAAATAGTTCAGGAAGGCCGTCTCGATGTTGATCCGCGACACCCCCGCCAGTGAAAGGGCGACGAGAATGCCGACAACGATCAGAACCTTCCGATAGTGAATAATGGCCCCCTGCGCCATGAGGGCGATGATCCGGTCGACCACGGTCTTTTTCGCCTTATTCCTGCGGAAGAGAGCGGATGGCCTCGTTCCCGGAAGAAGGACGAGGGAGGCGGGAATCAGTGAGCAGGAGATAAAAACGGCGAACATGACTCCGATGGCTGAGGCGATGCCCCACTCGCGGATAGCCGAGACTTGGCTGGTTGCCAGGGTCATGAAGGCGATGAAGGTGGTCAGCCCGGCGAGAAGAACCGTGAGGGATATATGGGTCATGGACTGGTAGAGCCCCTCGCGCTTATCCCTGCCCATGATGGCATCAAAGTCCGCGTAGTACTGATTGAGCAGGTGGATGGAGTAGGAACTTCCCACGGCGATCATCAGAGGGGGAATGGAGATGCCGACGGGAGTGATTCTGAAACCCATATACCCCATTAGCCCCAGAATCCATAGCTCCGCCAGTCCCAGCGTGACGAAGGGGAGAACGACCCCCCGGACGGAACGGAAATTCAGGTAGAAGATGAGGATGACCCCCAGGAGGACAAGGGGGATATTCCTGAACATGTCCGCGTGCATGTAGATATTGATCCACATGTTCACCACGGGGACGCCCGATGATATGATGGTAAACGTATCGCGGTAGGGATCGACTACTTCTGTCATTTCCCGTATGGCCGGGTCCTGGTCATCCAGATTGATAAACTTGATGACGACGCAGAAATCGGTTATCTCGCCTGTCCGGGAATCTCTGCTGTAGAGCCCTTTGTCGAAGGTGGGATTCCGCTGCAGGCGGCGCTTGAACAGATCGATCTCCGGCTCCGTCGAGGGGAGTATCCGCCTCCCGTTTTCATCCTGTTCGACAAGATTGTATGTTTCGAGGACATCGTTTTCGCCCTTTATATCCTCCGCCGTCAGGGGAGATATGACCTTGTCCACGATCTCCTGTCCTTTGAAATTCATGGAGCGAATAATCCCGGCGCGCAGTTTCTCCAGCCTTCGCGCCCCTATCAGGCCGGTGTTGTCGCGGGTTTGGGCTTTTCTCGTCAGGAGTCTCTGAAAGGGCGGGTCATCGGCGAAGGCTGCCATCAGGTCGCTGTAACGGACTTCTCCCCGTGAGGCAATGGAATCGAACCGTTCCAGACGGGCCGTCTCTTTCTCCTCGTTAAAGTCCTTGTATTCCTCCAGATCGATCAGAAGCTGATCGAGGGTAGAGAGGGCTTCCCCGGACCACAGGTTATCGGAGGAGAGGGCCATGATGGCAAACCGTCCGTTGTCGCCGTAGATCCGTTTCAACTCTTCGTAATAGATGTAGTCAGGGTCATTCCGGGGCATGAAGGATTCGACTGAGTTGTCGAATTCCAGCCGGAAAATCCCCGGGATGAGAACCGCGGTCAGGATGATCAGCATGATCAGTATGGGCAGCGGGTTTTTGAGGACAAAGTAAATATATCTGTTCATACGATACTATCCTTGCGGAGCATGGAAAAGACGACGCATATCGTGGTGATGGGGTATCCGTATCGCGCGTGATTGTCAAATCCTTTTTGTCAAAACCCTTTGCGAGATATTTAATCGTTTGACCTCAAATTCAATGTTTCTCGGCAAATGCTTCCTGATGAAATCAGATAGGGTGATTATGAAGCGTTATGACAAGGATGTTTCTCAAGCAAAACGCCTTCACTTTTTATGTGACATCTTGCAAGGGCTAAATTATAGAGCTAAAAAGTGCAAATGTGGCAGGAAATTCTTTTGGCGGACAGTTGCAAAGGAGACACTTAGAGTATACAGTATTAGTTCAGCCGTATAAACTCAAAACTCCTGTCTAGAGATGTAGCTGAAACCCAGAGAGCTCAAGAGGATTTGAGTTTGTAACCCACTAAAGCCCCCAGTTCCTGCTGGGGGAGTTTCACTAGCAGGCCGTTGAAAAACTG
>DIXO01000049.1 GCA_002428735.1 Syntrophaceae bacterium UBA6078 | reverse complement strand
ATTTTTTTGGTGGTGGATCAAGGCAACTACACTCAATTGCAAGAGATAAAGGAATTCCACAATCCGGACAAGAACTTTTGGACGCTGCCTTCCAATCAAGCCAGGTTTGAATTTACAAATCAGTACGCCCTGAACGCTATCCTGACACAGTTTATGCCCCTTGACCAAGACAGAATCAAGGTTCCCTTCGCGTATTTCCGCTACGAAGATTTACTGGATTATTCGCTTGCGATTGAGTACCGGAATGATCTGTATGCGGCATACCCGTATATGATTAAGCTGCCGAGAAACGTTTCATTCCATTTTCAGGGAAAGGATCTGAAGGATGTACAAAGGCTGGCCGACGACCTCTATTTCATTCAACGGCAGCTATTGCAACAGCGCAACAAAGAACTTGCATCTTTTGAAACACAAGCGGCCGAATATCGCGCCCTGACGGTCAAGCCTGCGGTGTCGGAGGAACAGAGAAAATACATTGTTCAGGCCAACGCGTTGAGTCAGCAAAAAGCGTATAGCAGCGCCATTGACATGTACCTGAAAGTCGTCGCATTGGACCCCGTTTCTTATCCGGCAGCCTACTTCAATCTGGGGCTGCTCTCCGCGCAGGTGCACCGGTTCAATCCGGCCATATCCTACATGAAGCAGTATCTGCTGCTCGAACCCGACGCGAAGGACGCCCGCAGCGCCCAGGATAAGATATACGAGTGGGAGCTGATGATACAACAAAAGCAGCAGTGAAAACACATCAGCTCGGAATGCTCGATTTCCGCATCAAAGATAGAGGGAACACCATATATGAATAAGAAATTAAGTTCGTTCGGGACTGGAATTTTAATGCTGGTGGTCCTGTTCGGATGCGCAGCGCCGGGATCAAACATGAATACCGGCGGTATCGATGGCCTGTCCGCAGTAAGCAAGGAGACGGGGGGTGCGTATCAGCCGAAACTTCCTCCCGGCATTCAAAGCATCGACGCCGCGAAGGCTGATCTGGCGCGGCTTCTGGAAAACAGAAATATCCTGTTCGGCATCACATTCGGGAGTGGTAACTATTATTCTGAACGGGATCTCAATCTGTATGCCAATCAACCCCATCTGGCTGAACTGAATAAAGGTCATACCGGCGGGGTCAGCAGGCAGTATGATTCCAATAATCGGCTTCAATACATGCTGTTTAAGAGGGTTGCGGTTCTGGATGACAGGATCGAGATATCCCCCCGTATAATCTTTTCCTATGCCGATTTGACGGATGTCCTTCTCTCTGTGACAACCAGCAAGGATAAGGACCCATACATCTATACCGTCCAACTTCGAGATCAGATTTTATTCCATTTTCATAGGGGAGATCTGTCCGGCGCGCAGAGATTTGCCGATGACCTCTTTTTTATCCAGCAGGCGCAGAAGAAACAGCGTGACGAGCGGCTCGCGCTTTTTGAATCGAAGGCAGCCGAGTACCGAACCATGGCAGTCAAGCCTCCGGTCACCGAGGAACAACGCAAATACATCGTCCAGGCCAACGCGCTGAACCAGAAAAAAGATTACAGGAGAGCCATCGATCTGTACCTCAAGGCTCTCGACATCGACCCCGTTTCGTATCCGGGCGCCTACTTCAATATGGCCCTCCTGTCGGGACAACTCCAGTGGTACAAATCGGCGATCACCTATATGAAACAGTACCTGATGCTTGAGCCGGACGCCAAGGACGCCCGCAGTGCCCAGGACAAAATCTACGAATGGGAACTGCTGATGAACAGATAATGACGAAAGGGGAAACAGGTATGCGTTTGTTAAAAAATCTTTCTGGATGTATCCTCTGTATCACGATTGCGGTGGTGTTTTCAGGGTGCGTCACTGCCCCGGAACCAATCATGAACAGAAGCAGTAACGCTTCCGGAAGTCTCACCCCGGGATACGATGTCGTGTATTATCCCCAGATCCCGGCAGACAAGACATGGAGCCAGGTCACTGACGACCTCAGACAGGCGAATCGCGGCACGATATGGATTTACACGGGCGAAGATTACCTTACGTACAGCCGCCCTGCCGTCGTGAAACACTTGGATTTCAGCAAAAAACCCAACGGACTGGAGATTCACTACCAGCGCGTGGGGAGCAACGATATCAGGGTATTTACCTTGTTTTATTATCAGCTGATCAAAGCATCCCTCGCCACCCAAATCGGCAGGGACGGCCGGCAAGGTCGGTACGCTATCATCATCCCGGAGATACTTACCTTCAGAGCGACGGATCTGACAACCGCCCAGCGGCTCACCGACGCGCTTTTCTTCCGGCAGCAGCAGGTGAAAAATGTGATGACGCAGTACGATGAGCAACTCGTCCGCTTCGAACCGGTCGCCGCCCAGTACCGGGCACTCGCGGTCAAACCTGCGGTTTCGGAAGAGCAGAGGAAGTTGTTCGTTCAGGCCAATGCCCTCGCCCAGCAGAAGGAATACGGCAAGGCCCTGACACAGTACGAGAAGGCCATTGCCCTCGACCGGACCGTCTATCCGGAGGCCTACTTCAACATGGCCCTGCTCGCGGCCCAGGAGCAACGACCGGTGACGGCCATCTTCTATATGCGGCACTACCTTCTCCTGAGGCCCGACGCCACGGATGCGCGGAGCGCCCAGGACAAGATCTACGAATGGGAGATGCTGTTTCAAAAATAAGTGCCGGGGGAGTACATACCCGGCTTTTGCGTTATAATAATTCATTCAGAACAGGGGACAAACATGAGATTTCACACAAGGTGTATCTGCTGTATCAGTCTCTGCTTTATCATGATGACTGTATTGGCCGGATGTGCGGGGTCGGGCAGTGTCGTTTATCGCCCGGTAATTCAACCGGATAAGACCTTTGTCGCTGCTGTACAAGAGCTACAGAACGCTGCCCGTTCCCGCAAGTTTGTAGAGACTACGGGACCATGGACCCCTGTGCGAAATGTTACCAACATCACCGTGTATGAAGACGGGATCTCGAAATGGGAATTTGACCCTGGACCCAGATTCAAAGCTGTCGAAATATCCCTGGTATCGCCAGAGCGGGATTTCGCTGTCAACGAGTGGGGACCATCATGGAAAATCACGTTCCCGCATTTTATGATAGCAGGCAGTTTACCAGAGCTGAAAAAAGCCGCGGATAACCTCTATTGTATCCAGAAAACGCTGGAGAATCTGCCGGAGAAACTGAATAAGGAACTTGTTCTGTTCGAGCCGATCGCCGCTGAGTACCGATCACTGCGTGCAAAACCTCAGATTACGGAAGAACAGAGAAGGCTGATCGTCCAGGCCAATGCCTATAACCAGCGCAAAGACTTTGCCGGAGCCATTGGCCTGTATAATAAAACCCTGAAGCACGACCCCGTTTCCTATCCTGAAGCCTATTTCAATCTGGCCCTGCTTCATGAACAACAGCGCCTGTATGCATTCGCCATCAACTATATGAAGAAATATTTGATGCTCGTACCCGACGCTAAGGATGCCCGCGGCGCGCAGGACAAGATCTATGAGTGGGAAACGATGATTCAGAAATAGCAGGGAATTTCTATTGGTGAGCAAACAAATACCAAAATGCGTCAGTCTTCTTCTTGTTGTATTTTTTTTGAGCGGGATGCCGATGCTTTCCCCGCTGCCGGTTGGGCCGGCTTGGGCCGGCCCTCAAGTTGATTGTGAAGGATCCGCGGTGGCCTTCAGGCTGCGGGGGATTCCTTGTGACTGTATAAACGGCAAGATCGTCTGCAATCAGTGTCATAAATTTCACAAAACGATCCTTCAGGCCCAGGAACAGGTGACGGGTTGGGAGGATGCCAACCGCAAGGCCCTGGTCAACGCCGCCAAGGACAGCGCTGCAACAATGTCCTTAAACAACGCCTGTCAAAGGAGAAAGCTTTCATGCATTCATTAAAGACATTCTCGCAACTCTTTATCACGATTTTGCTTGCAACCCTCGTCGCCGGATGCGTCTCGGCGCCTCCTCCGCTTCCTCCGCGTCCGAGCAGCGATTTTGCCTATTACCCAAAGGTTCAACCTGGAATCACGACCGTCGAAGCAGCAAAAAGCGATCTTGCGCTCATGCTTAAAGACACGGATATCAATGTGAGAAGGGATAAGAAGCAAAAACCTTATCAGTTCGCAAATAGAGGGGAGGTGGAACAGTTGCTGGAAGAGTATAAGAGGAGGGGAGGTAAATCCGGAGAATTATGGACTTTTTCACGACCCTTTGAGTCGGAGATTTACAATATCGGTTTAGACATCAAAGCCTTTCCTGTTTCGAACGACAGAATCGAGGTGCCGTTTGACACCCCCCTGCTTTACCGCGATTTGCTGAACGATAAACTCGTCGTGAATGTGGTCTACTATGGAGTCGATGCGTATAATTACTCCATCAACTTCGCCAACAGATATTCATTCCATTTTGGCCCGAAAGATCTGGCCAGTGCGCAACGATTCGCCGACGACCTGTTTGTCATTCAGGAGCACCTCAAAAAGCAGGAGAAAGAACAACTCGCAGCCTTCGAACAACAGGCGACGAGATATCGCGAACAGGCTGTCAAGCCGGCGATGAGCGAGGAACAGAGGAAGCTTATCGTTCAGGCCAATGCCCTCAACCAGCAGAAGGCGTATGCTGATGCTCTGGAATTCTATAAAAGGGCCCTGGCCATCAACCCGATCTCCTATCCGGGGGCGTACTTCAACATGGCACTCCTTTCGGCGCAGCAGAACCGCTTCCAGGAAGCCATCGGCCACATGAAGAAATACCTGCTTCTTGTGCCGGACGCCAAGGACGGTCGCAACGCCCAGGACAAGATCTACGAATGGGACATGCAGATAAAGAAATAGGCTGGGATTACTCTGCACAAGGTGAACAGATGAAGATTCAGGTGTATCGGCTATCTTTTTTGCTGGGGCTGCTGGTCTGCTCTCTGTCGTTTCCGTTAAGGGCCGTTGCCGGACCGGCGATGGATTGTGAAGGCACGATCCAATCCTGGATTCTCAGCGGCTATTGCCGGCCGGGTGAGTATCACTGTGTCAACGGGCAACCGGTCCGCATCAAGTCCGGCGGGAAAAGGTTCAACTCGAACCAGGCGATGAAGCTCATGGTGACGGAAACGATTCTTGAAAGTCTCCTGGCGTCGATATTCGCCCCTAACCCCGCCACTACCCAGGAGGCGCTCGCTGCCCAGCAGATGGCGGCGGCACTTGCTGCCCAGCAGGCCGCGGAAGAGCAGAAAGCACGGGCGGCAAAAGCTCAGGCGGAATACGAGAAGATGATGCAGTCATACAAACAGTTGGATCATACACAGGGCACGACCTTCAAGCTCCTGTCGGATTCGAGCCTGGCGATGAAGTCGCTGGATGGCGACGCCGAGACACTCGCGGCGGGCGCGAGAAAGCCCTTCGACACGGCGTCGGACCTGGAGGACCCCCCCTCGCCCGTGGCGATGGGAAGCGCCACTCCGTTCTTTGGGGATACCATGCCAATCGACCAGATCCGGACGCTGGTCAATCCCGAGAACGATCCACGGGTGGTTGACCTGCGAAAGGCCGTATCCTATGTGGTAGACAGCATGAAAAATGACGGTTCGAAGATTGAGGAAAGCATCAAGCCGTATGACGGAGTCGATAAAGGCGGTCCCATCATCGCTCCCCCGGATTGCGTGGCCCTTGCCAAGAAACTGCGGGGCTTTGTCGACCAGCGAAACAAGTTTCACAAGACGATCCTTCTTTCACAGGAACAGTACACCACCTGGAAAACAGCCAACCGGAATGCCCTGGTAAATGCCGCGAAGGAAGGGGTGGAATACTTCACTTTCGGACTGCTCAAAAAGCTCGCCAAGAGGGAGGAGGCAGCGGGCCGCCTTCAGCGGATGTACGAGAAGAACGCTCAAAAAATGATGGAAGCGGGACTTGATGTCACCGAAATACAGGCCAGGATAGAGCGAGTGCGCGCCGTGGCTTCAGCAACCCGGATCGCCGATTTCACCACCAACATGAAAGACTGGCAGGGCTTCATGAAGAACGGGATATCCGCTCTCGTGATGGAGATGAAAGCTTCAAACGATGAGATACAGGAACTGTTAGACAACCCCAAGACGAAGAAATATTTTGAGGCGGATTCACCGGCGCTGTCCGCCCTGCTCGATCTCTCAATGATTATCGCCGAGGAGGCGGTGTTCGGCGAATGGGTGAAGAAAAGGGTCCCGATGATTGCGGCCTGCCGGTTTGCAGTCAATGAGGTATATCATGCCACCGACTTTTATCTGAGTTTCACCCGGATTATGGAGGCCAATCGGATCAACGGGGAAGTCATGTACGCGGCACAGTCGCTCCAGAAGCATATCGACGACACATACTTTGATTTACGGGAGTGTTCACGATGATCAAACGCTTCGCAGAAAAGAAAGGAACGAAAATCATGTATCGGATGAGAGGCATCTTCCCATTCGGTCTTTGTGTCTTGATCCTGGTCCCGTTTTTCGGATGCGCCGTAAAGGATGGTAATATCTACACTCCCCCCGGAGCAGGCACGAATGGCAGAGCTGTGTATCAGCCGAAGGCGCCTCCCGGCATTGAGACCCTCGCAGCCGCGAAGGCTGACCTGGCGAGACTTCTGGAAAACAGAGGCAGACCGGTCGGCATTACATTCGGGAGCGGTAAATATTATTCTGAACGGGATCTTAATCTTCGTGCCAATCTCCCCGAACTGGATATACTATTGAAAGGTGTAAATCTCGCAGGAGCGAGTCTAACCTATGATCCCAATAATCGGCTTCGATACTTTCTGCTTAAGAGTATGACCGTTCTTGATGACAGGATCGAGATATCCCCGCGTATAACTTTTTACTATGGCGATTTGATTGATTGTCCTATCTCTTTCACAACCAGCAAGGATAAGACCCCATACATCTATACCGTCCATCTTCGGGATCAGCTTTCATTCCATTTTCATACGGGAGATCTGACCGATGCGCAGATATTTGCCGATGATCTCTTTTTTGTCCGGCAGACGCTGAAAAAACAGCATGACGAGCGGCTCACTCTCTTTGAATCGAAGGCGGCCGAATATCGAGCGTTGAAAGTCAAGCCTCTTGTGTCGGAGGAACAGCGAGAATACATCGTTCAGGCTAATGCCTTGAACCACAAGAAAGACTATGCCGGGGCCCTTGACCTGTACCTCAAGGCCGTTGAGATAGATTCAATCTCTTACCCGGGGGCCTACTTCAATATGGCTCTGCTTTCCGCGCAAGTGAAGCGTTTCGACTCGGCAATTACGTATATGAAGCAGTACCTGATGCTCGTACCCGACGCGAAGGACGCCCGCAGCGCCCAGGATAAGATCTATGAATGGAAGCTGATGTTGAAAAAATAGACCCGGACACCCACGCCCGCCCGGATCCATAAAAATCGGTTGCTATCTTCGAAAAATCATACTATTTCATCCCCATCATGCCACGGAGTGTAATAGACATGGCGAAGGGAGCGGAGCTTGATGCCAAGGCATCTTTCATTCTCAGCGGGGGAAAGGGCCCTGACGATAATCCGTGAGGGCGGGCTGAAGCCCGATCAGGTTACGGTGGTCACCGGGGCGGCAGGCGGGCCGAAGTGTCTGATCCTCGGTCACCTTGACGGTGCCCTGTTCGCGAACTGGTTCGCCGGGAGAAAAGCCCCCCTTTTTATGGTCGGTTCCTCCGCGGCAGCGTGGCGCTTCGCGTCCGTATCACAGCAAAAACCCCTGGACGCCATCGATCGGTTTCAGACGACGTACACCCATCAGCACTACTCGCAAAAACCATCGGCGGAAGAAATTACCCGCGAAAGCGTCTCTTTCCTGAATACCTTTCTCGCCGAGAGGGGGGAGAACGAGATCCTGAGCCACCCCTCTTTCAGACTGAGCGTCATGACGGTGAGATGCCGGGGATTGGCGGCAAGCGATCGCAGAGGCGCGCTCATCGCCGGACTCCTCATGACCGGCCTCATAAATCTTGTCAGCAGGCGGTTGCTGGGGCTTTTTTTTGAACGGACCCTCTTGTACGACGGCCGCGATATCCCCCCTTTTTTTGATATGCAAGGTTTTCCCATCCGGCAGATCCCCCTCACCCCGGAAAACCTCAAACCGGCACTTCTGGCATCGGGCTCCATCCCCGTCATCATGACGCGCGTCACCGAAATACCGGGAGCGCCCAAGGGAACGTACCGGGACGGCGGAATTCTCGATTATCACATGACTCCTCCCACTGAAAACGATGACGGCGGGATCGTCCTCTTCCCCCACTATATGGACCGCACCATACCGGGATGGTTCGACAAGCACCTGCCGTGGAGAAAACCGGCACCTGCGAATGTAAAGAACCTGCTGCTTCTGCATCCCACCAGGAATTTCATACAGGGTCTCCCCTATGGCAACGTCCCGGACCGAAACGATTTTTACACCTTCAAGGGCCGGGACGCCGAGCGCGTAGATTATTGGAACAGGGCGATCGAAGCGAGCAGGAGCCTGGGCGAGGAATTCATCGACGCCGTCGAGAGCGGCAGGATCCGCGAACTGGTGAGGCCACTGCCCTCGTAGTTTTTAGCTTTTTTTCGTTTCGAAAATCGGGAAATGGCCCGACGTGTTTCCTGCTGAAATGTCTGGCAGAGATCGGGACCGTGTCGACGCAATTGTCATAAAAACGATTATCAGGAGAGGGGAGGACCATGAATCAGGAATCGGGGAGTCCTTCGCAGGCAAAGCGGGGAGCGGTGGCTGATATCTTCAGTGGACAGAAAGCGGCCTGTCTGGAAAAGCCCTATCTGTCATTGAACGAACGTCTCAATGTCCTCGAAAAACTGGAGCGTCTGCTGGTGGACAACCAGGAGGCGATAGCGGACGCCATTTCGGAGGATTTCGGCAACCGCTCCCGTCACGAGACAAAGATCCTCGAAGTTTTCCCCGCAGTCTCCGGCCTGCGCCACGCACGGCGAAAACTGAAGAAGTGGATGAAAGTCCAGCGCCGGCATGTGGCAATAACATTCCGGGGGGCGCGCAACCTGGTCATCCCGCAGCCCAAGGGAGTGGTCGGGATCATAGCGCCCTGGAATTACCCTTTGTTTCTGGTGATCAGTCCTCTGACCAGCGCTCTGGCCGCGGGGAACCGCTGCATGATCAAAATGGCGGCGAATTCGCGGCGGCTTGCCACGCTTCTCTATCACCTCTTTTCCGATGCATTCGACGAAAATCTCGTGGCGATCCTCCCCGGCGTGTCTGCCGGCGATTTTACGATGCTTCCCTTCGACCACCTCATCTTTACGGGTTCACCCGCCTCAGGACGGACGGTGATGAAAACCGCGGCTGAAAACCTGACACCGGTCACCCTCGAACTCGGCGGGAAATCCCCCGCCATCGTCTGCAGCGACTTCGACCTTAAAAAGGCGGCTGAGCGGATTCTCTACGCGAAGTTCATGAACGCAGGGCAGACCTGTATCGCCCCGGATTACCTCTTTCTTCCCGAAGAGATGGCTGGAGATTTTGTGGAAGAGGCCAAACGGATTATGGCGAAACGCTACCCTGAACTGGAATCTGTCGACTATACCTCCATCATTGATGCAGCAAGCTACGATCGTCTTATGGCAACCCTGAATGACGCCCGTTCAAAAGGGGCAACCGTGGTCGGTCTGATCCCCGATAGCGAATCGGACGGCAGCCTCCGCAAGATTCAGCCCATCATCGCGCTCAATGTCACGGAAGAGATGGACCTGATGCGGCGGGAGATCTTCGGCCCCATACTCCCGATAAAAACCTACCGGGAGATCGATGAGTGCCTCGCCTATGCCAATGGGCGCGAGCACCCGCTTGCCCTGTATCTCTTCACGAACGACCGGGCGCTCCAGGAAAGGGTATACATGCATACCATGTCGGGAGGGGTGTGCGTGAATGACTGCGCCATGCACGTGGCGCAGCATGACCTGCCCTTCGGCGGGATCGGCAACAGCGGCATGGGCCAGTATCACGGCTATGAAGGATTTCTGGAGTTTTCCAAACTCCGTCCGATCTTCATACAGGCGGCCAGGCCCTTGAGCGCCTCTCTCCTCAATCCGCCCTACGGCATGGTTTTCAAGATGATGTATCGCCTGCTCATGCGGTTTCGGTGGTTTTAAGGGCATATTCCAAAAAAGGGGAGGGGAGCATCATTCAAACAGGAACCCTTCTATCTCGACAGACGCCCCCGTGATCAGATCGCCGAGGGCCTTGTCGGATCTTTCGGGATCGCTGGTTCGCTCCCACATGAAGGGGACACACGATGCCGGCACCCCGAATACTCCCTCCAGAAGGGCAAGCGTCGCTCTCTTTCGTTCCTCAACCTTTCGGCGTTCCCCATAGCTGTCCCCCGTCACTTCGTTGAATCCGAAGTCATCGACGATCAAAACCCGCCGGACCGCTTCCAGCCCCGGAGAGTGTAGAATGGTCTCCCAGTAGATATGGTCGTCCTTGTGCGCCCCCATATCGGCGGAGTTGGCGATGACGAGGGAGGGTGAAGCGCCGGGGGCGTTCTGCAACGGCGCCGCGGGAATGCCGATCTCTTTCAGGGAACGGATAATGGCACCGGTCGCCTCCGCGTAGTGATCGGTAGCGACCACCGTTATGACCGAAGAATCCTCGCTCAGTTTTTTCAGAATGCGGTTCCAACGATGGTCGGCGGGAGAATGGCCAAGATAGTTGGCCACAAATCGCGCGGCGCTCGCGCGTATCCGTTCGTCTGGGACTGCCGGAGAGAACACCTCCTTGATCCTCCGGACGATGACCTCCGCGTAACCGACGGGAGTGGTGCTCCCCTCTTCCCATGTGGGGTTGACAATCCGGCTCCAGAAGGTCTCCGGGTCCGTGATCCCCAGGGCCGCGAGGCCGCTCTGCTCCAGCGCCTCCGTCAGGTTGTCATCATCCGCGAACCTGACGGCGTCCGGACTGAGAGTCCCCGACCAGTCGAGTATGACCACCTTTTCAATCATCGTATCGTCTCTTTAACGCGCAAAGGGCTACCCCTCCATCAGGCCGGCCGGTTCCCTCGATATCGCCTCGGGAGCGGTCAGACTCACCTTCTTGGGCTTTTTCCCTCTCGTCCGCGGACGGCCACGTCTCTTCGGCAAATCAGCAGAAACGTCTTCGCCATCATCTCTGTTCTCGCTGAAAACATCATGAGCATGTCTCGTGACAATACTCTCCCACGAAACATCCGCTCGGATTAAGGTTGAATCAACGTGTACGGTCTCTCCGCTCACCAGCCCCGCATCCATACACATCTGAACCGTCTTCCGGAAGATGGCCTGAAACGTATCCGCACCCCACCTGGCCCTGATCCTGCTTAAGGTCGAATGATCGGGAAGCACCTCATCCAGATCATACCCGGCAAACCAGCGGATCGCGATGTTTACCCGGGCCTCCCGCATCAGCTTGCGATCATGAACGATCCCCTGAAAAAACCCGGCAAGCATTAAACGAACCGCCACCTCTGGATCAATACCGGGACGCCCGTTGTCGGTACAGTAGTACCCTTGCACGGCTTCATGTAACCAGCTTAAATAATGTCCTAATCCACTGACATGGTCAGTGGTGGGGCGTGGGGGCGGAGGCCCCGCACAATTGGCGAAACAACATTGTTGTTGAGCAAAATTTCTAATAGATGAGAGTACATTTAAGGCAAGGCGGAGGACGTTGTCCGCAGTCTTGCCTTCACAAAGCCACCGACAAGGTCGGTGGTAGTTTACTCCAATACACGATCAACTCGCTTTAGCTTTAATATGTGATCGTCAGGGATGAACTGCTCGATGTCCCCTGAAATGAAAAGAGTCCGTCTGCTCCTGTCTCTCTGCCCAATCATGTACGCTCTCCATGATAATCGATGGAGAAAGCGTACTGCTAATATACGGTATTGTCAAGCTATATCCAATAGTTATATGATTTTATCGTGCCGCTTCCGTGCTCCGCACCTTTCGAAATGAAATAATCTGTAACAGGGTTTTTCAACAGACCCGCTGCCCCTATTTTATTTTATATTCTCGAAAGCCGGCCAGCAAATCCGCAAATGACTTTGGTTTGAATTTCTCGAAGCTCTCTTCGTCCACGTAAACAAAGTCGTACTCAACTTCTGTTTGCACCCGGTTGATGTCTTCGCACCATTGCCGCAGCCGTGCCATCTTCAGCGGCACATCCAAGTCCTCCCGTCCTTTGGTTTCGACAATGACAATCCGCTTGGTCGCTCCGGCCATCCGTGGCCTCTCGCGACACTCCCCCCTTCTATGGGGGTCGTCCAACAGCTTGACCATAAAATCCGGGTAGTAGTTGGAAATATCGCCATCGGCGTTCACGTAGTCTAACTTGAAATGCACGGCCAGGTAGTTCTTAGCGTAAGAAACCACATCGCTGCAATCCTCCAGGAATGCGGCAAACCGAAGTTCCAGTTGGCTGTCTCCAATGATGCGGTTGAAAACGCTTTTCTTCGGGACAAGGTAGCCTTGATCCTTGGCCACAAAAGGCCGGGTCTGGCGCAACTTGATCGTGTCCCGGATTTCGGCGTCGCCTTTGTCCCGGACGGTCAGCGCGTTGATCGCCTTTTTGAAGGTCTCAATCAGTGTCTTGGTGGCGGCCGGTTCCGACAGGTTGCGCAATGTGTTGGGGTCTTCCAGTTCCACCGGGCGGTCAAACAACTCCCCTTGCACAAACGCCTTGACCTTGCCATACAGCATGTCATAGCCGCTGACCAGCTTCAAATCCTTCATGATGGCCCGTGCGAAGTAACCGATTACGCTGCGGTAGTCGGCAACGCCGGCCGTGTCGAGAATTGTGGTATGTGCAACCTCCCCGTTGGTAATGTCCTTGAAAACGATCTCCCGCTGTTCTTCCTCGTTGAACTGCAAATACAGCACTCGTTGATGCCCCAGTGCGGCGATGTCCAGATTGCCCTGGCTTTTGTATTCCCGGTAAACGCGCGGCGTCAGAACCGGGATTTCAATATCCAGCGCGGCGATGTCCTTCTTCTCATTCTCCTTGTCAACCTCGACCACCAGCGGAGTTTTCGGCCCCGTCTCTTCCCCCATCGCCTTGCGCTCCAGTACCACGCCTTCGGCCTGGATGGATTCCACAAACTCCATGAAGGCATTTGTGCCGACCACGCTTACATACTCTTCCACATCGCCGGGATACATCCTGCGCAAACCCCTGCCCAGCGTCTGCTCGGGGAGGATGTTGCTCTTGGCCGAATAGGCGCGCAGACCGACGATGGTAGTGACATTCTTTACGTCCCACCCCTCTTTGAGCATCATCACCGAGATGATGGCCTTGTACGGACTGTTCACCCCGTCAATCTCATTGGCCTGCCTGCGCAGTTTATCCAGTTCGTCCTTGTCCTTGCCCGTGGCGGATTCGGAAATTTCGCCGTTGTTTTTGGTATGAATGACCAGCACGGTGTCCTTATCGGCAAATTCCGGATAGGTGTCTCTCAGATACTCGGCCACGTCGTCGCAGTTGCGGGTGTCGTCGGTCATCACGAACAGAATCGCCTTCTTGCCCATCTTCTCATGTTCGGCATACGCCTTGCGCCATTCGATCACGCCCAGATGGATATAGTCCTCGTATTTCTCGGTATATTTGGCGCTCTTCCGCTCGCTCAACTTCGCGCGGCTCGGCGCGTCGGGCAGGACGGGATGCTTGACCACATTTTGCTTGATGGCCTCCACCAGCGGGTAATCGGCCACGGTCTGCACGAAAATTCCCCCGTTATTGTGCCTGGGCGTGGCCGTCGCGTCCACCTGCATGGAAAGGGCCGCCCCCTTCTGCTTCAGGCGGTTGTGGATGTCTTCGATGGATTTGAACCAGGCCATGCGCGGATCGTGAATATGGTGCGCCTCGTCATTCAATACCATCAACTCGTCGATATCCCGCACGATCATCCCCAGATCCACCTTGGAATCCGTGGTAGCGCCCGTGGGTCGCTTGCCCAGAAAATAATCCCGCATGTCTTCATCATCCGGTGACGGCGGAATGTCCTCGCCCGAATAAACCCGGTGGATGTTTGTCAGGAAGATATTGCCCGTAGGCCGGGTGATGCGAACCTCGTCCTGAACATGCAGCGTCAGTTGAAAATCGTCGCGCCAGTTGCGCCCGTCCACGCCGTTGTCCGGGATCACCGGGTCTTCAAAGAAAATCCTCAGTCCCTGAAAGTCCTTGTAAATGCGGTCCAGCACAATGATGTTAGGCGTGATCACCAGAAAATTGCGTGCCAACTCGGATTCAGGCTCGTAGAGCTTGTGATAAAAACTCCACGCCAGCACCAGGCTCAAAACCTTGGTCTTGCCGCTCCCCGTCGCCATCTTCACCACGAATCGCCGCCATGTCTCGTCGAACATGCCCCCGGATACAAAGCCGCTTACATCAAAGCGCATCATGTCGTGTTTGTCTTTAACCCCCGCCACATCGCAGAGATAGATAATCGTCTCCAAAGCCTCCCGCTGGGCGAAGTAGTATTCAAACTCCGCCAGACTCTCACCCCCGGCCCCTCTCCCGGAGGGCGAGGAGAGATAAGCCTTCGGCAACAGGTGCGGACTATTGAACCACCAGTTGAGCAGGCTCCGGCTGGTGTCCGCCGCGCCCGCATACCCTCCGTCCCGGAACTCCTTTACCTTGCGGCGCAGCTGGGCCACCAGCGGCGGCATGAGTTTGTCCATGCCGGTTTCCCGCAACGCCTCATCGGCTGGGAACCAGCGGATACCCGGGTCGAGAATCGCGTGCGGGGATTGCGGAAAGTCTTTATGCAGGGCCATTAGATGTCTCCCTCTCGTGTTGCGCCATTGTCATCTCGTTTGTCATCTCGACCGAAGGGAGAGATCTCAAACCACCCATCACTCAGATCCTTCCACTCAGGATTGACGGCGACAACCAGATTGTTCTTCTTTTCTCGACGCCATTTTTTGATTTCCTTCTCCCGTGCTATGGCGGCGTGGACATCGCTTGTTTCCTCGAAATAGACCAGCTTGTTCACGTTGTACTTTCCCGTAAAACCCGGAACCATCTTCGTCTTATGCTCATGCACCCGCCGCTCAAGATAGTTGGTTACGCCGACATACATGACCTTATCGTTCTTGCTCGTCAATAGGTATACGTAATAGCGATGCTCTCTGGGCATAAGATTTCTCCCTTCGGTCGAAATGACAGTATTATTTGTCATTCCGCCTTTCTCTGTCATTCCGAACGAATGTGAGGAATCTAACTTGGTGTAGAAAGATGGCTTGCTCCCCCTTTTTTTGAGAAGATAAGCAATTCCCTTCGCCATTATTTCCTCCCCCCGTTCTTTCCTACGCTCACATCCACGATAGTCATCGTGTCATTGCCGAAGATGTCCACCACCTTGACCGCGATCTTGCGCCGCCCCGGCGCGCATTCGTGAAAGACGCTTTTCAGTTCCAGCGACCGGTCCTTCTTCGTGCGGAAACCAGCGCGAATGTCCGGATCGAGAATGGCGCGAGGTGATTGCGGAAAGTTCTTGTGTAATGCCATAATTAAAGTAACCTTTGCTGTAAATCCAGTGGAGGTGCCAAGACGCCGATAATGACGAATGGATTTGGAGCTTTCTTATTGTGATACTCTAAGGTTGTTCCAAGAATCAAAGCAGGAGAAAAACGTTTGCTGAGAACAAACTCATCCCAATACTTCATCTTCACCTTGCAAACCGCTTCCGCCTCATCTCCCCGACTTGAGCGAAGACACTTCCAGTAAAGTGCACCAATCTCCCAATCCTCGATCATCAGCTTGGTTTCCTTTCCTCGAACGTCTTTGAACTGGTACGAAAACTTATAGGGTAATTTCCTTACTACTTTCAATTCTTCCGCCAGAGTTGTTTCATCTTTAAAGAGATGCAATTGCCGCCTTTGTGCTTCCAGAATAGCCAGCTTCTTAGCGTCCCACTCTCCTTCAACAGGTTCATATGTGAATTTCATCCATTCAAATGGCTTAAAAACCGCTAACGAAAGTCCATTTTGGTGTGCCGCCTGGATTATCGCAGTCAAATCGTTATGAACTGGTACCTTATTGAGAAAAGCTTCACGTCTTGCGAACCACTTATTTTTCGTGGTCAGCGGTTTCCCCAGAATTCGCAAGCTCTCTTCGCAAACAATCGTATAACTCTCTGGCCGACAATCTATGCCCGATTTTTCAATTTCTGCTTCGATCCACTGAAATTTCCTGTATTTCTGGCCATCAAGCAACTGGCGAAAACGCACAGGATAGATCCGGCGCCATTCTCCCGATTCGTTCACCCCGGCCGTGCAAACCAGCTCGGCGTATTTCCGTGATAGCGTTGGATAGGTCTTCACCGTGATGAGAATTTTCTCTTTCATAAATGCTCGATTCGATAGCCAAACTCAGACTTGAGCAGATCAGTGATACAGTGACGATGACAGAGATGCGGATCTTTTTCGAAGCAAGCTAGCGCCACTCGTTTTTCGACATTAATTTGCTGCTTTAACAACGCCAATGCGTCTATTCTCCTCGGCAAGTCCTGACGATACTCATAGAAAAGATCATCGTAGGCTTCCCGTGAATTCAGGTTCTGACGTTTTTCCGACTCAATGCCAAGTTCCTTAAAATGTACATACTTGATCCCAATCTTCGGTAACACCTGCGATAATATTTTACCGGAAAACCCGAATTTTCGACTCACAGGATTGTGGCGGACATCACACAACACCATCACCCGATTCCGGATGAGTTTATTAAGATACTCCTCGATCAAGATACCCTCATAACCGATCGTGAAGACTACGATCCCATTTTTGTTGTCTCCGGAATCAAGTGAGCTCTCCACGGCCTTCATCTCGTAAGGTGTAAGGAGACGCTCTTTCATCTCGCTAAGAATGGCATAATAGGGATAGCGGCGGTAGGTTTCGGCAATCAATGCATCTCCCCTTTTCGGATTCCGCTTAAGCCACGAGCGAACTGCCTTCCGCTCCTCCGAAGCAATAGCCCATTTCTCCCCGGCGAGACTTGCTTTCAGTGAAAGCCGATTGCCTTCCGATGTAACCCATCCCCGCTTCTCCAACAAGTCCAAATCATCAGCGCAAAGAAAAGAATAACAACCATAACGAAAAGGCACAAATGCATAGTGTCCCGACTGCATCTCCTTTGTGTAAAGCAGAATGAGTTTCTGTAATTCAATCTTTCCTAAGCTTTTGCCCGCAAATTCGAGAAAGAATAACAGTAACCGCTGGCGATGATAGGCTGGAGCTTTCGGTTGAATCGACTGGTCACTCATAGGCTCACCTCAATAATCGTCATCGTGTCGTTGCCGAATATGTCCACCACCTTGACCGCGATCTTGCGCCGCCCCGGCATGCATTCGTGAAAGACGCTTTTCAGTTCCAGCGACCGGTCTTTCTTTGTCCTGAAGGACTGCCATTCGTTCTCGAAGATGTAATCCCCGGTCCAGCGTTCTTCCCATTCGCCGGTGTCCTCATTTTTCACCCGGATGATTTCACGCTTGTTTTCAAAGTCGAAGTCCACGGACCAGTAGTCGATCCAGTCGGTCCAGTTTCTGGTGAGCGCTTCGCGGGTGACAATGCCGTCCTTGTCCTTGCTCACCTTCACGATCTGACCCTTCTCCACCACGATCCGGCTGCCCTTGTTCTTGATCTCCGCCTCGGCGTTGGCAATAGAATCCTGCGAATAGAACACCGAGAAATCCGTCAGTTCCATCGCCACGCTGTTTTTCTTGACGTGCGGTTTGACTTCGATGGCCGCCACGTCGTGAAAAACCACCTGGTTTTTCTCCACCGCCCGCTTATCGAACACATCGGCCGGGATGTATTTCGGAGCGATATCGATCCCCTTGGCCCGCGCCTCGTCCAAGACGTTCGGGAAGAGCCCCATCTCGAACTCGAAGCCCAGGATGTCCACCTTGGTGATGTGCTTCTTGCGGCACTCCAGAATAATCTCCTCAACAAAGAGCCGCGTCACCGGCAGATTCACCGGCCCCACCGCCACCAGCCGCCCGGCCTTCTTCCCGTGGAAGCAGGGGAAACCCTCTGTCTTCTCCGCCCGGTAGGCCCGCAGGATCAAGTCGAGAAATGCCGCCTCCTTTTCCTCCAACTGCTTTTGCTGTTCCGCCTCGCGCAGGTTGGGGTTCACGCCGATGTAATGCTGGCGCTCGTACTTCCCCAGGTTGAGGATTTCAAAGGCGCGGTAGTCCTTGCCCTCGGCTTTGAGCTGCCGCTGCACGCCGATCAGCCGCTTGCGCGTGGTGTGGATGCCGAACTTGCCCAGGTCGGAGACGATCCACTTGCGCCCCAGTTTCTCGGCCACTGCCGCCGTCGTGCCGGAGCCGCAGAAGAAATCCGCCACCAGATCGCCTTCGTTGGAAGAGGCTTTGATGATACGTTCAAGCAGGGCTTCTGGTTTTTGGGTGGCGTAGCCAAGCGACTCGGAGGCCATAGAATTGATCACGTTGATGTCATCCCAATAATCGGAGACATAGACACCCTTAGCCTCCTTCTCGTAGTATTTTAACTCTGGTATTCCTTTTGAGTTCCAATAAATTAAGCCTTCAGCATCGAGTCTCTCAAGTTCATCAGGGTTCTTCAACCAATGCATACCGTTTTTTCCGCGATTTGCTACTTCAACGCCTCTCCAAGGTTGTCCAGAGACACCCGCTGTTCTCCCAGATACCATGAGGGGAACCGTGCGGAATATGCCTTTGTCATCCTGCTTTGAATAGTGCTTTTTGGATGACTCAGTGTATTCACCATATTGGACATTGAAATGGTGTGCCCCATCCTTGGAATAGAAATAAATTACATCATAGCTATTGCGCCACTGGGTTTTTACATTGGTGGCAATAGCAGAACGTTTCCAAGCAATCTGGTTTTCGAAATGAGCAAAAACCTCATCCATAGCAAGACGGATGAATGCATTCACCCGCCAATCACAATGCACATAAATACTGCCATCCTCCGCCAGCAGGTCACGCATAAGAACGAGCCGTTCGTAGATCATGGCAATGAAGGAATCCGCACCCTTGCCCCAGGTGTCCCGGTAGGCGATTTCTTCCAGGATGTTGGGCTTCTTGGTGAAGGTGTCGCCGCCGATTTCGATGTCCATCGAAAAATCCGCGCCGACATCGAAGGGGGGGTCAATGTAGATCAGCTTCAGCCCGCCCTGGGCCTCGATCTCCTCCCGCAAGGGACCGTTCTTCAGTGACGAGAGAATCAGCTTGTTGTCACCCCAAATGAGTTTATTCGTCCAGCCCTTGAGCTGCCGCCCGCGCTCATCGAAAAGCGACAACTGCATGGCCGTATCCGACGGCTTCTCGGCGCGCGGTTCGTCCACCTGCTCGATGACCTGAAAGGGCAGGACGATATTGCAGACCTCGCTTGTCTTGCCGTTCCAGACCAGTTCCACTTCCCGTTTGTCCTCAAACAGCAGAAAGCGATACTTCTCCGGCAACGGCCTGTCCGCCTCAATAAAGCGGATAATCTCCTGCTGTTCCTGTTCAGTCAGTCGTGGCATAAAAATTCTCTCCTTCTTAGCATTCGTACCCGATTCAGGCCGAGTAGAACACCATCACAACATCGCCTTCTTGTCGCCTACCGTGCCTGTGAGGGCGAGGATTCTATCAACGACGCTTTGAAGGGTGGTGCTGGTCTTCCCCTCCTTCTGTGCCCGCTCAATGATCGTCGCAATGACGGCCGGGGTCTTGAGGGCGTGCTTGCGCTTGGGAATCGCAAATTCCGATTGACAGTCTCCGAGCACTTTTTCAAACAAAGCATCGCCAATTTCGGCCTTGAGCGTGCATTCAAGGTCGCGTTTAAAGCAGCAATGATGTGTTTCTCGATGTTCTGGCCAATCTTCTTGAGGTTTTCCAACGATGCGCAAAAGGCGATGATTGTCGCAAGGATCCGGTTTCCCATCAAGGGGTTTCCCGCACGTTGTACAGACTCCCGCCGTTTTGCCTTTTTCACCGTCAGAGTCCCACAACAGATAGACAGGAATTCCGAACTCTTGGAAAATGATTGCCGGTCGATCCATACTGCGCTTGCCATTGACCGGAATGACAGACACGCCGAGACTTTCGAGGTCCTTGTTCATGGCGCGAGCTGCACCCATAACCGCAGCGTAATCATCCTCACCTTCAACAAGCACTACTGCATCTGCAAAGAATCCCTCATTCACCAGGGGCGTGATGATTGAATGAAGCCTGTTGATCAAGGTCGCGCCTGTGTATTTATCGCCCTTGCTTCCATCGGCTTCCCACACTCTCCCTGCTACTTTGTCCAATGTTGTTTCGACAACATTAGTGATGCGCGGTTTCCCTGCGCCATTGTCGGATTTTCTGAGCAGCCTAATCTGATTGAATCGGTCAAGTCCTACAAACAGCGGCGAGTGGGTGGCATAGATAACCTGCGTCTTTTCGGCGACGCCTGGCGTCATCCCGCTTGCCAGCTGCAGGAAGATTTTTGCGAGATGTCTCTGTCTGTTCGGATGTTGGTAAAGTTCCGGCTCTTCAATCGCCAAGACGAGGTTGGGCAACGTGACTTTGTTCTCTGACTTCGGCTCTGGTGATGGAATCGATTCGGTAGTATCTTTCGGCTTGCTCTCATCTACGGATTGAGCCATTGCAAGATGCTGAAGCATCGTCAGGATGAATGCCCTTTGTAGTCCGTGTCCAGTTCGATTAACGGCAGTTGCGTAATGGTCTTCGACCAGTTTCACGTCCGCCTTTGGCATTTCGATTTTGATCTGATCCAGAGGAAGCCAATTAAGGTCAACGGAAGCATTCGGCACGAACGATTGTAAGGTCTTGGAAAGCAGTCCCGCCAAACCATTCAATTCTTCAAGATTTTCGGGACGCATGATCTCTTCATATCTCGTCTGTGTTTCTTCCCGCAGCTTCTTGAATGCTTCCTTGTTAGCGACAACACTGCGGACGACCATGTCCATCAAATCAGTAAGAACAGAACCGCGGCTCTCTGCCGCGTCGGCTGATGCATCCCGCACTGCCGGAATGAAAAGAAATCGAGTGAACCGACCGAGGTAGCCGCGGCCAACCTCTGTAAATCCGAAGAAATGCCCGTCGTCGCGCTGCCGTTTGCAGACATCGGAATGATCCGATTCCCATTTTTTGAGGGCAGGCTCTACGTCAGCGAGTTTGAGGTTATCCCATGCCGGCAGTTCGCCATATTCAGATCTTGCTCTGATTGCATCATATTTTGGTTTTGCAGTCTTCCCGCGATCTTTGACGGATAGACCATCCCGAATTCCTTGAAACTCGGGATTCTGTAAAGAGGCACCATGGTATGTGGCTGTGGGCTTGCCACCGTCCAATTTGAAAACGCGTTCAACGGTTAGATTGTCACCCTGCAAGTAGCTCCCAAAGAATTCGGCTGCCTCTTTGGACAAACCAGCAAAAGTGATACTCACGACAATTTCCGCCGTTGGGTCCGAGTTATAGAAATCCTCTATGTCAATGCGAGCAGACGGGCTGTAAAACAACGCCAAGGCGCGGAGGAAGTTTGACTTGCCAGCACCGTTCGGACCAACCAGCGCGGTCAGCGTGTCAAAAGAGAGCGTTTCGTTGACAATGGATCGAAAGTTCTGAACCCTGATAGACTCGATAAACATGGTTTCACTCCCTCACCGCACATGTCGACAGTGATAACGATCTTTGATGTGGTTATTCAGATAACTACCCTTCGATGAGGCGCGCATAAGCGCCGCATAAACGGCTTCCGGCACGAATTGTGAGGTCTTGCAATGATGCATCCCCGCCTCAGCTCTCTTGACTGCCCTGCTCACCGTTGCTTAAGATTTCTCCCTTCGGTCGAAATGACAAAATAGGTAATTATGCAAAGATCTCGATAAGGGAACCCGGGTATTCTATCCGAAGAGGTCGAGCCATGAATAACCTATATCTAACCATAATATGTCCTTGCAAGGCTTGATCTAATTCCCCCGTGCATCTAAACATCCGGTGGCCACAATTTTTCCCTGTCCACGCGCCGTTCGATAACATCTGTTGAAACACCAAATGGCCTTGACAATTGAGTGCTTATGCACGAAAGCACGGCATTGGGATCCGCTTTTTCTGCCGACCAATACCGGCTACGGACATCTTCCGCGCAATCCCAAATATCTTCCAACCTGAGCCATTTGCACCTGAACTCGGCCTGATTCAATGCCTAGTCCCCCTTTTTGAGCAGTTCTATCAGCCTGTCTAATTCCTCCGCTGTTGGTTTGTCACTCCTCACTGTTCTGAAAAATAAAGGCAATGCATTTAGGATTCTTCTGTCCGATGCGATGTCCTCAGGGAGCATCTGCGCTCCGATGCGGGACAGATCCTTCATTGTTTGCCATTCATCCGATCCCTGCTTAATGCCGATTAGATTAGCGATGCGCTTCAGCTTCTCTCCATCCTGGGGTGGAGAGAGAAGACCTCTCTCAACCTTGCTCCAATTGCTGGCATCAAAATCGAGTTCCTGACAAAATTTTCTTAAAGTGATGTCTCTGGCGACTCTTCTTTCCTTGATAAATTCACCAAACATCGCTCCTCCCCCTTTCTTGGCTCACCTCCATACATTTCTTCCTCTCTTCCTCCGTTCGCCGTGGTTTATTGTGTACCACATGTGGTATGAATAATACCACGAAGAGGGATTGTCAAGATTTATTCTCACTTTTTTCTTAAAAAATCATAGGCTGTTTGATGTGCCGGTCCTTGTCCTTGAAAGGCCTTATAAGATTTTTAGCCGCCAATTCTTTGTAGCTCATCCTCTTCTCCCATCAGTACAATTCTCGGCTCGGCCGTAACTCGTGCAACAAACGGATCTTTCTCCTTCATTCGATTGCCATACTCTTTCGCACTATACAATGAGGAGTTGATCTGCCGTCCGAGGATTCGTTCAGGGCCTCTCATGAGGCTCAGGAGGTTCTCCATTGAAAGCTCCCCGATGACCATTAAGTCGATATCGCTCTTGGCCGTCTCTGTGCCGGCGGCAATGGTGCTCCCCTCCTCCCAGGTGGGATTGACTATTTCGTTCCAGAAGGTCTCGGAAGTGGCCATGCCGAGAGATGCGAGGCCGCTTCTCTCCAGTTCCCGTTTCAGGTTCTCATCCTCCGCGAACCGGACGGCTTCGGGACTGAGTGTCCCCGACCAATCAAATATGACCACCTTTTCGATCATCATTTCCATCTCCCTTCATAAACTGGCAGGATGATATTCTCGCGTATCGGGCTGGGACTCGGAAGCCGCGTGAGTGTCTTTGATGGTGTGTTCAAAGTGTATCGTACAGGGCGTCCTTTTCAAAATTTGAGCAGGCGCGCAGCGTCTCCCATCTCATCCGGTGTCGTAAGGGTTGCCAGCATCTGGGGGGATTCCTGGAAATTTTCCAGCGCGTTGAAAAATCTATCCAGGACATCGCCGCTATATGTGGGAATCAAGAAAAGATGGGTGTGGGGAATTCTGCGGCCGCGTGCGTAGAGAAAAACAAAGTCCGGTTTCAAAACATGCATCATTTTATCGGCAACAATCTTTGCCGTTTTGAATAGGCTGACATTTTCTTCATCCGTCAACTCGTGCCACCAGGGAACATGACGTTTGGAGATCACCAGGCAGTGTCCTTTAGTGTACGGGTGAATATCGAGAATGCACAGGGATAATGCATCTTCATAAATCTTGTGGGCGGGGGCTTTACCCGCCACAATGTCGCAAAAAACACAATCAGGTTCTTCAGCCATTCAATAACCTCCATAAGTTGCAATGATGAAGAAGACGTTTGTTGGAGAGCAAGATAGCACAGAAGTGATTCACATTGCTATAATTACCGGTATATCCGGAAACAAATTTTATGGGAGTAAACAAACGGATTTGGATTAAAGAATGTGAAATACCGGAAAAATTTCTATGTCGAAATGAAGAAACTAAGCCTGGCTTCCCATCGCTCTAAGGCAGTTTTTTTGTTTGTCCCCGACGCGGAAGGGTTCTGGTGGTTTCTCTGACGAGGGGCTCTTGAAACCCTTATTCACTCTTGACTTTACAGGTGGTATATGATCTTTTCCACAGAAGGCGATGGGGTTCGCCGCAACCGCCACTGGGCTGATGACCCCTACCAGACAAGGTTCTGATAGGGGGTTTTTATGGCAGAGACAACAACGCAAAACAACCTTACCGAACACGGCCTGTTTACCGCAATCCGCCAGAGTTGCAAAAGATTTCAAATCGTTTCTCTGAACCGTCAGATCGAGATATGTAAAACACTCTTAACCGAAAATCCACCCATCGACGTGGCCATTCTTGGTCAATTCAAGGCAGGCAAAAGTTCTTTCCTGAACGGCTTGCTGGGAAAGCATATTCTTCCTACAGGTGTTGTGCCGGTGACGACGGTTATCACACGCCTTCAGTACGGTCCGGAAGAGCGGGCAGCGGTAACCTATTGCAACGGATCCCGGACCGATATCTCCCTGCAAAAACTGTCTGAATTCATCTCCGAACAGGGAAACCCGAACAATGCCAAGGACGTGGATGTGATGGATGTGGAGACACCGATCCTGAAGGATTATCCGGGGGTGAGGCTGGTGGACACCCCGGGTCTGGGGAGTATTTTCAGGGCCCATATGAAAACCTCACAGGAGTGGCTCCCCGCGGTCGGTGCTGCCATTGTCGCTGTCAGTTCCGACAGGCCTCTTTCAGATGACGATCTGGCACTTCTCGGGGACCTGGCGCGTCATACACCGAACATTTTTCTCCTGTTGACCAAGGTCGATCTTCTGACCATCGAACAGCGAAAAGAGGTTGTCTGTTTCCTGGAGAAATCTCTGAAGAAGGAACTGAAAAAGGTATACCCTATCTATCTCTTTTCTAACCGGTTGGATACAGAGTTGTATAGCGATCCCATAGCGGCGGATATTCTGTCCAAACTTTCTGTGCACCGCGACAGTGAACTCCAGAACCTGTTGCAGCACAAGGTGCGATCGCTTGCCCTGTCCTGCCTGGGCTATCTGGAGATCGCCAGGGAAAGTGCCCTTCGGGACGACCTGGAGCGAGACGAGATTAGGCGCCGAATCCTGGACAAGCGGCTGAGTTTGACCGCCATCCACGAGGATCTTATGCTGATCGCCCGGGAAAACTCCCGCCAAACAAGGATCTTTATCATGCAGCATTTGGCCGGCCTGCAGATATCGCTTCAGGAAAAATTTCTGGAAGATCTTAAGCGGGAACTGTCCCAATGGCGGGGAAATCTCTGGCGCCTGACCCGTCGGTATGAGGAATGGCTCACAGACGAAATGGCGACGGAAATGGAACGAATCTCCCGAAACGAAAACCGCTCTTTCCTCGGCACGCTCGAGAAGGCCCGTAATGGGTTCGACAGAATTCTCTCTTCCTTCCGTGCCCTGCTGGGTCAGAACGTTGAAAGAGTGCTGGGGTTGAAGTTGGCGGAGGTCGATTGGCCGATTGATGTGGATTATCCGGACCATCCGGATGTCGGATTTATCCGTGTTTTTGACTTTCATTTCGACCTGCTCTGGTTTCTTATCCCGATGGCACTGTTCCGGGGGTTCTTCGAGAGGCATTTTCTTTCCCTCATACCGCGTGCGGTTGAGGTAAACCTTTCACGGCTTGGCGCCCAATGGGAAGGTCGTATCAATGTGACGATCGAGGCGATGCGCAAACAAGCAATGGAATATGTGAAAGCCGAACTCGCCACCATCGAGGCCCTGATGGCGGATCATCGAGGAGACACTGGGGAGATTGAAAATTTGATAGAGGACATCACGAGAAAATTGGCTGACCGTGGCCCGAAAGAAGTAAAAAGATGATAGAAGGTCGTATCAGTGAGTCTGGAACCGGCACTTGGGGAATTACGGATAGCTGATTTTTTTCGGGGTACTCTTTCCCACGAGGAGAATGAGATCATATCCTGGAAATCTCTCAGTATCAGTAAATGAAATTTACTGAAGAAGGGAACCCAAAAGGTGTGAAAGCCGTTGGCAATGATTCCATAGATCGTAAATTGCTCAATACTGACAATCCGAAAGAAGTATTGAGCGTACGCGATGGAGGCTTATAAGAGCGAACTTCGAGCGGGTTGGAAAACTTTTGGGACCGAATAGACGCAAACAATAAGATCATGGAGGAGGTAGATATGAATACAAGTATTGAGCTGGTTTTCGCACGTGAAATCCTCGACTCGCGGGGCAATCCAACCGTTGAGGTCGATATCAGGCTTAAGGGTGGCGCACAGGGGCGGGCCGGTGTTCCGTCGGGCGCATCCACAGGGGTATACGAGGCACTGGAACTTCGTGATGAAGACGACAAACGGTACGGCGGGAAGGGTGTGACAAAAGCGGTCAATTTCATTAACGGACAGATTGCGGAAGCCGTTCAGGGGATGGATGCCCTGGAATATGCAGCAGTCGACCGTTCCCTGATCGATCTGGACGGGACGCCCGATAAATCACATTTCGGCGCCAATGCCACTCTCGGTGTCAGCATGGCGGTTGTCCGCGCCGCGGCGCAGGCATGCAACACGCCGCTGTACAAATTTCTCGGTGGCGACAATGCCGTCACCCTGCCGTGTCCCATGTTCAATGTGCTCAACGGCGGTGTTCATGCCAACTGGCAGGGGCCGGATTTCCAGGAATTCATGATCTGCCCCTCGGGGGCTCCCGATTTTAAAGAGGCGCTGCGGTGGGCCGCCGAGACATATCACGCGCTCAAAAAACTACTCAAGGATCGAGGGTACTCTGTCGGTGTCGGCGACGAGGGGGGCTTTGCTCCGGCGCTGAAAAAAAATGAAGATGCCGTTGAAGTGATCCTGAAAGCCATTGAAACAGCGGGCTACAAACCGGGAGAAGAGGTCGTTCTCGCCCTCGATCCGGCATCAAGCGCGTTTTATGAAAACGGCTCGTACATCCTCCGGACGGAAGGACGAACACTGTCGTCCGAAGATATGGTCGGCCTCTACGCGGCATGGGTCGAAAAATATCCCATCGTCGTCATCGAAGACGGTCTCGCAGAGGATGACTGGAACGGGTGGAAGCTGCTTAACAAGACCATCGGGCAGAAGGTGGAATTAGTGGGAGATGACCTCTTCGTCACCAACGTGAAACGGATCGCCCGGGGGATCGCCGAAGATGCGGCCAATGCCGTTCTTATCAAACTGAACCAGATCGGCACCGTCAGCGAGACCATTGCCGCCATTGAAATGGCGCGGAAAGTGGGGTGGGGCGCCATGGTTTCCCATCGGAGCGGTGAAACCACTGATACGTTCATTGCCGATTTTACGGTGGCCATGGGCACCGGACACCTGAAAACGGGAGCGCCGTGCCGGGGCGAGCGGATCGAAAAATACAACCAGCTCTTGCGTATTGAGGAAGAACTCGGGGGAAAGGCCGTGTACGCAGGCCGCAGCGCATTTGTGCGATAACCTGTTCTTCGTTTTGCACACTTTTCGGAGAAGATTCCCGGTGTTTTCATAACTCACGTCCTGCTTGGAAGGGATGAACGGCATGGTCTTCGTCGGAAGAGACAGGGAAACGCGGCAGATCATAGGGGCGCTCGAAAAAGGCGGCAACGTCGTTGTCACGGGAAAGTTCGGAATGGGACGGACAAAGCTGGTCCGGTATTTTGCTGACAATTACGGAGAGCGATGGCGGTTTGTATTCGTCGATTTTTCGAAGACCCCCGGCCAGGTATGCACCGATATCCTGACGGAGATGTCACCGGGAAAAGGATTCAGACAGCCCGGCCACTACCAGCGATATAAAACGAAACGCCATCGAATCGCCACCGTGAAAAGCAAAGACGCGAGGCAGGTGGTCTTTGTGCTTGATAATATCGAAAAACTCAGTCCGCAGAGATTGGCCCCCATCCGTTATCTTTCCTCGGAAAAACGGTTTCTCTTTATAGCCATAACGGAAAGCTTCTTGCGGGAAAAAGATTCCTTTCTCCTGCGGGCTGAATTATTGCCGGAACATGTCATCAGACTCGGGCGGATCAGCCTCAAAGATTCAATGGAGTTTTTCCTCTCAGCCTCGGCGGCGCAGGGGCGTTGTTGGACGGATGGCCGGATTCGATTCGCGGCTGAAACAACAAGAGGGTACCCGCTGGGCATGCAGGAGATGATCTCAAAAGAAAAAAGGTCGTGAAGGAGGGTGCATGCGGTCGTCTGATGGGATGATGGGGGGGACCGGTAACAACAAATACCCGCCTCTGTTATCCAACCCTATTCACAAAAGTGGCCATCTCGCTACGCGACTCATTGACTACGCAAAGGCCCGCCAATGCCGTCAGGGAGGATTCTGTTTTTACCGGCTGGAAGAGCCGAACGGGTCGGATACGTATTACGCCATATCAATTTTCACAATGCTCGGGATTGCTTTTCACGACTACAAGACGATCCGCTATTTGATTGATCAGCAGCAGGATGACGGTTCATATACGAGTATCTTTGCAGCCTATTACGCCCTGCGCAGTTTGTCCCTCATGGGCGAACGTCCAGCGCATGACCCGTCGGCATACCTGCTCGAACATGTCGATCGTTACCGCTTTGATCCCGCCAATCTTCCGGCCGAAGTAACCTCCCTCTTTCAAAGACTGCTGTTTCTGATCGATCTCTGCGCAATCCTCGATATCAGGATTATCAAAAAAAATAAGAGCGGAATCATTGACTTTGTCATGAACTTTTCGAGGGATAACGGGGGGTTCGGCCTGGGTCAGTCGTCCCTCGTGGAAACGGCGCACGCATTATCGATACTGACATTACTTGGCTGCCCCCTGAAAGGGCTCAATGTCGGCGCATTTATCAGATCCTGTGAAACACCCGTTTCCGGCTTTACGGGAGTTCCCGGCACCTCGCTGTCCTATATCGAGCACGTCAACGGAGGCATCAGAGCTTCCGAGCTGATTCAATACAGACCGCGATACATCGACGAATGCTTTCGCTTCATCAGTGATTGTCAGGCAAAGAACGGAGGCTTTTCCCGAGCCAACAACGCAGGAATCTCAACCCTTGAAAACAGCTGCTATGCCATTGATTCGCTTGCCCGGCTGTCAAAATATATCCCCCCAATCCACATTGAAGAACAGTCTCGCTGAACGGCCATCCCGCAAGCCCCACTCTTCGTCTCTATCTTCCTTCTATCAGGCCGGCCAGTTTCCGCGAAACCGCCTCGGGGTCGGGAGCGGCGCATATGGCGGAGACCACGGCGAGACAGTCGGCTCCCGCTTTCACCACCTGCGCCGCGTTGGAGAGGTTGATCCCCCCGATGGCGACAAGCGTGTGGCGAGAGAAGGCCCTGATCCGGGCCAGGCCGTCGAGGCCCCAGGCCCCTTTGGTGTCGGTCTTCGTGGGGGTCGCGAAGATGGGACTGACGCCGAGATAGTCGCAGTCGAGCCCCTCGGCCTCCTCGACATCCTCCCACGTTTCCACCGACAGGCCGACGATCGCGCCGGGGCCCATGAGAGAGCGGGCCATGGCGTAGGGCATGTCGTCCTGACCCACGTGGACCCCCTCGGCCCCCACCGCGAGCGCCACGTCGACGCGGTCGTTGACGATCAGAGGAACGCCGAAGGGGGCGAGGATCTCCTTGATCCTCAGGGCCTCATCGATGAAGTCCCGCGTGGTCTGGTCTTTCTCGCGTATCTGCACGTACCGGGCACCCCCCCTCACGGAGCGCAGCACCACCTCTTCGAGCGGCCTGCCGCCGCAGAGGGCCCGGTCGGTGACCAGGTATAATCCCTTCATGATCCCGCTCCTATCCTGAGGCGCTCCTTCAGGTCCTCCTCCGAAAGGCGAAAAAGAGCATCGAGGAAGGCGACCTGCAGGCTCCCCGGACCTTCGGAACGTCCGGCGGCCATCTCTCCGGCGATTCCCATTACCGCCATCGCCCCCGCGGCCGCCGAGGGGAAAGAGGGATTCACGGCGGCGAAGGCCCCGCACAAGGCGGATGCCGTGCAGCCGAGTCCCGTCACTCTCGGCATCATGGGATGGCCGTTTTCGATGGTTATGACATCTCCGCCATTTACGATATAATCGACCTCCCCGCTGACGCAGACGGTGCTCCCCGTCTCTTCGTTCAACTGCCTCGCCGCCTCCAGCGCCGCGGCCGAGGGATCGGCGCTGTCCACCCCTTTGGTCCGCACTCCCTGCGCGGCGAGGGCCATGATCTCCGAGGCGTTCCCCCGGATGATTGCCGGTGCGGTGGTTTCCATGAGGGCCCGGCAGGTCTTTGTCCGGTAGGTCGTAGCGCCGGCCCCCACGGGGTCGAGAACCAGCGGAATACCCAGCTCGTGGGCCCGTCCGGCCGCGCGGAACATGGCCGCGACCCACGACCTGCTCAAGGTCCCGATATTGATCACCAGGGCACCGGCGATCCCTACCATCTCCGCCACTTCCTCCTCGGCGTGGGCCATGACCGGTGACGCCCCCAGTGCCAGGAGGGCGTTGGCCGTGTTATTCATTACCACGTAGTTGGTGATGTTGTGGACCAGAGGGGCCTGCTCCCTGATCTTCGCGATATCCGTGTTGATACTCTCTGCCGTAATATTCATGGAACTTCTCCTATCTTCCCAGTATGGTCGTCACATCGACCTTCGCCTCGATCAGGCCGTACCGGAGGGCGAAATCAGCGAATTTCTGCCATTTTTCTGTATCGCACTCCTGGGTGTGGGCGTAGAGGGGACGGGTAATCTCGAAGGCCTTCGCCTCCATCTCCCGCGGGGCATCCGGGACGGCAGTAAAATAAACCTGAAGGGCCTTCCCGGGATCTTTTCGTGTCCGTGCAATCGCCCGATCCACCGCGCGGGCAAATCCTTTGAGCGCCGCGGCTTTTTCACTGGCCGTTCTTTCTCCGGTAATAAAAACCAACTCGTCGTAGTCCGGGATTCCCCATTCGTTCAGCTCGAAGTAGCCCGCCTGATATCCCTTCTCCTCGAGCTCCACCGTCTCGTAGTTCTTGTAGGGGCCCATGATTGCGTCCACCTTCCGCGCCACCAGGGACTGCACTATGGAGAACCCCACGTTGATCGGCTCGTATCGCTCGATTCCGTTGATCTTCGCGAAGGCCTCCATCAGGACATCCATCATTCCGGGGACGGTATAGCCGATCTTCTTCCCCTCCAGATCGGCAGGCTTTTCGATCCCCTTTCCCTTCAGAAAGAGGAGGACGCTGAGGGGGTGTTCTACCAGCCGCCCCATGACCCGTATGTGCAGGCCGGCTGACGCGCCGATGATCACCTGCGGTTCATAGGATACGGCAATGTCCACATTCCCCGATGCGGCAAGCTTCAGGGCGTCCGTGGTGGACGAGGGGGTGAGGATCGTGACCTCGATCCCCTCATTGGCGAACAGGCCCTCCTGCTGAGCCACGTACAGGGGGAGATGGTCGATATTGGGGAACCAGTCGAGCATGACGGTCACCTTCTGCGCCGCGCAGAGGGGATGGACGGTCAGCAGAAGTAGGGACGCCAGCATCATTGCCATGAACAGTTTCACATTTTTTTTCATATCCACACCTCTTTTCTATTTCCAGGTAATAACTTTCTTCTCCAGAAGGCCGACAAAGGCCCAGAGGGCGAGCCCCATGGCTGACAGCCATACGATCGCCGCGAAGACCAGGGACACCTGGAGCCGCGCGTTGGCCTGTATCATCAGGTAGCCCAGCCCCTTCTGCGCACCTACCCACTCCCCGATAACCGCCCCGATCGTGGCGACGGTGACTCCCACCTTCAGACCGGAGAAGAAATAGGGGAGGGCCCAGGGCCAGTAAAGGAGACGCATCTTCTGCCGGAATCCCGCCCCCATCAGATCGAAGAAGACGGCGTACTCGCGGTCGCAGTTCTTATATCCTTCGAGGAGGCTGACCGTGATGGGGAAGAAAATGATAATTGCCGCCATCAGGACCTTGCTCGCGAGGCCATACCCTAGCCATATGACGAGAAGGGGGGCCAGAGCGAAGACCGGCACCGCCTGGGAGGCAACGAGGAAAGGGGAGAGCGCCCGCTCGACCGAGGGGACGGCGAACATCACCGTCGCGAGGGGGAGAGCGATCAGGAGGGACAGGACGATCCCCGCGATGATCTCCAGGGCGGTCACACCCGCGTGGGGCAGGAGTAGCGGAGCCTTCAGTATGGTCACTTTTGCTACCTCGATGGGGGGAGGGAGGATGAAGTCGGGGATTGTGAACCACCGACAGGCGAGCTCCCATAGCACGATGACGACGGCGACAAGCGCCAGCGATATCCAGTTAGACCGCTTCACGGATGTCTCCCTCCAGTTCCTCAAGGACATGTGCCTTGATCTTTAAGAGCTCTGGATTAATGCTCCTCCCCGCCTTCGGCATATCCAGGACGAATCGCTCTCTGACCCGCATCGGCATGGGGGTCAGGACCAGGAGTTCATCCGAGAGGAGGAGCGCCTCGTCGATATCATGCGTGATCATCAGGATGGTCTTCCTGAATTCGTTCTGGAGGAGCAGGAGCAGGCCCTGGAGACCCCTCCGGGTGATGGCATCCAGCGCGGAGAGGGGCTCGTCCAGGAGGACCAGCTCGTGCTCGAACATCAGGGTTCGGACCAGGGCGCAGCGCTGGCGCATCCCGCCGGACACCTTTGACGGCGTGTACCCCTCGAATCCGTCGAGTTCCAGACGATCGAACAGGGAAAGGGCCTTCCGGCGCGATTCTTCCCGGTCGGCCCCGGCGATCGTCGCCGGGAGCATGGCGTTGTCGATCAGGGAGAGCCACGGGAGGAGGAGGTCCTTCTGCTGCATATACGCCGCCCGCCCCATCAGATCGGGGAGGTCCTCACCCAGCCAGGATATCCTCCCGCCGTCCCGGGGAAAGACCCCCGTCAGGATGTCGAAGAGGGTGCTCTTCCCGCAGCCGGACGGACCGATAAGAGTCGTAAAGCCGCCTCTGCGGAGGGTCAGATCGAACCCCTCCATCACGGAGAGGTCCTCGAATCTCTTTGTCAGCCCCGAAACCGAAAGCATGATAGTCCCTATCCCGCAAGGCCGCCGATTACGCGGATATGGCTTCTTTTATGCCCAGTTTGATCGCGCAGAACTCTCCGCACATGGTACACCCCTCTTCTCCGGCACTCTTGCTCCGCTCCAGAAACGCCCCAGCCTTCTCCGGATCAAGAGCCGTTTTCACCTGCCCGTCCCAGTCGAACCTTTTTCTATACTGCGCCATAAGGAGATCCTTTTCGCGTGCGCCGGGCACACCCTTGGCGATATCGGCAATATGGGCGGCAATTTTGGATGCAATGGTTCCTTCTTTTACATCTTCGAGTGTGGGGAGACGCAGATGTTCGGCGGGGGTTACGTAGCAAAGGAAATCCGCGCCGGCCGACCCGGCGATCGCCCCGCCGATGGCCGCCGTAATATGATCATACCCGGGGGCGATGTCCGTCGGAAGAGGACCGAGGACGTAAAAAGGCGCTCCATGACACAGGCTCTTTTGCAGCCTCATGTTTGTCTCGATATCATTGATGGGGACATGCCCCGGCCCTTCTATCATGACCTGCACACCGAAATCCCTGGCCCTCTTGGTCAGCTCGCCCAAGAGAATCAGTTCCTGGACCTGCCCCCTGTCTGTGGCGTCGGCAATGCACCCCGGCCTCAAACCATCGCCAAGACTCAGAACCATATCATACCGGGCGGCAATCTCACACAGCCTGTCAAACTCCTCGTAGAGGGGATTTTCCCTTTCATTGTAGCGCATCCATCGCTCAAGAATCGACCCTCCCCGGCTGACAATCCCCAGGACACGCCCCTCCTCGTGTATGCAACCGACGCTTCTTTGTGTCACACCGCAATGAACGGTAATAAAATCGACGCCGTCCCTGCCGTTTTCTTCTATGACTGCGAACAGATCATCTCCGGTCATCTCCACAATCGCTTTCCGATTCTCGATCATCTTTGTGGCCGCCTGATATATGGGGACGGTACCGACGATCAGTGACGTTTTCTTGATGATTTCTCTCCGGATCATCCCCACATCGCCACCGGTAGACAGATCCATGATCGCATCGGAGCCGGCCGCCTCCGCCACTTTGACTTTCTCCAGTTCTAGCAGGCCGTTGAAAAAC
>DIXO01000013.1 GCA_002428735.1 Syntrophaceae bacterium UBA6078 | reverse complement strand
TCAGTTTTTCAACGGCCTGCTAGGACCTCGTTTTCCCCCAGAATTTTCCGGAAAACCGCTGCATTCTGTTCAATAATGCTGGTATAGGGAATAACATAGATAATCCTCTTGAGATTGTGCTTAAGGGCATGCTTCATCGCAAAGGCCAAAGACGAAAGCGTTTTCCCGCCTCCCGTGGGCACGGTTAATGAAAACAGTCCTTGTGGTTGTTCCGCAGCACTAAGACAGCTTTTCAGGACTTCAGCCCTGCGTTGGTTGATTGGCGTCTTGGATGCACTTGCGCTTAATTGCTTCAGATCAGCATTCAATCTTTTGTTCAACTCAAGTAAAGAGGGATACCCCTTCCGCCATAGGGATCTGTCTTTATCCATAAACGCTTCAGTATCCAGAAAATCCGCATCAACGAGGCAAGAATAAATCATCCGAATAAAAAAGGAGATTTGAAAGGCAAATCGTTTTGAACTGCTGGTATCAGGGCCGAAAGGTAAGTCGCCGAGATTTTTCCCTTTAAGAATATGTTCAGGGCAGGAAGAGTAATCGAGGATGGTTTTTTCTAACCGATTATAGAGACAAGTATTATTGGAGTTGCCATCCGGAAGCCCTCCATGATGACCAGCAATAGCATAAGCCAACAGTTTCCCCTTGTCTCCGAAGGTATTAAAGGCATTTTTAGCACCTGCTGTCGAATGATCGACACGTCCGATTTTTTCAATGTGAGCATCACTCCCATCCTTGGCACGAAGCATCCTCTGAAAATCATCAGAATATTTCCCAATATCGTGCCATAATCCTGCCAAGTATCCCCAATCTCCAGCGCCGAAACCATCTGAGAATGATCTCGCCATTTCAGCAACATTCTTCAGATGTTCTTCCAACAGTTGCCACTCAGAAGGCGGCCTTCTTTCCAGGCTGTGCGCATAATATTTTTCAGTCACAGGTTCTTCCCAAAATTTCGAGCAAGTTCAGTATCAACACAAAAACACCCATAGAACTGAAAGATAGATTCCAGAATCCTTTCAGAAAAAACCCTCCCTCGGAAGACCAAAGCATCACGGACATAATGTAAGACTTGTTTCGTGTTTGAGGTGTTCTTTCATTCTTTCTGTCTTGGGGTTTCTGAAGCATCTTCTGGTTCATGCCAGTTGGAAATAAAAAACCCCGCCTCTCGCCTTGAGAAACAGGGTTTTCAATAGGTATAGCATGCCTTCTCCTATAAGCAGCCAGTATTCATAAAGATGCTACAGAACAATTCAAGAAAAAGCTGAACGGAAGAATACCCCCTCAGAAATTTTTGGTCAAGGATTTTATAAGATTATGTTGATTATAAAAACAGACAGTGGGTAATCTTACCGTACACATATGACTATTGATCGCAGAGTATGATCGGCCTACCCGCCCTGGAACACGCGGTAGCACTCAATAACCTTGCGCACGTAGTCCTGCGTCTCGGGTATGGGCGGGACATCCTTGGCGCGGTCAACGGTGTCGATGCCGGCGTTGTACGCAGCGAGGGCGAGACGCACCTTGCCGTTGAACCGGTCCAGCAGGCGCCGCATGTGAAGCGCCCCGCCCATGATATTCTCCTGTGGATTGAAGGGGTCTTCTATTCCCAGGGCCTCGAAGTTGGCGGGCATGATCTGCATCAGTCCTTTTGCCCCCTTCTTCGACACGGCCCGGGGGTCGAAATCCGATTCCACTTTGACGATGGCCTTGAGAAGGGGAAAGGAGACGCCGTGTTTCCGGGACGCTTCCCGCAGTTGCCCGTCGTATCGGTCCGTCGAGCGCGGCCCGGAAAACCTCTTTCTTTCCTTTATGAAGACCTGATATTTGTTTGTGGGCGGGGGCAGATTGGTAAAACAGACATTCCCTTCTTCATCCAGATAGCGGTAGATATCCGCATGAGTGGGTACAGCGATCGCGCACAGGAGCAGCGCGGCCAGAATGGCCAGCCGGAGGGGACATGCATGGTTACGGGGAGCCATATTTTTTCAGCTCTCCTCCCTGGTCAGGGCCTGATTCAGGCGTGACGCGCCGGGCGGATCAGTCCAGGAGATGAACAAATATGCCGCTCCGGAGCTTCGGCTCGAACCAGGTGGACTTGGGGGGCATGGTCTCCCCCCTGTCGGCGATCGTCATGATCTGATCCATGGTGGTGGGATAGAGGGAGAATGCCACCGCGTATTCGCCGGAATTCACAAGCCGCTCGAGTTCGTCCATCCCCCGTATGCCGCCCACGAAACATATCCTGTCATTCGATCGCGGGTCGTCAATCCCAAGCACCGGTCCCAACAGGTTGTCCTGGAGCAGGGACACATCCAGCGCGGCCACAGGGTCATCCTGCGCGAGGGTGCGCTTTTCAGCCCGCAGTCCGTACCACTTCCCCTTCAGATACATCCCGAATTCGCCCCGATGCCGCGGTGACCGGCCGGCAAAGTTGTCGGAGACGGCAAAGCGCTCGCGGATTTTTTCCATAAAAGCATGATCGTCGAATCCGGCCAGATCCCGCACCACTCTGTTGTAATCCATGATCTTGAGCTGGTCGTGGGGAAATATGACGGCCATTATCCGGTTGTACTCCTCGGTGCCGGTATGGGCGGGGTTGGCCTCCCGGCGCATCCGGGCAACGGCCGCGGCTGCCGCCGCCCGGTGGTGCCCGTCGGCGATGTACATCGAATCGAGCTGCCCGAATCCCTTCCTGATTCCTGCAATGGTATCCTCATCCTGCACGATCCATACCGTGTGGGTAATTCCGTCATCGGCGGCAAAGTCATATTCCGGTTTACGAGCGGTGATCTCGAGGACCATGCCGTCGATGGCCTTTGATGCCCGGTAGGTCAGGTAGATAGGACCGGTCTGCGCTCTCACATGGTCTATGTGTCTCGTGCGGTCGAGCTCTTTGTCCCGACGCGTCAGTTCATGCCTCTTGATGACCCTTGATTCGTAATCCGCCGCATCGACGCACCCCACCACACCGTACTGAAGATGGCCGTTCATTCCCTGGCGATAGATGTAGAAACAGGGCTTTTCGTCCTGAAAGAGCGTGCCTTCGCGCAAAAACGCGAACAGATTCACCCGCGCCCGTTCGTACAACTCTCCGTGGTCAGCCATATCACCGGGAGAGTCCGCCTCGGATTTCTCGATCCGCAGGAAACTCTTCGCGTTTTCACGAATCAGGAGCCGGGCCTCGCGCGAATCAAGGACATCATAGGGATAGGAGGCAACATCCTTGACATACTGCCGTTGCGGTCGTACTGCCTTGAAGGGGGCTAACGCAACCATTACGATCTTCCTTACTTCGGTTTGGGCTCTCTCTAACACAGTCGAAACCTTCAATCAATATAATCCGGGGACATCCATACCGGCTTGCAAATTCGCCATTTGAATAGTATGAACTGCCGCAGAGTGAAGGGCAAAAGGAGAAAGGAGAAACGAGATGACAATCAGGGTCTTCGTGCACGGCCTTGAAGGGAGCAGCCAGGGAACCAAGTCGCGGTTTTTCAGAGAGCGGTATCCCGACATGATTATAGAGGATTACACGGGAAGCCTCGACCAGAGGATGGACACGCTTCGCAGGGTGCTGGCAGGGAAAGAGGACCTCGTGCTGGTGGGCTCCAGCTTTGGAGGGCTCATGGCCGCCATGTATGCCTGTGACAACGAGGGGCTGGTCAAACGGCTCATCCTCCTGGCACCGGCCCTGAACCTTGAGGAGTTCAGGTCCTATCTGAAGCGGCGGATTGCCCTGCCTGTTACGCTCTATCATGGCCGGCAGGACGGTGTGGTACCGCCGGGACCGGTCCGCGCGATCGCCCAGCAGGTGTTCACGGCGCTTGAGTACCACGCCGTGGACGATGATCACCCCCTCGGTGAAACGTTCCCCTCCTTTGACTGGGATCGGCTGCTCGCTGATTAGATTCTTGACTCTGACGTGAAACTAGGATAACCGGAACATCCGGAGACAGCAGGAATATGTATTCGAAAAAGATCATCATCCGCTACGGAGCAGACGTTGTCGACAAGCCCGTGGTGTACAGCCTGGTGAAAGACTTCGACCTTGCCTTCAACATCATGAGGGCGCGGATATCGCCGCGAAGAGAAGGGCTGATGGTCCTGGATCTGAGCGGCACGAAGAAGAACTTCGACCGGGCCATCCGCTACCTCAGGGGGCTGGGGCTGAGCGTCGAGCCCCTTTCAAAAAGCGTGACCAGGAATGTCGACCGGTGTGTGCACTGCGGCGCCTGCGTAGCCTTCTGCACAAGCGGCGCCCTCTACCTGGACAAGAACACCATGGAGGTTATCTTCGATCCCGAAAAATGCAGCGGCTGTGAACTGTGCGTCAAAGGGTGCCCCACACGGGCGATGACGATTGATCTTCTGTAATCTTTTTCATCATCCCCCTACCGGCCGTCGGAAGGAATCATAGCTCCTCCATCGATTCAACTTTCCGGAATCAAAGGTTCTCATCCTCACAAAATCGGAATGCGTCGTTCCTGATCATCTTTCACTCGCTATCTGATCATATTATTGCGTGATTTTTTCTTTTTTCACCATCCCTTCATGGTTTCCCCAGTCGTACAGGAATCGGCGGTTCCTGTCTTATAAGGTCTCCGGGGAAATAAAACACACAATATCAATATGTTATAATCAAGGCATAGCAATTGCTTTGGATATATATAAAAATGTACCAAAGGAGGGCAGCCATGTCCTGGAAGTTCTGGGAGAAGAAAGAAGAAACAGCCGGTCAGGCAGGGATACATAAAGAAAAACTGCCGAGGCCAACGGAGATGGAGTCACATGTCGGGCAATTTCTCGTGGTGAACCTGGGGAAAAACCCCGATTGGGTCTGGAAGCTCAAGGTCGTAAAGCGCCCCCAGGCGGAGAAGCACCGGTACAATGTCCGGGTCTTCAGTGATGGCACAGCAGGAGAAAAAGGGGTGCGGGTAAAAGATTATACCTCTCTTGACGGCCACCCCGAGTTGATCCTTTTCGAGGGATGGTTCGATAAAAAAACCAATATGGCGCATCTGCACGAGGGGCCGGTTCCTTCCCCGAAAGCCACGTGATGCAGTAAGAATATGTGAGCAGAGAAACACCGGATTTCGTGCGGATGTCCTCACAATCAAGGGCATACCAGAGTTTAGTCTATGCCTTTTTCTGAAAGAAGGAGTCCATCAGGGCGTGCTCCAGAGATGAGGAGCCGCCGGATCTGAAATGATGCCCTTCTTCAGGGCGTTTTCTCATGAAGCCGGCAGTATCGCGTTGAAGACAATCCCTGCGCAGGGGAGAATCTATTTCCCTTCCGCGGGGTTCCGCTTCTCCTTGATCGATTCCCCCACCTTCTCCACCACGTCCTTCCCTGCCTCGATCATCTTCTCGCTCTGATCCCCGATTGTGCCGACCACTTCCTTCACGCTCTCGGGAAATCTCTCAGGCTCGCCGCTGTAGTAATGGTATCCGTAGAGGGCGGCGAGGCCGAGGACGATGACGACGAGGGCGGTTATGAGGATCAGTTTCAGCGTTTTTCTGAGCGCGAGGTAGAGAAGGATAACCGCGACGGCAATAATGACAATGAGGACTACCGGATGGGCCGACAGGTAATTCATAAGATCATCCACGGCTACAACCTCCTGGATACGATTGCTTCCTCACGGGTTACCCCTGCGGGGCATCAACCCACTTCTGAAGGGCCTCTATAATCTTAAGCGCCTGATCCGCGCTCGATATGTTGAATTTGCTCTGTTGGCGGTATTCGTTATTGATCTTGCGGTACCGGCGGATGGTGAACCGGGGCGACCCGTATTCGCTCTTCGCGCGGTCCCAGTCCTGGTATTTGAAGATGACGGTCGCCCACGCCCCCTTTGACAGAATCATCTTGTCCAACTCCTTGACGATGACGGTACCGTCTTCTTCGTACTGTACGGTCAGTTCATTCACATCCGAAGCCATATATCATCCTTTCATACCGTGGAGCCCGGTCAAACGATCGACGATCAGATCTCCCATTTTTTCACTGTGCGTTTCTCTGTTGCTGGACATCATCGCAATTTCCGCGTTGGGGAGAAGCTCCGCCATCTTCTCGATGACATCGATGCCGTGCAGGGTGTCGCTTTTCGCGCCCACGATCAGAACCGGCGACGAAACGCGCGGCAACTTCTCCCAGAGGCTGTAGTCCTTTATGGCAAAAGCGTTTGCCTTGAGCCTTCGCGGTTCGGCGGCATCCAGTGTCCCCTCATACTTCTTCGCCTGCTCCGGTTCTTTCCGTTTATCCACCCTGACGTTGCGCAGGTACCATTTCAGCGCGGGCTTGATTGCCGTGTACAGCGACGGAGGAACCGGTCTGAGAAGCAACGGCAGCCAGAAGGGATAAATCAGCCCGCATATGGGCGCTATCAGGATCGAGAGCGCCGGCTGCCTTTGTGCGGCGGTCTGGGAGTCAAGAATAACGGTCGCCCCCAGCGAACTGCCGGCGAGGCAGAGAGGCTTCTCCGGCGGCACCTTCTTCTCAATAATTTCAAAGAGATCCCGGCTCATGCGCGCCATCGAGAAATCCATGCGATCGGGACGGAGGGGAAGCAGGGCGCTGGCCTTTTCCCTGGTTTCCACATACAGTGTCCGGTAGCGGGGCGTGATCCGTTGCAGGACACGCTTCCAGCCGTCTATGAGCGATATCCACCCGGCCACAAAGACCACCATGGGCCGTTGGGGCCCGTCACAGGGAGGCGCAAATTCGATCATTCTGAGAGCAACGCCGTCGGAAGTGACAAAAAATTCTTCCTCCACACTGACATACGGATCGGTATACTGCGTGTACGGCATGCCTCTCCCCGTTTCGATAACTCGTCGATGACTGTCTACCGCAATCGCTCTCCTGATTCAACTCTTATTCTATCCGGGTTCCGTCGCTGCATCACGCGGTCTTCTTGCCAGCGACCCGCCGGGGGGTACGTTTCCCTTCACCTTGCATTCGCCCCGCAAATAGGATATCCATTCACGAAGATTACAACGACTTCAGATGGTTGAGGGGGATTCTCGGTTTGGCGAAGGGCGTGCTTGTGGGCATCAGCGGCGGCGTTGACAGCGCCGTGGCGGCGGCGATCCTGAATGAACAGGGATTCCGTGTGGAGGGGCTCTATCTGCGCAACGGCTTTCCCGCGGGGAGCGAGCACGATGCGGTGGCGGTCGCCTCCTCCGTGGGCTTTCCGCTCCACATACGGGACGTTTCCTCCTCCTTCGGAAGAGAGATCGTGGACTATTTCGCCAGGGAGTACCTGGCAGGGAGGACCCCGAATCCCTGCATCGTCTGCAACAAGAAGATCAAGTTCAGGTATCTTTTGGATGAGGCGCGCGCGCGGGGTCTCGACTGCATCGCTACGGGCCATTACGCCCGCGTTGAAGAAAGCGGGGACAGGGTCGAGACTGCCCTCTTCAAGGGCGCCGACAGGGAGAAGGATCAATCCTATTTTCTCTTTCAACTGGGACAGGAAGAACTGCGACACCTCATATTCCCCAACGGCGACCGAACCAAGGAGGAGATACGGGAGATGGCCCGGAGACTAGATCTCCCGTCGCGAAAGGAAAGCCAGGAGATCTGTTTCATTCCCGACGACAACTACCGGGGCTTTCTCGAAACCTATCCCTCTCCCCTCCCCCGCCCCGGCGACATCGTGGACCGGGAGGGAACCGTCGTGGGCAGACACGGGGGAACACACACGGTGACCATCGGACAGCGGAAGGGACTCAATATCGCGTCGCCCCGGCCTTATTACGTCCTTGCAATCGATACCGAACGGGATACCGTAATCGTGGGAAGGGAGGAGGACCAGTTCGCCTGCGGCCTTGTCGCGAAAGACTGTTCCTGGATATCAGCCGCCGGTCCTCCTGCGGGCGTCCTGCGCGCGCGGACATACATCCGGTACCGCCACCGGGGTGTCGACTCCGAGATCACGCCCCTCCCCGGAGGAAGGGTAACGGTTCGGTTCATGATACCCCAGAAGGCGGTGGCCCCCGGCCAGGCGGCGGTCTTTTTTGAAAGGGATCGTCTCCTGGGAGGAGGATGGATCGAACGGGGGCTTCGCCATGCTTAAGGTTGCCGTGGCCACCCTCGGGTGCAAGGTCAATCATTACGAATCCGCCGGGATCATGGAGGCCATCGAAGGGGAAGGCTGTTCCGTCGTTCCCTTCGATTCACCGGCTGACCTCTATATCGTGAACACCTGCACGGTCACGGCCAAGACGGATTTTCAGTCCCGCCAGTTGATCCGCCGCGCAAACCGGATGAACCAGGGCGCGCCGATTATCGCGGCCGGCTGCTACGCCCAGATCGCCCCGCAGGAACTGGCAGGACTCCCCGGTGTGCGAATGGTGGCGGGAACCGAAATAAAAGAAAGACTCCCCGGAATGATACGGGACATCATCAACGGCGGGCCGCGGATCGACGTGACCGATATATCCCTGAAAAGGAGCTTCTCGGACCTGCCGGTCACCCGCTTTCCCGGCCAGACCCGGGCCTATCTGAAGGTGCAGGACGGATGCAACGTCTTCTGCAGCTATTGCATCATTCCCTACGCAAGAGGAAGAAGCCGGAGCCTCCCCGAAGAAGATGTGATCCGGCGGGTCAGGACCCTGGCTCAGGCGGGACATCGGGAGATCATACTCACCGGGATATGCCTGGGCGCCTACGGGCGGGACCTCCCCTCCCCCGCCGACCTTCCCGGTCTTCTCAAAAAGATAGAGGACCGCACGGACATTGAGCGGCTGCGGATCAGCTCGGTGAATCCGATGGAGATATCGGACGAAATGATCGAACACCTGCAACGGTCGAAAATACTGTGCCGGCACCTCCATCTGTCGCTCCAGAGCGGGGATGACCGTATTTTGACGCTGATGCGAAGGAAGTACACCACCGTCGAGGTGGGGGACCTGGTAAGACGACTGCAGGCCGCCATCCCCGGGATCGCCGTCGGGATGGACGTCATAACGGGCTTTCCCGGAGAGGGAGAAGAGGAATTTCAGAACACGGTCCGTTTTATCAAGAGCATGGACCTTGCCTATCTGCATGTCTTTCCCTACTCCCGACGCCCCGGAACAGCCGCCGCTTCTCTTTCCGGGGAGCCAATACAAGCGGTCAAGAAAGAGCGCGCCGCCGTTCTGCGGAGGATCGGCAACCGGAAACGGATCGCATTCAACGAAGGCTTTGTGGGAAGGGTTCTCTCCGTTCTGGTGGAGGGAAGCAGGGACAAGGAGACCGGCTGGGTGAAGGGGTTTTCCGACAATTACGTTCCCGTCCTGATCCCTGACGGCGACTCGTCCCTTTCCAACCGGATCGTCCCGGTCGCGGTTGATAGCATGATGAGAGAAAAGGTTGTGGGGAAGGTACTGACGGATGGATAAAGAACGAATGAAAAATATCGAAAATCTGGCGGAGACGTTGGGATACGCCTTCGGCGATGTCAACGTCTTCGAGCTCGCCCTTACCCACGGTTCCTACGCCAACGAGAACCCGGACATGGCCGGGAAAGACAACGAACGCCTCGAATTTCTGGGGGACGCCGTCCTCCAACTGTGCATAAGCGATATGCTCATGGAGCAATTTCCGGCGTATGATGAGGGGCGGCTTTCAAAGGCCCGGGCCTTCCTGGTGGGCGAGCAGTCGCTGGCCGGAATGGCCCGCCGGTACGGGATCGGCGATGTCATCCTCCTGGGAAAGGGTGAGGAAAAGGCAGCGGGAAGAGACAAGGATTCCATCCTGGGGGACGCCTTCGAATCGATCATCGGCGCGATCTATCTCGACGGAGGGCACGAAGCCGCCTTCTCCTTCATCCGGGGGGCTTTTCGCTCGGCCGTGGACGAGTGGGGGAAGAAACCGGGAAACAGGGATTTCAAATCGCTTCTTCAGGAGATCAGTCAGGACCGGTTCAAAGAAATACCGCGCTATCGAACGGCGGGAGTCTCCGGCCCCGATCATGACAGGACCTTTGAAGTGGAGGCATCCATCGGAGACCGCCTGACCGCGGCCGGAACCGGGAAAAGCAAGAAAGAGGCCGAGCAGGACGCGGCCCGCACGGCCCTCGAGAAACTGGACGCGACATGAGGCCGCTTATCATTCCCATATTCGTCATGTACAGGGGATGCCCCAACCGCTGCGTCTTCTGCAACGAGCTGATAGCCGCCGGAGACTATTCCGGCAGGGTCACCGCCGATACGGTTCGGGCAATCTGCGACCGCCACCTCGGATCGGACGGGAAAAGATTCGACCAGATCGCCTTCTACGGGGGGAACTTCACCGGCATGGCCCGAGAGTACCAGATTGAGCTTCTCGATGCCGCGAAGGGATATATCGATGCCGGCATGGCTGATTCCATACGCATTTCGACACGCCCCGACTACATCGATGAGGAACGGATAGATCTCATCGCCGGGTATCCCGTCTCCACCGTGGAGATCGGGGCCCAGTCCATGGTGGACGAGGTGCTGTCGGCGGCGGGGCGGGGACATTCGTCGGATGATGTGCGTTCCGCTTTGACATTATTGCGGAACGCGGGGTTCAAGACCGGGGCGCATCTCATGGCGGGTCTTCCGGGCGACACCCGTGAGGGATTCGAATACACAGTGGAAGAGATCATCGCCCTGCGCCCCGACACGGTGCGCATCCACCCCACCATCGTCTTCAGGGATACTCCGCTGGCGGAGGCATACCGGGAAGGAACATACATTCCCCTGACACTGGATGAGGCCGTCGATCTCTGCAAGCATGCCCTTCTGCGGTTTCAAAAAGAAGGGATACCGGTGATACGTCTGGGGCTTCACACGACACAGGAGATGATCGTGGGAGACAGCGTCGTGGCGGGCCCTTTTCACCCCGCCTTCCGGTCGCTGGTGGAAAGCGCCATCTTCCTGGACATGGCGACGAAGCTGCTGAGATCACGTGATGAAACGGGAGAGAAAATCGTATTTTCCGTGTCCCCTCAGGACGTATCGAACCTTCGGGGAATGAAAAACCGGAACATGCGGATACTGAAAGAGTCCTTCGGCCTTGCGGAAATCCGGGTGCGGGAAAATACGAGGCAAAAAAGAGGGTCATTAAAGATTGACGCTTTATAGGAGATCTTCAATGAAGAGATGTCGGCGTTAGAACCGTTAGAAATCAACGCCCCTGTTTCATCATGATAGAGTAATTGTTCAGATAGGTTAGGGCACATCCATTGTGTTTCCTGCCCGGCTTCCAGTCAATATGGACCGGTTTAACCCGACCCTGTCTTACAATTTCTCAAAGCGATTCCTGCTCAACGGTTTCTAACGGAGGAGACACCCAAACCCGCCATGTTCCGATTCATTGAAGGGATAAATAAACGTATTGCCGTGGTGCAGCGTTCTCTCCGACAATATCTTTCAGATTGTATAGGGTACCTCAAGGATAACCTTCGTACCCCTGCCTGGTGCTGATGTAATACTCAGACTGCCTTCGATTGATTCCGCCCTTTCCTGCATGATATCCAGACCAAGGCCTGTTCTGCCTCCCATGTCACTTTTCTTCTCAATGTCAAAGCCTTTGCCATTGTCGGTTATGGTGAATCGCAGCATTTCCTTCTTACTGGCTGACAACTCTACACATGATGTCCCGGCATGTTTGATGGCATTGCTTACCGCTTCCTGAATGATCCTGTAAATTATGATTTCTGTCTGCAGGGGCAGTCTGTCCTCGAAAGTATCACCGGAGATAATGACATCCACCCCTGTTCTCAACTTGCACTGCTGACTATACCATTTCAGCGCGGCAAAAATGCCGAAATTATCAAGAACCGTTGGGCGAAGGTCTGATATGATGGTGTGCAGTTGATCTCCCAATTTTTCCACCAGGCTTATCGCATCATCCAGCCTCAGATTCGCATTCCCTTTTGTCTGTCCGTTGAGCTGCAGTTTCGCCAGGTTAAGGCTCATGCTCAAGGAGGTTAGATTCTGACCAAAATCGTCATGAAGTATTGCCGACAGGGTTCTTTTCTCGGTTTCTTCCATTTCTGCCAACCTTCTATTGAGTTCCTTTATCTTCCTGTACGATTCCAGCTGTCTATCCTCTGCCTGCTTGCGTGCGGAGATGTCACGGATGTTGCACTGGATCACCTTGCTAGAGTCTACAAAGTACACATTACTTACAAACTCCACAGCGATAGGTTGCCCGACGATGGTTTCCAGAGGCAAATCGTCATACCGGATGTATTCGTTGTCTTGCAGAATCGTGAAAGCCTCCTTGGATGCGGCAATATCTTTAAAGACACCCAGTTCCCAGATATGTTTCCCGTATAACGCCTCGTAAGAATAACCGAGTAAATGCAACAGAAAAGGATTGACATCAACGACCTTGCCCGTATCGGCGTCGAGAATCAGGATACCGTCCTTGGCTGATTCAAAAAGTCGCCGGTAGCGCTTCTCGGAATCTCGCAGCGCCTCCCCGGTTCTCTCCTTTTCCAGCAACGTCGCTTCCAGCAGCGCAATTCGCCCACTCAGTGTGGCATTTGTATCTGACATAATCGCAACCTTTCTGAATTCGCCTTCCAAACAACAAGGCATTACAGACTTAAGGTAGTAACAGCAAATGGCCTGCCAACAGCTGAAAGATAATAATAAGTTTTGTTAATCCTTTCATAACAGGGGATTGGCTTAAGAGGCGCAAACGGCAGAAAAAGATAAAATGATGTGTTTGACCTCAATATTTGGTGGAACCTCAACATATTGAGGGATTTTTTTAAAATCTGATTGATTCATTACATATCTTTAGTTGATGATTTTTTGAAAATATGCAAAATTACAAACAATAATAGTACACAGAAAGATTCTTCAGGTGCATATATGCCGATCAGGGTAATTATCGTCGATGACCATGCCGTCATCCGTGAAGGGTTGCAGATGTTGCTGCAAAGCGATCCGAATATCAAGGTGATAGCGACCTGCTCAACGGGAATAGATGCCATATCTGAGATACGCAAGCTCAAACCGGATGTTGTGGTCATGGATATATCCATGCCGGATATGGATGGCATAGAGGTAACACGGCATCTTGCCGAATCAGGACTATCGGCTAAGGTGATCATCCTTTCCATGCATGGATCAACAGAACATGTACAAAGAGCTCTTAAGGCTGGTGCGGTAGGCTATCTTCTCAAGCAGTCCGCCGGCATGGAAGTTATTAAAGCAATCAAGGCTATCAGCGCGGGCAAGCGCTATTTAAGCGAGAAGATTGCTGATATCCTGTTTGATGATTACGTCGATAAACTGAAACCTGGCGTGCAGGAGCAGCCACTTGATAAACTGAGCCCTCGGGAGCGCGATGTACTGAAACTGACCGTGGAGGGGCGGTCAAATCAAACCATTGCCGAAATGCTCTATATTTCAAAAAAAACGGTTGAAACCTATAAAGTGCGCATCATGGATAAACTGGACATTCATGATCTACCCTCACTGGTCAAGTTCGCGATTCAGCACGGATTGACATCCATCGAATAAACCTTCCTGTAAGTCAAAGTTTCCCCTCATTATTTGTCAAATATTCCCGACACGATCTATCAAAATATCCTGCCAGACAAATTTATCCGAACTCATTAGATTAACGTGAAAGTTCCTCATTTATTCAAATGAGACGGATGGATGTCAAAAACTATTTTAATTGTCGATGACAACGAGAACTTGGGCAGACTTCTTCAGGACTGGCTGAAAATCATTTTTTCGGACTACGCCATAGCCACGGTCGTATCTGGTGTTGATGCTATTGAATTTTTTGCAAAGGAGAAGCCGGACATAGTGATTATGGATATTCATATGCCCGGAATCAATGGGATTGAAGCTACCCGGCAATTGAAGAATGAACATCCGAGTACGAAGGTTATTGTTCTTTCTATTTTTGATGATGATGTTCATCGGTGTGCCTCTCTCTCGGCCGGAGCGAGCGGTTATATCGCCAAGTCTAAAATCCGTATCGATCTTATTCCTCTACTGAATAGACTGATCATGCGTGAAATCTGTGAATCGACGCCTGCCATCCCTTGATATGCGCGCTGACTTGGCAAGCGAATCGAGTAATGAATCCGCCGTTAGAAAGTACAGGAGCGCAGATGGTTATGTTCACGGGCATAGCGTGTATATCGAAAAAGGCGAGGTCCATTGGATTAATCATATGCATCGGCACCTTATTGGTGGCGAGTTTGGCGCGTGCCGCCGACAATTCCACTGAAGTTCCGCCTGTCATAAAATTTACCGGCGGTATTGTGGCGGCCTTTATGATCCATGAAGGCGCGCATGCGCTCATTGCCGGCGTAACAGGCACATCGATGGACTGGGAAATAGGTAACGTCAACCAGCCAATATCCTTTACAGAACATTCGAAAAATGACGACAGGGGATTGGCTGTTAATTCTGCCGGTTTATTGGCACAAGCCGGTTGCTCTGAATTTATTCTGTACGCTGACAAGATCGATAAAAATGATAGCTTTATCCGCGGCATGATGTTGTGGAATATCCTCAACCCCATTTTCTATGCCGTCGACTATTGGTTCATTGAAAAAACAAATAAGATCAATGGCAATTCGTTCCAGGGGGATCTGAGCGGGGTTGAGTTCCATTCCAACAAAGGAACAGCGGATATCTTTGCCGGCACCTTGGTTGCCCTTGCTGCTTTTCAAGCATATCGTTATGCCAAAACCCAGTCATGGGCACCAGAATGGCTGAAGAATATGGAAGAACTTGAGCATCTCAGCTTTACGCCTTTACCATCAGGCGGGGCATTGCTTGCCTATACCTTCAGATTTTAAGAGATATCGTCGAAAGTTGTGTATGAGATATCAGGTGGCGTATCCTCTGGGCGGTTGCCAGCTCAATTGCCCGACACTGCAAAGTAAGAAGAAAATACACACACCATCAATAGAAGTAACGGAATAGAAACGAAAAAGACAGAAACTTTTGTTGACGATTTCATTACGGATATTTTTCGTAGCGGTGCCGGGCAATTGTTAGCGGAAGCGTTGGAGGCAGAGATCGAGAGTTTTTAGCCATGTACGCTGATCCTCCATATTACCACCCTCCCTTCGCGGGAGAAAAAGTATGGCGGCCGCATCAGGCAATCACTCGTTGATCAGAGTGGGAACGGAACTCCCATATCCCCGCCGAGTTTGGCGAGCAAGTGGGCGTCCTCCCTCCGAATGGGGCAGCCTTCCCTCGACCGGTTTAGTTTTTTCCGCCATTCGGGCTCGCCAGGAATCAGTATTTCGGTCACCCCCGGCGCTTTGGGCTGATTCCTGAGATCGGCAAGGAATTCATCCATGCGCCGCTTAAACTCTTCCACGGGACAGAAAGCGGAAATATCGATAGCCTGCACATAATGGCCCATGAATGCCCTGTTTTCCCAATCTTCGAACTTTCGTACGATATGAGCGCCACAGGGCATGCCGGTCAAAGCGCTCGAAAGAATTTCAACCATCATCCCCAGGGCATATCCTTTGGGACCGCTCATGGGCACCACGGCATAGGCCTTCCGGGCGTCGGTGACCGGCTTCCCGTCACGGTCGACCGCCCAGTTTGCCGGAATTGATTGTCCCGCTTCAGCCGCGGCCCGAACTTTGCCGAACGCAACTTCACTGGTGGCCATATCCATGCAATACCAGGGCCGTTGTTCGGACGGAACGCAGCAGCAGATGGGGTCAGTTCCCAGAAACTTTTCCCGGCCGCCGAAGGGGATAACGTCGCATTCGCCGTTGCTCATGACCAATCCGATGCAATCCCTGCCGGCAATATATTCAGCATAGTAGGCCGCCGCGCCAAAATGATTCGAATTTTTTACCGCCACGATACCGACGCCGGCGTCCCCGGCCAGATGGACGGCACGTCGGGCCGCTTCCAGTGTGGCGGGCTGCCCGAGGGAAAAATCGGCATCCAATATGCCGATGCCTCCCCGCTTTTTTTCAAAATGAAATTTCGGCTGGGGATTGATCAACTGTTTTTCCAGGCGCCTCGCATAGAGATCGCAGAGATACACCCCATGGGTGTCGATACCTCTGAGATTGGCGTCTACTAAAATCTCTGCCGTTTCTCTGGCGTGCTTCACCGGCACCTTGACCTTTTGAAAAATTGCCTGTGCAAATTCCCTCAAATCATCTGCTGGAACCACATACGAGTCTTTCATGGCCACACGCCCTTCCCGACGTTTTGCGGTTGTGAGTATTGTTGAACAACCTTCCCAGCCAACCAGGGAAAACATGCTTTGGAGGAAACCATCCCCATTCCATAGGAATGGCGCCCCATGGCAAAACCTTCCTTCGCTCACATCGTCATGGAACGTCTTCGATATGCATGATTGAAAAACCGCCATCGACGGGGAGGGCTGCCCCGGTTACGAAATCAGAGGCGGGGGCTGCCAGAAAAATGGCCGCGCCGGCCAGATCCTGCGGTTCTCCCCACCGTCCCGCCGGTGTCCGCGCCGTGACCCTGTGCTCGAGCCCGGGGAGATCCCTGCGCGCCTGCATGGTGAGGGGTGTATTGATCCAGCCCGGAAGAATCACGTTGACCTGGATATTGTCGGGCGCCCAGGCCACGGCCAGACTGCGCGTCATCTGAACAACGCCGCCTTTGCTGGTACCGTATGGCGCCATCCTGGCATGGCCGAATATGGACGCCATGGAACCGATATTGATGATCTTGCCGCCGCCGTTCTTCTTCATTGCCGGATAGACCGCCTGGGAACACAGGAACACGCCGCGCAGGTTGATCCTGATGATTTCATCCCATTCTGACATTTCATAATCCTGGGGCATCTTTCGGATATTGATCCCGGCGTTATTCACCAGGATGTCGACGCGCTTGAATTTTTCAATGGTCTCGTCCACCATGCGGGAGACCTGTTTCTCATCCCCGACATCAATCTTCAGACCCAGCGTCCGGATGCCGAATGCTTCTCCGAGCTCACGCTCCGCATCTGCGGTCTTTTGCTCGTTGCGCGCCGCGATGACAATGTGTGCTCCCATGCCCGCGAAGGCCCGCGCGATCTCCTTCCCGATACCGCCGTTCCCGCCGGTGATAATCGCTACCTTATCTTTGAGACTGAAGATCTGTTCCATGTTGTATCACTCTCCATTGCGTAGCTGTCGCTGCGACCGGTCACTCCTTATGGGTCAACTGCCTCTTAAGGGAATAAATGACGGAAATTGACGAAATTACATAGAAGAATATGGCAATCGGAGAACCGACAAGGGTGCTCCAGTCGCCATGGGAAATAATCAGCGCACGGGCCAGGGCATCCTCCGCGATGGGTCCCAGAATGACGCCGATAACCAGCGGAGCCGCGGGATATCCATTTTTACTCATGATATACCCGATAATGCCGAAAACCAGCGCAATGAACATGTCATAGGTACTGTTGTTCAGCGAAAAGGACCCCAGAAAACAGAGGGCGAAGATCACCGGGAAAAGCAGTCCGGGCGGCACCATTAAAACCTTGGGGAATACCTTCACACTGACAAATCCCAGCATCAGTATGAGTACGTTGGCCAGGAGAAGACCGGCAAAAATAGCGGAAACAACCTCCGGGTGCTCCTTGAAGAGCAGAGGTCCCGGTTTCAGACCCACCAGCATGAAGCAGCCGAGCATGACCGCCGTGACCACATCGCCCGGAATCCCGAGGGTCAGCAGCGGCACCATCGCCCCGCCGGTTGTGCCATTATTCGCCGCTTCGGGAGCGGCGATCCCTTTCAGATTTCCCTTTCCGAAGGAATCGGGATCTTTCGACCACCGTTTGGCCTCGTTATACGCAAGGAATGACGCAATCGTCCCCCCGGTGCCCGGGATGATTCCGATAAAGGTCCCCAGGAAGGAGCTGGAAATAATAATGGGAAAGATATTCTTTAGTTCCTTGAGAGATGGCAGTACCTTGCCCACCTTCTGGTTGAACTTTTTGAATTCTTTTTTGCCGACCTCCTCCAGTTGGAGAAATATCTGGGATATGGCGAATACGCCGATCAGTACCGGAAGCAAGCTGAATCCGCCCATCAGGTTGGGAATACCGAAGGAATAGCGGGCATATCCCTCCACCGGATCAATGCCCACCGTGGCGATCAGCATCCCCAGAATACCCGCAATCAGCCCCTTGGTAAGCGATTTACCCGCCACGCTTGCGATGATGGTGAGCCCGAATACGGTGAGGCCGAAATACTCTACCGGGCCGAATTGAAGGGCGATCCCGGCCAGTTTCGGCGCAAAGAACATGAGACAGAATGTGGATAAGATTCCACCGATGGTGGAAGCAATTGTCGCCACGCCGATTGCTTTCCCCGCCTCCCCTTTCTGCGCCAGCGGGTAGCCGTCAAGAACGGTGGCCGCCGATGATGGCGTGCCCGGGGTTGCGATCAGGATAGCCGATATGGATCCGCCGTAAATGCCCCCGCAGAAGGCGCCGCACAACATGACCATGGCGGTACCGACATCGAGATTGAAAACAAAGGGGAGGAGAAGAATGATCCCCACCGACGCCGTGAGCCCCGGCAGAGCGCCGACGGTAATCCCCAGCACGACCCCCAGGAGGAGAAAGGGGAAATGCATGGGGTGCAGTACATGTAAAAAGCCTTCCATAATCGCCATTTTTCATCTCCCTTTTCGCTCTTAAAAAAGGGCAAACCGGGGGAGCGGCACCTTGAAAATGATCCTGAAGAGGATGTAAAGCGCGCCGGTTGTGATGACAGAGGTTGCCGCGATTTTTACCCAGTTTTTTTCTTTGAAAAGAATCATGATTCCGGCAATGAAAAACGGCGTGGCCGCGACATAGCCGGTCAGGGGAAGGAGGCGGGTATAGGCATAGGAAATCAGGATGGCGATCCCCAGCCGCATGAAAAAGGCTCGATCCGCGCCCGCTCCGCGCTTCTCCGCCGGTGGCGCCGCCCTTCGCTGTTCCCCGATTCCCTGTCCGACAAGGAGGGCAGACAGCAGGAAGAGACACATACTCACAAAGCGGGGAAACTTTTTCGGGGAGAAAGCCAGCGTGTGTTCAGGAAACTGGCAGGTGAGCGCGTACATCACCACCGCCAGAACCATAAGACAGACCCCGAAAATGACATTGGCGTGTATTCGACTCATTACGCACCTTCATCCGGTAAGGTGAGGGACAGGGGCCTTATCCTGCCGACTGCCCGTCACCTTATCCGCGTTTTCCTGGAGGTTATTTGTTATACCGGGTCCCCAATTTATTCTCGATAATCAGATTTTTGTAAAATTCGTTTTCCTTCTCCACGTGCCGCCGAAAATCCGCCGTTCCTTTGTATACTGTCGAGATACCGGCTTTTTGGGCGAGTTTCTGGAAATCAGGGTCATCCATGGTCGCCTTGAAAACGTCGTGGAGAAGTTTGATTCTCTCCGGGGGTGTCCCTTGGGGAACGGCCAGACCCCGCCACTGCCCCATCACAAAATCGACGCCCTGCTCCTTTGCGGTGGGAATGTCGGGGAAATCCTTCAGGCGTTGCTCCGAGAACACAGCAAGGCAGCGCAACTGCCCGGCCTGGAGCTGAGGCACACCTTCGGGGGGCGACATATTGCAGGAGTCGACATGCCCTCCCACGGCAGCCACGATAGTCGGCCCGCCGCCCTGATGGGGAACATGGTTAAACTTGACGCCAGCCTTCTTTTCAAAGGCCAGGGCAATCATATGGGTTCCTCCTCCGGCTCCGGCATTACCCATGGTGACCTTGCCGGGATTCTTTTTGGCGGCGTCGATCAGGTCATTAATCGTTTTGTATGGAGAATTTGCCGGCACCAGAACCCAGCAGGGATCATCCACGATCATGATGACCGGGTCAAAGGTCTTATAGTCATAGGGCACCTCGCTCATGTGCGTTTTGGTGAGGGATGCGGTTATCCATGCCACCATATAGTAGCCATCCGGCTTTTTCTGCATGCCCTCGGCATAACCAGGCACGGCCCCTCCCCCCGGCCGGTTCACAATGAGAATCGGCACCTTCAGATATTTGGGGATAACGGATAGAAAGGTCCGGAAAACAACATCCGTAGCCCCCCCTACTCCCCAGGGAATCATGAGCTCAATTTCCCGGGAAGGGTACTTGTCCGCGGCTCCGGCTCCGCCGCAGAAACCCACAACCAGAACCAGTGCCATTGCCACAATCAGGATCTTCTTACCTACACATCTTTTCATTTTTTATCCCCCCTTTGCTTTTGGAAATTCAACCGATCGTTATCTCCTGCCGGCTATTGCGCCAGCACCTTACCCCAGGTCGTCACCGGCCATTCCGTCCGGAACAACTCTTCTACTGCGGGTTTGCCTTTTTGCCTGAATGCTTCGGCATCCGGGATAACGACCCGCATCCCCTTTTTCTGCAGATCAACGAGGATAAGGGTCTCTCCTTTCCTGATTTTGTCGTTGGCCCAATTGGTCGCTCTCTGGGCGGCCTTGAGAACCAGAGACTGGTTTTCCTTTGACAGGCCGTTGAAGAAGGTCCTGTTGATTAAAATGCCGCCTGTTTGCACGAGATGATTGGTAATCGTCAGATGCGTCTGGACTTCATGCAGTTTGAACGAGGCGATCTGAGGCAAATCTCCCTCGGATGCTTCGGCCCTTCCGTCTTTCAGCGAAGGATACAGATCGGGGAGCGGAATCGGTACCGGACTTGCCCCCATCTCTTTCCAGACGGCAATCCAGGTTTTTACCGTCGGCAACCGCAGTTTCAGACCGGCCACATCCTGCGGGGCATAAATCGGCTTATTGGAAGTGGTCTGGCGAAGCCCCCGATAGACGATGCCCAGATACATCATATTCCCCTTGTCTTCGACGAGCTTCCGGGCCTCCTTCCCCATGGACGCTTTCCAGACCCTCGTGAAGTGCTCGAAGTCCTTCATGACGTAGGGAGCATTGAAGAAGAAATACTGGGGCGCGAAGACCTCGAGAGGCCTTCCCCCTGTCGCCTGCATCTCTGTCTTCCCCTGGCTGCACCAGTCGTTGATTTCCTCTTCCGAACCGCTTCCCGGCCGGACCTGAACCTCGATCTCCCCTTTACTTGCCTTGCCCACCAGTTCCTTGAATTTCTCGCCGGCATCACAGAGAATATGTCCGGCCTTAAAGGGACTGTCCAGCCTGATGGTTATCTTTTGGGCCTCGGCCAGGCCGGCCGTCCCCGCGATTAAAAGCATCACCCCTGCCAGCACTACGGCCCATTTCATCTTGTATACTTTCATCGCAATCCCTCCTTGTTCCCGTCCTGAACAAAACACTCCCTTCTGTTCGCCCATGAGCCCGGATATCTCTTGAGACCTGTGTGGAGGAATGTGCGCGTTCCCCGCATGCAAAACGTTTCAAGATAACAGGATCGACTTTCTTGCGTATGGACTGCGCTGATAAAACCTCTGTCTCGCACTATATCCGGGCGATACAAAAGCCCTGTTCCACCACCGGCATGATCACCCCCCTTCCCTTTCTCCCGAATTTCACCCGGCGGTCACCTCGCTATCGGCCGTAAAATACTCCCGGAGGTCTGCGCTGGTTCCAGATCACGTCGCAGGCGGCGCGCTCCTCCTGAGACAATTTCATTTGCGTGGCGGCCATATTGATTCGCAGTTGTTCAATCGAAGTCGCCCCGTTGACTACCGCGGTAATTGTCGGGTTGCTCAACACCCATGCCAGGGCAAACTGGGACAGGGGAACTCCGCGCTCCGCGGCGATCTTTTTGTACTGTTCCACTGCGGTAAAGTTGCCCTCGTTCCAGTAGGGTTCATTGTACCGATACCCCAGGTGGCCGAGACTGAACCGGGCGCCTTTGATGGGCCCCGATTCCTTTTTGTACTTACCGGAAAGAAATCCTGCGGCCATGGGGCTGAACACACACACCCCCACGCCCTCCTCGGCGCACAAGGGCAGGAGTTCGTATTCGATATCGCGGGTCAGGAGATTATAAGGGGGCTGGATACAGTCCCATCTCGCCAGATTGTGCTTGTCGCTCAGCCATAATGCCTTGGAAAGCTGAAAGGCGCGGAAGTTTGAACAGCCGAGGTAGCGGACCTTTCCCTGATGGACCATATCGTCCATCGCTCGCAACGTTTCATCCAGGGGAGTACTGTAATCAGGCATATGGGCGTAATAGATATCGAGATAGTCCGTGTTCAGACGTTTGAGACTCCCTTCGAGCGCCTGCATGAGATGTTTGCGCGACAGTCCCATGTCATTGGGCCCCACATCTTCTGGTCCGGGCCATTTGGGAAAGGCCTTCGGACGTGCCAGGTCAATCGGGCCGGAATCCTTTTGCTCGCCCCACCGCTTCCCCAGTTTCCGGACATGACCTCCTTTCGATGCGAGAACGATCTGATCCCGGTTTTTCCGTATCGCCTTGCCGACAATCTCTTCGGTCACTCCGTTCACATACATGTCCGCGGTATCGATGAAGTTGACGCCCGCATCCAGCGCTTCCTCCATGATTCTGATGGACAGGTCTTCCTCCACCTGGCGTCCGAACATCATGGTTCCCAGGCAGAAGGTGGAAACCTTGAGCCCGGTCCTTCCCAGATTCCTGTATTCCACAGTATTCCTCCTTTCTTTATTTCACCTTCGCGGCTCGGAAGGCTCTCATTCCCTGTTCAATGAATCAGGGGATATCAGCGAACCACACGGGCACCTCCGCCGGCCATCAATTTTTCCACCTCTTTCAGGGTTGCCATGGAGGTGTCTCCGGGCGTCGTCATGGCGAGAGCGCCGTGCGCCGCGCCGTAATTCACGGAGGTTTGGGGATCACAGCCCGACATGAATCCGTAAATGAGGCCTGAGGAAAAGCTGTCTCCTCCTCCGATCCGATCGTAAATTTCCAGATTTTCGCGGAGGGGAGCTTCATAGAATTGCCCTCCGGCCCAGCAGACGGCTCCCCAGTCATTGATGCCTGCCGACCTGACGGTGCGAAGGGTGGTGCCGATGACCTTGAAATTCTGAAACATCCGTGCCGCCACCTCAATCATTTTCTTGAAACCGGACACATCGATGACGGAAAGGTTCCGGTCCAATCCTTCCACATCCAGGCCCAGACAGGCCGTAAAGTCTTCCTCATTCCCCAGCATGACATCCACGTATTGCGCCAGGCGGCGGTTGACTTCCTGAGCTTTTGTCTCGCCGCCGATATCCTGCCACAACGAGGGCCGGTAATTGAGATCGTATGAAACGATGGTGCCGTGCCGGCGGGCCGCGACCATGGCCTCCTCTATGACTTCGGGGGTGGATTCGGACAGTGCCGCAAAAATACCTCCCGTATGAAACCAGCGCACTCCCTGTCGGCCGAATATTTCCTCCCAGTGTATATCGCCCCGTTTCAGCTGGGATACGGCGGTGCGCCCCCTGTCCGAAACGCCCAGGGCGCCCCGGCACCCAAACCCCCGTTCGGTAAAGTTCAAGCCGTTCCGGACCTTTCTACCGACGCCGTCGAAAGGAACCCATCTGATAAACGAGACGTCCACTCCTCCCTGCATTATGAGATCTTCAACCAGTCTGCCCACGGCATTGTCCGCAAGCGCCGTGACTACCGCCGTTCTCATCCCGAAACATCTCCGCAATCCGCGAGCGACATTGTATTCCCCTCCTCCTTCCCAGACACGGAACGATCGGGCTGTGTGAATACGGACGTCGTCGGGGTCCAGGCGAAGCATGATTTCGCCCATGGCAAGAAGATCGTACTGACAGCTATCCTTCGACTTCATAGCAAGAACCGGCATCGGGTGTTCTCCTCTTATTTGTACTGACCAATCAGTTTATGTGACCTCCGGGATGCAGCCTCCCGACGAATATCTACGGCAATGCCTCACCCGCTTTCCCTGCCAGTTCAACGGCTTCGCGAGCCAGGCGGCTGATCACATCGAATTGCCGGTTGGCTATGAGATCCGATTTTACCATCCAGCTCCCGCCGCACGCCGGCACACGGGGATGCGATAGATATTGAAGAAGATTGTTGGGACCGATACCTCCGGTAGGGATAAACCGCATAATCTGATAGGGGGCGCTCACCGCTTCCAGCGTCTTCAAACCGCCGAACGCCTCCGCCGGGAAAAATTTGACGAGCGTCACCCCAAATTCATAGGCTGTCTGAATATCCGTGGGGGTGCTGACGCCGGGCGTGACCGGGATACCGTTCTCAAGGCAGTATTGGACGACTTTCGCGCTGAAGCCGGGGGACACGATGAAACAGGCGCCGCAATCCACGGCCTGTTTGGCCTGTTCGACTGTCAGCACCGTGCCCGCGCCGATAATCATGTCATCTCGGGACGCCATTATTTTGATGGCGTCCGCCGCCGCTTCAGTCCGAAAGGTGATTTCCGCGCACGGCAACCCACCCCTGACCAGGGCGTCCGCCAGATTGTCGGCATGGCCGGCATCACGAATAGCGACAACCGGGATAATCCTTAATTTCAAGGCCTCTGCGAATTTCTCATCCATGACGACCTCCATCATCTTCCCATAGGGTATAACGGAGCCGGAACGCCTGATTATGTGATCATCACATTTGGCTGAAAATGCACCCGTCGGCGGAAAAAGGTTGTATTGTGGAAATCATTGCCGTTACCCGATAAAACCTGTTTTTTTTGAAATATGCAAAGCCGCGGCACAGACCTGATCCTTCAATGAATCTTCGATGGCTTTCAGGGAAACACGAATCGACGGACCGGATATACTCAAGGCGGCAACAACAGCGCCGTCAGAGTTCCGGATGGGCGCAGCCACGCACCTGATTCCGTTTTCGTTCTCCTCGTCATCAATTGCGTACCCGCACACTCTGACCTCTTTTAAATGCCTTTTAAAAAGCGCAACATCGGTCATGGTATGTGCGGTGAGCCGGGGCAGTTTTTTTTCTTTTATTATGAGGTCAAGCTCCTCTTCGGGAAGATAGGCAGCCAGGATTTTACCGACGGACGTACAGTGTATCGGCATGCGCAACCCGACACGGGACATCATCTGCAGACCGCTCTGATTCAACGCTACTTTGTCGATGTAGAGCGCTTCATTCTGATCCAGTACCACCAGATGGATGGTTTCGCCGGTCTTATTCGCGAGCTCCTGCATCAACGGCCGCGCCTCATTTCGAAAATCTATCTGGGTGATAAGCAGGCTGCCGAGTTCCAGAAGCTTGAATCCCAGATGATACTTCTTGGTCGGTTTATCCTGACGGACAAAGTTAAAATAGGCCAAAGATGAAAGTAAACGATGGGTTGATCCTTTGGGCAGGCCAACCTCTTCCGATAATTCTCCAACACTGATGCCGCGCGAATACCTTCCCAGCACATCCAGGATGAGAGAAACCCTCTCGATTGTCTGTACAAGATTGCCCGGTTTTTGGTTTTTATTGGAACCCTGAACTGCCATTGCTATGCCCTTTCGTTTCGCATTGCGAAACCATATTTCGTATTGAGATATAGTATTCTATCGTTTTCAGTTTTTGTCAAGACCTATTTACAGAATATGTCAGGAGCACGTAATATGTCC
>DIXO01000066.1 GCA_002428735.1 Syntrophaceae bacterium UBA6078 | reverse complement strand
ACAACGATCCATCTCGAAAAAATCGATCCAAGAATCGAAAAGTGACCCTCTAATCAGTTTTTCAACGGCCTGCTAGAAGGACCATTAGCAGAAATCCAATACAGAAACAAGCGAACATGTTGCCGTATCGGGAATAAAGGGTGTGATGGCGCGTGAACTTCACCGTACCGTCTAGAACCTTCCGTTCAAATAACCCCGTACGGGATACAATTTCTCCCGTCGGGTTCACAATGGCGCTAATTCCCGTATTAGCGGCCCGTATCATATACGTACGATTTTCTATGGCCCGGAAGATGGCTATGGTCAAATGCTGGTACGGGGCCGATGTGTTTCCGTACCACGCGTCATTGGTTATATTGACAAGAAGCTCCGCGCCCTGCAAGCGGTGTTCACGGCTGATTTCGGGGAATATCGCTTCATAGCAGATAAGGGGTCCTATCATGTTATCACCCATGGCAAGGGGGATAATCCCGCCACCGGGCTTGAAATCACCGGCACCCGCCACGAGCTTGTTTATAAAAAAAAGGATCCTCTGAAGGGGGACGTATTCGCCGAAGGGAACCAGGTGCACCTTGTCATATCTCCCCGCCACACATCCCGTCGGGGAGAGCAGATAGGCGCTGTTATAAAAGGATACCCTGTCCCCTTCTCTTTCATATGAGGGCGAACCGAACAGCAGCCAGGCTCCCGCATCCCGCGTCACATCGATAACACCCCTGGACAGCTCGTCATGATTTTGAAAGTAGAATGGCGCCGCGGTTTCCGGCCAAACGATCAATGACACGTCTTTCTTCGACGCATCAACGGACATATTCCGATAGATATCAAGGGTTTTAGTCTGGAACGCAGGGGTCCACTTCACCGACTGATCGATATTTCCCTGAACAATGCGAACGCTGACGGGATCAAGATTCTTCTCGGCATCTTTCAGGGTATCGATTCGGTACATGCCGTACCCCACAACCAGCACTATCAGGACTGCTCCGACGACGATCTCGGACATGGGAAATTTTCTTTTACCCCAGGGCTGGGGAAAGAAAGCGCTCATACAATCATAAACGATACAATTCACAAGAACTATCAGAAACGTTATACCGTACGGCCCTGTTATGTCGGCGATCTGTATGAGGAGAAGATGCCCATGCTGCGAATATGCCAGATCTTCCCAGGGAAACCCCGAAAAAAGATGGGCCTTTACATATTCCAAGACGGTCCACAGAGGGGGCGCTATCAGTACCGCCCGGAAACCCCTCTTGAGGAAATACGCTACACCCAGGCAGAAGAGAGCGGGGTAGATGCTCAGGTAGATAACCAGAAGGAACATAACCGAGATGCCGGCGTACAGAGGAAGGTGGCCATAGTGGGCCACAACATAGACAATCCAGTACACCAGACCGGCATTATACAGAAGACCGGCAATAAATCCGACGTGAAAGGCGTTCGGAAAGTCTTTGTCCCGGATGGTAGACAGGAGCGGCACCAGAGCAATCCATATGAGAATATCCAGGTTCGCCCTGGGGAAAGAGAGACAGAGAAGGAGTCCGGAAGTGAGAGCGAGTATCAGATCTTTTTTATTCATGGGACGCGCGCGTCTTTTCCTTTGTGGCGCTCGCCATCGGATCTCCGGTCCTTTGGATTCGCACCTTCTGAATACTCCTTTCATCCGCCGCTTCTATGGTGATTTTCAGATCTTTGTAGCCAAGTGTTTCACCCGCCACGGGGATCTTCTTGATGAGAAAAAATATGAATCCCCCCAGCGTCTCGAATTGTCCCTCCGGAATATCTATACCGAAGTATTCCTCGAACTCCTCGATATCGACCCTGCTGTCCACCAGAACATCCCCTCCCGTCAGTTTCACAAAGGGATCTTCCTCGATATCGTGCTCATCGTGAATCTCGCCAACGATCTCTTCTATCAGATCTTCAAGTGTCACCAGACCGGAGGTTCCGCCGTACTCATCAATGACAATAGCCATATGCGATTTTTTCTCTTTGAGTTCGTGCAGAAGAAGATGAATATTCTTGGTCTCCGGGATATAATAGGTGCTTCTCAGTATGGACGTGATGTCTTCCTTTCCGACCTGCTGAGACCAGAATCTGAGCAGGTCCTTCACATTTAATATCCCAATAATATTATCTATATTTTCATTGTAGAAGGGCATCCTCGTATGGCCGTGATTCATGACAAGAGCCAGAATATCCTCAATGCTCGAACTGTCGCTCACGGCGACGATTTCGGTCCGGGGAATCATGACCTCCCTGGCCAGGGTCTCGCGCAGATCAAGAATATTCCTAATCATTTCCCCCGACTGTCTGTCAATAAGCCCATCCCTTTCACCCGAGTCGATGATGGATTGAATCTTTTCTTCAAGTTCCGCCAGGTCATTCTTTCCAGTCACTGCTGAAAAAAACGACTCCGTCCATTTTCTGATTCTTCCAGGAATAATGGCCTCATCCCTCCATTCGTTTGACGTTCACAGGAACGGACATACGCCGTTTTACAATCCCCTCATATATTCCGGGCGGAGCATCCTTTTATTCGAGGATGCGATGACATGTCGTATCAATCTGACCGTTTCTTCCTTTTCATGCGGCATTCTGGCGCGTATGGGGAGATAGTTCGAGGCGTGATTCGAGGTAAAAAGACAATCGGTAAAATCGGATTCCGCTATCATCACCTCCAGTTCGCGGAGAAACCCGAATTGATCAGGTAGTTCGAATCTTCCGGACAGCTGCTCCTCATAAAGAGGTGTCCCGGGGACAACCATCACCGTAAGAGCACCTACATAATCCGGATCTATCTCTGTCAGCACCCGCGCCGTATCAAGGGCGTGTTCCTCGCTTTGAGTTCTTCCACCGATTCCCAGGAGCACCGTGACTGAAAGCGTGATGCCGACATCCTTGATTTTTCGTCCCGCTTCCACCATCTGACGGGAATTCGCCCCCTTGTCGATTGCCATGAGGATATCGTCATTCCCCGTTTCCATGCCCAGATAGGCTATGCCGATCCCCAGATCCCGGAGTTGCGCGAGTTCTTCCGGTGTCTTGCGCAGAACGCTCTTCGCGTTGGCATACAGCCCGATCCTCTGCACACCCTTGATGTGTGTGTTGATGGATTCAAGGATAGGCACCAGCTTTTTCATGGGGAGAATCAGGGCGTCTCCATCACAAAGGAATATCTTTTCTATGGGCCCGTACCCCGATGCCTCGATGATATCTTCTTCAATCTCTTCGAAGGTCTTGATTCTGAATTGTTCCCCCTTGTAGGTCGAACAGAATGTGCATCTGTTGTGTGAACAACCCACACTGATCTGTAGAAGAAGACTCCTCGCTTCACTCGGAGGCCGTATTATCATTCCTTCATACTTCATGCCTAACTTTCCTGCTCCTCCCGTCCCCTTGATAAACGCAATGATCACGAAAACCTTTGTATAATACGACCATAAAAAAGGCAAGGTGCAAAAATTCGTTATATGGCCGACCTTATGCGGCACCATATGAGTTAAAATACTAAAATCATCCGTTTTTATGAACAATTATGATATTTTTTCCTTGACGGGTGATGTGGCATAGGTATAAAAATTCACTGCAACATCGGTGGGAAGGAAGGAGTACCCGTCAATTTCAACAAAGGGGGACGGAATTTTGGCAAGTGGAATTGTAAAGTGGTTTAATGAAAAGAAGGGCTTCGGGTTTATTCAGCAGGAAGATGGACAGGATTTATTTGTGCATTATTCCTCGATCAACATGGACGGCTTCAAAACCCTTGCCGAAGGGGATGAAGTGATATTTGACGTGGTGGAAACCGACCGGGGTTTTCAGGCAAAGAATGTCACAAGACCCTGAGGGCACATCGGCGTAATTTCAAAACCCGTCACAGACGGAACCGTGCGGTACAGATACTTGCAGCGCGTAGCGTGGATGTATTGCTGTACCCGACGGGGGACAGGCTGCTTTAAGCTGAATTGCTGGGCTCGGGCAGTGGTGTCCCTTCATTGTCTTTAAGGAAGGAAACGCGGACAACAGTGGTCAAATCTTTGAATGAAATGCATCCTAAAGAAAGCGGTATCGTTTCTGAAATCAGGGGGGGCCAGGGGATGACCGATCGCCTGAACGCCTTGGGAATCAGAACCGGAAAAAGGATTACAAAAATAAGTTCGATGCTGCTGCATGGGCCGGTGACGATACAGATTGACCGAATGAGGGTGGCAATTGGCTTCGGCATGGCCGAAAAGATATTTGTTGAAGTGGACATGCAACCGTGAAAAAAATCCTGCTCATGGGCAACCCGAATGTGGGAAAGAGTGTCATCTTTTCCCGCCTCACGGGAGTCCGGGTAATTTCTTCGAATTATCCCGGGACCACCGTGACGTATACGAGCGGGTTCATGAAGATAGAGGACCAGCAGGTCCAGATTATCGATGTTCCCGGGACGTATACCCTTGAACCAACTTGCGAGGCGGAGAAGATAGCCTCCGAAATGCTCAAGACAGGCGACATTGTCATAAACATCGTTGACTCGACCAATCTCGAACGAAATCTCTATCTGACGCTGCAATTGATGGAGATGAACATTCCCATGGTCATTGCGTTGAATATGTGGGATGACACAAAACACCGTGGCATAACCATTGATCTTGAAAAACTGAGAGAAATCCTTGGAATACCGGTCATTCCCACATCAGGTCTCACCGGGCAGGGGATCAAGGACCTTGTCACGAGTATCCCCCAAGCTGCAGCGCCTTCTTCTCCCCCAAGAACCCGAGATGAACGATGGTCATCAGTCGGCGGTATCATAGACGAGGTACAGCAGATATCCCACCGGCACCATACCTGGTTCGAACACCTGGAAGATGCCAGTGTAAAACCCAGAACGGGAACACTGATCGCTGCGGCGGTGCTGGCAGGTTCATTCATGGTGATACGGTTCATAGGCGAATTTCTGATAAACCACCTGCTTGATCCCCTGTTTCATTCTCTCTGGCTGCCGGTACTGATGAAGCTGAGCACCCTTATGGGAGGCTCTGGCCTCCTGCACGATATCATCGTGGGAAAACTGATGAACGACGAGATACATTTCGTCGAATCCTTCGGCCTCCTCAGCAGCGGCTTGTATGTGCCCTTCGGTATGGTCCTTCCCTATATCATATCATTCTATCTGATCCTGGGAATCCTTGAAGACACGGGATATCTGCCACGACTCGCGATTCTTCTTGACACGGCCATGCACAAAATCGGGTTGCATGGTTTCGCGATTATTCCATCTCTCTTGGGATTCGGCTGCAATGTACCGGCCGTTATGGCGACGCGCGTTCTTGAGAGCAGAAGGGAACGCTTCATAGCGGCAACCCTGGTATGCATAGCCATACCGTGCGCCTCAGCACAGGCAATGATATTCGGTCTCGTTGGAAAGTATGGAGGGGGGTATGTTGCCCTCGTCTACGGGACGCTTTTCCTGGTCTGGATCGTCCTTGGCATGATTCTCCATCGCCTGCTCAAAGGATTCAGCCCCGAACTCCTGATTGAAATACCTCCGTACCGTGTCCCCCCTTGGAGGACGATCATTCCCAAACTGTGGGGCAGAACACGCGGGTTCCTTCTTGAGGCTGTGCCCATCATTCTGGCGGCTGTCCTGATTATTAATATCCTCTTTGTTTTTGGGATATTCGACCATCTCGCCTCCTTTGCCGCACCCGTCATCCAAGGCGTCCTGGGCCTGCCGGAAGAATCGGTAACGGCAGTGCTCATCGGGCTGTTCCGCAAAGATGCCGCTCTCGGGATGCTGTCTTTATCCGCCATGACCGCGAAACAGATGGTAATAGGAAGTGTCGTTCTGACCATGTTTTTCCCCTGCATCGCGACGTTTGTGGTTCTGCTCAGAGAACTCGGCCTGAGGGATTTCCTGAAATCGGTCATCATCATGCTCATATCGGCCATCACAGTTGGAGGCATATTGAATGCAGTGCTGTAATTGTTCAGACTTACACATGTGAATGATCCATCTCATACATCGTGTTCTGAGGCCGTTCTCGTGATTTACTTATCCTCTATTCCCCTGTCTTTTCGATATGTTGTTCGCCTTCAGGCCAAGCAAAAAATCAAGATACGAAGGCGTCTTTATTCCAAAAACAATCTGGCATTTTTACCGTCTATCTGCTAGAAAGGTCCGCGGAAAGGATATATCTTGTATGCGGATACCGGCTCGGCAGGAATGTTATCGCATCATGCATGCCATGCAGATGATGGATCATATTGTGCGCCATTCTCTGCAGGTCTGCCGGATTGCCCTCTTCCTCTCAGATTCCCTGAAAGCGGATATGGACAGGGGTCTCGTCCAGGCGGCGGCTCTGCTCCATGACATTACCAAGACCAGGGGCTTGCAGACCCGTGAAAACCATGCCGAGACGGGAAAGCAGCTCCTCGTCGATATGGGATATCCCGAAGTTGGTGCGATTGTCGGCCAGCATGTGCTTCTTGATGAGTATTTCTCCTCCGATTCTCCCACCGAAGCGGAGATAGTCAATTACGCAGACAAACGGGTGGTCCACGACAAAGTGACCACGCTCTCGCAGCGGATAGAATATATTATGGGGCGATACGGAACAGAGCCTGAACGAAGAGGGTATATCCGCATGATGGGGGAGAAAACAAAACGTCTTGAAGACCGTCTGTTTCGATTCTGCCCTTTTTCTCCCGAAGAGATGGAATTCCTTCTCGGCCCAGACACCTGTTCCATGGAATTTACACGATACGGCGAACTGCATAACACCCTCAAGGAACCCCTGGACACCCATAAGACGTGTATGCTTGAAAACGTCTGACAACAGAAAGCCGGGGACAGTGCTAACGTTCCGATAATAGAGGGTTTGGCTTATTTTTATGGGAGAATCGAATGGTAAAAGGCCTATGACCGCGAAAACCAATAAGGGCAGAATAGTGATCGACAGCAGTCTGTGCAAGGGCTGCTATCTCTGCATATCCGTATGCCCGAATGAATGTATTGCCGTGTCCGACGAAACGAACGAAAAAGGGTATCATCCGGCCAGATTCAAAAACACGAAGGGTGATACGGATCACGCGTGTACGGGCTGCGCCCTCTGCGCCATCATGTGCCCCGATATCGCGATAGAGGTCTACCGTGGATAAGAAACAGCTGATGAGGGGAAGTCAGGTCATCGGAGAAGCGGCCGTGCGCGCCGGATGCCGTTTTTATGCCGGCTACCCCATAACCCCTCAGAATGAACTCCCTGAATTCATGTCCGGCGCGATGGCTGATCTGGAGGACGGCACCTTTATCCAGGCTGAAAGTGAGATCGCTGCCATCAACATGGTGATCGGGGCTTCCATGGCGGGGGCGCGGGCGATGACCAGTTCCTCAAGCCCGGGCATAAGCCTCAAACAGGAAGGCATCTCTTTTCTGGCAGCCCTTGAGCTTCCAGCGGTCATCGTGAATGTTATGCGGGGCGGCCCCGGCCTCGGGAACATAGCGCCTTCCCAAGGGGATTATTTTCAGGCAACTCGGGGGGGCGGACACGGGGATTATCGCTCCATAGTCCTGGCTCCGGCCCATGGACAGGAACTGGCCGATTTTACCAGAGATGCCTTTGAATACGCAGACAGATACCGCACCCCGGTCATGATCCTCGCAGACGGCATGATGGGTCAGATGATGGAACCGGTTGTCTTTCCCGAAGCCGTCAATCCGTCGGAATTACCCCCCAAATCATGGATCCTGGACGGTGCGCAGGAACGGCCCAGCAGAATCATCCGATCACTGATCCTCGACACCGTGGAAATGGAGGAACATAACTGGAAACTCGCACGAAAGTACAGGATGATCTCGAATGAAATTCCCCGCGCGGAAACATATATGACGGAAGATGCCCGGCTTGTGGTCATCGCCTACGGGACTGCTGCCCGCATAGCCAGGGGCGGCATCAGGAGGGCTCGTGAGATGGGCCTCAAGGTGGGACTCCTGCGGCCTGTGACCCTGTGGCCCTTTCCCGATCGCGCCATTCGAGAAATGAGCAGGTTGGTCAAAGATTTCATGGTGTTCGAGATGAATACGGGCCAGATGATCGAAGATGTGCGGCTCGCCCTGGAGGGGAGAAGTAATGTGCACTTCTACGGTCGGCCCGGGGGTATCATCTCCACTCCCGATGAGGTCGGCAAGGCAATCAGCAGTCTGTATTATCGACAGCACCTGAAAGAGGATCGATAAATGGAAGAACTTGTCTTTACCAGACCGCGTTACCTGAAAAAGACCCCTTTTCATTACTGTCCCGGATGCGGACACAGCATCATTCACCGACTGGTGGCCGAGGTTATTGAGGAGCTTGGCATAGGGGACAAAACGATCGGTGTCCCTCCAGCTGGATGCGCCGTCCTCGCCTACGACTATTTCGACGTAGACATGGGGGAGGCCCCCCACGGAAGAGGGCCGGCAGTAGCTACCGGCATAAAACGTATCCTCCCCGACAGAATCGTTTTTTCCTATCAGGGAGACGGGGACATTGCAGCCATCGGAACCGCCGAGACGATCCATGCCGCCAACCGGGGTGAAAATATAACCGTCATATTCGTCAACAACAGTTGCTACGGCATGACGGGGGGACAGATGGCACCCACAACACTTCTCGGTCAGAATTCCACGACCACGCCAGGGGGACGTGACGCTCGGCGTGATGGGGCGCCTATTGATCTCAGCGAGATACTGGCATTAACCCAAGGGTCCGTCTATATAGAACGGACAGCCGTGAGCTCATTGAAGAACATAATAAAAACCAAGAAGGCCATTACAAAAGCCTTCAAGGCTCAAATGGCGGGCAAGGGTTTTTCCCTTGTGGAGATTCTCTCCCCCTGCCCTACCAACTGGAAAATGTCAACGATAGATGCGTGCCGGAGAATTGACGAGACTGTTGTCCAGACCTTTCCTCTCAAGGTCATAAAAGATGAAACCGAGTAAACGGATGTGATCGGCATGAAAAAAACCATCTTTGCCGGATTTGGAGGACAGGGAGTCCTCATGATGGGCTACGTTTTGGCGGTGGCTGCCATGCGTGACGGCAGGGAGGTAACCTACCTTCCCGCCTACGGAGCTGAGATGCGTGGCGGTACCGCAAATTGCACGGTTGCCATATCGGATGAGGAGATATTTTCCCCCGTTGCATCCTCCCCTGATTTCGCGGTGATCATGAACAATCCTTCTCTGGCGAAATATGAGGGAACGATGAAAGAAGGAGGAACCCTCTTTCTCAATTCAAATCATGTAAACCGGACAATAGCCAGGGATGATCTGGCCTCCATAGCAATACCTGCCGTCGATATTTCCCGGGAACTAGGGAGTGAGCGGATTGTTAATATGGTCATGCTGGGCGCTTTTGTGACCCATACCCGGATGATGTCTCTCGATTCAATCAAGAATGGCCTCTCCGAAATTACCACACATACCAAGGCCTCCATCCTGAAACTGAATTACCAGGCCCTCGACAGGGGAGCTGAATACATTCTGAAGGGGTGCGCGCAGTGAAGACGGTCAAACAGATCGAGCTCTGGCTGAAAGATATTCCCGGACAGTTATCAGATGTTAGCGATATCCTGAGCAACAACAGGGTCAACATGCTGGCCTGTTGTTACACCAAGTCACGGGAGGAAGAAGGGCTTTTTTATTTTGTTGCCAATGATCCTGACAAAGCGGTCAATGTGTTGAAATCGTCAGGATACAAAGTCGCGACTAAACAGGTAATCGCATGTGAAATACCGAACCATCCCGGGGGAATCAATGTCGTCCTGAAGCTGTTAAAAAAAGCTCAGATCAACCTCGATTACATCTATCCCTGCATGGGAACAGGGCTTACCACAATCGTCATACTGGGACTTGGCCCGGTCAAAAAGGCCGTTAACCTTATGGAGGAAAACTGGGTCAAGGTATGGGGTCCCGACCTGTATCTCTTATGATCATATCTCTCAATAACTATGAAGGGATAAAAAATATCGTCATCCCCTCTGGCCGTTATTGAAATGGAACCGTAAGCCTTATATCGGTGCTGTCTAGATTTCTCTCCCCCGCGGTATATAGTCAACTGTTGAAGTAGATTTCTCTGTGGGTATACCGCTAAACCCCTTTACAAGAATAGCAGTCAGTGCTAACCTAGCAAATCGTGATTTGTCTTTATACAGGTTCATCCGTTGTTCCGGGTGACTTCTGAAGGTGTGGTTACTCTGTAATTATAGAGGTTTCATTATGGGGATGAGCTGCTGTTGGAGATTCTATACCGGGAGGAATTGGATCATACTATGACGCGAAGAAAAACATCATACAGAGAAGCGGGGGTGGATATTGACAAGGGCGCCACTTTCGTCGAAAAGATAAAACCGTTGATAAAAACCACTAATCGCAATGGGGTCGTGGGCGAAATAGGCAGTTTCGGAGGACTCTTTTACCTTGGTAACAACAAGTATAAAAATCCCCTTCTTGTATCAACAACCGACGGGGTGGGCACAAAACTCAAGATAGCCCATATGATGGATATCCACGACACGATCGGTATCGATCTTGTGGCCATGAACGTTAACGATCTGATTGTTCAAGGCGCGGAACCACTCTTTTTCCTTGACTATATCGCCACCGGAAAATTGAGTATCGAGACGAGCGTCCAGATCGTTGAAGGCATAGCAAAGGGATGTGTCGAAGCGGGTTGCGCTCTTACCGGCGGTGAAACGGCTGAAATGCCCGGATTCTATAAAGATGATGAGTATGATCTGGCCGGGTTCGCCGTGGGTGTTGTGGAGTATGACAACCTCATTGACGGTTCCGAAATCAGGGTTGGTGACAGCATTATAGGCCTCGCATCGAGCGGAATCCACAGCAACGGGTACTCCCTCGTCCGAAAAGTTCTCCTGGAAGAGGGAGAACTCGACATGAACGATTCCATCGAGGGCATTGAGGGATCTATCGGCATGGAACTTCTCCGCCCGACAAAGATATATGTAAAACCGATTCTGAATCTCATCAAAAATTTCACCATTCGGGGGATAGCGCATATTACGGGCGGGGGACTCACCGAAAATATCCCGCGGATACTGCCGCAACGGTGCGAGGCCGTTATCATTCGGGAGGCGTGGACACCGCCCCCCATCTTCCGGATCATACAGGAGAAAGGCGGCGTCGATGAATCGGAGATGTTCAGGGTGTTCAACATGGGTATCGGAATGATCGTTATTGTCCCGAAAAAGAATGCGACAGAGATCGTGGATCACCTGCAGCGACTGGGAGAAGGGGCTTGCATAATTGGTCATATCAGAAGCCGGGAGAAAAAAGGCCCTGCCATCACATTCGAGTAGAGAGATGAAAAAGATGCACCTGGGAGTCCTGGTTTCCGGCGGAGGGACCAATCTGCAATCAATTATCGACAGCATCAACGACGGCAGGCTGGACGCGACGATCACGGTGGTTATCAGCAATGTTCCCGGCGTTCGGTCTCTGGAGAGGGCTCGGCAGAACAACATACCAGCCGTGGTCATAGATCATGAACGTTTTTCCACGAGGGAGGCATTTGACCGGGAAGTCGTTGCCGTCTTGCAGGCACACCGGGTAGAGCTTGTGATCATGGCCGGATTCATGAGGATACTGACGCCAGTCCTTCTGAGGGCTTTCCCTTTGAAAATAATGAACATCCATCCCGCGCTGCTTCCTTCCTTTCAAGGACTTCACGTCCAGAAAAAGGCCTTCGATTACGGGGTGAAATTTTCCGGGTGCACCGTCCACTTTGCCGATGAGGGGGTCGATACCGGACCGATCATTATCCAGTCAGTTGTTCCCGTGTATGACGACGACACGGCCGAGAAACTCCAGCAGAGAATCCTGAAGGAAGAGCACCGGATCTATCCTCAGGCGATTCAGCTGTACGCGGAGGGACGGCTCGAAGTTGCAGGACGAAGGGTGCGGATAAAAGATGCCCGTCCGATGGAGATTCCGGCCCTCCATAACCCGACCCTGGAAAAGTTTTAGCATGATTATTGTAAGCGCGTGTCTCCTTGGTTTTAATTGCAGATATGACGGCATGAGCCGCCTTGAGGAAAACCTCCTGCTACCGGGACTGAATCATCGTCTTATACCGCTGTGCCCAGAACAACTTGGAGGACTTACCACACCGCGATCCCCCTCACAGATAGTGGGTGGTGAAGGAATGGATGTCATTGAAGGGAGAGCACAGGTTATATCCGCCACCGGAGCGGATGTTACCAACTCTTTCATCCGAGGCGCCAAGGAGATCGTTCGATTCATGAAAATGATGGGAATCTCGACGGCGGTCATGACGGAGCAGAGCCCCTCATGCGGTGTCTTCCATATCAAGAGAGACGGTTTTCTCTTCCGGGGCTCGGGAGTCGCGTCAGCCCTGCTCATAAAGAGCGGCATGAGGGTTATATCGTCTGACAAAATTACCGATGAATTCGGATTACAGGAAGACCGGGTGGTGTAGCTCATGTACGATACGATTGTGCTCGGAAATGATCCCGGCTCTCTGGTCGCTGCCGTCACCCTGGCAAACCAGGGGAAAAAGACGCTCCTCCTGACGGAGGATACCCCCCTGTGCTATTCGGAATCAGGATACACCTTCGATATTGACCCTTTCCCCTGGTCAGGATTCAACAGGGGGAATTTATTCAAACAATTCCTCTCCCATTCAGGGATCCTCCCGGAAGAGCCACCCCTGCCCTCCCCGTTGCAGATAATCTTCCAGAAGCACCGGATAGATTTGTACGGCATGATGGAACGGGACATACGGGAGATTGAACGGGAGTTTCCGGATAAGGCATCGGGGATAGCCGGCTTCTACAACTCCCTTTCCAGGAGCGGCCAATTCGTTTCGGGTCTGATCGACAAGGGATTGCACCTTCGCCCTGAAAAGCTGAAAGAGCACCTCAGACTTCTCGTTACTCTGCCATTCATTGGTCTGAGGAAAAGGGATTTTACGGCAAAGCTCAAAGCGCTTCAGCAGGTGTCAACTCTCGGCAAGGTAATGGAAGCCCAGATTCTCCTCCTTTCCCATCTCGATCCTCATACCATAAGCCCGATTGCTGCTGCGAGAACGCTCTCCACGGCCCTTCAGGGAGTATTTCACCATAGGGAGGGAAAACATCTCCTCATGGGAAGGCTGAAGAAAAAATTCGAGGCCGATGGAGGTGTTATAGATGAAAACCCCGTCTCGACACTCGAGATGGAACGGGTCATCAAGGTGAACCTTCAACCGGTTGAGGCGCAGGAAGATTCCATACCAACCATTTACGGGAGGAACATAATAATAAGCACATATTGTGATAAACTTTCCTCTCTCATGGAGGGAAACAGGGCATTTGGATCACTGAGAAAAAGATACGGGAGGATACAGCCATCCCTCTACCCCGTTACCCTTCATCTGGGGGTTTATGATCGATGCATCCCGGAAAAAATGGGGCCATATGTTGTTGTCATATCGGACGAAACCAAACCTGCCGAAGAGGGAAATTTTTTGTTTCTGGAAACCAGTGAGCCGGGAAACCTCCTGCGAGCGCCCGAAGGGAAACGGGCTTTGAGTTTGACCTCGTTTGTGAAGAATGCCCCGGCGGAAGCGGAAGAAAACACTCTTCAGGCCGTTATGGAAGATATGTTAAAAAACGTGCGGTTCTTCCTCCCCTTTCTGGGAGAAAACATCGATTTCATCAACCTGCAAGAATCTATACGAATATCGAAAAGATATCAGAAAACCAGAGGGCTTAAATACAAGGCAAAAAACCCTCTGAACGGCTTGTCATTCCTGTCCGGCAAGACGCCCTTGAAAAATGTCTATCTCACCGGAAATGCACTTATACCGGGGCTTGGATTCGAAGGAGAGATCATATCCGGCATAAACGCCGCGAGACTCGCAACAGAGAGAGGCTGACATAATGAAATCGATCAATTTTATGATACCAGTGCTGGGAAATCCGACCATATCATCCCCGATTACCTCGGCATATTTCATGTCGGATAAAAAACGGATTCTCTACGACCCGTACCTCCATAAAGACTCATTACGGGATACTGACATTTCCTGTTCGCTGGAAATCGCCGGCCCCAGGGAAAAGATTTACTTCAACCCCCGAGAGACACGGGCGGCTATTGTTACCTGCGGCGGGCTGAGCCCGGGGATCAATAACGTCATCAGATCAGTGGTCATGGCCCTTTCCTACCGCTACGGCGTCAAAAAGATCTCCGGAATCCGGTACGGCTTTCAGGGTCTTGTTCCCTCATATGGCCATAAAGTAATTGACCTGACGCCCGATCTCGTCAAAGATATACACTCCCTCGGCGGCAGCATCCTCTCATCGTCGCGGGGAAATCAGGATATCTCAACCATGGTTGATACCCTGTGCTCCATGAAAACCAATATCTTTTTCTGCGTGGGCGGCGATGGAACCATGCGGGCTGCCGAGCGGATCGCGGCCGAAATCAGCAGAAGGGATGTAACGATGAGCGTTATCGGTATACCGAAAACCATCGATAACGATCTGAATCTGATCGACAAGACCTTTGGATTTGATACAGCGATCTCCATGGTGGTCAATGCGATTCAGTGCGCTCATGTTGAGGCAAAGGGCGCTCCCATGGGGATCGGTCTGGTAAAGATAATGGGGAGAGAATCGGGACACATCGTGCTGAACGCCACCCTGGCCCAGAATGATGTCAATTTTGCCCTTATCCCCGAGGTTCCTTTTGAACTGGAGGGGGAGAGGGGCCTGCTCACCATACTGGAGAAGCGTCTTAGGGAGAGAAAACACGCCGTTATACTGGTGGCGGAAGGCGCCGGACAGGATCTGTGTCCCACAGGCGGTCCCGCAAAGACTGACGCATCCGGCAATGTACGGCTCCATGATATCGGGGTTTACCTGAAGACACGAATCGAAAAGTATTTCAAAAAGATCCATATGGAATTCAATCTGAAATATATCGACCCCAGCTATACCATACGGAGTGTTCCCGCCAACGCCAGCGATAGCATATACTGTGAACTCCTGGGCCAATTCGCCGTACATGCCGGGATGGCGGGAAAGACAAACCTGGTGGTGGGACTCTTCAAGGGTGAATACGTTCATCTGCCCATTAAATCAGTAACTTCCCGCAAGAAAGTCAACACGAGGGGGAATCTGTGGATGCGCGTTCTCGAAGCGACAGGACAGCCGGCATCGATGAAGAACTAAGGGCTTCGAAGGATGGAAAACAGAAGGTATCCCCAAAACCCCCAAAATGAGCCCAAAATAATCATCAAGAATCTTTCTTGACATAGCATTTTTCCTGCTTTACCGTTCTTCCATTATCGAAAAACGTTTACTATGTTGAATATTGAAAACAAGCACATTTGCCTGTTTGTCAGTTCAATATCGGGATATCAGGCAAAATTGCCTGATATGTAAATGTTAGGATAGCCGTTGTATAGATGTCGGAACCGTCTCCTATGTTAAATACAATCATTGGTGCCATACTGGGTTTTGCTGCTGCTATATTTGTTGAGCCTATCAAGCGATGGCTGTATCGACCAAAACTTGTACTAAGCTTCGGCGACTCAGCAGAATACCAAACTCAAACCAAAGAGCACCAACAAAAGAAGGATCTGACAGATAACAGAAAAGATATCTGCACTTATCACAAAGCGAGCTACATAAGAGTAAAGGTCATCAATAACAAATCAGTTCTTGCGAAAGGATGCCGAGCTTATTTGGTGGGAATAGAAAAATGCTCCGAGGACGGAAATTATAGCGATACGATTTATTGCGATAGTATCCCTCTTGCTTGGTCTTGTCATGGCGACCAAAGATTTGTGCCTGTTGATATCCCTAATGGTGTCAATCAATTTGTAGACCTTGTCTCTGTGCGTGAAACATCAGATGCCTTCCGAGTAGAACTTCAATTCCATCCATATAGATATGAACCTCTATTCCAAGAAAAGGGTAAGTTCAGATTCACAATACAGGTATCTGGAGAAAACGTTGAACCTGTATTCGAGAAGGTTGACTTCACCTGGGATGGGTTGTGGGACAAATATACATGTAAAAAAGTTGAATCCTAACATGGAGATTGATCAGACCCGCTGGCGCGGCCCGATCATCTCCCCCGTTATAAATCAGTTGCAAAAGTTACCCTCTTCCCGGACAGTCAGTTCCTCTTTGGTACATAGGGTTATGCCGCATCCTGGGAATTCCAGGGACAGTATACTTAATTATGGGGAATTCCGCCCGGAAGTATGAAAAGCAGGCGCAATACAAAAAAGTGCTTGCAAAAAGAGTCGTTATCGTCTATGAACCGATCTGATTTTCAGAAGGGAGTTTATTATGTCTCGAGTGTGTGAGATTTGCGGTAAGGGGCCCGTTGTGGGAAACAGCGTCAGCCATGCGAACAACAAGACAAAGAAGGTCTGGTATCCCAACCTCCAGAAACTCCGGGTTCTGGTTCCCAAGACAGGAACGGTCAAGAGGATGAGGGTCTGTACCCGATGCCTGCGTTCGGGAGCGGTGAAAAAAGCCGTCTAAAAACAGCCGACACCCGTCTGACGGCTGAGACGGGCACAAAGAAACATCCCCAAAATCAGTTTTTGAGTATCATTTTTTTGATGTCGCCAAGGCCTATCTGAAAAGTTCCGTGCCCCGTCCTGCCGTAGGCCTTACGGTCGGCATCCAGTATCAACTCATCAGCACTCTCATTTCTCAGACGTACCCGCACCCTGAGTTCATCCCCTTTTGACAGGAAGGTTACGCTCTCTATTTCTTCGAAGGGTATGGTGTATACCCCCTTCCCTTTTCTTCCCTCAATATAGGTCTTGCCTTCTATGCTCACATCCGTGCACGTGGTGATGATATCCATCTGATCGATGAAGGTTGCATTGAATTTTTTTTCAGCAACGGGGATCTTGTCCGGTGTACCGCTCCCCGTCATGGATCCCATACCGAGAATAAAGGGAAGAAACAGTATACCCAGAACATATCCATATCCTTTTTTCATTTTCTCTCTCCTCCACCAATCTCGCACATTTCGATCTCTCCCTGCAATGCTTCCAGTATGCCGTCAACATCGGAACTGAAGTCAGGGGCGATGGAAAGACGTACCGCCGGTTCACCTCTGTGGGTCGTTGTGACGGTCGCAAGCCCTTCATATCCTTCGAGAATGTATTTGAGATAGGCGATATCCCTGCGGCTTAATCGAAGGTCCCGTAGCAACATTTCCCTTTTCTTCATTTTTTATTGATAATATACGATCCGCAAAACATCAAGAAATAAATCCTTCCCTTGACACGGCCTGCTGCCTTGACTATAGTCAAAAACTACATTGATCGGAATAGAAAAACATGCTGCCAACCACCCGCTGGAAATTCCCCGACACACAGAAAAAAGCTGAATCTCTCATCACCAGGGAACTGGGGATCAGCCCAATTATATCACAGATACTGCTCAACCGCGGCATCACGAACCCCGATGACGCGAAAAGGTTCCTTTTCCCCTCTCTGGAACACCTCCACAACCCCTTCCTCATGAAAGACATGCATGAGGGAGTGGACCGGCTGATAAAGGCAATTTTCAACAAGGAAAAGGTCATGGTCTACGGAGATTACGACGCCGACGGTATTACCTCAACGGCAATACTCGTAAAGTTTCTCAGGGAAATCCATGACCGGACAGACTACTATATTCCGGGGCGGGTCGAAGAAGGGTACGGTCTCAGCAGGGAGGCAATCGACAGGTTCAGAGAAAAGGGGGTCAATCTGGTCGTAACGGTCGACTGCGGCATCTCAGATCACGAGCAGATAGCCTACGCCACCTCCCTTGGTATCGATGTGATCGTAACCGATCATCACGAAATTCCCTCCCTTCTTCCTGATTGCAGCGCCGTTATCAACCCCCATCATCCTGACTGTTCGTTCCCTTTCAAATTCCTCGCCGGGGTCGGGGTGGTCTTCAATCTCCTCATCGCCCTGCGCGGTAAGCTCCGAGATCTCGGTTTCTGGAAAGGCAGGGAATATCCCAATCTCATGAAATATCTTGATCTTGTTGCCATGGGAACCATCGGAGATATCGTACCCCTCGTCGATGAGAACAGAATTCTCGCCAAAATAGGGCTCGGGATCGTCAATAATACCGAACGGATCGGGCTCAAGGCTCTGATAGCGGCAAGCGATATCGGTCACAGGGGTGTCAGCTCAGAAACAGCGGCATTTCGGTTGATTCCGCGCATCAATGCCGCAGGCAGGATCGGTTCGCCGGAAGACGCAGTTGAACTCCTTCTCACCGAGGACGAAAGCAGGGCAGCACTCCTTGCCGAACGCCTTGATTCATATAATAGAACACGCCGCGAAATCGAGAGGGCTATCCTTGATGAAGCGCTTGAAAAAATAGACACAACTATTGATATTAACAAGGTCAATGCGCTCGTTTTTTCTTCTCACACATGGCACCCCGGCGTCATAGGGATTGTGGCATCGAAACTGGTGGACCGGTATTACATGCCTGCCGTACTGATCAGCGTAAAAGACGGTATAGGGAAGGGATCGGGAAGAAGCATCGTCGAATTCAACCTCTATGAGGGACTGGATAGCGGATGTTCCTCTCTGTTGCTTTCATACGGGGGACACCGGTTCGCGGCCGGAATTTCTATACGGGAGGAGGATATTGAAAAATTTTCGGCACTGTTGAGCGCCGCGGTGCTCAAAGATACGGGCGGTGAACGGCTGGTTCCCCACACCACCATAGATGCACTCTGCGGTTTTAACGAGCTGGATTACACCCTCGTCTCTCAGTTGGAGATGCTGGCCCCCTTTGGAAGCATGAACCCCGAACCCCTCCTCTGCGCGAGGAAAGTGCGGGTATCCTCTTCCGTAACAGTGGGAAACAATCATCTGAAAGCACGCGTTCATGACGATACCCTGTACTGCGACGCCATATGGTTCGACGGCGGTCACCTGGCGGATCTTCTGTCCGAATCAACGATTGATATCGTCTTTACCCCACAGATAAACAACTGGAACGGAAAGAGCGGCATACAGCTCAAATTGAAGGACGCAGCCGCATCCTGACGCCGTGCCTTTGGCGGTTCGCTACTTCCATTCCCTCTTGTCTATAAGAGGTTTACCCTCTTCATGCAAACCTCCTTGCACCTTTTCAATGCGGTCTATCCGGACGGCGCAGATCGAGTGGAACAGTTCTCCGAACCGCGTGTCCCCAACGGCTCCATACCCCTCATCATCCACCACCACGACGATAAGGAAATCACGATAATTCTCCCGTGTGACCACCACCTGAAACGTGACCCGCGGAAAAGCCTCACGCACCCGTGCCACCTGGCTCGGCGCGATAAACATCCCTCTGACCTTGACCGCTTCCCCTACCCTTCCCGCGATACCGCCCAGTCTCCTGGCGGTTCTTCCGCATGGGCACCCATCCTGTATGATGCGTGAAAGATCTCCCGTTCCGAAGCGGAAGAGAAGGAAGGTATCGTTCAGCCGGGTCACCACAACCTCACCCAGTTGACCGGGTTCGACAGACCTTCCCGTAGCTGGATCCACGATCTCGACAATCACATCCTCGCAAATATGCCATCCCTCCTTTGCGGAACATTCGTACGCAATATCACCAACCTCAGTCGCGCCGTACATCTGATAGGTATCAATCCCGTAGATCTCTTCGAACCGTTTCCTGAGTGAGGGCTGGAGGGGTTCAGCAACGAAGGACGCACGGCGGAGACGAAAATCCTCCCTGAAGGCATGCCCCATCTCTTCCGCTTTCGCGATGATGGCATTCAGAAAGCTCGGCGTACCCGTATATCCCGTCACGCCGAGATCCCGTATAAGCTGCACCTGCATTTCGGTCCCCGAGGTACCGGAGGGAATCACGGTGGCTTCGACGGCCCTAAGCCCCTCATGAAAGGTCAGCCCCGCGGCCACCATGTGGTATGAAAAGGTATTCAGAACCCGGTCTCCTCTTCGAAAACCAGCCGCGAAATACCCCCTGGCCCACAACTGTCCCTCTCCGAGGTGCGGTTCATAGACGGGCCCCGGTGAGGTGAATATCCGGGCCACATTCACGTCAGCGGCGCACAATCCACCGAAGGGAGGATCCCGGCGCTCAAGTTCCACCAATTCTTCCCGCGAGATAACAGGGAGCTTTTCAAGGTCATCGACAGAAGCAATATCCCGCGGTTTCAGATCAAGCCCGTCCATGGTTTCTTTGACCCGCGAGGAGTGCCGGTATGCGACTGCAATCATCTCCGACAATCTCCGGTTTTGGTCCGTCTTTCTCTGAAGCGCAGATCGCCCCTCCAGATCATCAAAAAACGTACTCATAAAAGCGTCTCCCTCAAGTTACCCTTTTGTATTCATTACTCTTTATTCTTCGCTCTTACAGCCACCGTTTACGCCTCTTGTATGATTTGACGTCCCGGTATGACTTGGCGTCTCCCCCCGCCCCCATACCCAGATAAAACTCTTTGATATCAGGATTTTTCTTCAGATCGGCGGCCTCACCTTCCATAACGATCCTGCCGTTTTCCATGATGTACCCGTAGTGCGCTATCCGAAGCGCCATATTCGCGTTCTGCTCAACCAGAACAATCGTGGTCCCCTGCTCGCGGTTGATCCTCTCGATGATATCGAATATCTCTTTCACCACCAGGGGCGCGAGTCCCAGCGAGGGCTCGTCCAGCAGGAGCAGCTTCGGGTGGGCCATCAGGGCGCGGCCCATGACCAGCATCTGCAGTTCGCCTCCGCTGCAGTATCCGGCCAGGGTTTTGCGCCTCTTCCTGAGAGGTGGAAAATAATCGTAGATCATTTCCAGGTCTTTCCCGTATGGCTTTCCCCACCTGGTGGCCGTGCCGACTCGAAGATTTTCCTCTATGGTCAGATACTTGAAAGGCTGTCTCCCTTCGAGAACCTGGATGATACCCCGGCGGGTTATGGCTTCGGGAGGAGAATTCTGGATAAGTGCTTTTTCATAGACGATATCGCCGTCCGTCACCTTTCCGTTTTCCGTCTTCAGGAGCCCTGATATGGCTTTTAATGTGGTTGTTTTACCGGCCCCGTTGCTTCCGAGAAGGCAAGCGATGTGCTTCTCTGTAACAGCAAGGGAAACACCCTTCAGGACCTGGATGACATCCGAGTACACAACGCTGATATTGTTCAATTGGAGCAGAGTATCTTCTTGCATGACTCCCTCTCAGTAAGAAAACGGCCAGAGTCTGAAGTTTGAACGGATAATACGCCAGACCTCGGCCAAGCCCCGCGGCTCCAGAAGGATGAAGAGAACAATCGCCGTTCCGAACGCCAGTTCGCGCAGGGGCGCCATCGAAAGCCCTATGGCGCTCAGGATGTTGGTGCTCATCAGGATATCGGTCAGCCAACGCAATCCTTCGTTCAATCCCGTGATAAAAATCGCCCCGAAGATGGAACCGGTAATGCTCCCCAGCCCTCCGATGATGACCATGGCGATATACTCCACAGAAAGGCCCAGATTGAATGGTTCTGTCGTAATGCTCACCATGTAATATGCCCAGAGGGCTCCGGCGAATCCCGCGTAAAAGGAGCTGATGGCGAAAGACAGAAGCTTGTAGGGGAATATGGGGATCCCCATCCCCTCTGCTGCCCGGTCATTGTCCCGTATCGCCACAAAGGCCCTTCCATACCGTGTCCTCATGAGATTGACCGCAATGAGGGTCATGAGGATGAGCGCTCCGTAGGCTATATAGAAGAAACATCGGTCACCGCCAAGGGCCACGCCGAATATGGAGGCTTCGGGAAGAACGATCCCCATGGTCCCCCTGGTGAGGCCCTCCCAGTGAACAAGGAGATACTCGATGATGAACTGCCCGGCAAGGGTTGCGATCGTGAGATACAAACCCTTCAGTCTCCCCGAAGGCAGTCCGAAGAGAACCCCCACCAAGGCGGTAATCACCCCCGCGCAGGGGACTGCGAGGAGAAAGGGGAACCCCGCGTCCGTTGCAAGTATGGCGGCCGCGTAAGCCCCCACGCCGAAAAAAGCCCCGTGTCCCAAGGAAAGCTGCCCGGTAAAGCCGATGAGAATGTTCAGTCCGATCGCCGCTATGGACATAATTGCGATTGTGTTGAGAATATAAAGAAAATAGGCGCTGCTGGCATAGGGGACAACAGCGAACAATATCAGCAACCCGGCCAGAACGGCGGTTCGTCCGAAATCCGTTTCGAAGATCGTGAGCTCCTGCTCGTAACGATCATTAAAATTACCACAGGGGTGAAAATGCAGTTTTCTCATCAGACTCTTTCGATCTCCACCAGGCCGAAGAGGCCATAGGGCTTTACCATCAGGATGAACACCAGAACGATATAAGGAACGACATCCCGCAGCGACGTGGACAGGTACCCGCCAGTAAAGGTCTCAAGGAGACCGATAATGATCCCCCCGATCACCGCTCCGCCGATACTGTCCAACCCTCCCAGGATGACCACGGGAAAGACCTTGAGGCCGATGGACGACAGATCATGGACGTTGATACCGTTAATGATGCCGAGAACAATCCCGCTCATCCCCGCCACGAGGGCGGCGATAGCCCAGGAAAGGGCAAAGACCTTGCGCACGTGCACTCCCAGAGAGAGAGCAGCCGGCTGGTTGTCCGCCACCGATCGCATATAGATCCCCTGGGAGGAGTATTTGAAAAAAAGACCAAAGAGCATGAGGAATATCAGTCCGATGACGATTGACACAGCGTACACGGGGGGTATGTTCACGCTCCCCCACTGGATGGCCAGCCCTTCCGGGAGAAAGTCGGGAAAGGTATAGAGATTCCCCCCCCATATGAGCAGCATGGCTCCCTTGAACATGGACGCCAGCCCCACTGTAAGCATGATGACATAGATGAGCGGTTCTCCGATGAGGGGCCTCAGAAAAAGCCTTTCTACCACAAAACCGAGGACAAAACAGAAGACAAGGGTCAGGGGAAAGGCCAAGTATACGGGGAGTTCCGCCCATCCGATGAGAACCAGAAAGACAAACGCCCCCAAAGCCATCAGCTCTCCGTGCGCAAAGTTCAGCACGCTGGAGGATTTGAAGATCATGACGAATCCCATAGCCGCCAGACCGTACAGAAATCCGATACTCAGACCGTTCACCAAAAGCTGGATAAAAAAATCCATAGGACAGTACTCCCGTCTCAATCAAGTTTCAGTATACGCACCCGGGTTTCCAGCGTCCCCACCTGTCCGTTCCGGTACCGGACCGTTGTCTTCACATCCAGGGCGTCTTCGTCTTCATACATGGCATTGATGAGCTTCAGATAGAGGCCATAGACAAATCTTCTTCTCACCTTTCCCGTTCGCGTGAGCTCTTCATCATCGGCATCGAGCAGCTTGTAAAGGAGAATGAACCGCCGGATCTTCATTGCGTCGGGGAGCCGTTCATTGACCTCGCTGATCTCTCGGGTCACCAGTTCTTCCACCTCCGGCCGCTGAGAGAGATCCGTGTAAGTGGTATAGGGAATCATCAGTTCCTCCGCCCAGCTGCCCACATTCCCCATGTCGATATTGATCAGGGCGGTAATGTAGGGGCGCCCCTCGCCGAAGGTAACCGCCTCCCGTATGTAGGGGCTGAACTTCAAGCGTGTTTCGATGAAATCAGGGGAAAAGGCCTCTCCCTGTTTGTTCCTGATGATCTCCTCCCGTCTGCCGATAATGACGAGGTGTCCATCATCATCGAGATAGCCCGCGTCACCAGTCCTCAGCCAGCCGTCAGTGAAGGCGGCATTCGTAGCCTCGAAATCGTTGTAATATCCCCTGAATACCGTCTTGCTGGAGAGAAGCACATCCTGATCCTCGGAGATCTTCAACTCCATGCCGGTCAGGGGTCTGCCAACCGTCTCGGCCTTGATTTCATTATCGGGCTGGACCTGGAAGATCCCCCCCGATTCAGTGAGACCATAACATTGTTTAAGATTTAACCCCAGGGAACGGAAAAAACGGATCACATCGGGACTGATGGGATGTCCCCCCGTGAAAGCACTGTGGAATCGTGAACAGCCGATCCTGTCCAGGAGGGGGCGGAAGATTGCGACAGAGGATAGCCATCGGGCGCATTTCAGGAAAGGACCAATCTCCTCTCTCCGCGATTCCAGATCGGTTGCCCTGCCGCCGATACGTTCCGCAATATGGAAAAGTCTCCTCCGTACCGGCCCGGCATCCCCTATCTTGACCCGGATGGTGGAAGCAAGATCTTCCCAGAACCGCGATGAGGTAATGATAATTGAAGGGCCCAGTTCGCGAAAATCCTCCATGACCGTCTCGTGGGTTTCGGGAAAGTTCATTGACATCCCCCCCACGAGAGAAACACCCACCCACATCTGGTCAACGATCCACGCGGGAGGGGACATGGACAGCCAGTCCACTTCCACCCCCTGAGGGAGCGTCTCCAGCCAGCTTGCGGCCATCTCCGTAAAGTTGTTGTGAGCCATCATGGCCAGTTTGGAGATTCCGGTCGTTCCCGATGTCATGATCATGAGAGCAATATCGTCCGGTCTTCCTTTTTCCAGTTCATGGTGAAAAAGCTCCGGATCTTTCGCATCCAGCGCCTTCCCCATCTCCAGCAGGTCGGCAAAGCTGATAAGCCAGTCATTGTTTCGGTAATCGCTCATACCCGTCCGGTCCACATAGATGACCTTCCGCACATCCCCAAGGCTGTCCCGCATCTCCAGAAGTTTATCCGTCTGCTCCTGATCCTGGGCAATGACATAGACAGCATTGATTCGGTTCAGGGTCCCCGCTATCTCACTGCTGATGGCCGAGGTAAAGAGATTGACCATCACAGCGCCGAAGGCCTGCCCTCCCACCTGACTGAAAAGCCATTCCGGGTGGTTGTCCATGATAATCCCGATCTGATCCCCTCTTTTCATCCCCAAGGAATAGAGGCCCAACCCCACCCTTTTTACAAATGTCAGATAGTCCCGCCACGTGTACGATTGCCATATTCCATATGCCTTCTCCCGGATGGCGACGCGATCTCCGAATCGCTGCGACTGCCGCATGAGAATCTGCGGGAGGGTAAGCCCTGCCTCGGGCCTTGTGTTTTGTACCTGAGTTTCCCCGTTCACTGTGTATCCCCCAGGTATGCCCGTACAACCTCCGGGTTATTCAATACAGTCTCGGGGGTTCCCTCGGCCAGTTTCTCTCCGAAATTCAGGACCATGACTCTCTCGGATATGGTCATCACGATGGACATGTCGTGCTCCACCAGTATCATCGTCTGTCCCCATTGGCGGTTCAGCTCTACGAGGAATCTTACCATATCCTCCTTTTCCTCGAGATTCATCCCCGCAAATGGCTCGTCCAGAACCAGGAGTTTCGGTTCGAGTGCCAAGGCGCGTCCCAGTTCGACCCGCTTACGCAACCCGTAGGGCAATGAGCCGACCGGCTTCTTGCGAATCGCCTGCATCTCAAGAAAATCTATCAGATCCTCAACAACGACGCGGTGGCGGATCTCCTCCCTGCGCACAGAAGGAAGGAACATAAGCGCACCCCCCAGCCCGTACCTGCAGTGTGAATGGCGTGCCAGGAGCATGTTGGAGAGGACCGTCATACCCGGAAAGAGCTCGATATTCTGAAACGTCCTGCCCACGCCACGGCTCACGAGAGAGTGTGTGGGCAGGTCGGTAATATCTTCGCCGTTGAAGACAATCCTCCCCGCCTGTGGCCGGTAAAACCCGGTCAGGCAATTCAGGAGACTCGTCTTCCCCGCGCCGTTCGGGCCGATGAGGGAAAACAATTCCCCCGTCTGAACCTCAAAGCTGACGTCGTTCAGGGCCATCACGCCCCCAAAGGAGAGCGTGAGGTTGGCCACTTTCAGATCGGCGCGCTTCCCGTCGTCCGATATGGTTTTGAAGATATCCGGTTGGCCTCGGAACGCCTTCATTTTGCACCCAGAATCTTTATTTCACCCTTTCCCGGAACAAAGAAATTCGTAACAGGCAGATACGTTCCATCCTCGGAAACCCTGACGATCCTCCCGGTGAAAGAACCCTCGTGATTCGTCTTCGAATAGGAGACGTCAGGAACCAACCCTCCGAACTTCTCATTTGAAAAGGATTCCATCGCCTTGTTTATATTTTCCCGTGTGATCTTTCCATACTTCTCATGGGCTCGTACGAAGGCGCGTTCCATGATCATCCCCATAACCACCCCTTCCCAGTACGAGGCATCAAATGAATCGACGGTGCCGTACCGTTTCCACATATCCTCCATCACCGCAATCCCCTCACCTTTATCAACCGGGAGGCCTCCGGGGAATTGCATCATCAAACGATCCCGGATCAATCCCTTCCCCATGGCAAAAAAGTCGGGATCGGTCGATGTCCATGTCCCGAAGAACCGGGGAGCATACTGGATCCGATCGGCGCACTTGAAGGTAGTTATGATAGCCGCGGGGAGCATCTGCATGAAGATATACTCAGCGCCGCTCTTCTGGAGGCGCAAAAGCTCCGTCGTCAGGTCGAGCGTCTTCGGGGGAAATTCTTCAATAGCCACAATTTCAATTCCATGCTTCTCCGCGTATTCCTTGCTTGGCTTGTGTATGGAGAGACCGTAGGCATTGTTGTACGTGAGAAGTCCAACTTTAGGCGGCTTATCCCCCGTGTGAGTCGCCTTGATATATTCCAGGACAGCGTAACAATCCAGCCGGTAACTTCCGAAAGGAAGATACATGTAATCGATCGGATCTTCAAGGATTTCCCAACTGGTCGAATAATTGATCGTGGGAATCTTGTATCTCTGCACAATGGGCTTTGCCGCAAGTCCTTCGCCCGCTCCCCAGGTAGCAATCATGTCCACCTTGTCACTCACGGCAAACTTCCTGACCGCCGCGACGGCCTCGGGGGTTTTGTACATGGTATCAACAAGTATCATCTCTATCTTGTTCCCATTGACACCCCCCTTGACTTCGTTCACATACTGAAAGTAGTCTCGCTGTCCCTTCGCGTGAAACTGTCCCCAGGTAGATGCCGGTCCTGTCAGGTTGATCGCCGCCCCTACCTTGATCGCCTTCGCGTGCAGGCCGGGAGCAATCCCCAGCATCACAAGCGTCCCTATGATAACACACCATATTTTCCTCATCCTCAGTCCCTCCTCTTAAAATAAAAAGGCCGCAGATTACATCCACGGCCTTACAGAATAAAAAAGCCGTGGGCGGTTATTCGGTCCGCCCACGGCTCATACAGCAATTTATCACGAGCGCGGAGGGCAGACCCCGGCAAAAAAACCAAAAAAGCTAAAAAATCCAACCCTCTGTTCAATCATTACCATATTCCTTTTCTGAATAAATCCCTCAACTTTTGGGTTTTACTACCCTTAAAAATTCTGAAAGTCAAGAAAAAACTCAATTGATGAACTTGAAAAACTCGGAGTCGGCATTGATGATGAGCTTCGTCCCCTCTTTGAGCGCCTTTTTGTAGGCCTCAAGACTCCTGTTAAACTCATAGAACTCAACGTCTTTCTGATACGCGTCGGCATATATCTTCACCGCCTTGGCATCGCCCTCACCTTTCATCTGCTCGGATTGCTTATAGGCCTCCGCCAGGATAATCGTTCGTTCCATGTCGGCCTTCGCCGTAATCTTCTTGGACTCCTCTTCTCCCTCAGAGCGATACTGTTTCGCCTGCCGTTCCCTCTCCGCCTTCATCCGCCCGAAGACATGTTTCTCGTTCTGCTCCGGCAGATCCGCCCGCTTTATTCTCACGTCCACCACATCTATGCCGTACTCTTTGGCCCGCACGGCGGCTTCTTTCGAAACCTTCGTCATGATATCACCGCGGGTCGTCGATACGATATCCGAGAGGTCGTGCTGTCCCAGCTCCACTCGAAGCTGCGCGTAAACAATATCGTCCAGCCGCGACTGGGCGCCATTTTCATTCCTCACCGTGGTATAGAATTTCAGCGGGTCGGCAATGGACCATTTCGTATAGTTGTCCACGACGAGATTCTTCTTGTCCTTTGTCAGTATCTCGGTCGGCGTCGCGTCGTACACCAGTATCCTTCCCTCAAACTGGATCACCTGCTGGATAAAGGGCACCTTGAAGTGGAGCCCCGGGCCGTATATCCCTTTCAACGGTTTCCCCAGCTGTATGACGATCGCCTGCTGCGTCTGATCCACGGTAAAGACCGAGAGAGACGCGACAAAAATAATGATCAGACCAACTATTATCCCGATTTTCCCTTTTATCTTCATTATCAGTCTCCCAACCCTGCCCTGCTATTTCGTGGTTATCTTGTTCTCTCCCAGCGACAGATGGGGGAGCATATTCTTTCCGATCTTTTCCGACACGATAATCTTATCCATTCCGGGGAGTATTTCCTCCATCATTTCGATGTACAATCTCTCCTTTGTGACCTCCTTGGCGGTTCTGTACTGCTCAAGAATCTGGAGAAATCGGCTCGCGTCCCCTTCAGCGGAGATAATCTTTGCTTCCTTATACGCGATGGCATCATTGACGATCTGGGAAGCCTTTCCCTTCGCCTTCGGAAGAATATCATTACTGTACCCGTGCGCGTCGTTTACCATCTTGGCCTTGTCTTCCTTCGCGCTGGCAACATCCTTGAAGGCGGCCATCACCTCATCCGGAGGATACACATCCTGAAGCTGAACGGCCACGATGTGGATCCCCGCTTTATAATCATCCAGTATCCGCTGGAGAGTTGTTTTTGTGTCCTGCTGGACCTTGAATTTCCCTTCAGTCAGGATGTTATCAAGCTCGTTTTCGCCTGCCGTTTCACGCATGGCGGCCTCCGCGGCATCCTTCACCGTCTTGTCCTGGTCCCTCACATTGAAAAGGTACTCTTCGGCGTCATTTATCCGGTACTGAACGATAAATGACAGGTTCACGATGTTTTCGGCCTTGGTCAGCATCAAGCTCTCATCCGTGACCGCTCTGACCTTGCCAAGTTGCCGGTCTCCTATCGTCCTGAAACCGATTTCTATTCTCCGCACCTGCGTCACCTTCGGCCTCAGAACCGTCTCTATCGGCGCGGGGATACGATAGTGAGGGCCGGGGGTCGTGCTGCGCACAGCCTTGCCGAATCTCTTGACCACGCCAACCTCGTCAGGAGCGACGAAATAGATGCCGGAGCCGAGCCATACTATCAACAAAACCACCACAATGATGGGAATGAGTCCATATTTCCCGCCGAAGGGAATCTTGAAAGGTATAGCCCTTTTTATCTTTTCGATCGCATCCTTGAGATCGGGCGGCTGTTTGTTCCCCCAGGGATTTCCGTCATTGTCCTGCCACGCCATAATGCTACCTCCCGGTAATTCTTTCGCGAATTGGCGCAACCCTAACATGGCATCAAACGGGTGTCAATACATATCGGAAAAGGAGTATTGTCTAACCATGGAACATGTGGTAGTGATTGACATATCAGATTTTCAGGAGAAGACGTATGAATCCACAGGTATTCAGGGAATATGATGTGAGGGGGCTCGTCGGCGAAGACCTGAACCACGACTTTGTCCGTGACCTGGGCCGGGCCATCGGCACCTACGGAAAAGAACAGGACGTGAAGGTTATGACCGTGGGGCGGGACTGCCGGCTGAGTTCGGAGGAATACCAAAAAGCGATCATCGAAGGGCTTCGCGCCGCGGGGACCGACGTGATCGATATTGGCCTCTGCGCCACCCCCATGCTCTACTATTCCATCAGACACCTGAAAACCGATGGCGGCGTCATGGTGACGGGGAGCCATAATCCTCCCGAATTCAACGGCTTCAAGATATGTGTGGGTCCCGACACCATCCATGGGGGGGACATACAGAAACTGCGGATCATCATGGAGGCTGGCCGCTACGCGTCGGGAGCAGGGACACTGGAACGCAGGGACATCGTGGAGGAATACCGGGAATACCTCTACAATCATGTAACCATACAAAGAGGCCTGAACGTGGTTGTGGACGGAGGAAACGGTGTGGGGGGATTCTTCGCCATCCCTCTCCTGGAGCGTTTCGGCTGCGCCGTTACTCCTCTCTACTGCGACATGGACGGCCGCTTCCCCAACCACTTCCCCGATCCGACCGTCGAGGAAAACCTCACGGAGCTCATCAGACTGGTCAAGGAGAACAAAGCGGACATTGGTATCGCCTACGACGGCGACGCGGACCGGATCGGCGTCATCACCGACACGGGAGAGATCGTCCGCGGCGATATACTTCTTCTCCTCTTTTCACGCGCCATCCTGAAAGAAAACCCCGACGCGACAATCATCGGAGAAGTCAAATGTTCCCAGACCCTCTACGACGATATCGCCCACAACGGGGGCCGGGGTATCATGTGGAAGGCGGGGCATTCCCTCATCAAGGAGAAGATGAAAGAAGAACACGCTCTTCTGGCGGGAGAAATGAGCGGCCATATCTTTTTCGCGGACCGCTATTTCGGCTACGACGATGCCATTTACGCATCGGCGCGCCTCCTCGAAATCCTCTCCCAGACTGGACAGAAGCTCAGCAAACTGCTCTCGGATGTGCCTCGTACCTTCAGCACCCCTGAGATACGGGTGGATTGCTCCGACGACATCAAGTTTCAGGTAGTGGAAAAGGTCAGAGACCGGTTCGCTCAAGACTACGATGTGATCGATATCGACGGCGTTCGCGTGCAGTTTGACGACGGGTGGGGACTCGTCCGGGCCTCAAACACACAGCCCGTCCTGGTCCTGCGCTTCGAATCGAAAACCGAAGAAGGACTTACAGCCATACGGTCGCAGGTGGAGGGCGTCCTGAAGGAGATCACGGGGTAGGGGCAAGGTTTTCGGTTAACGGCTTGCTGGTTTAACGCTGAAGTTTTCTTCCTGTAGTCAATAAAACGTCAACAGGTACAAAGATGCAAGACTTCAATCGGTAATAATCGCTATTCACGTCAAATGTTAAATAGCTACACAAAATAATTCGTTGAATCAATCTCCTCTAAGATTGGTCTTTTTGCGCTTGTGCGCTTTTTTCTCGCGATATCGGTTGATCCTTTTCTTATACTCATTGATGAACTCTTTGGACGATAAATACTTATCGGCAAATGAAACGATATAGGATTCCTTATACTTAGGCGGTATGAACGTCAGAGGCCACATGTGCTTTTTAATAATGTCCTCTTCCATATCATTGATTGAAAAATGTTTTTTGGCGTTGGCCGCGGCTATGGCCGGATGCTCAAGCCCATGAAATTTTCTCCGGGGCAGGTCAGGGACATCATGGTTGCGCCAGTCATACAGAAAGAAATCATGCAGCAGCGCTCCGCGCGCCGTTGAGCGATAATCCAGCTTCAAATACTTGCTGATTCGATAGGACAAATAGGCCACATCATGCACGTGATGATATATGGAAGAATTATGATGGAAATAATCCTTGAGTTTTAAAAACTCCTCATGTTGCAGGATGTCCGCGATGGTTTCATAATATTCTTCTTCAAACGGTCTGCGGCCTTCCATTTCTAGAACTATTTTTTCATAGATCGGTCTCAAAAAAGAATCCAGACGGGACTTGATTCTCCGGTTGATATTTTGGTTGACGTATTTGTTCAAGTCAGGGAACGCTTCCCGCAAACGCTGAAAAGTTTTTAAAATATCCTCGATTTCGACACTGCTTAAATTGAAGTATTCCTCGTAGATATAGGCAACCGCTTTGCGGAAGGCCGTCAGAGACATGACGGAAAAAGTGTAGTCGATCCAGAAATAGACCATAAAAACGATGGCCGCCGTTTTGGTGAATACATCGTTCAGCAGTGCCACCTGCCGTAATACTTCCGGATGAATAAATGTGACAAAGATCAATGCTAGCAGGGTCCAAATCATGGAAAAATGAAGGCAGACATGGCCTTGAAGATTGAATCTGCTTTCCGAGTAATCCCAAAGCTTCAGTTTAAATATCTTTTCGGATAAAAACCCGGCCATGTATTCCATAATGATGACGGCCAAACCAAACACAAAAAATCGGGGCACAAAATGCCAGCCTTGAAAAATATGCTGCAGAACAATCACCATAAAAGCGCCCAGACCGTAAATAGGAATGAAGGGACCAAACAGAAATCCTGGGTTGACAAACGTCCGCTGGGTGATGGAGCGGTAAATCACCTCCAGCAGCCATCCTAGAAAGCAATAGATTGCAAAAAGCAAAACGTAATAGAAGAGGTTTACTGTGTCATTCCACATGTTGTTTTATGTATGCGTGATGCAACTCCGGTGTTTATTGACTTCCGACGGAAGGCGTTCATCTTATTTTTCATGATTCCTGTCCGATTATGGCCAATGCCTTTTGTGAACAAACTTGGAATGTTACATGATTAGATCGTATTTATGAAGCAGTATTGGTTGATTTTTTTACCTTAATTGTCTATGGTCATTCGCAATACAATCACTGCAGTTTCATCAAAAGGTGCCCTGCCAAAGCCACGCCACTGTAGAAAAACTGGGTGAATTAATCAATATCCAAATTCACCCATACTTTCCTTAATCATCAACAGCCCCAATTTTCAAAATCATTTGTTGGGTAGGTGGACTAAATAAGAATCCCGCCCTGCTACGTTACCAGAAATATCCTCAGGTCCATAACATTCGTCATGGTCGGTCCCGTCATGAGGAGTTCCCCGGTGGCCTCGAAGAAGTGGTAGGAGTCGTTATTGTCGAGGGAGCGTGCGGCGTCGAATCCTTTCTCGCGGGCACGTTCAACCGTTGATCCGTCAGCGACGGCTCCCGCCGCGTCGGTGGGGCCATCCGTCCCGTCGGTTCCCCCGCTCAGAAAGATTATTCCGTCCATTCCCTCTATCTCGACTGCGGCGGCAAGGACGAATTCCGTATTCCGACCCCCGAGACCGTCGCCGCGGATGGTGACCGTCGTCTCCCCCCCGGAGATGACGCATGCCGGAACGGCGGCGGGATTGCCTGATGCGCATATCTCCTTGGCAATGGCGGCGTGGACTTTCGCCACATCCCGGGTCTCACCCTCTATGAATGAAGAGAGGATAATCGCGTTATATCCCAGATTCTTGGCCTTTTCCTGGGCGGCGAAGAGAGACAGAGCGGCGCTGCCGATAATGCGGACATATGTCTTTTCAAAGAGCGGCTCGGAAGGCTTGGGTGTTTCAGGACGCCTTCCCGCGGCACCCTCTCTGAGATGCGTCATTACCGGCAAGGGAAATATTTCAGACAAATCATATTGTTTCACGATCTTCATACCGTCGGCGAAGGTGCTCCGGTCGGGAACGGTCGGACCGGAGGCGATCACGTCGAGGTCGTCGCCGACTACGTCCGAAAGAACTAGGGTCACGAGGGTCGCCGGAAAGGCGGCTTCCGCCAGCCTTCCTCCTTTGATCCCCGAAATATGCTTTCGAATGGTGTTGATCTGATGGATATCGGCCCCGCAGTCCAGGAGAGCCTGGGTAGTTTTTTGCTTATCCGTAAGAGAAATGCCATCACCCGGCAAAGGAAGGAGCGCCGATCCCCCGCCCGATATGACACATAGAACGAGGTCACGTTCGCCGGCCCCATCAAGGAGATCAAGGATGCGTCGGGAGCCGATGACGCCTGCTTCGTCCGGGATGGGGTGCCCCGCCTCCGTCACGGAGATAGCCTTCAGAGGCGTCCCGTACCCGTACTTCGTGGTTATGGCTCCTTTCGTGATACGTCTACCCAGCAACCCTTCAAGGGCGGCGGCCATGCTCGCGGCAGCCTTACCTGCTCCGACCACCAGGATGCGGTCAAAGTCGCCCAGTTCGTACGTCCGCCCATCAACCTCCAGCCGCTCTCCCGCGAGCTTTACGGCGCGCCGAATCGCCTCCCCGGGATCAGCCGCTTTCAACCCGGCATCGAAGATTGCCCTGATATCCGAACGGGGGTCTTTCATCTCTTCCATCCACCTTCCTGCCCGACAGTCGCCGCGAGCCTCTATCTCTCCCTTTTTCGGGTAACCTCTCCCTTTATCGTTTCTACCGCATCCCTGAGCGCCGCAAAGACATTCTCCCTGAAATCTCCGGCAACAGCGACCAGCATGACATCATCGCCGACGGAGAGCTTCCCTTCCTGTATCTCCACAAGCACCTCGATAATCCCCGGACGCCCTTTTATTTCGGCTATGATCTCAGCCAGCCGGTCCCAATCAGCCGTGACCACCAATTCGCTGACCGGCCTGCCGTCCCGCGACGTACTGCGAACCACACCGTTGTGGCACAGAATCATCCCCGCCTTTGTATAATCGGGATGGGCCTTGATCTTCCGTATCATCTTCCCCAGATCCATTCTTCCCTCCTGCCTGTGCAGCAATACTGTATTTCATAACACACAGAAATGATGGAATCAATGATCGGCATGGTCCTTCTTGACTGAGAGAGGCAACTATGGGAAAAAGACAGCATGTACGAGCGAAGACGACCAGCGAAACGCCAGAAGAATCTCCTGAAAATTGGTGATTTTCTGCCGAAGGTTCTCAAGGACAAAAGGCTGGCAGTGGATATCCTTGACTGTCGCATCACGGATGTCTGGTGCCGGGCAGTGGGGCCTCAGATATCGGCACAGACCATTCCTGTGAAATTCAAAAACAACATCCTGTATGTCAACGTGTCAACACCTGCGTGGATGCAGCAGCTCCACTTCATGAAACAGGAGATCCTGGAAAAGGTAAATACCGAGTGGGGGAATGACGGGATAAAGAATATCCATTTTGCCATAGGAGACATACCATCCGTACCCATACGTCGGGAAGACCATATCTCCGACTTCAACCCCCGCCTCCTGAAGGAGCGGGACAAAAGACTCATCAGAGAAAATCTCTCTCAGATACGGGATACAGAGCTGAAGGCTATACTGAAAAAAGTCATGACCCGGGAAATCATCAAACGAAAACTGAGCGACTAAGGGACGATCCGTTGAAGATATCCTGCATCTCGTCCGAATATCGTCCGTCGTCACGGTAGATAAAGAGCGGCGGCAGAATCTCCGCCTCCTCCCCCGACCCCTTGATACCTTCCACCAGGATAAAGACCCCCCCGGACATACTGTTCGAATGCACAACACGCAGCCGTTTTGGTTCGATGCCGTTTCCCCGCATGCGCGAAATAATTTGAACAACCCTCTTGGCGGGGTAGATCGCATAGACACGCCCTGATTCCTTCAGCAGATACCGGGCGGAGGCGAGAAAATCCTCCAGTGTGCCCTTGATCTCATGCCGCGCGATCGCCTTTTCATTGTCCGGATTGATCCTCCCCGAATTGACTCTCCGATACGGGGGATTGAAAACAGCCGCGTCGAAAGACTGGGCGCTGAAGAGTTCCTGGATTTTTTTCACATCACCGGCGCAGACCCTGATCCGATCATTGATGTTGTTCAACACAACACTTCTGGACGCCATATCGGCCAGATCCTCCTGTATCTCTACCTCTGTTATGCTCGTTTCCGGGAACCTGAGCGCCAGTATCAACGAAATGATGCCGCTTCCCGCCCCCAGATCCACCAGCCGGTCCCCCCGTTGAAGCGTTGCAAAATCAGCCAGGAGAAGAGCATCCACGGAGAAGCGATACCCCCTTTCTTTCTGGAGGATCTTCAAACGGCCCTGGAAGAATTCATCGATCGTCTCACCATCCCGTTTCAATCTATCTTCTCCACCAACCATGCCTCTCTCCTGTCACAATCCATGGTGACCAAATAATGACGGGAACAATATCGGCAAGAAACCAGCAAGTCAAGGATTGATGGGGAAATAAGCGGCCGAGAAACCGGTAGCCGTCGATTCATATCGCCAATGGAATGGAGCGCTTGACAAAAGATTCTGATGCGATATTGTTCCACTGCCCCTCATGCCGAGTTTCCTGATATCCGATAGGACAGGTGGGCCGCATATCAGCCGGGGAAAAGACAAACAATCCATTGGAGAAGACAATAATGCGTCCTGAAGAATTAGCAGTGATTGGTCTCCTTGCCCTCTGTACCATTCAGCTTCTGCTCCTGCTCGCCTTGAGGCGGAAAATTTCCAGGATCGGCTGGCAGAAACGCTCCCAGTCGGTCCGTTACGGCAAACTCACGGAACAGTTTCTGCCCTTCCTGGAATCATACCCTTATGACTCTCAGGATTTCAGATTCCTGGGCACGCCCATCGACGGGGTGCAATTCACCGAAGATTCGATTATTCTTATCGAGTTCAAGACGGCAAGCTCTCAGCTCTCGAGCCGACAGCGAGCCATAAAACAGATGGTCGAAGAAGGGTCGGTGCGCTTCGAAGTGCATAGAGTGGATTAGATGATCCGATCTATGGCATCGGTGCTTTTCCCGGAAGACGGCTGGCCAACGCCTTTGTACTCGGACCCTACTGATTGGATGTATATGCTCGATTTAAATTTTTTTTCATGGATTATCGTCTTGTTATGCGCAACTCTGGTAGGGGTGGCCAAAACCGGAATCCCCGGAGCCTCAATCCTCATTGTCCCCCTGATGGCAACTGCCCTGCCGGCTGGCACATCCCTTGGTTTCGTGCTTGGCATTCTGATCGCCGGTGATTTGTTTGCCATAATATACCACCGTCGAAACGCCCAATGGCATTACATGCTCCATCTGCTCCCCGCCGCCATAGTGGGAATCGTATGCGGATATTTCATTCTCGGAAAAGTCAGCGAACAAGAGCTCAGGCCGATTATCGGCGTCATCGTGCTGGTGATGCTGGGAGTACAATACTGGCACACCAGGCATGAAACGGATGATACAAACGTCCCCACAGCGTGGTGGTTCGCCGCCGGCCTCGGGTTCATCGCCGGAATCATCTCAATGGTGGCGAATGCCGCCGGACCGATAATGATCATATATCTCCTCGCCATGAGATTGCCAAAGATCGAATTTGTGGGCACTGCAGCCTGGTTTTTTTTCATTGTCAACTGGATTAAGGTGCCGTTCAGCGCAAAGCTCGACTTAATGACCGTGGAAACCATCAAACTGAATCTGATGATGGTACCGTTCATTGCCTTCGGCGCATTGCTGGGAATAATCCTGTTGAAACGGGTCCCGCAGAAAGGCTTCAACGTGATCGTACAGATCCTGGCCGTTGTTGCCGCAGTAAAACTTGTATTCTGATTCCAAGGTTAGAGCTGGAGACGAACACATCAATGAATGGAGGGTTCAAAAACGGTGTGCATCAAGTTGTATCAAGTATATGACGGTCTTGTTTGTTGCGTAGGGAATCAATCACACAGCGCACCGTGTTGAAGCACCCGGCACATCCGTCCCGGAAGCGTGCGGCCGAGACGCGATTCCAGCCATTCGACAATCCGACACAATCCACTGATCCGGATACCGGTATCAACACCCATCCGGGCAAACAGATTCACGGCATCTTCAGTGGGAACATTGCCCGCGGCACCTTTTACAAAAGGGCACCCGCCCAGTCCGCCAGTCGACACATCAAAACCTCGCACCCCCGCTTCATAACCAGCGATAATGTTGGCAAGTCCGAGCCCCCGCGTGTCATGAAGATGCAGCGAAAGCGTTTCCCCCGGCAGATGATGATGAACCTGTTCAACCATCCGGGTAATCTGTCTCGGGTGTGCCATGCCGCTAGTGTCCGCGAGATACAGCTCACCGGCGCCCGCTTCGCTGAGATATTGCAAGGTTGTCAGAACATGCTCTTCAGGAATGGCGCCCTCATACACACATCCAAAAGCGCATTGAACACCGGCCTGGACGGCCATACCGTGAGAAACCGCTTGCTTGGTCAAGGCAATCATTTCGGACCGGGCTTTTTCGAAAGAGCGATTGACATTTTTACGGCTGTGGGTGTCGGATGCCGATACGGAAAGATTCATGTGCTTCATACCGCATTTCAGCGCCCGATCCAGTCCCCTGCTGTTAAGAACAAGGGCTGAAAGGCGAACCTCCGGTGGCGCCTTCACCTGCCGGATAAGCTCTTCGATATCCGCCATCTGTGGAACGATCCCGGGATGGACAAAAGAACCCACCTGAATCCGCCGTACCCCCGCATTGACAAGCATTTCGAAAAGTGAAACCTTATCTTCTACGGTCAGCTCGATTTTTTCGGACTGCAACCCATCCCGAAGAGTTGTGTCTTCCAGTGTAACCGAATCCATGTGCCCTCTGACCAACCCCCTGTTCTTATCTCTATCCTTACGCACAGGGCTGCCGGCGGATCACAACGGAATGTTGTTATGTTTCTTGGGGGGCCTGGTTTCCGTTTTATCCTTATATGATTCCAAGAGCGCCACAACCCGTTTCCGCGTTTCCCGGGGAGCGATGATCTCGTCTATGATCCCTAGATTCGCGGCGAAATACGGATTATTGAACTGTTTTTCATAGGCTGCAACCAGTTCGGCCCGCTTGGCCGCCGGATCATCCGCATCGTTAATTTCACGCCGGTAAATGATGTTGCACGCCCCTTCCGCGCCCATGACGGCGATTTCAGCGGTCGGCCATGCCATGATGTAATCGGCCCCCAGGGACTTGGCACACATCCCGATGTAGGATCCGCCGTAATCCTTGCGGATAACAACGGTAATCTTTGGGACAGTGGCCTCAGAGTACACGTGAAGGAGCTTGGCCCCGTGTGAAATAATGCCTGCCCACTCCTGCTCCGTTCCCGGCATATATCCGGGGACATCAGCGAAGGTGAGAAGAGGGATGTTAAAAGCGTCGCAGAATCTGATAAACCGCGATGCCTTGTCGGACGCGTCGCAATCCAAAACCCCCGCGAGAAATTTTGGATTATTGGCAATAACGCCGACAGGCTGTCCCATAATCCTTATAAAGGCCACGGTGATATTCTTTGCAAACAGTTCATGCGGTTCGAACATCTCATTATCATCAGCAACCGCTCTGATAATTTGTTTCATATCGTAACTGCGCGTCGCCCTGTCCGGGACAATGTCATCCAATTCCGGGCATTCTCTGTCAGGACTGTCGGAACATTCTTTTATCGGGAGGGGACTATGGCAACTGTCGGGCAGATAGGAGAGCAAATTCCTAACCTTGTTGATACAGTCCTCATCATTCTCCGTAGCGACGTGGCACACACCGCTTTTCGTCGCGTGGGCCACCGCGCCGCCGAGTTCTTCATGCGTGACCTGTTCACCGATCACCGCTTTGATCACATCCGGGCCGGTGATATACATATGGCTCGTTTTTTTTACCATGAAAACAAAATCGGTCAGGGCCGGCGAGTAAACGGCACCTCCGGCGGTGGGCCCCATAATGGCCGTAATCTGGGGAATATACCCTGACGCGACGGAGTTGCGGTAGAAAATGCCGCCGTATCCTTCAAGTGACGGAACGCCTTCCTGGATCCGGGCGCCTCCCGAGTCGTTCAGCGCGACAAACGGTTTTCTGGCGTCCATTGCCATGTCCATCACCTTCCATATTTTGTTTGCGTGCATTTCGCCGAGGCTGCCGCCCGAGCTGGTAAAATCCTGCGATGCCACAAAGACGGTGCGACCATTGACTTTACCAAAACCAGTAATAACGCCGTCCGCCTTGATCTCTTTGGTATCCATCCCGAACAGGGTTGAGCGATGTTTAACAAAGAGCTGCGTTTCCTGAAACGTATCCTTGTCGAAGAGCAGATCTATTCTCTCGCGTGCGGTCAGCTTTCCCTTCTCATGCTGCTTCTGGATGTTTTCCTCACCGCCCATGAGCAATAATTCATCTCTTTTTTCCTCGAATTCCCGTATCTTATCCTCTGTAATTCCCATCACTGCCTCCCTTTCATAGTCGTCACGATCACGATTCACCGCCGGAAACTTAAATCATGAAACAGTTCCCGTGGCAAATGAGTACTATTGTTTGTCCCACCATTGAAATCTTCTGATTCCCGGCACATGCCGAGGCACAATGCCCGCCCACATGTGAAAATTTGAAGGCATCCTCCAATCCAAACGAAGGGGCACAACCCGCCTTCCAGGCTGTGCCCCCGCATTCAATGCCGAGATGATGCACTATAACATCCCTTGCCTTGCTTCTGCAACGGCATGGTACCCCACGAGACAGGATTACAGATCGGGTCCCTTTATGATTCCCTCTTCCAAAAGACTTTTTACCTTTTCCTCGGAATATCCGAGAACCTCCTTCAGAACCGCCTCCGAGTGCTCCCCGAGAAGCGGCGCGGGAGCATATACCTCGCCTGGCGTTTCGGACAAACGGATCGGCGAACCGGCGATTTCCATCTTGCCTATCTTGGGCTGGTCGATCTCCACCAGCATCTTTCTGTGCGCTATGTGCGGATCCTCACAGATCTCCTTCATGTTGTTGATCGGTGAGTACGGCAGCCCCGCCTTCTCAAAAATATCCTCCCATTCCTTGGTCGTCTTTTTGGCCATCTCGACGTCAAGAATGGGAATCAGTTCGTGCTTATGTTTGGTCCGAAGGGGATTGGTCTTGTATTTTGGATCATCGAGGAGATCTTCTCTCCCTATGACCTTGCAATACTTCGCCCACAGGCCGTCCGTGCCGATGGCCGCTATGATCCAGGAATCATCCTTGGTTTTGAATCCCTGGAAGGGCGTAATGGAAGGATGCGCCCCTCCCAGCGGCCCCGCGATTTCTCCATTGATGGTATATCGGGCAACAGCATTCTCCAGAACGCAAAAGAGACCGTCCACCATAGATCCGTCGTGGTGCTGACCCCGTCCCGTTTCGACCCGCTTGTACAACGCGGCGAGTATGCCGATGACCGCCTGATGGCCGGCAAAGATGTCCCCTACCGATGATCCGACCCTGCAAGGCGGGCCACCCTCCGGTCCCGTGATGCTCATGATGCCGCTGTAGGCCTGCGCCACCATGTCGTACGCCGGCCGTTCGGTATATTCGGGAAGGGCATCGTGGCCGAATCCGCATATGGAGGCGTAAATGATCCGCGGATTGATCTTTTGCATATCTTCCCAGTCAAAACCAAGTTTCCTCATGGTTGTGGGCCTGAAGTTTTCAATGACTACATCGGAAACCTTGATCAATTCGCGAAGAATCTCTTTCCCTTTTTCGCTCTTCAGATCCAGGGCCATGCTTTTCTTGTTGCGGTTGAGGCTGATAAAATATCCGCTTCTGTCTTTGCCCGGCTCCCCGATAAAGGGCCCGAATTCCCGCGAATCGTCTCCATGAAACGGTTCGATATGAATAACCTCGGCGCCGAGATCCGCCAGAAACATGCTGCAGGTAGGAGCCGCCAGAACATGGCTTAAATCAACTACCCGTATGCCTTCCAACGCTCTGCTCATTATTTCCTCCCTTTTCTTGGATTTTTCCCTGACTCTTGTAAGGGATGCCCCCGATAACGGCAGGGGCATCCCCGGTACACGACTACCCTAATTACCGAAAACCATATCGAGATGCTCCTTGCTGGGAACCTTGCTCGGCGTCAACTTACTGATTATCAGGTAGAGTATCAAGGAAATAATAAAGGCCGGTATGATTTCATGGATATCTTTTAACCCGGCCACATTGAATCTGAAACCAAACCTCCAGACCACGCAACTCACCATACCGGCCAGCATGGACCAGAAAGCGGCATGCCCGGTCCCCCACCTCAGATAAAGACCACCGAAAATGGCCGGAAAGAAACTGGCGGCGAAGACCGCCCCTGAAAAGGCGGTCAGTTCTACGATGCCGGCGGGCGGTTTGACGGTGAGCAGGAACACCAGGACGCAGTAGAGGATGATGGACCATTTCGTCTTGCCAACGATCTTCTCCCGCGGCATGGGCTTGTACAGATTCCAGATATCGCCGATGATGGCGGTCCCCACGATCAGCATGACCGATGCGAGCGACGACATGCCGGCGGCAAAGAGCCCGGCCATGCAGATACCACTCAGCATGGGGCTGTTGAACTTGGCCAGCATCCACCCGATCACCTGATCCGTGTGCTTGACCAGATAAGCCGCTTCTTCATCAGTAGCCATCCCGTGGGCGAGGGCGCCCAGCCCCATGACGCATACAAGGGAGACCCCGAGGAGTATGGGGGTCGCGATCATGGCGAACTTCATGCTTTTCGCGTTATCGATGGAGTAGAATCTGATCAGACAGCGGGGCTCGGCTATCTGCTTCATGCCCACCGACAGACCGATCCCCAGGATGTACATGAAGGAAACAAGGGAGCAGAAGGTGACGAGTCCGGTTCCCATGGGCTTCCCCGCGCGGGTCACGTGCGTTGTATTCGCAATGTTCTGCATCAAATCTCCCACGCCGCCTACCCATATGAAGGGGAGCATGACCAGGATGATCGCCACAAAGAACATCATCAGGCCCTGCAAAGCGTCGGTCCACAATACGCTGTACATGCCCCCCCATACGACATAGGCACAGGTGATGAACGTCACCAGAAAGGCTCCCCACACATAGGGCAGACCGAGAACCGTATCCAGGAGATGGGCGCAACCCTTGACAATCCCTACCATGTACCACAGGGTAGCGAATATGATCACCACCGCGGCGAGCGTCCGGATCGCCTTTGACAGTGTGCTTTTATATCGAAAATCAAAATAATCTGGAATGGTTACCGAAGACAGATTGGCGGTCTGGCTTCTCATTCTCGGCCCCAGGAGAAGCCAGGAAATCATGCAGAACACGGTCCAGAAAAGCCCGACCCACGCCCAGCAGAGACCGGTCCGAAAGGCCATCCCCGCCTGTCCAATGTACGTGTTGGTGCTGATAAACGTGGAAAAGAAAGCGAGGGCAACGACCCAGCCCGGTATTTCCCTCTTGGCGATGTAAAACTCGTCCACCCCAGCGGCGGCCTTTTTCTTGAAGAAATAACCGATATACAGACAAATCCCCACGTAGACTACAATCCACGCCAATATGACCCCATTTTTGGCTAAATATTCCATAGAAACAGTCCTCCTTCTTTGTCATACCAGATTTGTGTACGGATCATCAGTCACAGCACCCTATTTATTCCCGATATTCACATCCATGTTGAGAACGATTATCGCGTTGATAATCGAAAGAAGGATAATTCCCCAATACGCCATCCCTGTCAAAAAATCCATTTTCTCACCCCCTTTCCTTTTTAAAGTGGTCACACATCCCGGTTATTACCCAAAACATCCATCCAACGCGCTGTACAGGTATGCCTCTTGAAGGAGAATTGTGCACCACCATATGATAATCGGTCAACACCAAAAGAATACCGTATAATTGCCACGCAATACTGGGAATTTTGCATGGTGGATACGGCGGTTGTTATACTATTTCAATATGGTAGCTACATACAGAGATGCGTATACGTCTACGCCTTATAGGTCTGCAGGTGAGATTTCAGATTGAGCTTCTTGTGTGTTAAGCCGAGTTTCTTCCTTATGTTTTCCCGGTAGAATTCGATTGCACGCAGGGAGAGATTCAGGAGTTCAGCCATATCTTTATTGGTCTTGCCATCCTTGATCAGACTGGCCACCTGAACCTCCCGGGGGGTGAGGTTGAAATAAACGGACGAGAGATGCTGCGAAGAGGGGGCAATGATCTGATTCAAATTCGATTCAATAATCTCCAGATAGGCTGTCTGTTTCACATCGGGATTGGTCCTCTTGAGCTGCTCGACATAGGGCAAAACGAGCTTTCGTACATTATCCAGAACGCTTTCCTCGAGTTCCGCCTTATGCTCGTCCTTGTGCTTCAGCAGAACCTTCAAAGCAATATTGGTCTCCTCAAGATTTTTGGTTTTTATTTTCAGCTCTCTCTCCCTTTTCCGCAGGATGTCCCCGGCCCGTTTTTGCTCGGTTATATCCACGGCAGTACAGACTGTCCCCACAATCTCGCCCGATTCATGTACAAGCGGGGCCAGGGTCAGCCTGAACATATTTCCCATCATTCCCTTCACTTCCATCACATGGGGCGTTCCGGTCACCAGATCTCCTATGGACGGATAATAATCCGGCTGCCTGTCAATGCCATGCATCAGCTTATAGAAGGATTGACCGACCGCATCCTCTTCCTTCATATTTCTCAGAATCGCGGCCGAGCGGTTGATGCGCAGGATTCGATTGTCCCGATCCAGTATGAAAATGGCATCCGATACGGAATTAAAGGTCCGCTCCCAGTCTCTCGCATAGTCTCTCAGCGATACCATGGTTTTATTAAGCCGGGTACATACCTCCATAAATGCGATGGCAAGATCGCTTATTTCATCTCCCTGGCTGAGGCTGATTCGCTCCAGTTCCTTTATGAACGCACTGTGGCTCTCGGGGTTCTCCGCATCAAAGAAAAGAGTGGCGCTGCGCAGACGGTATATGGGTCCTGTGATTCCCCGAACGACAAAGAATACAATGAAAACCGTTATGATAACGGCGATAATAATGCCGTACATCATCCGTTCGCGGGCGGCCCTGATGGGTGCGAAGGCCTCGCTCAGCGGTTGCTGCGCGGCGACAATCCAATCAGACGACGGCACATGCTTGAAAGAAACAAGCATGGGAACCCCCTGGGAGTCGACAGTCTCGCCAACCCCCTCAAAACCCTCTATGGCGGCATCGAAGAGCCGGTTCGCGCCCGGATTCACATCCCGCTTGAGGATCCTATCGTTATCGGGATAGATTATCAGCAGCCGTGTGGTATCAAAGACATACATAAATCCTGATGTGCCGATTTTCGTCTGTCTGATACCCTCCAGGGCCAGAGGAGAGCTCAGTTGGACGGAACAGCCCAGGATTCCCAGCACCTGGTCCGAGGTTCCCCTGAGAAGAGAAGTAAAGGTCAGGACCGGGTTGCCTGTCCTGACAGATCGGTAGGGAGCGCTTATAATTCCCGCCTGATCTTCCATGGTCTTCTTGAAATAAGGGCGAAACGACAAATCCACTCCCCGAGTCCTCTGATACATCGGGTAATCAACCCAGAGTTTCCCCTCCGTATCGAGAATAAACATGCCGTTTTCAAATTTTGGAAATATCTCAAAAATTTCCTTCAGTTTTTCTTCGATTGGGGTAATATCGCCCTCCTCAAGGGCTTTTTTGTCCAGGGCCATCGCGACAGCCAGAGCCTCCCGTTGCGTGTCTTCAAGGAATCTCGCAATAGCCTGTGACGAGGTATCGGTAATGCTTTCCAAGCCGTTGTAAATGGAATGTCTCAGGGAATTCTCAAGAAAATAAAGATAGGAACCTCCGGTTATGCCTAAAACCGCTATTATAATAACAGCCATAATCAACGATGTCTTTGTTCGCAGCTTCATGGTGATTACTCCCCTTCGTTATAATCGGTCTGGCGGATTCCGGTCATAATCGCGCTGCTATTCCGTATGGGTTTCCCTGATAATCGTGCCTGTTTGCATATCATGAAAGAGAAACCTTTTTTCGAGCAAGATACCGTATTTAATTTGAGAAAGCCAGATGCTTTTATTGATATCTGTACGGTGCAAAATAAGGGGAAACGCTACGCGGGAGGATTAAAGCGCCTGAAGGGCGGGGGAAGTCAGGCGATCCGTCGATCAAAGGGAAAGGGCATAAGACCCATAAAGACTTGTGTGCGATTGCCACAAACTGAGCATCGGTTCTACCGGCGGCCATCCGGCGGGGGCGGCTGGCTCGGCATCCTGTGCCTGCCCCGCTGCTGGATTCTTTTCTGAAGCTGATCGAACTTCTGCCGCTGTTCATCGGTGAGAATGTGGCGGATCATGGCGAAGTCGCGTTCTATGATCCCCCGTATTTCCGGTTGGCACCGCTGGCTGATCTGGGCCAATTTTCGGTGTGATTCTCTGACGATCGTGCCGATTTCGTCCTGCTGCGCCTGGGTGAGGTCGAGATCACGGACGAGCCTCCCCAGAAATCGTTCGGCCCGCGCCTCGTAGCCTTTTTCCACGAAAAGGGAAGTACGGTACTTCAGATAGGCCTGCGTCCCGAAGGATCCCGCAAGAATCCCCAGAACGAACACAAGGAGCACCCCGATAGAAACCTTCAGTGTATTATTGCCCATTTCACCTTCTCCTTATCGTCCCCAGAACTGCTCCACGGTATTCACGATTGGATCGGTCATGAACGCTGTGGTTATCTCGTATTCCGGAGCATAGTCAAGGTTGACCAGCCCTGCCGTCAGCGCGATGATCAACAGGCAGGCAACCGGGGCGAGTCGCCACACGAAACGGCCGAAGAGCATGGAGAAGCGTAGCGGGGATGCGGGTGCGCCGAGGCTCCGAACATGACCCATGACACGCGTCTCCCACAGATCATCGGTAGCAAACTGTTCCTTTTCCCGGTATGCAGTGCCGAGCGCCTCTCTGATCTTAGTCATCCTGCCTTTCATGACAGCATCTCCTCTCCAATAGGCCCCGAAAGGATCTTCTTCAGTTTTCTGCGGGACCGTAACGATCTGACCTTGACGTTCGCCATGGTCCAGCCGAGCAGTTCGGCGGCCTTCCGGACAGTTAAGCCTTCTAAGTACACCAGTTCCAGCACCATCCTGTCTTCAGCCGACAACCGCGCCAGCGCCCAGTCAAGCACCTCCCCGGCCTCCCGGCGCGATCCCTGCTCGTCGAATGCCCGGTCCGACGAGTCCGACATGACATTCTCCAGCCACTCCTGGTGTCGCTCGGTCAGGGAGCTCATGGGGATTTCCCTCGATCGGTACCGTTCTCTCCAGAAGTCATAGCAGGTCCGCACCGCGATGGAAGCAAGCCAGTGCCTGAAATTGCCGTCTCCCCGGAAGGTCGCCAGCGATTGATAGGCCCGAATGAACGCGTCGTGCGCGATCTCTCCAATCTGATCGTACGGAACATGCTTGCTCACGATGCCCATGACATAATCCTTATAGCGCGCCAGTATCTGCGCGAAGGCGTCCGCGTCTCCGTCGATGATCCGCTGGATGATTTCGCGATCGCTGGGCTTACTGGGAGTAGTATGCATCGATTCACACGATCCGTTTTGTTCCACCGGCCGGTATAGTAACCAGAAAGGAGTTCAACTTGCAACGCATTATCGTCGGCGCACGCCCCGCGACACCCGGCCGCACCCAACGGGTAAACGGATGGGACCGGGAAAGAGAATTTCGGCGCCCATCCGTTCCCGCTTTCAAAAGAACAGGGTTACCAGCGGGGGCAATCACCGGACAATCTTCCGGCAGAGGGCTTTCCGGAACCCCGGCGGGATTGCTTCCAATCGGACACAGCGGCTGCGCGTTCATCAAGCACTTTTATCTGCTCGGGGGTCAGAATTGCCTTCATCTCATTCGCCATCTTCGCCCGCGCCACGATTCTGTCTTCACGCAGAGAAGACACCTTCTTATAGGCGTTTCGAACCGCCTTTTCATCGACCGTGTCGCTCTGAAGAGCCTTTTTGAGTGCGTCATGCGCCTTCAGGAGATCACCCTGCGTCTTGATCCTGTCGATCTGGTGGGTTTCCATGATCTTGATGGCCTGATCTCTTTGGGCATCGGAAAGATCCAGACCCATGACCCCTCTCATGCCGAACTGAGTCCCGGCAGGGCCCTGTCCCGCCCAACACCCTCCGCCGCCTTTCCCGTACCCTCTGGCCACGGCTGATGACGAAAGCGCGAATACAACCGCCAGGATAACCGCCATTACTACCATGCTTTTCTGTGCTGATTTCATTGTTCTCCTCCATTTCTGTTATATGATTGAGGAAAATAATTTTCCTTTGCTTGGTTAGTCGCGTGTCCCGGCCGAAAGGTTACAAAGAAAAAATGTCTTGCAATAATTTCAAGCTATTATATAGTGACTCGTCCCGCAATCCAGGATGGGTTGTAACCCCGTGCGGGATTGGAGCGACTATATGAGAAACTTGTCTGATATCGCACGATGAGGATAAAGAAATGACGCACAGGAAATGGTACATGATTCTGATGATCGTCGCTGCGATCTTTTTCCTGTCGTCATGTTCCCCCTTCAGGCCTCCCATCAGGAGATCCCCGGAAGGCGATCTCCCCCGGACCTTTGCCCTCTTTTCTGCCGGCGCTGAACGGCCGGAGCGATGGTGGGAGGAATTCAGGGACAGGGAACTGAATGCCCTCATTGAGGAAGCCCTGTCGGACAATCTCACCATCAAGGAGGCGTGGGCCCGCCTGAGGCAGGCGAACGCCCTGGCAATACGGTCGGGAGCGGCACTCTATCCCGATCTCTCCGCCACCGGCGGTTCCTCCTACAAGCGTCAGCGGACGGAGGGCAGTTCCGGCAACAGGGCAACCACGTCAACAGAAACCTACTCCCTGGGCCTGTCGAGCAGCTATGAACTTGATCTCTGGGGGAAAATCCGTTCCGAACAGGAAGCCGCCATCCTTGACGCGACCGCGACCCGCGAACAACTCAACGCCGCATCCATGACCCTCGCCGCAGAAGTGGCTGAAAACTGGATCAATATCATTTCCCAGAGAAGGCAGAAGCAGATCCTCAAAGAACAGCTGGAAATCAATCAGACCTATCTGGAGCTGATAGAGCTCCGCCATCGCAAGGCGATGGTATCCGCCCTCGATGTCTACCAGCAGCGGCAGGTGGTCGAACAGGTGAAAGCCCAGATCCCCCTCGTCGAGGAGCGGGAACAGCTCCTGATGCACCAGTTGGCTCTCCTTCTGGGCAAGCCGCCCCGGACAGAGCTCTCGATCAGAAAAAACGAACTTCCCGAACCTGCCGACGTTCCGAAAACGGGTCTCCCCGCGGATCTTCTGGCCGCCCGTCCTGATGTGCGGGAGGCTGGATTGAAACTGAGAGCCGCGGACTGGCAGGTTGCGGCCGCACGGGCGAACCGCCTCCCCACAGTCAGTCTGAGCGCTTCTGCGGCGTACCAGTCATCCAGCATCGACCTCATCTTCCACAACTGGCTGGTCAATCTCGCCGCGAATCTGACGGCACCTCTCTTCGACGGGGGATACCGCGCGGCTGAGGTGGATCGTCTCCGGGCGGTGGCCGATGAAAATCTGTCCGCCTACCGGCGCACGGTATACACGGCGATCAAGGAGGTTGAAGACGCCCTGATCAGTGAGGAGAAGAAGCGCGTTCATATCGAGGCTCTCCGAGCGGAGATCGAGGCTGCCGGGCGGGCCCTCGACGAGGCCCGGGAGCGGTACCTCAAAGGAATCGACGATTACCTCCCCGTTCTGACACAGCTCCTGAAGAAACAAGCGCTCGATCTTGATCTTGTCAAACGACAGGCCGATCTGCTGGCTACCCGGATAACCCTGCACCGGGCCCTGGGCGGAACGTGGACCGACAGGCTGCCCCCCGAGGGAGGTCTGAAGAACGCAGAAAATCTCAACGATCATAAAGGATAAGCTTTCCATGAAACAGGCAAAACAGATAACCACTCGAAAATCGCTTAAGATCGTGCTTCCCGGCGCGGTTATTATTATCGCCGCTGCCGTCGCTTTCTATATGAACAGTACCGCCCCCAAGGCACGCAGGACTCCTCCCGTCCGTGAAGCGCCGCTGGTAGATATTCTGACGGTCCGGCACGCATCAGAGCGCGTCACGATCCCCGCCATGGGAAGTGTCATCCCGGACAGAGAAATCAAGCTCAAATCCCAGGTCGCCGGAGATGTGGTAAAGATAAATCCCCGATTTACGGAAGGTGGATTTCTCAAGGCTGGAGAGGAGATTCTGCGGATCGATGACCGGGATTATCGCCTTACCCTGGCGGAGAAACGCAGCCAGTTCGTAAACGCCGAGTACGCCCTTAAGCTGGAGATGGGGCGCCAGGATGTGGCACAACGGGAATGGGAGCTGCTGAACAAAGGGAATCCTCATAACCCGCTCGATTCCGAGTTGGCCCTGCGCAGGCCCCATCTCGAAAAAGCGCAGGCTGATCTTGAGGCTGCCCGCGCCGCCCTGCAAAAAGCCGAGTTGGACCTCGCCCGTACCGTCGTCCGCTCCCCCTTTAACTGTATGGTGCGGACAAAGAATGTGGACCTGGGTTCCCGCGCCTCTTCCCAGGATCAGCTCGCCGAACTGGTGGGAACGGATCAGTACCTGGTGCGCGCATCCGTCCCGGTCGACCGCCTCAAATGGATCTCCATCCCCTCGGGCGAAAACGATCAGGGGTCGAAGGCGCGTATCCTCTACGGAAACGCGTCCGGCTCCAAGCGGAAGGGAACCGTCGTCAGGCTCCTGGGAGACATGGAGGAGGAAGGGCGGATGGCCCGTATTCTCATAGCGGTCGATGATCCACTGGATCTTAGATCTTCGGAAAGGAAACACCCTCCCCTTCTGATCGGTGAATATGTTCGCGTCGAGATCGAAGGCCCCGAACTGGACGATGTCGTTGTCCTGCCCCGATCGGCCTTGCGGGACGGCATGTATGTCTGGGTGATAGGTGACGGCGATACACTCGATATACGGGCCGTCGATATTGCCTGGCGCGGAGAGTCAACGGTGCTGGTGAGAAACGATCTGAAAGACGGCGAGCGGATTATCATGACCGGCCTCTCCGCTCCGGTCCAGGGGATGAAAGTCATGGTCAATACCCCGACTGCCGGCCCCCCGGCGGGGGCGCATAAGAACCGCAAGCAGGTGCCGGACAAATCATGACGACGGACGAACACAACAACAAAAGAGGGCCCCTCGCCTGGATGGCCGGCAATTCCGTTGCCGCCAATCTCCTCATGGTGGTCTTTCTTGTCGGCGGCCTCATCTGGGCCACCCAGATCAAGCAGGAGGTCTTCCCCGATTTCGATCTGGACTATGTAAACGTTACTGTTTCCTATCCGGGGGCAAGCCCTGAAGAGGTCGAGCAGGGGATTGTCCTCGCCGTGGAAGAGGCCGTTTCCGGCCTGGAGGGCGTCCACGAAATTACCTCAAGGGCTCGGGAAGGGGCCGGAACCGTTCTGGTCGAAATGATCGAGGGTTACAATATCCAGAAACTGGCCCGCGATATCGAGAGCGAGGTGGACCGGATCACCTCCTTTCCCGAAGAGGCTGAAGATCCCCGGATAGAAATCCTTTCTCATCGGAGACAGGTCATCTCTCTGGCTCTGTACGGGGATCATGATGAACGGGTCCTTCGCGAGAAGGCCGAAGAGATTCGGGACAGGCTCCTTCAAAACCCTGAAATCACCCAGGTGGATCTTTCGGGCACCCGCGCTCTGGAGATCAGCATCGAGGTTTCGCAGGATAAACTGCGGGCCTACAGCCTGACCCTTGACGATGTGGCGGCAAAGGTGCGGCAGGCGGCCGTCGAACTCCCGGGAGGGGGCATCAAAACCACCGCCGGTGAGATCCTGGTGCGCATGACGGAACGCCGTGACTACGGCGAGGAGTTCGGCCACATTCCCATTATATCTTCCAGTGACGGCACACGCGTTCTTCTCGAAGACATCGCCACCATCATCGACGGATTTGAAGATACGGATACCTACGCCCTTTACAACGGCAAACGAGCCATTATGCTTGACGTCTACCGGGTGGGCGACCAGACCCCCCTTTCGGTTGCCGGTGCCGTTCTCAAAGACCTGGATGAATGGCGCCACAACCTTCCGCCCGGGATCAGCATCGATGTCCTGAGAAACCAGTCGGACGTGTACCGCCAGCGTCTCACCCTTCTTCTGAACAACGGATACATGGGACTCGCGCTGGTCTTAATCCTCCTGGGTCTTTTTCTGGAGGCGCGCCTGGCCTTCTGGGTCACCATGGGGATCCCCATCTCCTTTCTCGGTTCGATCCTTTTTCTCCCCAGTCTCGGGGTGAGCATCAATATGATGTCCATATTCGCCTTCATTGTAGCGCTGGGGATCGTCGTGGATGACGCCATCGTGGTGGGTGAAAACATCTATACCTACCGCGAACGGGGATATTCATTCGGAAAGGCGGCCATCGCAGGAGTGCGCGAGGTTGCCATGCCGGTCACCTTCAGCATATTGACCAACATTGTCACCTTTGCGCCCCTTCTTTTTGTGCCGGGTGTACCAGGGAAAACATATAAAGCGGTCCCCATCGTGGTGATCACGGTTTTTATCATCTCCCTGGTGGAAAGTCTTTTTATCCTTCCGGCACACCTGGGCCATCGAAGCGGGAAACCGGACGGGGCGGTTATGGCATGGCTGCACAGCAACCAGCAACGCTTCAGCAATCGCTTCACCTGGCTGGTAAGAGAACGATACGGTCCCTTCCTGGACCGTGCCCTTGTCTGGCGGTATCTGACCATCGCCATCGGTATCGGGATACTGATGGTTACCCTGGTCTATTTGAAAAGCGGGCGGATGGGGATCACCCTCATGGAGCGGATCGAATCCGATTTTGCCCAGGTAGAGATCGCCCTTCCCTACGGCTCGTCAGTGGAAAAAACCGAGGCCATACAGGGGCTGCTGGTGCAGGCGGCGCAGAAGATCGCTGATAACAACGGCGGGGAAAAGCTGGTCACGGGGATCTATTCCCAGATCGGAACCACTGTCAACAATACGTCGGGGAGCCACACCTGCCGGGTGCGCGTCTTTCTCACCCCGGCCGACGAGCGCCCCTTGGAGACAGGCGATTTCGTGAAGGCCTGGCGCAGTGAGGTAGGCACGATTGCCGGACTGGAAACCCTTTCATTCAAATCGGATGCCGGCGGCCCCGGATCTATGGCAGCCATGTCCGTTGAATTAAGCCATCGTGATTTAGCGGTCCTTGAGGCGGCTGGAGAAGAACTGGCGGCAGCGCTCAGCCATTTTCCCAAGGTAACGGATATCAACGACGGGTTCGTTCCGGGAAAACAGCAGTTTGATTTCACAATCCGTCCGGAAGGAAGGTCCCTCGGTCTGACAGCCCGCGAAGTAGCCGGCCAGGTGCGCAGTTCCTTTTATGGAACTGAAGTCCTGCGCCAACAGCGGGGACGCAACGAGGTCAAGGTAATGGTGCGCCTTCCAAAGAGCGAGCGTGTTTCGGAATATAACCTTGAAGAGCTGATGCTCCAGTCTCCCTCCGGCCGGGAAGTCCCGCTGCAGGAAGCCGTCGATATGAAACGGGGACGGGCCTATACGGAAATAGATCGCAGGAACGGGCGGCGGATCATCACGGTGTCGGCGGACATCAGCCCCCCCAGCGAGGCGAGCGGCATCGTGAGCACACTCAAGGCGGAGACGCTGCCCGAGTTGAAACGGAAATACGCCGGTCTGGACTACGGTTTTGAGGGGCATCAGGCCGACCTTTCGGACAGCATGAGAAGCCTCTTCATGGGACTTATGCTCGCCATGCTGGTCATATACGCCCTTCTGGCCATACCGTTCAAGAGTTACATCCAGCCGCTGATCATCATGGTAAGCATTCCCTTCGGAATAGTGGGCGCCATCTTAGGCCATCTCCTCCTGGGGTATTCTCTCAGCGTGATGAGCATGTTCGGGATCGTGGCCCTCTCCGGAGTGGTGGTCAACGATTCGCTGGTTCTAATCGATTTTGCCAACCGTCAGCGGAGACAGGGCGCCGATGGACACGACGCGATCCACACCGCCGCGATCAGCCGTTTCCGCCCCATTCTCCTCACATCGTTGACCACATTCGGCGGACTGGCCCCCATCATGCTGGAAAGCTCGCGGCAGGCCCGTTTCATGATCCCCATGGCCATATCCCTCGGCTTCGGAATCCTTTTTGCGACCCTGATCACACTGATCTTGGTCCCCTGCTTTTATCTGACAATCGAAGACGTGAGAACTGGAAAGACGGCCAGGCTAACCAACGCATACCCCTTAGAAATGACGGATAATGCAAAAAAAGAGGAGACGTAATCGCAGCTCCCGCGTATGGAATCTAACAAGAAATAACGAAATGCCGCCTTGACAGGCTCGGGGCAATGATTAGCTCGACTTCCTTTCGAGAGGGAGCTTAGCGGAGCGTATACAGTCCTTATCCGGCTTAATTCCGGAATGTTATACATACAATAAGGAGGAAAAATGGTTTTTGCAGGACGGCATTAAAAAGCCTAATGGGGTCAATATATTTGGGCGCCTCACTCACATGAAAACCTTGATAACAAATCACATACATAATAAAATGAGACCCAACAAGCCATAGATCAAAAACTGGAATCAATTATCGGATAAGGAAATCAAGATTTGCCAAAAGCCGGAAAAATAACTTTGAAATCCATTGGTCAAATCCTGTGGAATCTTTTTCTCATGACGGTGGGCAGCATCATCTGCGTTGTAGCCGTCAATGCTATCCTGCTCCCATTGCAATTCTTCGGAGCCGGATTCACCGGGATCTCACTTCTGATTCACTATTTCATCCCAAAGGCCCCCATTGCCGTTGTTTATTTTCTGCTCAATATCCCTGTTTACCTGCTGGGTTGGCGATATGTGGGACGCCGTTTTTTTCTCTACAGCATCCCCGGCATGATTATCTATTCCGTCGCCCTCGGATTTGTAAATATCCAGCCTCCTCCAATACACGACAAGATTCTCGCAGCAATACTTGCCGGAATCATCATGGGTATCGGGTCCGGCATTGTTCTCAAATCCCTTGGCTCCGCCGGGGGACTCGATATTCTGTCCGTCATTTTTCTACGGCTCTTTTCCGTCCGCCTGGGTACGACAATACTCGCCTTCAATGTCGTGATACTGGCAGCCGGAGCCATTTTCTTCTCTCTTGAAGGGGCGCTGTACACCCTCATTTACATCTTCATCAACTCCCATGTGGTAAACCTCGTCGTTACCGGGTTGAGCCAGCGGAAGGCCGTGCTGGTCATATCATCGCGTTGGGAAGAAATATCAAAAGAAATCATGGAGAAAATCCACCGGGGTGTGACAATTCTCAAGGGACAGGGTGCATATACCAGTCGAGAGCAGAATGTCCTCTACACGATCATCACGTTCAGGGAACTGGCTCAGCTTAAAAAACTTGTCCGTGATATCGACCCGGAGGCGCTTGTGGTCGTAAACGACACCCTCGAGGTGATGGGACATCGGATAGGCAATCAACCGCACTGGTAACAGTATAGACCTGACTTTCGAAACCTTTCTCTGGATTCCTGTAGAAAAAGCAAATGCGTCGGTGCCGAGAAGGTTTTTTGCGTTCCTGCAGCACCAGATCGATCTTTAAAAACTGAAGATAGTCGCCACCGGTGGGGTCGAGATGCGGCTCGAAGGGATGAAAACAATTTGATGCTTTCTTTCAACATCAAGAAAAAGGGGGGAACCGATGAATTCAAATCAGAAGCTGTTCTACGGATGGTGGATCGTTATCGGATCGTTCTTTCTGAACTTTGCCGGTATCGGCATTATTATGAATTCCATGGGGATATTCATCAAGCCCGTCTCGGAATCCATGGGCTTCACCCGGGGCGGGTTCACCCTCTACTTCACCATCGCCGCCCTCGCCATGATGGTCATGGCCCCGGTCATGGGCAAGCTCCTGGAGCGCTACAGCATCCGCCTCGTCATGACCGTCTCCACCGCGATGATGGGATGGCCCTGAGCTTCACCCTCTTCTCGCAGTGCCGGACGCTCACGCAGTTCTATATCCTCGCCCTCTTTCTGGGGATCGGGAGCGCGGGCTCCCACATTATCCCCGTCTCCATGATGATCACGAACTGGTTCATCGAAAAGCGGGGACTGGCCATGGGGATCGTCTTCGCCGCCACGGGCGTGGGCGGCATGATCTTCAATCCCCTGACAAACTGGCTCATCATCAACTTCAGTTGGCAGACCACGTACCTGATATCCGGCATCGTCATCGGCATCCTCACCATCCCAACCGCCTTCTTCATCGTGAGCGCCAAGCCGGCCGACAAGGGACTCCTCCCATACGGCGGTGAAGAGGCGCTCGCCCGGCAGTCCGCGGAGGAGCAGGGGGGCGTGACGGCGACGCAGGCCCTCCGCGGCAGCGCCTTCTGGCTGCTCGCCGCCCTGATCCTCCTGATCACCATCGCCAACATGGGCGTCCTCCACCACATCGTCCCCTACCTCACCGATATCGGATTCTCCTCCACCACGGCGGCGGCGCTCATGTCCCTGCACATGGCCATGCTTATCGTGGGGAAGGTCCTGGTGGGCGGCCTCGCCGACCGGCTGGGGCTCCTGAAGAGCTACCTGCTGTGTATGGTGGGCCTCATGGTCTCGATCGCCCTCCTGTACGGCTCATATTTCCTGTGGGTGGCGATCTTCTTCAACGTCCTCTTCGGCTTTTCCATCGCCGTCCGGACCGTCATGCCGCCGCTCATGACCGCCCGCGTCCTGGGCCAGAAGCACTTCGCCGTCATCTACGGGTTCCTGAACATCTTCACGACGCTGGGGACGGCCGTGGGAGCGCCCCTCTCCGGGTTCATCTACGACTACACGAAGAGTTACCACATGGCCTTCGCCCTCTACATCGTCCTGTGTATCATCGCGGCCCTCGCGGGCATCGCCGTGATGGCGAAAGCAAAGAAAAGAAACGGGGCTTTGGCGCAGGCATAAAACCACAGGCATGCCCATGAATGGGGGGTACTTTTCTGTTTTCGGGGGAAAGGTTGAGTGACCGAGAAAGAAATAAGGCAGTGTCCCTATTTTTCTTAAACACTCGGCATATGGCGCGGTATCTTTTTGCCGTTCACTCTTAGTGCCGCTGCTTGGTATTCTGATTCATGAATCTTGAATCGGGCACTTCTGGTGCGCTTCGGATAAAGGTTACCCCATCACCTTCGAAAAAAATGTCAGAAATAGGTGGCAGGCTGTTATCCCATAATTTAGGATCCATTTGATTGTGCATCATACACGTCATAGATTCGCTAAAGATTTCATTGACAGCTTGAATGAAATCATCAGATTTTGGATATCGTAAACCCTCGTTAACGGCATAGCAATGAGACGATATAAAAACGTAAGCATCAAAGTCTCCCTGATGATAATCTACGGTTGAGCAAATGATAAAATCGATCTGAGAGGTATCCTTTCTCGCATAGGACAAAACAAGCTTTTCAAATTCCTCGTCTGGGAGAGAGCCGTATCCGTTGTTGACGGCGATTAGTATTCCAAGATCAAGATTCTTCTTTAAAAAAGCCTTCGTTTCCTTTATTTGTTTCGCCGCTTTTTTTACGGCCGTCTGGATAGGCCCTCCCAATATTTGTCTAAATTCAGGCTTTATTTCGTCGGGGATTGTTCTAATATCGATTTCCACTTCCTTTGGAAGCAAATATCGATCGGAAAGAATTTTCTTGATCTTGTGTTGGCGGGACTTTTTTTCAAGCCCTTCTTCCTCTATTATTTTTAGTTCTGCGACTGCACCAGGCAAGATATAGTCAGCATTCTGAATCCCTTCGGATTTCTCATTTTCATTGAGACGGCGTCCCCCAATCTTTTCAATAGCTTTATCGATAAAGTTCTCAGTAATTCGAGGAATGGGGAAAAATATCTTCATAGTCTGCCACACTGAATGTTTAATGTGAGGGGCGCGAACCGCTCTGTCACGAAGCGTTCCTCGCAACCGCAGTGTTAGAAGCAACTTGTGAAACTAGCGTTTTAGCACCCGTCGCCCTGTCTGATGTGTAAAGCGTACCCAAAATTTTTTCAGTTTCTTTGGGATTGGGATAAGTGCCAAGCCTCTGCGAAAGGAGTCTGAGCGCATTTAGACCATCAGATTGATAAAACAAATTAAGAATTGAAGGGAGCTCCTCAGGGGGAATCGGCAGAATGTGGGGCAGATTGTCTTTGGTGATTTCTAGACGATCCGATTGATAAGCACCAACCAAAAGTGATTTTACGTCGAATTGCGCGGTAGGCTTGCCTGGCAAGAACGCATTAGGTAAAGTGTGGGAAGTTGGATTCAACGTTCTTGAGCGCATGCCAACAAATGTAATAATGCCAGTAATAAGGGCGATGGCTGGCTCGTAGTCCGGCTTTGCGTACAGCCAAGCGCCAGATATCAGTGTGGCAATAACAGCCAGCCATTCAGGAATTGTTCGCGGCATATTGTCTATGGCCCTTAACAAAGTTTATTGGGATCCTGGTAAAAACTTAAACACGGCAATTTTAACGTATAAGACCCTCATAAAGCACAAAAGCCCATCTCTCCTTTCGAAAAACAGGGCTTTCGATGATCAGGTCATGATCTCCTCCTTGGGTACGGTCGGTCAGAACTCCTTCGGCAGTTGCTCCTTGATCACCTTGCCCCCGGCGTTTTTAGGGAGGAACGGCGTGAACTGGATGTATTCGGGGATCTTGTATTTGGCGAGCTTGTCGGCGCAGAATGCCTTGATTTCCTCGACGGTCGGGTCTGTTCCGGGGACGGCGACGACGGCGGCGGCTACCTTCTCTCCCATGACGGGGTCGGGCACGCCGTAGACGGCCGCTTCCATCACCTTCGGGTGCAGGTAGATGGCGTTTTCCACCTCGACGGGGTAGACGTTCTCGCCGCCGCGGTTGATCATGTCCTTCTTCCGGCTGGCAACGTAGAAGAAGCCGTCATCGCCCAGGCGACCCAAGTCGCCTGTCAGGAACCAGCCGTTCCTGAAAGACTTCTTCGTGTCCGCCGGGTTTTCGTAATAGCCGTCCGCCACGTTGGGCCCCCTGACGGCGATTTCGCCCACGTCTCCCTGCGGGACCTCGTTCATGTCCTCATCGACGATCTTCACCTCGCAGCCGAGGCTCGGGTGCCCGATGGAGGTGGGGTGTTCCATGCACTCCCTGTCTATCGCGGCAAGGGATATGGAGGCCTCGGTCAGGCCGAAGCCGTTGAAGAATGTGGCGTTGACGAAGGCCTTCTTCGTCTCGCCCATCAGGTCCGGCGACATGGGCGCCGCGCCGAAGCCCACCAGTTGGATGGAGCTCAGGTCATACTTCTTCACGTCTTCCGATCCGAGAAGGATCCGGTAGATGGCCGGGGAACCGACAAGAAAGTTAATCCCTTGTTTTTCCACAATCTCCAGGAAGGCCTCGATGCTCAGGGCGGCCATCATCACCACGGTGTTTCCCATCCGCAGGCAGGCCATGAGCTGTTCCTGGAGGGCCATGACGTGAAAGAGAGGGGCGACGATCAGCGTCTTTCCCCCTTTCGCGGGGTCGCCGACGCCCAGCATCTCCATGTACTGCTCCAGCCGGATGGCGCTGTGGATGAAATTGCGGTGGGCTATCCGCACCCCTTTGGGCTTTCCCGTCGTGCCGGAAGTGAAGAGGATGGTGTGGACGTCCTCCTCGTTTCCCGCAGCGGGCGTGCAGGTGCCTCCCTTCCCCCAGAGGTCGGCAAGGAAGGCGCTCTCCACCGTGCGCAGGACCAGTCCGTCCAGTTCTTTGTTCCACGTCGCGCTGTCCACGACGGCGGCCACGGGTGTGGTGAGTTCGATTTGATACGCCAGCTCCGGCTTGGTCAGGCGGGTGTTGAGAACGACGGATATGGCGCCAATCTTTGATATGGCAAGAAAGGCCGTGGGAAAGATGTCGTTGTTGGGGAGGAAGACCGCCACGCGATCACCTTTTTTCACGCCGCAGTCGTTCTTCAAAAAGGCGGCCAGCGCGCCCACGCGGCTGTACAGATCGGCATAGGTGAGACAGACATCCCCGCACGTGACGGCCTCCCGCCCGGGATACGTATCCACCGTTTTGTGAAACATCTCGAAAACCGTCTGCGGCCGATCAGCGTATACCTTGATCGTCGCCGGACCCACCTTCTTCTCCTCGAACCTGTATCTGGATTCCATTCTTCCCCCCGTTTCTGTCAGTGACCGGTTTTCACTGTGAGATTTGGAAGACACAACCCCAGTTCAAATAAGAATAAGCTATATGGGAAGTATAGGAGACAACGTGTTGATGTCAAGACATTTTAACCGGCAAGTCAGTCATGTGAAGCAATAATTTTGTTGACTTGCTGTGCCACCGACTATAGATTTTGATAAAGATCCGCAACCAATTCTTACAGCAAAGGAGAATGCCCCGTGGACTTTCAACTCAGTGAAGAGCAGCGGATGTTCAAACAATCGGTGCACGCTTTTGCCGATGAGCGCCTGGCCCCTCTGGTAGAAGAATGGGACAAGAAAGGCGCGTTCCTGGATCACTCCATCCTCTCTGAGTACGTGGACATGGGGCTTCTGGGGATCACCCTCCCCGAAAAATACGGGGGCGCCGGCCTGACCGCCTTTGACGCCGTCCTGGCCATGGAAGAGCTGGCCCGGGTCAGTCCCCTTGCCGCCATGCCCGTCTTTGAAACCAGCGTCGGACCGATTCGTGTCGTTGAACTGTTCGGCACGGAGGAACAGAAGGAGCGCTTCATCCCCCCCGCCTGCACGGGTGAGAAGCTCATGGCCGTTGCGATGACGGAACCCGAGGCCGGTTCGGCCCTGACGGATCTGACCACCCGCGCCGTCCTCGAGGGGGACCATTTCGTTATCAACGGGCAGAAACGCTTCATCACCGGGGGCGGCTATTCGGATTACTACATGGTCTATGTCCGCATGAGCGACGCCAAGGGGGCCAAGGGGATCGGGGGCATTGTCGTGGAGAAGGGTTCCCCCGGTTTCACCTTCGGCAAGCAGGAAACATTCATGGGTCTCCGCGGCACGCCGAGCTGCGATCTCATCTTCGAAGACTGCATCGTCCCCAAGGAGAACCTGATCGTCCCTGAAGGCGGCTTTGTCTTCCTCATGCAGGCCTTCGACGTGGAGCGCTGCGGGAACGCCACCATGTCCCTGGGTATAGCCTGGGGGGCCCTGGAGGCGGCCAAGCGGTACGCCCAGGAGCGCAAGGCCTTCGGGAAACCCATCTGCGAGTTTCAGGGGGTCCAGTTCCTCCTGGCCGACATGGCGATGAAGGTGGAGGCCGCGCGGCTCCTCATCTACCGGGCGGCCGTCAATGCCGGTCTGGGACTTCCGTCCATCTACGAATCGTCTGTCGCCAAGTGCTTCGCCAACGAGATCGGCAAGGAGGTGACCGATATGGCCCTCCAGGTCTTCGGGGGATACGGCTACTCGACGGAGTACCCCGTGGAGCGGATGCTCCGCGACAGCCGGGGGTGGCCGGTCGCCGGGGGAACCGTGCAGATGCAGCGGGTCAACATCGCCGGGGCCATGCTGGGACGGCGGTTCAGTCAGCGCTGAGGAGAATCGGGATAAAAAAACTCCGGCGGAAAAGTGCCCGCCGGAGCGATAGAATCCGTCTGCGGTAACAGACGAAATAGTGGGGTGAGTGAAGGGATTTGAACCCTCGATACAGAATCTAAAATATTAATATTATTAACAGTAAACCAAAGCTGGCACTGGATTGACACTAGCTATGATATATTTAAAGTACCATCTCTGAGCAAGTTAGGTGGAGCTCAAAAATCTCACCCGCCGAACAGCACATATTGGTTGAATCAAATCAATCTTCAGATTTTATAGTCGCACCATTAGTAACTCTAATAAGGTATTCAGGCTTAGCCCCATGTGTCTGTATTTGTCCTCCTTGTGAACCTGCCGGGGGAGGTGGCGGTGGAATATTAGGTTTATCAGTTGTGTTTGTTGGTTGATTTTCAGTCCCAGTATTTGACGTATTGTCATTTGATTCAGTCATGACATTCTCCTTTCGTAGATCTGATTTATTATAATTTATTGGAACAGATGCTAGACTTAACATAGCAAATATAAACGATACGATAAGAAACCAAGAGGTAACTCGTAATAACTTTGCCCTCTTTTGATTGGTTCCGAGACTATGATAATGTGCATTATCAAATTTAGATATATAATCTGCTAAAAAGAGAGCGTAGGGATTCTCTTTCTTATTGCATAATATATCATACGCTTGGTGACTGAACTCTCCCCAACCATTTTGGTGAACACTCTTATAGCCTTTTCTCGCAGGTATCGCATATAAACATATTCCAAAAGCTATGGCAGAAAGGAAAAAAGCCGTTATTAAGATAAAAGAGATAATGGGGTGTACCGATAATTGTTCTAATTTCTGATATCCTGCTGCGTAAGCACCAATTAGAGCCGCAGAAACCCATAAGTAGGTGCGCCCCACAATCACTTGATGATGATTAATATCAATATATTGTGCCCAATAATCTTTTTGAACAGATTCTAAAACCTTTTCAAGGTTTTTTTCGTATGATCGGTAATCGTACTCAGACATTTAATTTATCTATAACTCAAAATATATGGATTTGAGTTTTCCCTATCTTCCTTGCGTATCCTTCACTAATGAGAATGGGGCCAACATAAGAGGCAATGCCTGTCTTCGTAACATTTCTAAGTAACCATTCTCCCACGCTACCGCAAGGCGGATTCGTTCTTGACGTTCCTATATCAATGGTTTTGTTTCTAAAATGATTAAGTAGATTCGTATATTGAAAAGCAGAGACACTCAGTGGATAGTTATTCCCATAAATAATCTTCGTTCCTTGGCCAACAGAGCCAGTGTAACTAAATTTACTTCTACCTGCCCAAGTTCCTAAAGTTGGCATATCCTTTCCTCTTTCGATAAGATCATCTACGTAATTAGGTAGTTTGTAAAAACAAAAGCCTCATCTCTTTCTTTAAGAAACAGGGCTTCGGTGATCAGACCATAATCCCCTCCGTGGTTATAACCGTTCACAAGCAGAAATAATACAGGAATTCACGGTGCCATGTCAAGAAATTTTCGTCGAGACTTTCAAACGGTAATCCCCAGCAGTTCCCTCTGATCAAAATCATTTGTTATTAGGTGAACTTAAAAACAGTAATTCTCTAAAATTCTCCAAACCTGCACGGACTATCATTACAAGCCCCAAAAATCACCCTTTTCCCAGAGTCCCACGGAACGCCCTACCCTCTCCCCTTCGCCCGCTACCTTTTACGCACGAGCCAAGGCCCTGCTGTCAAGGCCGAACAAAGTGAGCCGAAGGGAACCCTTGACAGGAGGGCCGCTCGTGCTCCGATCTTAAGAAGCGAGGGGGAGAGGGTCGGCCAATCAAAACTTTTTTACTTTTTTTTGAAAAAACTACTTGACACGATCCTTTTAATTATTATATGAGAGTCTACAGACTTTATTAGGAGGTATGAGACATGCCGGCAGAGAAAGGTGACAAGCAGGCGGTGACGATCTGGATCAGGAAAGACCTTGTGGCAAAGATTGATAGGCTTGCCGAGAAGGGAGACCTGACGAGAAGCAAACTGATATCGAACCTTGTTGAAGTGGGAGTTGAAGAACTGACGATCATGAACAAGGTCGGCCTCTGGGCCATGGCGAAGATTTACGAAGATATCCGGCAACGGCTCCGGGGACGGAAAGGGAAAAAGGAGGAAGGAACAAAAGAAGAACATTCATAGACGATTGAGCGAGACCAGACGCCAGCCTTTGGACGGGTCCCGGCGCCTGGTCTCCGTGACGGTATGAGGGCCTTTCGGCACACCCCATGATCACGCTTTCATGATAGTGTGTTCCCTCCGGTGTGTCAAGAGGCTCTCCATTTCCCAGAGGAGGGCTTTTCTATGTCGTGCAAGAAGCATAACCTTATATCGAAGGGCGGCGGCGTCCTACCCGGACTGATCCCCTGCCCTTCTGCATCTCACAGCCGCGTCTATTATCTGTCAGCAGAGCATCCCCGGACCTACGCCGAACTGATAGAGCACAGGCGGGACTATCTCATCCATAAAATCCTGACCACCTTCCCCGGCTCGCGGGTCCTATCCGAAGAAGAAGCGAAAAACATCCCCACGTTTTCACGATCGGGATCATATAGCGAGGAGCGGCCCGGCAGAGAGACCGCGAGCGAGCACACGCACGCGAAGAAGAAGGCTCTATCACCGGGGCACAAGACAGGGAACGGGCACCAGAGTCAGGGGGTACAACGGGCCTTTGGATACCGGACGGACAACGGGGGTGCCATATGACTATCAGGCACCCCGCAAAGGTGAAAATTGTACCTGAAAATATCCTGGCATCCGGTGTGGATACCCTTGTTTTATCTATGGATGTAGGCTGGAATGACCCCTCGTTGTTTCCCTTCCTTGATGAACTGAAAGAACAGGCGAAAGAGTGCGGCGCGGATTATCCCGGAGAATTGAAACATCCCTTCTCCCCTGACCCGTGGCCCTTCACCATCAAACCGCACGGAACACAGGGGTTTTCGTGGATTCTTTCATCCTCTGCTTTTACCTTCAAGATAGCACACCGGACGGAACCGGGGCAGCGTCCCGGCGTCATGATCGAGTTCCGTTCCGAGGGGTTATGGCACATGGGGGCGGCAGAAGCGATCCGGTTAGCCATGGGGATCATCACGGCGAATGGGGGCACCATCGTTGAAACAAAGTTGAGCCGCGTTGATTTGTGCATCGATGTTCTCGTGCCGGAAGAATTGTGGGATGCCGATCTGCTCACCTATGCCGTCACCCGCGCCAGCGATTACGCCCCCTATTACCGGAACAGGCAGCTGACCGGGATCAGGATCGGCAAAGGGGTCGTCTCCGCCCGTCTCTATGACAAGCCTCTGGAGATAGCGCAGCAATCCAAGAAAATATGGATGCATGACATATGGGGAATCCCCGAAGTACCGGAAGGAAAGAAGATCATCCGGGTTGAATTCCAGATGAGACGGGAAGTGCTCAAAGAACTGGGCCTCAACACACCCCATACCCTGTTGGAAAAGTCGGTGAACGGGTGGGCCTACTGCACCAAGGAATGGCTCAAGTTTCAGGACAGGCCGGGACTCCATCACACGCAAAGAAAAACCTTTCAGTGGTGGGAAGCGATTCAACAGGGGTTTTCCGGCGTGCAGGACGCGGAACCGCTGGTACGGGAACAGGCCGTGTGTATGGAAAAGAAACGGCTCCTGCAACAGATGAACGGTTTAACGATCAGTCTTCACGCCATCAGACAGGAACAACAAGGGGCGGCCCTTAACACCCCTGCCAGTCTGGAAGATTGCGTCGTTTCTTACGCCGAGGAGTTAAGCAAAAGCCCGGACAGGAAAGCTGATATTCAATCACGATTGGACCGGAAACGGGCACGATATCATCATGAAATGGTGAATCGTGACAAGAGAGTCCATAAAATGGCTCATACCTTTAGTGATAGCTAATGCTCTGAATGGAAATGCGGTTTATTCTTCGCAGAGGTGCCCTTAATTGAAAGATTCGGCTTCATATGATACTCACCCCCTATCACGATCAAAGGGGGTGCTGTGCATGATTGGGGGAATCTATTCTGACGAAAAGTGTCCGGTGTGCGGTGGCAAATACAGAGATTTCGGAACCTATCTTGCATGTCCACAGCATAAACAATGCAGAGCTTCACGTTTCAGGGTGAAGTTTGGAGCAGTTAACAAACGATTTAAGTCTTACAGTGAAGCACAAAGATTTCTTACCGGTGTAAGATTCAAAACAGACGAATGCACTTTTGATAGACGGGATTACATGAAGGACAATCCCCTCTCCTTTACCAATACATCCAAGAAATGGCTTGAGTTTAAAAAAGGTGATGTAAAACCCGGTTCCTATCGTTCCATCTCAAACCACATTGACAAGGCACAGGCTTTTTTTGGTGATATGAACGTCAAGAATATCCGATACGGAAACCTTGAAGATTTCAGCAAAACTCTTTCTCTCGGGGGAAAAACAAAACATAACATTTTGTCAACATTACACAACTTTTTTACATGGTTAAAACGAAGACAAGAAATATCTGAGATGCCGGATTTCCCAACGGTGTCTTACGATTTAGGGTATAGACGCACCGTGGACAAAGTTACACAAATAGCAATCCTCGAAGAGATAAAAAGAATTGCACCAGAAGAAAAGACACATATAGGGATTATGCTTCTAACAACCTACTTTTCTATCAGGCCCAATGAAATGAGGTTATTAAAAGAAGGAAATATCGATCTTGGAAACGGCTATCTTTACATTCCTTCAAGCGACTCCAAAACAGAATACAAAGCTATTCCCTTGATACCGGAAGATGTCGAGATGTTTAAATCCTTTGACCTGTCGCTTTTTCCCGAAATGCCCTTCTTTCGCCATGCGAACGGAAGACCCTTCGGAAGAAATCATTTTTACCGATATTGGAAAAAAGCGTGCAAGAATTTAGGCATTGAGGGTGTTGATCTTTACGGAGGCACCAAGCACAGTTCAGCACGTGCATTGAGGCGATTTCATTCCCCGGAAGAAATACAAAGGGCCATGATGACGAAAACTAACAAAGCTTTTGAGAGATACTTTCGGATTGAATCAGAAGATGCAAGGATGGTTTATCAGAGCAACCGGGGCCAAGTAATCCCCCTCAAAAAGACGGGGGAATACTGACACCGTTTTGACACCGCTTTTTAGGGCCATCAAAAACTACAACCATTTGACTTTCCTAAAAATATTTGGGGTGAGTGAAGGGATTTGAACCCTCGACCTCCTGGGCCACAACCAGGCACTCTAACCAGCTGAGCTACACCCACCACGAATCTATATGGTACGCCAGCAGGGATTCGAACCCGGGACCTACGGATTAGAAGGCTGAGCTGGCAAACAAATTCTTATTATTCCTAACCCCTTGATTTAAGGCCTGATTTCCCGAAAGACATTTAACGACAACCCCTGTTTTCAGTTCCTTTTGTTGCCGTTTATTCTGTCTATTTCCTTACTTTGTGGAGGCTTCTATCACAACTTTATCACATCGGCAAGCACAGTATTGACACGATCTAAATTTAATTCCGTCAATTTATTTTTGCATTTTTCACCTACAAAGAAATGATTTCGATCAAAGTGGAATACTGTGGATTGCCTTTGGAAGCATAACGACGGAACTGTGCGGCGCGGTTTTTTGCGTCCGCACCAGTGATTGGTTAGGCACTTGGCATAGCCTTTCACGAATATGATGTGACCTCTAGGTCGGGAGTCTGTTCGGTTTCTGTAGAGGCTTGCCTTACGCACCGCCTGACCCAATGTTAATCGCCTTGTCGTAAATGACCGTATCATTCAGCGGATCGAAAAGACGCTCTTCCCGACCCGGTAGCTTGCCGTCAAGGAGCATGGCCTTCCAGTCGGATTGTTTGGTTGACCCGAGAGACGCCAGTATCTCTTTATTCTCTTTTATTTTCCATATCCTGTGCTTCCTGATCACATCGAACATGTTCCCGATGATCTGAAAATCGTCATCGCTTATGTCAGCCCACAGAACACGATCGTCTCTCCATTTGGCATTTGTGTACCTATTTCGTGAAACCAGCAGCCTAGCAACCGCCTTTCTAAACTCGTTGATCCATACCAGGAAGGCTGCTTGACGACAGATGCGGTAACCAATAAGATGGTCATCCACAATGCTGTTGGGCTCTTCAACAAGCTTTTCTTCTATTTTGTAAATGCCTGTTTGTACATCGAACTTGTCCTTTAGCACCCTTTCAACGAACAGTGCCATAATCTCTCGCAGATTGCCTATTTCGGACCTTCGTAATGGAATCGATTTCTCAAGTTTGTCCTCGGACGGCTTTAGATAGATCAAGCGAAGAAACGTTTTCGATAGGGTGTCATAACTGATGGGGTAGTTCTTTGAACGAGCGCTTATGGTTTCAACAAATTCCAAAATCGGATGTCTTTCGCCTTCCTCATCAATTAGAGCATTGTATTTGAAGTAGTTTGCAAGATAGTTCCGGTATTCGTCGTTTATCTCCTCCTGTTTAATAAAGGCGAGTTCCGTAGATTTCGTACGGTCAACTCTATCGGCGAATGGTTCAAACTCGACCGAGAAGAGATCGTGGCCCACCTTGTCCTCAATAAGCTTGGGAAAGTGGATTTGGGCGACTACTGTGTGGGCGCGGAGATTTGTCTTCTTGATCTTAGCCTTTTCAACGTTTACGAAAACCCGCAGAAAAAGTTGCCTGGACCGAAGGTAAAGCTGTGCAGCCGCCTTGTGCTGACCATCGAAAGCCATGATTTTTGCTTTGCCTTCAGAAGTTATGTCCAATGTGGCAAGACTGGGAAACAGTTGTGGATTCTTGTTATAAAATTCCTCTATCATCACCTCCAAGTCCACAATTGAGCGGGGATTTATGCTGGCATCGTGATTGACAATCTCAAAGGGTACCATTCCAACAAATGACTTAACCGATTTATCAAGACTGTCAGACAAGATGGGATACGTGAGAACTACGGTCTCGCCTTTGGATTTATATTTCAGGGTGATCGTCTTGTCCGTCAGATCGTAAAGGACTTCTTCCCTTGAAGGGTAAACTTCTCCCAAGGCATCGCCGAAAGTAAAATCTCTTTTCAAGGCAAGGTACTGATCCCTATGATTGCGGAATTGGTAGATATACTTAAGGAGTTGCAGATCCCTTTTCCCTTTCGAGGAGTTCTCGCTGGCTATCACAACACCCCAATTTGATTCGTCGTCGTCTCCACCACGATCGAGTGCGATGATGTGGTCAACCTCGACTTGATCAATACGCAGATCGATTTCTTTGCCGGAAATGTAGCTTTTCTTTCCTTGAACAGCGAGCAGTCGTTCGATTAGCTGTCTGCGCTCTTCTTCTGTGAACCGGTCAAGAATGCTTCTGGACATTTATCTCCCTCCGTCTGTCTCGTTTCTCGATTCTGCGCCTAACGATTAATATACCAACTTGGTTTTTCCTTATTCGCTTAAGACTTATCGCTCTTTTTTAAAAAGAATGTAAAGAAAAAAGTGCTTAAATATCAAGCAAAATGAACCTTTGACTTTTGGCATTTTGTGGTAAGATGCTTCTTGAGCCAAGTTGGTATATCAAAGGAAATTTGTCCAAGACATAGAAAATCTGCATTAAGGATTGCTGATTGAAAGAGGAGATATTTATTGAAAGTGCTTTTGTGAAGCTTTCAGGAGGGAGAAATAAGTACCTAACTTAAATCCTATTCTGTAAATTCAACCTTCCCGGACAAAAAATATTTTTATTCCTGTCTGGTTGTCCTCTTCGTCATTTTGCTTTCCTCTACATAAAGGAGGGAGGCAAAATGAAGGAAAATACTAATCCAAAAACATTTGAACAAATAGACTCCGGCTTTGGGGATCATGAACCGAGGAGCGGCCCGGCAGAGAGACCGCGAGCTCGGGCAAGAGGGAGGACAAATCAATGTGCAATTGTATATACTCGTCAACAAACAAAGGTCACCGTTTCGTTAATGCGGAGAAACAGCATGGCGTTATCTGTAACACGCCATGCTTCAAACCCATATAGAGCAAAAGAAAACAGGCCGGTTTCATCGATAGGGCATGCAGGTAGGGAGTTGGTAGGCTTTGATAATTCTCTACCTGAAAGCCTACCTGAAAAAGATCAACGATATCAATATGTCTTGGGAGTGGTAGGCTTTGGTAGGCTTTCTGCACATGGGTACCCCCCTTCCAGTTCTCTAAAAGCCTCTGTTCTGATACACGGGTAGAGAGTTGGAAGGTTTGGACAGCTCTCTACCCGTAAAAGTTGAATGATATCAAAAACTCTTGAGAGTGGTAGAGTTTGGTAGAGAGTGTACATATGCACTGGGGTAGTTCGTTTTATCTCCGCTTACTATCATATAATAATCGGAAAGATAATGTCAAGAGCAAATAGAACTGTCCGGTTTTGTAGCACATGAGTTGTCCGCTTTGTATCGGTCAGAAAGGCTGCGGAAGTCGGTGACTGAAGCAGCCTTTCTGAAGGAACGATGAGCGGCGGACTTACGCTGCCTTTCTCTTTTTGTTCTCTT